>NZ_JBVKAO010000002.1:0-938525 GCF_055639375.1 Streptomyces sp. NPDC039462
ATCGTTCGACTTGCATGTGTTAAGCACGCCGCCAGCGTTCGTCCTGAGCCAGGATCAAACTCTCCGTGAATGTGTACCGGTAATCCGGTGCTCACCACGAGAGCGGAACGGTCGGGAGGAATAATCCCGTCCGTTCACAGCGTCCTCGCTGTGTTTTTTCAAAGGAACCGCGTCCCAGCTGATGCTGGAGACGGGGTTATCAACATATCTGGCGTTGACTTTTGGCACGCTGTTGAGTTCTCAAGGAACGGACGCTTCCTTTGTACTCACCCTCGCGGGCTTTCCTCCGGGCGCTTCCCTTCGGTGTTTCTTTTTGTTCTTCGTTCTTGCGTTTCCGACTCTATCAGACTCTTTCGTGTCCGATTTCCTCGGTGCCTTTCCGGTTCCCGCTCCGGCCTTTCGGCTTTCGCGTTTCCCTTTCCGGCGGTTCCGACTTTATCAGAGATTCTGAGTCGGATTCCCCGCCCCGCTCGGGTGGTCCCAAGGCACCTGAGTGCTCCGGGTTCCCTCGCTGGCGGAGCCGTAAACCTAACGGAGCGGGGCGCCCCGATGCAAATCGAGGTGCCCCGCTCCGGAGAAGGCGCGGTCAGGAGGGTCAGACCTCCACGACCACCGGCAGGATCATCGGGCGCCGGCGGTAGTTGTCCGAGACCCACTTGCCCAGCGTGCGGCGGATGAGCTGCTGCAGCTGGTGGGGCTCGACGACGCCGTCCTGGGCCGACTTCTCCAGGACTTCCTGGACCTTCGGGACGACGCTGGTGAACACCGAGTCGTCGATGCCGGAGCCGCGCGCCTGGATGTGCGGGCCACCGGTGATCTTCCCGGTGCTGGAGTCCACCACCACGAAGACCGAGATGATGCCCTCGTCGCCCAGGATCTTGCGGTCCTTGAGGGCGGGCTCGCCGACATCGCCCACGGAGAGGCCGTCCACGTAGACGTATCCCGCCTGGACCTTGCCGACGATCTTCGCCTTGCCCTCGACGAGGTCGACGACGACGCCGTC
The DNA here is from genome assembly GCF_055639375.1 of Streptomyces sp. NPDC039462. Classification (NCBI taxonomy): domain Bacteria; kingdom Bacillati; phylum Actinomycetota; class Actinomycetes; order Kitasatosporales; family Streptomycetaceae; genus Streptomyces; species Streptomyces sp. NPDC039462. Next base: position 1,004 of record NZ_JBVKAO010000002.1, read on the forward strand.
CTCGGCGATCACGATGCGGTCGTGCGGGACGCCGGTGAGGGCGCCGAGCTCGGCGTTGGCGCGCAGGTGGCGCCATTCGCCGTGGACCGGCATCAGGTTCTTGGGCTTGCAGATGTTGTAGAAGTACAGGAGCTCGCCGGCCGAGGCGTGGCCGGAGACGTGCACCTTGGCGTTGCCCTTGTGGACGACGTTCGCGCCCCAGCGGGTCAGGCCGTTGATCACGCGGTAGACCGCGTTCTCGTTGCCGGGGATCAGCGACGACGCCAGGATCACCGTGTCGCCCTGGACGATGCGGATCTGGTGGTCGCGGTTGGCCATGCGGGAGAGCGCGGCCATGGGCTCGCCCTGCGAACCCGTGCAGACCAGGACGACCTCGCTGTCCGGCAGGTCGTCGAGGGTCTTGACGTCGACGACGAGGCCCGGCGGCACCCGGAGATAGCCGAGGTCGCGGGCGATGCCCATGTTGCGGACCATCGAGCGGCCGACGAAGGCGACCCTGCGGCCGTACTCGTGCGCGGCGTCCAGGATCTGCTGGATGCGGTGCACGTGGCTGGCGAAGCTCGCGACGATGATGCGCTTCTGGGCGCCGGCGAAGACACCGCGGATCACGTTCGAGATGTCGCGCTCGGGCGGGACGAAGCCCGGGACCTCGGCGTTCGTCGAGTCGGAGAGGAGGAGGTCGATGCCTTCCTCGCTCAGCCGCGCGAACGCGTGCAGGTCGGTCAGGCGGCCGTCCATCGGCAGCTGGTCCATCTTGAAGTCACCGGTGGCGACGACCATGCCCGCGGGGGTGCGGATGGCGACGGCCAGGGCGTCCGGGATGGAGTGGTTGACCGCGATGAACTCGCAGTCGAACGGGCCGAGGTGCTCGCGGTCGCCCTCGACGACCTCCAGCGTGTACGGCCGGATGCGGTGCTCCTGGAGCTTCGCCTCGATCAGCGCCAGCGTCAGCTTGGAGCCGATCAGCGGGATGTCCGGCTTCTCGCGCAGGAGGTAGGGGACACCGCCGATGTGGTCCTCGTGGCCGTGCGTGAGCACGATGCCCTCGATGTCGTCGAGGCGGTCCCTGATGGACGTGAAGTCCGGCAGGATCAGGTCGATTCCGGGCTGCTCCTCCTCGGGGAAGAGCACTCCGCAGTCGACGATCAGCAGACGACCGTTGTACTCGAAGACGGTCATGTTGCGGCCGATCTCACCGAGGCCGCCGAGCGGGGTGACCCGCAGGCCGCCCTTCGGGAGCTTCGGCGGGGCGCCGAGTTCAGGATGCGGATGACTCAAAAGACTCTCCTCACCACGCGCGCCACGTACCTCCGAGGCACGTGGCGCGTATGACGTTCGTGCATTAGCAGTTGTTGTGTGGGGTGCGGGCGGCCGTCGGCTGCTGCCGCGCGCCCGCGTGTTCCGCGTATTCAGTTGTGAAGTCTGTGGTTACAGCTGTACCCCGCCGGCGGCGAGATCGATCTTGAGCTGGGCCGTCTCGTCGGGTGACAACTCCACCAGGGGGAGGCGGAGCGGCCCCGAGGGACGGCCCTGGAGGGCCAGCGCCGCCTTGGTGGTGATCACGCCCTGCGTGCGGAACATGCCGGTGAAGACCGGGAGCAGCTTCTGGTGGATCTCCGTGGCCTTCTGTACGTCACCCGTGAGGTGCGCCTCCAGCATGGCGCGCAGCTCCGGGGTGACGACGTGGCCGACGACCGAGACGAAGCCGCACGCGCCGACGGACAGCAGCGGCAGGTTCAGCATGTCGTCGCCGGAGTACCAGGCGAGGTCCGAGCGGGCGATGGCCCAGCTGGCGCGGCCGAGGTCGCCCTTGGCGTCCTTGTTGGCGACGATGCGGGGGTGCTCGGCGAGGCGGACCATCGTCTCGGTGTTGATCGGTACACCGCTGCGACCGGGGATGTCGTAGAGCATGACCGGCAGCTCGGTGCTGTCGGCGATGGCCGTGAAGTGCCGGAACAGGCCCTCCTGAGGGGGCTTGTTGTAGTACGGCGTCACGGTCAGGAGGCCGTGGGCGCCCGCCTGCTCGGCGGCGCGGGCCAGCTCGATGCTGTGGCGGGTGTCGTTCGTGCCGACGCCGGCGACGATGTGGGCGCGGTCTCCGACGGCGTCCAGGACGGCTCGTACGAGATCGTTTTTCTCCGCGTCACTGACGGTCGGGGACTCACCGGTGGTGCCGTTGATAACGAGGCCGTCATTGCCTGCGTCCACCAGATGAGTGGCGAGCTGCTGCGCGCCGTCGAGGTCAAGTGCGCCATCCGCCGTGAACGGCGTGACCATGGCGGTGAGGACCCTCCCGAAGGGGGTCTGCGGAGTGGAGGTCGGAGCCATGGGTAACACGCTACTCGCTGCTCAGCGCGGGGTCGCCCCTCGGGGGATGTGTGCGGACCTGACAAGTGTGGAGCCCGGCACTGCCTGCTCGGGGGTTCAAGCAGTGCCGGGTCCGTTTGATCAGGCTAGATGAACTTCACGAAGTGCCGCAATCCGGACACTTCGCTCGGTCCATCCGCACATCAGTGCCTCGCCCGCTCGCGGGTCGGCCCCGACAATCGGCCGTTCGGTGAATCGCCAGCACATTCTTCGACTAATTTGCTGAAACAGGGCACCTTTTGGGCGTTTCACGCGTCTGTCTATACAACAGAGTCCACAGAGCTCCGTTCGAGACCCGTGAGGAGAAGCGCGCCCCATGTTCCGTCGGCGAGAGCCCGTTCCGTTCGCCTTCATCGCCGAAGCCGACAAGTTCCGCAGTAACGTCACTCCCCCACCCCGTGAGCGCGCGTCGGCCAGCCAGATCGTGGGCCGCACGCTCATCGGCCTGACCGTGGTGGCCGGTCTTGTGGGATCCCTGCTCTTCGGGATGCCCGCCATGTCGCCCGACCAGTCACCGGCGCAGACGCAGCAGTCCGAAGCTGCCGACGGTCGCTGACCGGCGCCGACTGCCGTCCGGACCGACTCGTACTCGTCCGGACCCCCAAGGGTGGTAGCAGGGGGCACGGCTCGATAGCCTCACCGGGCACAGCCCATGTGTGGATCGAGTGAGGATCAGCCCGTGCCCCTGCCCTTCCTGACCGCGGACCGCACTTTCGACGACGCGGCGGGCGACGCCGCACTGCCCTTCGAGAACCGCGATCACTGGCGCCGGCCCTACCGGCCCGGTCCCTGGCGCGTGGGCACCGCGGCACTTCTGCTGCTGCTCGCCTCGTTCGTTCTCTTCGCCGCCGTGGTCATCGCGTTCGCGGACTCCCTCGCGGGCGCCGCGATCTGCGCCGGGCTCGCCGCCCTCGTCATCGTGAGTGCCCTGCGGCTGCTGCGCATGGGCATCTGGGTGAGCGCCCACGGACTGCGCAAGGTCCGCTTCCTGACGACGCAGACGCTCCCCTGGGGCCGGATCTCCGCGGTGCGGACCGCCCAGCAGCCGGTGCGCTGGCTGGGTCTGCCCCGCACGGTGCAGGGGCAGGCCCTCGTCCTCGTACGGCGTGATCAGCAGACTGCCGAGGCGCGGCAGCTGCTGCTCACCGACCGGAACGCCGACTTCCTGGCGCGGCACGAGGCGTTCAACCGCGCGGCCGACTCCATCGAGGTGTGGGCCGACGAGTACCGGCCCGCCACGGAGTACAGCCCCACCGCCTAGCCACCGCCCGGCTCAGACGTTCACCGGCCTGCCCGCGTGCAGGGCGATGGCGCGCTGCATGGCCTTCCGCGCGCGGGGGGTGTCCCTGGCGTCGTGGTAGGCGACGGCCAAGCGGAACCAGCAGCGCCAGTCGTCCGGCGAGTCCTCGGTCTCCGCCTTGCGGCGGGCGAAGACCTCGTCGGCCGAGTCACGGTCGATGCGGCCGCCCGGCGTGCGCTTCAACTCGTCGACGGGCAGGCCGCCTTCGGCCTCGAGCTCGGCGGCGAGACGGTTGGCGCGCTGGACGAACTGGGTGTTCTTCCAGAGGAACCAGACGCCGATGACCGGCAGGATCAGCACCGCGACACCGAAGGTGACGGTGAGCGCGGTGCCGTGCTGTATCAGGAGCACGCCGCGGCTGCCGACCAGGACGAAGTAGACGACCAAGACGGCGGCCGTGACGGCGTAGGTGATCTTCGCGCGCATGAGGTCCGCTCCCCGGATCAGCCGAGGTCCAGGAAGTGTTCCAGGCCGAACGTGAGCCCCGGGGTGCCGACCACGCGGCGCGCGCCGAGCAGGATGCCCGGCATGAAGCTGCTGTGGTGCAGCGAGTCGTGGCGCACGGTCAGGGTCTCGCCCTCACCGCCGAGCAGGACCTCCTGGTGGGCGAGGAGGCCGCGCAGGCGCACGGAGTGCACCGGCACGCCGTCCACGTCCGCGCCGCGGGCGCCGTCCAGGGCCGTCGTCGTGGCGTCGGGCTGCGGGGCGCTGCCCGCCGCCCTGCGCGCCTCGGCGATGAGCTGGGCGGTGCGCGTGGCGGTGCCGCTGGGGGCGTCGGCCTTGTTCGGGTGGTGCAGCTCGACGACCTCGACGGATTCGAAGTACGGCGCCGCGAGCTGCGCGAACTTCATCGTGAGGACCGCGCCGATGGAGAAGTTCGGGGCGATGAGCACGCCTGTCTCCGGGGACGCGGCCAGCCACGTCCGCAGCTGCGCGAGGCGCTCGTCGGTCCAGCCCGTCGTACCGACGACGGCGTGGATGCCGTGTCGTACGCAGAAGTCGAGGTTCTCCATCACCGAGTCGGGGTGGGTCAGCTCGACCGCGACCTGGGCGCCGGCCTCCGTCAGCGAGGCCAGTTCGTCGCCCCGGCCGAGGGCGGCGACCAGTTCCATGTCGTCGGCGGCCTCGACGGCCTTGACGGCCTCGGAGCCGATGCGGCCCTTCGCGCCGATGACCGCCACGCGCAGCTTGCTCATGTCCTTCATTCCTTACGTCGATCCCTTGCGGGGACTGCGCTACCTACGCGACCGCTTCGTGGAGGCGGGCCGCCTGCTTGTCCTTGAGCGGGCCGATGGCCGACAGGGACGGGCGGTGGCCGAGCACGTCGCGGGCCACTTCGCGCACCTCGTCGGGGGTGACCGCGGAGATCTTGGCCAGCATGTCGTCGACCGACATGTGCTCGCCCCAGCAGAGCTCGCTCTTGCCGATACGGTTCATCAGGGCGCCGGTGTCCTCGAGGCCGAGGACGGTGGAGCCCGCGAGCTGGCCGATCGCGCGGGTGATCTCGTCGTCCGTCAGTCCGTGCTCCGCGACCTGGTCGAGCTCGTCGCGGCAGATCTTCAGGACGTCGTGGACCTGGCTGGGGCGGCAGCCCGCGTAGACACCGAAGAGACCGGTGTCGGCGAAGCCCGACGTGTACGAGTACACGCTGTAGGCCAGGCCGCGCTTCTCCCGGACCTCCTGGAAGAGGCGCGAGGACATGCCGCCGCCCAGGGCGGTGTTCAGGACGCCGAGGGCCCAGCGGCGCTCGTCGGTGCGGGCGAGGCCCGGCATGCCGAGGATGACGTGGGCCTGCTCGGTCTTGCGGTTGATGACCTCGACGCGGCCCGCGGTGCGCAGGGCACGGGAGCCCTGGCGGGGGCCCATCGGGACCGCGTCGGTGCGCTGGAGCGCGCCGGCCTTCTCGAAGGCGGCACGGACCTGGCGTACGACCTTGTTGTGATCCACGTTGCCCGCGGCGGCGACCACGAGGTGGGTCGGGTCGTAGTGCTTCTTGTAGAAGCGGCGGATGCGGTCCGCGGTGAGGGCGTTGATCGTGTCCTCGGTGCCGAGGACCGGGCGGCCGAGGGGGGTGTCGCCGAGCATCGTGTGCGCGAACAGGTCGTGCACGCAGTCGCCCGGGTCGTCCTCGGTCATCGCGATCTCTTCGAGGATGACGCCGCGCTCGGCGTCGACGTCCTCCTGGCGGATGAGGGAGCCGGTCAGCATGTCGCAGACGACGTCGATGGCGAGCGGCAGGTCGGTGTCGAGCACGCGTGCGTAGTAGCACGTGTACTCCTTCGCCGTGAAGGCGTTCATCTCGCCGCCGACCGCGTCGAGCGCGGCCGAGATGTCCAGGGCGCTGCGCTTCTTGGTGCCCTTGAAGAGGAGGTGCTCGAGGTAGTGCGTGGCGCCGTTCAGCGAAGGGGTCTCGTCGCGTGATCCGACGTTGGCCCAGATTCCGAAGGTGGCCGAGCGCACGGAGGGCAGGGTCTCCGTGACGACGCGCAGGCCGCCGGGGAGGGTCGTCCTGCGGACGGTGCCGATGCCGTGCTCGCCCTTGATGAGGGTTTGGGTACGGGCGACGGCCCGCCCCTCCGAAGAGGGGCGGGCCGTCGTCGTGGTGCTACGCGACGTCACTTGTCGGTGTCGTCCTTCTGGTCTTCGCCCTCTTCGCCGTCGATGACGGGGATGAGGGAGAGCTTGCCGCGGGAGTCGATCTCGGCGATCTCGACCTGGACCTTCTGACCCACGCCGACGACGTCCTCGACGTTCTCCACGCGCTTGCCGCCGGCGAGCTTGCGGATCTGCGAGATGTGCAGCAGACCGTCCTTGCCCGGCATGAGCGAGACGAACGCGCCGAAGGTCGTCGTCTTCACGACGGTGCCCAGGTAGCGCTCGCCGACCTCCGGCATGGTCGGGTTGGCGATGCCGTTGATCGTGGCGCGGGCGGCCTCGGCGGCCGGGCCGTCGGCGGCACCGATGTAGATGGTGCCGTCGTCCTCGATCGTGATGTCGGCGCCGGTGTCCTCCTGGATCTGGTTGATCATCTTGCCCTTGGGGCCGATGACCTCACCGATCTTGTCCACCGGGATCTTGACGGTGATGATGCGCGGCGCGTTCGGGGACATCTCGTCCGGAACGTCGATCGCCTCGTTCATCACGTCGAGGATGTGCAGACGCGCGTCACGGGCCTGCTTCAGCGCGGCGGCCAGGACCGAGGCGGGGATGCCGTCGAGCTTGGTGTCGAGCTGCAGCGCGGTCACGAACTGCTTCGTGCCGGCGACCTTGAAGTCCATGTCGCCGAAGGCGTCCTCCGCACCGAGGATGTCGGTGAGGGCGACGTAGTGCGTCTGGCCGTCGATCTCCTCGGAGATCAGACCCATGGCGATGCCGGCGACGGCGGCCTTCAGCGGCACACCGGCGTTCAGCAGCGACATCGTGGAGGCGCAGACCGAGCCCATGGAGGTCGAGCCGTTCGAACCGAGGGCCTCGGAGACCTGACGGATCGCGTACGGGAAGTCCTCGCGGGACGGGAGCACCGGCACGATGGCGCGCTCGGCGAGCGCGCCGTGGCCGATCTCGCGGCGCTTCGGCGAACCGACGCGGCCGGTCTCGCCGACCGAGTACGGCGGGAAGTTGTAGTTGTGCATGTAGCGCTTGCGCGTCACCGGGGAGAGGGTGTCGAGCTGCTGCTCCATGCGGAGCATGTTGAGGGTGGTGACGCCCAGGATCTGGGTCTCGCCACGCTCGAACAGCGCCGAGCCGTGCACGCGCGGGATGGCCTCGACCTCGGCGGCGAGCGTACGGATGTCCGTGAGGCCGCGGCCGTCGATGCGGACCTTGTCCTTGATGATGCGCTCGCGGACCAGCTTCTTGGTCAGCGCGCGGTACGCACCGGAGATCTCCTTCTCGCGGCCCTCGAACTGCGGGAGCAGCTTCTCGCCGGCGAGCTCCTTGACGCGGTCCAGCTCGGCCTCGCGCTCCTGCTTGCCGGCGATGGTCAGCGCCTGGGCGAGCTCGGTCTTGACCGCGGCGGTGAGGGCCTCGAGGACGTCGTCCTCGTAGTCCAGGAAGACCGGGAACTCGCCGGTCGGCTTGGCGGCCTTCGCGGCGAGGTCCGACTGGGCCTTGCAGAGCGCCTTGATGAAGGGCTTCGCGGCCTCGAGACCGGCGGCGACGACCTCCTCCGTGGGGGCCTCCGCGCCGTCCTTGACGAGCTGGATGGTCTTCTCGGTGGCCTCGGCCTCGACCATCATGATCGCGACGTCGCCGTCCTCGAGGACGCGACCGGCGACGACCATGTCGAAGACGGCGTCCTCGAGCTCGGTGTGCGTCGGGAAGGCGACCCACTGGCCCTTGATGAGCGCCACGCGCGTGCCGCCGATCGGGCCCGAGAAGGGCAGGCCGGCCAGCTGCGTGGAGCAGGAGGCGGCGTTGATCGCGACGACGTCGTACAGGTGGTCGGGGTTGAGCGCCATGATCGTCTCGACGATCTGGATCTCGTTGCGCAGGCCCTTCTTGAAGGAAGGACGCAGCGGGCGGTCGATCAGGCGGCAGGTCAGGACCGCGTCCTCGGAGGGGCGACCCTCACGACGGAAGAACGAACCGGGGATCTTGCCGGCGGCGTACTGCCGCTCCTCGACGTCCACCGTCAGGGGGAAGAAGTCGAGCTGGTCCTTGGGCCGCTTGGAAGCGGAGGTGGCCGACAGCACCATGGTGTCGTCGTCCAGGTACGCCACGGCGGAGCCTGCGGCCTGCTTGGCCAGGCGCCCCGTCTCGAAGCGGATGGTGCGGGTGCCGAACGTGCCGTTGTCGATGACGGCCTCGGCGTAGTGGGTCTCGTTCTCCACTGTTCTCCTACGTGTCTACGTTTCGTCTTCTCGCCCCTGAATCCGTGTGACCCGGGGGCGGCGTCCCATGCGTCCTCTCGCGGACGGGGACTGTGTGGAGAAGCGCGCCGTGGATGCGGGCCGGTCTTCGATCGAAGCACCCGGGATGCTCCCGGGGGCCACTACCGAGGACCGGCGGCGGCTGCGTGCGCCTCTCCCTCGTGGGGGGTTTTCGTTCTTGCGCCCCGGGGCTTTCCTGCCCGCGGGGACGTGCTTGTCTTCGTGCTTGTCTTCGTGGTGCTTGTCTTCGTGCCTGTGTCACCAGACTACAAAGCGTCGGTGACACCGCGCACGTACAGCAAAGGGAGCGGCCCCCTTCGAGTGCTTCGAGTGGGAACCGCTCCCTCCACGGCGTCTTACTTGGCGCCCGCCGCACCGCGGCGGATGCCGAGGCGCTCGACCAGGGCGCGGAAGCGCTGGATGTCCTTCTTGGCCAGGTACTGCAGCAGGCGGCGACGCTGGCCGACCAGGATCAGCAGACCACGACGCGAGTGGTGGTCGTGCTTGTGGGTCTTGAGGTGCTCGGTCAGGTCCGAGATGCGGCGGGAGAGCAGCGCCACCTGAACCTCGGGGGAGCCGGTGTCGCCCTCCTTCTGGGCGAACTCGGTCATGATCTGCTTCTTCGTAGCGGCGTCGAGCGACACGCGTACTCCTCGTGATGTCTTCGAGTGCCTCCGAGTGCCCCTGGTCTACATCTCAGGGGAGCTTCCGTGACTCGGGAGGCCGGAATGGGCCGCCGGGCGCGGGTCCGGGTCCAGGTCCTTGACGGGTCCGGGGCCGGGCCGGGTCTGTGCGGGCCGGGTTCGGATCCCTGGGGATTCGCGGGTGCGCAGACAGGCGGTTGTTTCACAGGGTACCAGTCGGCTTGTGGGGGGTTTGGACGGGGGCGCCGCCGCCCTGCTCGGCTGATCGCCGTCCTGTTCAGCTGGTCAGCGAGCGGGCCGCGTCGTAAACGTCCAGGACAGCGAGGCACAGCGGGACCAGAGAGAGCAGTATCGCCGATTCCGTGAGGTCGAGGAGGCGGCCCCAGAAGGGGGAGAGCCCCTTCGTCGGGATGATCAACGCGACGGCCGTCAGCAGGGCGCATCCCAAGGCGATGGCGGCGGTGAGCCAGACCGCGCGCAGTTCCAGGGGGCCAGGGTCGCCGTGGAGGAGCAGTTCTTGCATGGCGTCGCCCGGCGGGTTCAGGGCCAGGCCGATGAGCAGCAGCGCGATGGCGGCGATGCCCGCCCCGAGCGCGCACACGACCTGCGCGGTGTAGCGGAAGAGACGCGCCCGGAGCAGGGTCGCAAGGCCCGCGGCGAGCGCCAGGAGCTGCCCCCAGACGTTCTCGGAGAAGCCGAGGACGGCGGCCGACCCCACGACGACGGAGGCCGAGCCGGCGACCAGGCCGAGGAGCAGTTCGTGGCCGCGCCGGGCCTGGGCCGCGATCCGGGCGGCGTCGAGCGGCCCGGGGTCGGCGGTCGCGTTCGGGTCGGCGTCGAAGTCGTCCTGCACGGAGCTGCGCGGCGCGGCATAGCCGATGGGCAGCCGGGCGAACCGGGAGGACAGGCCCGGGAGGAACGCGACGAGGGCGATGGTCACCGGGGCGGTGACCGCGGCGGCCTCCGTCGCCGCGGCTTCGGTGATGATCGCGGCGAAGGCGGCGAGGGTGCCCGCCGCCGCGAGGAAGGTGGCGGCCACGAAGGGGGCGTCGCTGCCGGGAGACACCGCGACGAGCAGGACCGACGCCACGAGGACGGTGGCGCAGCCGAGCAGGAACTGCAGTCGGCCCGGCCCCTGCCCCGCGTCCGGGCCGATGAGCCCCGATCCCGCGACGAGCAGGAGAGGGAGGGCCGCGAGCCCGAGGACCGCGCCGACGGCACGGTCCTCGTAGACACGCACGCGTACGCCGGCGAAGGCGATCAGGAGCAGCCCCACACCACCCGCGAGGATGCCCGGCAGGCCGTGCATGTCGTGGCGCACGGGATCGGCGAACCAGAGCACGAAGGCCATCAGGAGGAGGACCAGGAAGCTTCCGGTGAGGCCGGCACCGCGCAGCAGTGCGTCCCGCCACAGCCTGCGGTCCTGAACCACGGCGGAGGCGACCGCGTCCGCGACATCGTCGTACACGGCGGGCGGGAGCGACATGGCGAAGGGCCGCAGGCTGAGCACCTCGCCGTCGAGGACCCGCTGGGCGGCGAGGGTCCGGGCGCCGTCCAGGACGGTGCCGTTCTGGCGTACGAGGTTGTAGCCGGTCGGCGTGCCGACCGGCTGCGTCTGGCGAGTCAGCCGGAGGACCTCGGGATAGATGTCCGCCACGGCGATGTCCTCCGGCAGAGCGACATCGATACGGCTGTCGGGCGCGACGACAGTGACCCGGCAGAATCCGGTCGCTGCGGGCGAACTCACCTTGAATGACCCCCTGATTCGCGGTTGCGCACGATGCGTGTGTCACCCTACCGCTACGCCCTGTCAGCACCTGCACGTAGGATCACCTCCGTGCGGAGGGAGACCGCCACGAGCAGGGCAGATATGCGGAACTGCCCGCCCATACAGGGGGATTGAGGTTCCGGTGAGCCAGATCGTCATCAAGCGCCCGCCGCGCGCGCTGCCGCCCGAAGTACCCACGGAGGAGCTGCAATTGGCGGCTCCCCCAGAGCTGCCGCGCGGGCAGCAGGAGGGCGTCCTCATGCAGGTGCTGCCGACGCTCGGCATGGGCTCGTCGGTGGTCTTCTTCTTCGCGTCGCCCAATGCCCATCCCTTCATGCGGATCATGGGCGTGGTGATGCTGGTGTCGACGGTCGCGATGGTCGTCGCCCAGGTCGTCAGGTACCGGCGCGGTACGCAGGGGCAAATGGCGGACGTACGCCGTGATTACCTCAAGTACCTGGCACAGACGCGTCGTGCGGTGCGCCGGACCGCCCTGAAGCAGCGCGACGCGCAGTTCTACCTGCACCCTGCTCCGGAGCAGCTGTGGTCGGTGGTCGCCGAGGGGAGCCGCGTATGGGAACGCCGCATCGGGGACCCGGACTTCGGTCAGGCGCGGGTGGGTCTGGGCCCGCAGCAACTGTCCACTCCCCTGGTCGCGCCCGAGACCGCGCCGGTCGACGAGTTGGAGCCGTTGGCCGCGGGAGCCATGCAGCAGTTCTTGGCCGTGCACAGTTCGCTGGAGGGGCTGCCGGTCGCGGTTTCGATGCGGGCGTTCTACCACTTGACGGTCTCCGGGGAGCCGGAGTCCGCACAGGGCACGGCACGCGCACTGGCCGCCCAACTGGCCACACTGCATGGGCCCGAGGATCTGGTGATCGCGGTGGTCGCGGCCCCCGGCGCCGTCGGGCGATGGGACTGGACGAAGTGGTTGCCCCACTGCCAGGTGCCGGGGCAGCTCGACGGCGCCGGCGCGAGGCGGCTCTTCGGCGATGACCTCGGCGAGCTGGAGCAGCTCCTCGCCGACCGTCTCGACGGACGGCCGCGGTTCAGCCGTGACGGGCAGCCCGTGCTCGACCAGCCCCACCTCGTGGTGGTACTCGACGGCGGCATGGTGCCGCCGACATCCGCCTTCGCCGCGCCGGAAGGTCTGCAGGGCGTGACGATCATCGAGGTGGTCACCGGGGAACTGGATGAGCCTCGCGGAGGCCTCTCCCTGGTGGCGCGGCCCGGCAAACTGCTCCTGGAGTCGACCGGTGGCGTCGCCTACGAAGGCGTACCGGACGCGCTGTCGCTGCCTGCCGCGGAGGCGCTCGCCCGCCAGCTCGCGCCGCTGCGCATGGGCGGGGGCGACGACGACGAGCCCCTGCTCGCCAACCTTGACTTCACCGATCTGCTGAATCTGGGCGATGCGGGGTCCGTGGATGTCACACGCACGTGGCGACCCCGTTCGACGGCGGAGCGCCTCCGTGTCCCCATCGGGGTGGGTGAGGACGGCCAGCCGGTCATGCTGGACCTCAAGGAAGCGGCTCAGGAGGGCATGGGGCCGCACGGCCTGTGTGTGGGCGCCACGGGTTCGGGCAAGTCCGAGCTGCTGCGCACGCTGGTCCTCGGGCTGGCCGTGACCCACTCCTCCGAGACCCTGAACTTCGTCCTCGCCGACTTCAAGGGCGGCGCGACGTTCGCCGGCATGTCGGACATGCCGCACGTCGCGGCGGTGATCACGAACCTCTCCGACGACCTCACACTCGTGGACCGCATGGGCGATGCGATCCGTGGTGAACTGCAACGCCGTCAGGAACTGCTGCGGTCGGCGGGCAACTACGCCAACATGCACGACTACGAGAAAGCGCGGGCGGCGGGGGCGCCGCTGGCCCCTTTGGCATCACTCGTCCTGGTGATCGACGAGTTCAGTGAACTCCTCACCGCCAAGCCCGATTTCATCGACATGTTCATCCAGATCGGCCGCATCGGCCGGTCACTCGGCGTGCACCTGCTGCTCGCTTCGCAGCGCCTGGAGGAAGGCAGGCTGCGCGGACTCGACACGTACCTGTCGTATCGCATCGGGCTGCGCACGTTCTCGGCTTCGGAGTCCCGGACGGCGCTGGGCGTGCCGGACGCGTACCACCTGCCGTCCGTACCGGGCTCCGGGTACCTGAAGTGCGGTACGGATGAAATGACCCGCTTCAAAGCGGCGTACGTCTCCGGGGTGTACCGCTCGGGTGGTGCCGACCCGGCATCGAGTCAACTGCCCATCGAGCGCAGGCCCGCGCTCTTCACCGCGGCTCCGGTCGATGCGACGTACACGGCCCCGGACACCGGTCAGCTCCTGGCGTCCTCCCGCCGGCAAGACGACGCGCTGGCCGACACCGTGCTCGATGTCGTGGTGCGCCGCCTGGAAGGGCAGGGCGTACCGGCGCACCAGGTGTGGCTGCCGCCGCTGGACGAGGCCCCCACTCTGGACCAGCTCCTGCCTCGGCTCGTGGTCTCGGCAGAGCGGGGCCTGCACGCCGGCGACTACACGCGTCCCGGGGGCCTGGTCGTCCCCTTGGGCCTGGTCGACAAGCCCTTCGAGCAGAAGCGTGAGGTGCTGTACAGCGACTTCTCGGGCGCAGCGGGGAACATGGTGGTGGTCGGCGGGCCCCAATCGGGAAAGTCGACACTGCTGCGCACGTTGATCGCGTCGTTCGCGTTGACCCACACCGCTCACGAAGTGCAGTTCTACTGCCTGGACTTCGGCGGCGGGGGCCTGGCCTCGGTGGCCGACCTGCCTCACGTAGGAGGGGTGGCTTCCCGACTCGATCCGGAGCGGGTGCGACGAGCGGTGGCAGAAGTCGCCGGTGTCCTGAACCGACGTGAGGCCTTCTTCCGCGCAAACGGCATCGACTCCATCACCACCTACCGGCGACAGCGCGCCGCGGGGCAGCTCCCCGGCGAGGCCTGGGGTGACGTCTTCCTCGTCATCGACGGGTGGGGAAGTTTCAAGAACGACTACGAGATGCTCGAAGGCGTCGTCAACGACATCGCCGGCCGCGGTCTCGGATACGGCGTCCATGTCGTCGTGTCCGCTTCGCGCTACATGGAGGTACGGGCGGCGCTCAAGGACCAGATGCTCGGTCGACTGGAGCTGCGTCTCGGTGACGTCATGGATTCGGAATTCGACCGCAAGGTCGCCATGAACGTGCCCGCCGGAGTACCGGGCCGCGGTCAGGTCCCGGAGAGGCTGCACTTCATGACGGCGCTGCCGCGCGTCGACTCGTCACCCGATCCGGCGAATCTCTCCGACGGGACGGCCCAGTTGGTTGAAGCAGTAAAGAGCAACTGGCACGGGCCCGCAGCGCCGACGGTGCGGCTGCTGCCGCGCAAACTCCCGGCCGACCAGCTCCCGAAGGGCTTTGAGTTCCCCCAGCACGGCGTGGCGATCGGTATCGACGAGACGAACCTGGAACCGGTTTTCGTCGATTTCGAGACAGATCCATTCTTCCTGGTCTTCGGTGAAAGCGAATCGGGCAAGACGAATCTGCTTCGCCTCATCGCGAAGCAGATCGCGGAGAGGTACACGCCCGCCCAGGCGCGCATCGTCGTCGGTGACTACAGGCGCACGATGCTGGAGGCGGTGTCGCCGGAGCATCTGCTGGAGTACGCCCCGATGGCGTCGGCGATGGACGTCCACATGAACGCCATTGCCACGTTCATGGAGAAGCGAGCGCCCAAGCCCGACATCACTCCACAGCAGCTGCGTGACCGGAGCTGGTGGAACGGCCCTGAGCTGTTCGTCATCATCGACGACTACGAGCTCGTGGCCACCAACTCGGTGAATCCGCTGAGTGTGCTGGTCGAGCATCTGCCCTTCGCCCGTGACGTCGGCGTCAAGTTCATCATCGCGCGAAACTCCGCCGGCGCCTCACGCTCGATGTACGAGTCCTTCATGCAGCGCGTGAAGGAACTGGGCGCGCAGGGTGTGCTGTTGTCGGGCGATCCGAGCGAAGGGGACATTCTTGGAAATGTCCGCGCACGCCCCATGCCGCCGGGGCGCGGAACCTTCGTGTCGCGAAAGCGTGGGACTGCCCTGATTCAAGTGGGGCGGCTCCCGGACCACTACTAGAGTGCGTGCTGGATACATGACTGAACGGGGAGGCAGGCGTGGCGAGTTCGGGAGGGGGCAGCGGCGGGACTCCGGACACGGACAAGTCGTTCGACAACCTTTACGGCGTAAACCCGCAAATGGCACTGGACGTCCAGGCGAGTGCGATGAAGGGCTTCAAGAAGCGCGTCGACGACTTGCTCATCGAGCTCGAGGGTTCGGAGGCGGCACCGGGCAGGGTCGGCGCGGACCGACTGTCGCGAGAGCAGCTGGGTTCGGCAGACTTCAAAGAGGCCCAGTACCTGTACGACTCGTACTCGACCGTGCACGACGAGCTGGAAAAGCTCTCGAAGGCTTTGGGCGCCCAGATCGAGGGGCTGGGGCTTGCCGTCCATGCGTCACGTGTGGGCTACGACAACCTCGAGGACGACATCCGCGCGCGTATGAAGGCGATCAACGCGGAGGCCGAGAAGTACTACGACCCGGATCGGGATCCGTACGCGCAGGGCCATGGCTCCAGCGGGTCCGGCGCCGGCAGGGGCGACGGTTCCGGACCGAAGGCAACGGACAAGGACACGTCTCTCTGATGACCAGACGGGGACACGAACGGGGACGGGGAACGGGGGCACAAAGGCATGGCTGAGGGGCCCAAAGGCGGCACGCCGAAGCTCGCTCACACGGACTTCGAGTCCATGACGCATGAGCAACTGATCGCGCTGCTCGAGTCCGCGAGTTCGGAGAGCGCCTCCCGACTCGCCGGTAAGTTGTCCAAGGCCGCGTCGACGATCACCAAGATCGGCGATGACCTCATGACGTACACGAAGGGCCTGCACTGGCAGGGAGAGGGCGGCGACGCCTTCCGCATGTGGGGGACCCAGTCGGCGAGCGCGACGCTGTACCTCGGGGAGTACAGCGAGGTCGCGTCGCGCTGGATGGGCGTGGTCGCCCAGGCGATCGCCGAGGCCAAGGCGTCGATGCCGCCCGCTTCGGACACGGCCCAGGCCAAGGCTGATCTGCGGAGCGCCAACAAGAACATGGACGCCGCACAGAAGGCCCACAACGATCCCGACGCCCGCAAGGTCGCCCGCGACTCCAAGGCGGACGCGACGGCGGCGCAGGCGCGGATCGAGGCTGCACATGCGGAGGCGGTGCAGCGGATGCGGAAGCTGGCGCAGACGTATCAGCAGTCCGCGCAGCAGGTGAACGGGGTGACGCCGCCTACGTTTGCGCCGCCGGCGAGCCATGTGGAAGACCCTGATAGGTGGCGTGATGGCGGCGACTACCAGGCAGTGCCCGGTCAGACCGGCGGCTCGGCGGGTGGCGGTCCGACAACCTCCGCCACTTCTTCCCCCACTGCGCCGGTTGCATCCGCAGCGGCTCCCCCTGCCGGGTATGACATCCCGGGCCCGGGCACATCGCCCGGGAATGCGCCGGTGTCGACATCCCCTGACGCTTTCCAGCCGCACCGCCCTGAGCCGGTGTCCATGGGGATCGACCGTGTCACGACGCTTCCCCCGTCACCGACGGCCACAGATGGCCCTCCTGGCCTCGTGCCTCCGGGCCGGGAAGCCTCGACTCCCCCAACCATCGGCACCGCGCCTCCCCCGTTCGGTCCAAACCCTGGCCAACCGGGCCCCGCCACTCCACCGCCGGGCCGGCCTTCTCCAGTGGCACGCCAGCCGCATCTCCCACCCTCCAGTGGGGGCACCGGCTACGGGCCCAGCAGTCGACCACCGAAAGAGACGGGCATCATCGGCGGTCGCCCCGTACCGCCGAACTCAGGACGTCCCACGACCGGCATCCCTCGGAGCAATGTCTTCGGCGGAGACCACATGCAGGGCCGTCCGCCCATGGCTCCGGGGGTCGGCCCCGGGGCCGGTGGGCCCGGGGCCGGGCGCTCAGGCATCGTCGGCGGTCGTCGTCTCACCGGGGAGCCCGGTGGCACGCTCGGTCGGCCGCCCCACCAACCCGGACGCGTGGACGGACGCCCCTTCACCCCGGGCGGCACGGGGCTCGTGCGTGGTTCCGCCGCAGGCGACTCGACACGCTCAGCACCGATGGGACGCCCCGCTACCGCCGCGCAAGGCGGCCAGGGCAAGACGTCGCGCCGCGATGAGAGCCGGCCCGACCGGTCGAACCACCTCTCTGAGGAAGAAGAGACGTGGCAGCCCGACCTTCGCCGTATCGTCCCGCCAGTCGTCGACTGACCTGACAAGGAACGCAGATGCCCACCCCCAGGAAGTGCCTCCTCCGCTCCAGGGTCGCGCTGTCGGCGGCCCTGGGATTTCTCATGGCGAGCATCGCGGCGACGCCGGCTCATGCCGATACCGTCCGCTCCAGACAGTGGCACCTCGACGCCATGCAAGCCGAAGAGATGTGGAAGACCAGCACCGGCCGCGGCGTGACGGTTGCAGTCATCGACTCCGGAGTCGATGACACGGTCGCTGATCTACGCGGCCAGGTGATTGAGGGGAAGGACTACTCGGGCCTATCGGGTGACGAGAACGATGACCGGGCGAACCACGGCACGGGAACCGCGGCGCTCATCGCGGGAACCGGCGCCCGAGGAGAGACAGCAGGTTCGTACGGCCTCGCTCCGGGCGCCAGGATTCTTCCCATCAGGATGACCTACGGCATCGAGAGGTCCGGGCAGGCGGATCAACTGTCCGGCTACTCGCGGGAGATGGCGACCGCCATCCGCTACGCCGCAGATTCAAAGGCTCAGATTCTCAACATCTCCATGGGTGGCTCCAACCATCGCGGCATGGAGAACGTGAACACTCCCGAGCTCACCGCCGCGGTCAAGTACGCGATCGGCAGGGGGAAGCTCATCTTTGCCGCCGTGGGGAACAGTGCAGCAAAGGGCAATGAGCCGGAGTACCCGGCAGCGACTCCAGGCGTCGTGGGAGTCGGGGCCATCAATCGTCAGGTTGAGCGGACCAAAGAGTCGCAGTGGGGCCCCCAGGTCGACATGGTCGCCCCGGGAGACAGCATGTGGCACGCCTGCGCGGGTGGGACCCAGCTCTGCAAGACCCACGGCACGAGTAACAGCACAGCCATCGCCTCCGCCTCCGCCGCCCTCATCTGGTCCAAGCACCCCGACTGGACGAACAACCAGGTCCTGCGGGTCATGATCAACACGATGCAGGGCAACGACGACAGCTGGACCCGTGACGACTCGGTCGGCTACGGCGCGGTACGCCCTCGTATCGCACTCAAGAACCCGGGTGACCCCGGTCCTGCCGACGAGTACCCGCTGCCAGACCTCGCGGCGGCGGCCAAGTCTCCGTCGCCCAAGGCATCCGGCTCCAGCGGCCCCACCAAGAGCTCGGAGACGGATGAGGAGCCGGCCGCTGCAATCACAACCGACAAGGATGACGACAAAACTGCGCTGTGGCTCGCATCGGGACTCGGAGCGGCAGTACTTCTCGGTGCTGCGGTGACCTTCTCGGCCATCCGCAGGCGTCGTCATCGTGTTGCGCCGTCATCTCTCGACGCTCCTCCGACCTTGCGTCAGCGGCCTCAGCCGCCCACGTACCAACCATTCGATCCAACTCATGGCCCTTGACCCGGTTGCGCCACCGCACAGTGACTCACCCGGATCAGGCCCGAAGTCGAACCACAGCGGGGGATCATGACATTTGAAGAGGAGTGGGGTCAGGCCAGGGGCTCCGCGGCCGAGCAGCAGGCATCGCAGTTGCAGTTGAACCAGGTGTCCGCCGAAGGCGGCGGCCGCGGCGGCACGAGCCATGACCTTTCCTTTCGTCGTGACGAGATAGGGAAGATCGGAAATGACGCCTACACACTCCACGGCGACCTGCAGAAAAAGGGTGACCAAGCCCGGGCCAACACGTTCGATGCTTCCATCGCTCTGACCAACAAGGGTTTCCTCACGGGCTCTGCACTGCTCAAAGTGCATGACACGTGGAACTCTCAGCTGCGAACCCTCCTGGCCGCGTGCGCCAACATCTCAAATCATCTGGACTTCTCCACGGCTGCGCACGACAAGGATGAGGACGAAATCATCACCGCGATGAGGGCGTCCAAGATCAACGAATACCTCAAGTGAGGGGCGGCGCCAAAGAATGCCTGATTTCCAAGACATCTACGACGCTCCACTCACGAAAATGAAGAGTGCGATCGACGACTGGCGCAAGATGACCGGTGATTTGGTCGAGCTGCACACGAGCGCCACCAAGGGCATGCAAGCCAAGGCGGTGAACGCCGACTGGACGGGCAACAACTCGGACGTCACCCAGGCGTTCATCAAGAAGACGGCCAGCGAATTCAACGACGCGGCTTTGCAGGCCAAGGGGATCGCCGACATTCTCAATGAGGGCTACATGGCGTTCAAAACAGCCAAGGAGGCCCTCCGTGAAATCGTCGAGACAGAAGCTCCGCAGAAGCGCCTCACCGTGGATACAGCAGGCAGGGTGACGGCAAAGAACCCGATCGAGGAGAACACAGCAGCGCGCCGAGACACGGACCAGAAGGCGTATACGGAAGCGCTGAGCAAACAGAATTCCGATATCGCCGACCTGCAGAAGCGCATCAACGAAATTGTTGAGGAGTGCCGTCACGCGGATGAATGGACAGCTCGTGTTCTCAAGTCCAATGCCACCCGCGCCAAGCACGACTTCAGCAAGCCAAAGCACGCGACCATTGATGCGGCAGAAGTGGCGCGCGCCGCTGAACTGGCAAAGATTCTCTCCGGCGAAGGCGGAACTGCACGCCATCTGAAGGAACTCAAAGAGTTCGAGAGTCTGACGCACGCCAACAGAGAGGATCCCGAGTTCTCGACTTCCTTCTACAGGACACTGGGCCCGGAGGGCTCGCTCGAGTTCTACGCCAAGATGTCGCTGGATGCCACCAGCCTGGGCCCGGCCGGCCAGGACCGAGCCGCCCTGGTGCACGGAATCCAGAACGACATGGGCGGCATGCTCGGCCTGGCCTCACGCGCGCATGGCGCCGGGCAATTGGACGCCGCCTGGACGATGCAGCTCATGAAGGCCGGGCGGCAGCAGATCGATGTCCCCGGAGCGGGCGCCGCAGGGAAGATCTACGGATACCAGGCCCTGGGCTCACTGTTGCGAGACGGCAAGTACGACACCACCTTCCTCACCTCCGTGTCCCGCGACATGGCCGCCATGGACAAAAAGGATCCCGGGATCTGGGGCAGAGATATCCCAACCAACCCAGACATGGCCCTGAATCAGGACAAGACTGGCGGTAGAGGATTCAATCCCCTGACGGGGATGATGGAGGCGATGAGCAACAACCCGGAGGCGGCCACCAAATTCTTCAACGAACCGGTACGCGAGGACAGCAACCATGATGGCGCCGTAACGCTGAAAGACAAGGGCGTGGACGGAGATCACGGCAAACCGCTCGGCATGGTCGACTATTTTCTGGACAAGAAGCCTACGGACGACTGGTTCGACACACGCAGCAGCGAGAGCTACGGCACCAATCACTTCCAGAATTCCTTCGGCAATGCCCTCGAAGTATCTGTGACCCATCGCCCACCCGGTGATCTTGATGCGCCTCCGGTCAAGCACACGGAGGACATGGCCAACATCATGGAACGTGTGGTCGAGAAGGTCGGCGACGATCCAACCCTGGTCACTGGCAAGTCAGAGGATGAACCAGGAAGTCTGCACGGACTGGCTCAGCACTTCGGGGACATGTCCTCCGAGTATATGCCCGATCTGCAAGCGACAGCCGAGAACGGGGCAGAATTGATTAAGCCGTTCGGCCACGCAGCAGAATTCAAGAAGGACCAGATGGCTGGTTTCCTGGGTGCTGTAGGACAGGACCCTCAGGCTTATGGCGCCATCAGCAACGCTCAGCAGGCATACACGACTGCGCTGGTTCATGATGTTTTCACTCACCCTGAGTCCCACCCGGACATGGGAGAGTCCGTGCGTAATGCAGTGCATCCTGGGGGTGAAATCGCCGGCATGATGACGGAAGCACGAGCGCAGGGTACCCACGGCCGTCTCGCCCATGAAGCCAATGAATACAATGCCGGGGTGGACGACAAGGCCAAGTGGACCAACAGGATCATCACTGCCGCTGGAGCCAAGTACGTCCAAATGCTGCCCGTGGGCGGAGACGTAGTGGGGTGGATTCAGGAGGATGTCTCGGCATCAGTAGTCGAGGGGGCGAAGATCGACAAAGCGGATGAAAGCCGCAGAGAATCAATCGCCGGATACTCTGAGGCAGAGAAGGCGACCAAGCTCTCCGCCGCCAGAGCTGTGGACGCAGCTGCGAGGGGGACTGATGTGGACCCCGACTTGGTCACCGCTTATAAAGGGTCCGCCTCAACTCAGTCTGCGACGGCCCATTCCATCGGACGAGATATGGTAGCCAGCTCCAACCCGCAATGACGAGGAGGGTGGGGAGCTGGACGGCGCATATCACATCATCTCGAAGACTGATATGTCCACGAACTGTCTATTAAGTACGAACCAGAGGGTCCCGATGCGTCGCAGAAGCTCAATCTCCTCCGTCCCTGTCGTAACGCTCACCTGTCTCGCTCTGGCGCTAACGACAGCCTGCTCGGCCGACGGAGGGGATGGTGAAAAGAAGGCACCTGCACCGTCTGCCACTAACGGAATCAGCCAGGCGTGCGGCGGCATCATCGACGCGCAGATAATCGCCGAGGCTCGTGACTCGCAACTCTGGCCGCAAACCCAGATCGGTCCGTCCCTCAGTATCAGCCAAGCGGCGCGTGCGCTTCGGAAGGCATACCCCGAATCAACGCCTTCGCCACACCGCCTGTGTGCGCTCACCGACAAGAAGAATGACCTCCTGCGTCTCGGCGTAGCCGTCACTTGGGCGGAATCAGGCACCGTGCCGGGCGAGCCTCTCAGCCGTAACGAAACCGCCCGATATGTGCCTGGAAGGACACCTTCCAACGCTGGGACCCTGTGGGTCGCATGCCAGCCGAAGAGCGCCAAAGCGGCAACCGGGGAGGCACTGCTGCGCTTCACGGCTTGGGACGCACTCAAGGTGAGTGAGCATTCCCATGCCGAGATGCTGATCTCGTCGGCGAAAAAGCTCACCCCACGCCTGGGCTGCACCAACACTGCTACTTACCCCGACCCCCAGGCCGTGGCGTCAGCACCCGTCGAGCCGTGACCGGCTTTTGCAGTCCGCTCCCCGCGTGACGCCCGCCAAGTAGGCTGACCCACAAGTTGGTTCGTACGTCGGGAAGGGGCCGGTTCGTCATGGGCGAGGGACAGGACGAGGACGTCAAGGCGCGTAAGGAGCGGGAGAAGAACGAGCTCTACGCCCTTGATATCTCGGGGGTCGAGTGGCACAGCGCGCCCGGTACGGAAGAGGCCGAGGAGCGGGTCGAGATCGCGTACCTGCCCGAGGGCGCCGTCGCGATGCGGTCTTCGTTGGACCCGGAGACCGTGCTGCGCTACACCGAGGCCGAGTGGCAGGCCTTCGTGCTTGGGGCGCGCGACGGGGAGTTCGACCTGGAGCCGACCACACGAAACGGTGGACTGCCGGCCGGCGAGGCCAGCCCTGCCGGGTGATCGGTGAGCGATGGGCGACGGGCGATGAGTTCGTGTGCTTTTCGTAGATCGTGAGCGCAGAGGGGAGGGGAGTCCGGGTGTGTGCCTGTCCCCGTACTCCCCTCCCCCTCTCACGTCCGCCGTGCGCCTCGCGGCGTTCGAGCAGGTCTCAGCTCAGCATGCGGAAACGCCAGGCGTTGCTCTTGTCCGTGTCCTGGTAGCCGGCGACCGACTCGGTCAAGAGCTGTGCGATGCGCTGCAGCTTCTGCACCATGGCGTTCATCTCGGCTTCGCTCTGCCCCTGGATGTCGCGGTACGCCGTCTTGGCCTCGCCCTCCCAGGACTCCGCCACCCGGGCGACCTCGCGCATGAGGGTCTCGAGCCCTTCGTCCATGCTCCTGGCGTTGTTGCGCACGTCGGTGGCCGCCATCGTGACGGTGTCGTAGTTGACCGCGGTCCGGTCGAAGTTGACTGACATGTGGGTACTCCTTGGCTTGCGGCCGCAGCTGCTCAGGCGTGGTCGATGATCTTGCTGGGCACCTCGTACGAGTTGTCCACCTTGCGGATCTGAGCGATCCGCTCCTGCTCGTGGCCGTCGAAGCCCTTGACGCTCATCCGCATGACGTCTTCCAGGTCGACGAGGTTGTCCTGGAGCTTCTTCAGGTGCAGGTTCACACCTCGCTGCAGGGTGTCGAACTCCTTGCCCGCCGCGCCTTTCCAGCCGGCCTGGATCATGTCCACAACGGTGTTCAGGGACGTGACGCGCTTGCTCACGTCCGTGTGGAAGTTGCGGATCCTGTCCGCCAGTTTGGTCAGATCTTCATTGCTGTAATCAACGCTCATCGCTCTTGCCCTCCATGTGCGGACAGCGGCGGTCCCCGCTGTTCGTCTCGACTCCGTGCCAGGGCTCCCCCGGCTCTGGCGGGCAAGGGTCGCGTCAGGTCTTGCGTGTGCCGACACACACGATCCGCGACGCCGCGCCGCCCCCGTGTGGCATCAACGCGTGATGTCACACGCCACTCTAGTCATTCCGGCCCCGCAACTGCCGTGTATTGGGCGTCAGTTGTGGGCCGCCGCCGCGCTCCCGACGCCGAGAACCAGCCATGACACCTGTGGAGTGTCCTTGTCGCTGTCGCTCGGTCCTTCGGCCCGGACGCTGCTGAAGAAGATTCGCCCGTTCTGGACGACCACGTCCGACAATTCCAGAGAGGTGAGCGTCCAGGCCTCGGGTGGGAGACCGAAGGAGAAGTAGGGGGTCTCCTTTCCTGTTCGCGGATTCAGACTCACCACTCCCAAGGGGGTGATGTGGTCGCTGCTCTCCCGGAATGCGAGAACCTGGCCGCCGCTCATCCGCAGGGGATAGAACAACTGGTTGGGGCCCGAGTCGAACCTCCTGACGGCCTTTCCCGTCGCCAGGTCGAACGACGTGATCCAGTTCGCTTCGTCGGCCTGGTGGCTCGTGAGAAACACCTGGTCGTCGCTGACCACCGCCGAGGGGCAGTCATCGATCGTGATGTAGCCATCACGTGCTCGGCACCGGACCTCGTAGCGGCCGCCGTCCAGCCCGATGGTGGCCCGCCGTTTCCCTCGGCCGTCGAGGGAGAACAGGTGCGTGGCCTCGATGCCACCGGTGCCCACAGCGATGACCGGAGGCTCGGCGGACAGTACCTTGACGTCCTTGACCCCGCCCGCGACCCGATGCGTCCACCGGGTGGCGCCGGTCCGAGGAGCGAGTTTCCGGACTCGGTACGTGACGTCTTCCTTCCCCCGCGAGCAGGCCATCAGCGTGAGCAGAGCTCGTCCGCCCGCCACGCCCCGGTACGCGCATCCGTCGCTCTTCTTGTCCGTCCAGAGCCGAGTTCCTCGGTCCATGTCGTACGCCGTCGAACCGTCGCCCCAGGAGACGGCGACCGTCGCTCGCGTCATCGTCACGCTCGTCGGGTCCTGTCCGAAGATGGATTCCGAAGTGGGGAATTCTCGGTCCCAGATCTTCTTGCCGGAGTCGATGTCGACGAACGCCACCTGGTTGCAGAGGGAGTCCTCGTTTTTCTGGGATCTGTGGAGCACGGCGGTGCGGCCTTCCGCGGTCACGTGCCGCGTCACACCGCAGATGGGGCCGGAGAGTGGCAGCCGCCAGATCTCGTCGTCCGTGGTGACGTCTTTGCCGACCTGGAACCCCACCAGCGTTCTGTCGATCCCCTTGGCGAGCACCTTGTCCGTCGCCCAGGTGCCCGGCATCTCGTACTCCTCCCCCGGGCTCATGTCGTCGACGGAGAACCGGAACGCCATCTGCCCCGTGGCGCTCTCAGGACGCTTCTCGACCGTCTCTCTGATGTCGAGTCGCCCTTGGGAAGCAGGGGCGGCGGGTGGCTTGCGGCTTTCCCGGGACGGGTCGTCCGGGCCGAACCAGAGGACCCAACTGCCCGCGCACAGCGCGAGAACCAGCACCACGACGCCGGTTCCGAGTGCCCTTCTGCGACGGCTTCTTCGTACGTTGTCCGCGGCCAACGTCGACTGAGTGAACGGGGAGGGAGGAGGTCCGAAGCTCACGCCCTGAGGTCCCTTCTTCTGCGGGCCTCGCGCATGGCCGCCGCTGCTCCGGCGATCACTGCCACGACGACCACGGTGAGGCCGACCGCGTACGTCGCGTACCGCTCGTCCCGCTCCTGGGGAGTCTCGGCGAGCGAGAAGGCGGCCGTATCCGGCGGTGGGGCCTTCGACACACCGGGGTCCGGCGTCGGTGAACTCGCGGGGTGGGCGATGTCGGAACCGGTGACGGCTCGCACGGGATCGATCACACCCCATCCCACGTAGTTGTCATGGCCATTGATGGAACGCTCCGCTGTCTGCTCGATCCGGGTGGCGATCTGGGCCGGGCTCCAATCCGGGTGCCGGGACTTGAGGAGGGCGGCCACGCCTGCGACGAAGGGCGCCGAGAAGCTCGTGCCGTTGTCCGTGCATTGGCCTCCGCCGGGCACGGTGGAGACGATGTCCACGCCGGGGGCCGCGACGTCGACGAAGTCGCCGGGCTGGGAGAAGGCCGCACGTTCGTTGTTCCGGTCGGAGGACGCGACCCCCAGCACGCCTTCGAAGGCCGCGGGATAGGTGTTCTTCACCTTTCCGTCCAGCCCGTCGTTGCCGGCGGAAGCGACCACCACCACGTCGGCGGCGAGGGCGTCTCGCACGGCGTTGGCCAGTGTCGACGTGCGGGAGAGGGGCTTCGTCGTGTCCTGGGAGATGTTGATGACGTCCGCGCCCTCGGCGACCGCGTGGTCGATGGCCTTCGCCATCGTGTCGGAGTCGCCGCTGTTCTCGGCGTCGTTCTGCCGGATCGGGATGATGGTCGAGGCCGGTGCGATGCCTACGAAGCCCGTTCCCTTGTGCGGTCGGGCCGCGATGATGCCGGCGACCTTCGTGCCGTGCCCGACCTCGTCCTTGGTGGGGTCCGCGCCCTTGCCCTTCGCCAGGTAGTCGCGCCCCGCGCGGGCCTCCACCGCGTCCGCGAGCTGGGGGTTCTTGTCGTCCACCCCCGTGTCGATCACCGCTACGCGAATGCCCTTGCCCTTCTTCCCGTCCTGCCACAGCTCGTCGAGCAGCACACGCTGGAGCGGCCAGGGGCGGCCCTTGATCTGCTCGGCGGGGGTCTGGCACGCGCCGTTTCCGGCGAGCCGCATCTGTGCGACGGGGGTGGTTGTGCTCGTGGGTGCGGCTGTGCTCGTGGGTGCGGCTGTGCTCATGACTGTGGCCATGGCGGCCCCGACCAGCAGGGCTCTCTTCCTCGGCGGCACCGCTACCTCTGTCCTTTCCGTCGGTGGCATCAGGGGGGTGGGAAGGGTCAGGAGCCCTGAGGCTGTCGCGCGCTGTTGGTGTCGAGGCGGGGTCCCTTGGCAAGGAAGTCGGACCAGGGCAGGGGAACCTTGGCGGGCCGGACGTTCTTGTAGCCGAGCTTGACCTGAGCCTCGCTGGATTCAGGGCTGCCGTCGACCGGCCTCTCCTTGTCACCCGCTCCGATGTCGGACTTCTCGCTGTCGCTGTCACCGTTGGCCTGAACGGCATAGCGCAGTCCGGTGTCCGTCACCAGGAAGAGTGATCCCGCCTTCGTCTGCGTGCCACGAATCTGTGTGTAGAGCAGGCCCGTTCCGGGCGTCACGTACGTACTCGTGCCGCCGGCGCCGATGTCGGCCGGGTACTTCGTGCCTGCCCACGTGCTCAGCGCCGTGCCGCCCTTGTCATCCACGTTGCGCAGAACGTTGCACACCGTGTCCCGACCCGCGCCGCCCGCGCCGCTGTTGACCTGAACGGTGCGGTGGCGGGGCCACTTCGCGGCCTCCCCCTCGAAGGTGCCGTCGGCGGAAGCAAAGTCCTGGAGGCCGACGGTGCGCGCCTCGCCGTTCATGTTGAGTCGCGCTGTCTGGGGGGAGTTGATCAGGAGCCAGGCGGTGAACTCGCTGACGGGCTGGACCTTTCCCGGAAGCACCACGAAATGCTTGGTGCCCTCGCCGGTCTCCGCCTTCAGGACCATTCCGACCCGGTTCTCCGTCGGTGACAGCTGGTCGGAGGCCTCGGCCGGAGCACCCACGTTCGCGGGCAGTCGCGGAAACCGGATCGGACTGCCACGGTGAAGGGTGGCCAGCCACTCCTTGGTGACCAGTTGCGGCTTCCTGGTCGGCCCCACCAGCGCGTCCGACAAGAAGTCACCCTCTACGCCCTTGACTTCGTACGACACCCCTGCCGCGTCCACCAGATGGCGTGTCCCCGCGCGTGTTTTCACGTAGAGCACCTCGCCCTCGCCGAGTCGCCGGGAGCCGTCCATCCTGTCCGCTTCCCGGTCGGCGAGGACGAACGTCGCCTCCTGTGTCGTACGGCCTCCGGAGCCGGGCTGCTCGCAGACCGCCCAGCGTTTGAACCTGCCCGCCTCGTCGGACGACGGGAGCCGGTCGGGAGCGTAGGGAATGCCGATGATGGGGCCACGCGGCGGCTTGCCCGCGTCGAGGATGCCGTCGCTGACCTGGATGACTTTGTAGTCGGCGCCGTTCATCAGCAGGCGCGCGGACGCCAGGTTGAGGACGGGGTGCAGGCGCGACTTCTTGCCGGTCCTGAGGACGACGTACCGCGTCGTCGAGTCCTTCCCCACGATGACGCGAGTGCCCGGCACATCCCACCCGGGGGGCGCCTTGGGCTGGAACATGCCCCAGGCCCCGAACACCGCCAGGATGAGGACACCCGTGATCACACTCGGCAGAAAAGCCCGCAGGGGACGCGGCGCACCCTCTTCGGACCCCGTCGGCGAGGGCTGGAGAAATGCCGCCAACGTCCGCTTCTTCGCGAAGGTGTACGCGTTGAGCTCGTCCCGCCGTGATGCCATGAGCGCCTGCTTCTCCCCCACCGCACGTCGGGGCGCGAACCCCATTCCGTCATTGCAAGACCCGGCCCCTACTATGCAGGGTGAGTAGTCGAGCGTGTGCAGGGGGTAGGGCCCCAGGGCGCGCAAGCACCCTGCTTGCCAAGGGGATTCGGGGGGGTACGGAGTGATGGCTGCGGCCGCACGGAGCAGTTCACGAGCGCGTGTGCGCACCCCGGCCGCGGGGACCGGTGGTTCACGGACCGGCCAGGACGAGCCGAGGGCGACGACCGCCGGTCGCGGACCGGCCACGGTTCAACTGCGGTTGCACGCGCGACAGTACGGTTCGTTCCGGCTGCAACAGCTCGTCCTCGTCGAGGTCGCCATCGCTCTGCTCCTCTCCGCCTGGGCCGTCGACCACCTTCTCGTGTTCCCGGCCCTCCTGGCGGCCGCGGCACTGCTGCTTCTCGCGGTCGTACGCCGACGGGGGCGCTCCCTGCCCGACTGGCTGGGCACAGCGCGGGCGTTGCGCCGACGGCAGGGACGGGCCGCCGCCACCCCGGTGCGTCCCGGCACCGAGCCGGGCCTCGCACCGGCCGTCGAATGTGATCCGGCGCTGCGGACCTACGCCCACGGCGACAGGGATCGCCGCTCCGTGGGCATCGTCGGGGACGGCACCTTCGTGACCGTCGTACTCCAAGTGGAGTCCGAGGCCACCTCGTTGCGTGCCGACAGGCTTCAACGTCCCCTTCCTTTGCGGCTTGTGGCGGACGCGCTCCAAGTCGACGGTATCCAGCTGGAGTCCGCGCAAGTCGTCTTGCACACCCAGCCGGCACCCGCGCTGCATCTGCCGCAGGAATCGGTCGCCGTGGGCAACTACGCGCCTCTGCAGGCGCAGACGGGGACGCCCGCGGTACGAATCACCTGGATCGCTCTCAAGCTCGACCCGGAGCTGTGCCCCGAGGCTGTGACGGCACGCGGAGGAGGGCTGCTCGGTGCTCAGAAGTGTGTGGTGCGAGCCGCCGATCAGCTGGCCAGCCGGCTGACCGGGGCGGGCTTCCGGGTCACGGTGCTCGACGAGGACGAGCTGACGTCCGCCATCGCCACATCCGCGGGCGCGAATCCTCTGGTCACGGCCCAGGCCGGGCGCGCCGAGGCACCGGAGCGCCGAACCGAGGAGACGGCACGCTCGTGGCGCTGCGACAATCGCAGGCACACGACGTACTGGGTGCGGCGCTGGCCACACTTCGGTGGTTCCGCGGGCCAGTCCCTCCCGCGACTCGTGGCATCGCTCACCGCGATTCCGGCACTGGCGACCACGTTCAGCCTGACGCTGCGGCGCGATGACCGCAGGGAGATCTCGCTGTGCGGGCACATGCGCGTGACGGGACGCGGTGACGCCGAACTCGTCGCCGCTCGACGTGCGTTGGAGGACGTCGCGCGACACGCGAGGGTCGGCCTCACGCGGCTCGACCGTGAACAGCTTCCCGGAACCCTTGCCACTCTGCCGCTCGGGGGCACTCGCTGATGACCGCACCTGCACCCGCACCCGTGCCTGCTCCTGGCTCACCGTCCGCGCGCTCCGTGAGGCCGGAGGTCTCGATGTCGGCTCGCGCCCGGCAGCGGATTCGTTCGGGGTTCGGTCTGGTCGGGCCGCGACACCCGCGGCATGCGCTGCCCCTTGAGTCGCTGCCCGAACTCAGCCTCCCCATCGGGGACGACGGCGTGGTCATAGGTGTCGACGCCGACGGCAGCCCGGCCGTGCTCGGCGTGAACCGGCCCACCCGGTACGACATGGTCTTCATCGGCGGGCTGTGGACAGCCCAGGTCATTGCCTTGCGAACCGCCGCGACCGGGGCGCGGGTGGCTGTGGAGACCGGGCGGGGCGGGGCCTGGGAGCCGTTGGTGCGGGCGCTTGGGGTGGGGCCTAGTGGGATGGGTGTGTTTGACGTGGGGCGGGTGCCGCCTCAGGGGGCTTCCGCGGGGAGTCCCGTGCTTGTTGTGCGGGACTGCGGGATGCGGCCGCCTCGGGGGCGGGTCGTGTCCGCGCCCTGGCAGTCCGTGCTGACGGTGCTGCCCTATCTGAGTCCCGTCGCGCCTCGGCTGGTGCGGCAGGCGCGGCTGGTGGGGGTGCAGCGGGTGTCGCCGGATGAAGCGGTGCAGATCGGGCGGTTGCTGGGGCTGCCGGGTGGGGACGTCGAGTCGCTGCCGACGTTGGCCGACGGGGTGACGTTGTGGTGTGCCGACCGTGACCGGCAGTACGTGATGACGCAGGCCACCGATGCCGAGACCGGATTGTTGGGTACCGCTCGACGGATGGACTGAGTCGGCCCTGCCTCTGGTAATTCGGGGTGAGGTGTCGGCCGTTGAGGGATTTGTCCGTCACGGTTTGATGTACGTGGATCGCTCCTGGGTGGGGCGTGACGCAATGGACAGCATGGGTGGGGCGGACTGCCCTGCCGTACTGGTGGTTTTGATGATTAGGCTGGGACAGGGCGCATCGCCGGAACCCTCGAACGGGTGGTGCGCGTCCGGCAACGGGGAGAGCCAGGCGGATCGGACGACAGGAACGGTCGCCCCCCACCACGGCACGAGGGTGCTCGACCACACCAGGAGGCATTGTGAACAGCGATCGGGACGAGATCCGCGGGGGCTGGGACTCACCCGTCGATGATCAGTCCGACGCGGAGTCCGCTGCCGAGACGACGGGCGAGTTCACCATCGACTACGCGCCGCCCGCCTGGTACACGCAGAACGCTTCGGGCAGTGCGGGGGAGACGCCTTCGGCGCCGCCTGTTTCCACGCCGTCCGCCTCCGTTCCGGCCGCGCCTGCTCCGCCCGTGTCCGCCCCTGTTCCGCCTGTGTCGGCTCCGGCTGAATCCGCGTCTTCTGGTTCGGGTGCTGGGGCTTCGGATGCTTCGGATGCTTCGGCTGGTTTGGATGAGTCGGGTGCTCCGGCTGGTGCGGAGGCTTCGGCTGGTGCGGATGGTGGGGCTTCGGGTGGCTCCACGCCGCCGCCCGCCATGCCGTCCTTCTCCGCTCCCCCGCCTCCGCCGGCCCCTGTGGGTCCGCCCTCGGGGAGCGTGCCCAGTGTCGTGCCCAAGTTGCCCCTCGGTAGTGGGTTCCAGCCTGCCGATCCGGACCCGGCCCCGGAACCGGATCCGGTCGAGGAGGTGGCGGGTGTCGAGGAGCCGGATGACAAGGGTGTGAAGCCGTCCGTCGTGCCGCCCGTGGCTTCCGGTGGCGGTGCCGCCGACTGGAGCGGGGCCGTTGCCGGGCCTGCTGCCTCGGTCCATGTGACCGGTGTCGTCCCGAAGAGTGAGGTCGATGCCCTGGCCGAGGCCAAGGGTGCCGATGGTGTCGACGACGATGAGGTCGACGACGTTGAGGCCGTGGGTTCGGACGAGGGTGCTGGTGGCAGTGCCGGTGACGGTGCCGGGGCGTCTGAGGGTGCTGCTGTCTCTGAGCGTGCCGCCGTTGAGCCTGTCGCGGAGAGCCTTGGCAGTGGTGACCTCGAGAGTGGCGCCACCATGCGGTTCTCCGCTCGCGCCCTCAAGCAGGAGATCGAGGAGCGGGCTGCCGCTGCTGAGGTCGCGGCCGAGGCCGCAGAGGCTCCGCAGGGCCCGCAGGGCCCGCAGGGCCCGCAGGGCCCGCAGGCCGAAGCTCACGTGGGTGCGGGGGGCTCCGATGGTGATGAGTCCGATGTGCAGGATGAGGGGTCGGATTCTCGCCCCGATGCGGGTGCTGACGGTGACTCCGGTCCCGTAACGGAGGATGTCGTTCCGCAGGACGCCGTGCCTGGCTCTGCCGACGAGGCCGTCCAGGACGCCGTGCCTTCCGCTTGGCCTCCGCCGCCCTCGCCGCAGGACATGCTTCCGCCGTTGCCGCCCGCCTTCCAGCCCGCGGCTCCGACGTCCGCGCCGCAGTGGCCCGCGCCCACGACGACTCCGCCGGCCCCGCAGGCCGCTCCCTCCCCCGCGCCGGCTCAGCCGCAGGCTCCGCAGCCCGCGCCGGGGGCCTGGCCCACGTCCACGCCCGCCCCTGCGCCCGCGCCCACACCGGCACCTGCGCCCGCGCCCGACGCTCCGCAGGCCGGGTACGGGTTCCCGCAGGCAGCTCCGGTTGCCCCGGCCGCCCCCGAGGCTCAGGCGCCCCCGGCGCCTCCGACGGGTTACGGCTTCCCGCAGGCCGCGCCCGCCCCCGCTCCCGCACCGGCCCCCGCTCCCGCTCCTGAGCCGCAGGCTCCCCCGGCGCCCCAGGCCGGTCC
Source organism: Streptomyces sp. NPDC039462 (assembly GCF_055639375.1). NCBI lineage: Bacteria > Bacillati > Actinomycetota > Actinomycetes > Kitasatosporales > Streptomycetaceae > Streptomyces > Streptomyces sp. NPDC039462. Next base: position 33,169 of record NZ_JBVKAO010000002.1, read on the forward strand.
CGGTTACGGCTTCCCGCAGCCGCCCGCGCCGCACGGGCAGCAGCCCGTTCAGCCGGGGCAGCCCTTCCCGGGGCAGCCGTTCCCCGCCCAGCCGCAGGCGCCGGGGCAGCAGCACCTTCCCCCGCAGCAGCCGCAGCAGCCGCAGGCATTTCCGGCCCAGACCCAGCCTCAGCCTCCGGTTCAGCCCCAGCCGCAGGCTCCTCAGCCGCCGCAGGCTCAGCAGCCTCAGGCCCCACACCAGGAACAGCCGGCACAGCCCGGGCAGCCGCCCGTCGACCCCCGTACCGGTGCCGCCTGGCCGCAGGCCGTGCGGCACGATCAGCGGGAGCGGACCAACCCGGGTGCCCCGCTCGGTTACACCGCCGCCGTCGAGCTGTCCTCCGACCGGCTGCTGCGCAACACCAAGACCAAGGCCAAGAGCAGCCGGCCCACGGGCGGCGGTTCGCGGTTCAAGCTGGGCGGCAAGAAGGAAGAGGCCGAGCGGCAGCGCAAGCTGGAGCTGATCCGGACGCCCGTGCTGTCCTGCTACCGGATCGCCGTCATCAGCCTCAAGGGTGGTGTCGGCAAGACGACCACGACCACCGCCCTGGGGTCCACGCTCGCCACCGAGCGGCAGGACAAGATCCTCGCGATCGACGCCAACCCCGACGCCGGTACGCTCGGCCGGCGCGTGCGGCGCGAGACCGGGGCCACGATCCGCGACCTCGTCCAGGCGATCCCGTACATCAACTCGTACATGGACATCCGGCGCTTCACCTCGCAGGCGCCGTCCGGGCTCGAGATCATCGCCAACGACGTCGACCCGGCCGTGTCGACCACGTTCAACGACGAGGACTACCGGCGCGCGATCGACGTACTGGGGAAGCAGTACCCGATCATCCTGACCGACTCCGGTACGGGCCTGCTCTACAGCGCCATGCGCGGGGTCCTCGACCTCGCCGATCAGCTGATCATCATCTCGACGCCGTCCGTGGACGGTGCGAGCAGTGCCTCTACGACGCTCGACTGGCTGTCCGCGCACGGGTACGCCGACCTCGTCTCGCGGTCTCTCACCGTCATCTCCGGTGTGCGCGAGACCGGCAAGATGATCAAGGTCGACGACATCGTGTCGCACTTCGAGACGCGGTGCCGGGGCGTTGTCGTCATCCCCTTCGACGAGCACCTCGCCGCCGGCGCCGAGGTCGACCTCGACATGATGCGGCCGAAGGTGCGGGAGGCGTACTTCAATCTCTCGGCGATGGTGGCCGAGGACTTCGTGCGGGCTCAGCAGCAGCAGGGGTTGTGGACGTCGGACGGGAATCCGCCGCCGCACATGGCTCCGCCGATGCCGGGGCAGCAGGTGGCTCAGCCGCAGGGGCAGCCGTACGCGCCTCAGCAGCCGCAGCAGCACCAGCAGCCGTACGCACCTCAGCAGCCGCAGCCCTACCCGCCGCAGCAGCAGGGGCAGCCGCCCCAGCCGCAGGCCCAGCCCCTGGACGGGCAGGCGCCGCCACCCGTGCAGCCCGGTGCGCCGTTCCAGCCGGGGGCGCCGTTCCAGCAGGCGCCGCCTCCGCAGCAGTAGCAGTAGCAGAGCCGCCGTCAGTTCCTCAGTGGGCCCGTACCGTTCCCTCGGTGCGGGCCCACCGGCGTTCCCGCCTCCCTTCCCCGCACCGGCACCGGGGGCTGTGCCCACCCGTTCCGCCGTGCGGAACGCCTGCCCACAGCGGGAACAGCGGCCCAGCCCCGAACGCACCGCCAGGCAAGTCACCCCTGCCAGCAGCAGCAACAGCGGCAGGAACAGCCAGCCCCACCCCGAACAAACCACCAGCACCTGCCCACAGCGGAAACAGCCGGCCCAGCCCCACCCCACCCCACACCCCGCACCCCCGCCCGAACGGACCACCAGGTCAAGCCCCCCCTCCCTCCGTCGCCACCCCCTCACCAGCCATGCGTCAGTGGTCTTGACCAATGCGGATGAAATCCCGGTCAACTCGTTATTTCCGCAGGCCACATGGGGTTCACCCGCCGTTGACGCGTGCAGACTGGCGCTGGTAAACACACAGCAACCAGCTGACCCTTCTTGATCCACCAGCGTGTAACCAGCCATCCCTGCGCGAGCGATGACGCGAGGTCACCGACCCATGGACACACAAGATCAGCACGGCAGACCAGCAGTTCCGAAGGCAGCAGCACCGCACCGTCCCAGCGATCGCGGCCGCGACCGCGACCACCACCGTCACCGCCGCCTCACCCTCCTGCTCGCCGGTGGAGCCGCCGCGTTCACCCTGACGGCCGGTCTCGCCACGCCGCTCAATCCGGGCCCGCAGCAGGCGCACGCCGAGGACGGCGGCAAGAAGGTGCTCACCGTCGCCGTGGCGCAGAGCGTCGACTCGCTCAGTCCGTTCCTCGCCCAGCGGCTGCTCAGCACCAGCCTGCACCGGCTGACGTACGAATACCTGACGAACTACGACGCCGAGAACAACAAGGCGATCGCCGGGTTCGCCACCGACTGGAAGCCGTCCGCGGACAAGCTGACCTGGACATACACCATCCGAGACGACTCCAAGTGGTCGGACGGGAAACCGGCGACCGCCGAGGACGCGGCCTGGACGTTCAACAAGGTGATGTCCAAGGAGGGCACCGCCACCGCGAACTCCAACTTCGTCACCAACTTCAAGAAGGTGACCGCGCCCAGCCCGACCAAGCTGGTCATCGAGCTGAAGAAACCGCAGGCCACGATGGCCGCGCTCGACGTGCCGATCGTCCCTAAGCACGTCTGGGAGAAGGTCGACGACATCTCGAAGTTCAACAACGACAAGGACTTCCCCGTCGTCGGGAACGGCCCGTTCATCCTGACGGACTACAAGGTCGACCAGTACGTGAAGCTGAAGGCCAACAAGGACTTCTGGCGCGGGCCCGCCAAGTTCGACGAGCTGGTCTTCAAGACGTACAAGGACCAGGACGCCGCCGTCTCCGCCCTCAGGAAGGGCGAGGTGTCCTTCGTCGCCGGGCAGCCCGCGCTCACCCCGGCGCAGGCGAAGTCGCTGGAGAACGTCGAGAACATCAAGGTCAACGAAGGGCCCGGGCGGCGCTTCTTCGCCATCGCCACCAACCCCGGCGCGAAGACGAAGGACGGCGAGAAGTTCGGTGACGGGCATCCGGCGCTGCTGGACAAGAAGGTCCGGCAGGCGCTGTTCCTCTCCGTCGACCGCGATGCCCTCGTCGACAAGGTCTTCCAGGGCAACGCCGTCGCGGGCGCGGGGTACATCCCGCCCCGCTTCTCCGAGTACGCCTGGAAGCCGTCCGCCGACCAGGAGCTGACGTACGACCCGAAGCGGGCCGCCCGGCTCCTCGACGAGGCGGGGTACAAGAAGAACAGCGACGGCAAGCGCGTCGGCAAGGACGGCAAGCCCCTCGACTTCCGCATCCTGTGCCATGCCACGGACCCCAATGACAAGGCCGTCGGCAAGTACCTGAAGGAGTGGTGGGGGGACCTCGGCATCGGGCTGAAGGTCAACTGTCTCGACGACGTGTCCGTGCCCTGGTACGCCGGTGAGTACGACCTGGCCTTCGACGGCTGGTCCGTCAACCCCGACCCGGACTTCGTGCTCGGCATCCACACCTGCGCCGCGCTGCCGGAGAAGGCGAAGGAGAGCGCCGCCACCGACAACTTCATCTGCGACAAGAAGTACGACGAGCTGTACGCCAAGCAGCTCGCCGAGTACGACCCCGCCAAGCGCGCCGAGATCGTCAAGCAGATGCAGTCGTGGCTCTACGACTCCGGGTACATGAACGTCCTCGCGTACCCGAACGCCGTCGAGGCCTACCGCACCGACCAGATCAAGTCCATCACCACTATGCCGAAGGCCGCGGGCAACATCTACGGCCAGGATGGATATTGGAGCTGGTGGTCGGCCGTCCCCGCGGATGGGAAGAGTTCCTCCAAGGACGGCAGCTCGACCGGTGTCATCATCGGTATCGCCGCTGCCGCGGTGGTGCTCGTGGGCGGCGGAGTCCTGTTCGCCCTGCGCCGCCGTTCTACCGCAGAGGACCGCGAGTAACGCATGACCGCTGACAGCAACCCCGCCCTGCTCGACACCGAGGGCCCGCTGGGCCCAGGGGCCGACGGCGACCCGGCATCGGCCGGGCCGGCGTCGGCCCGCGGGCCGCGCGCCCGCAACACCCGCGCCTACCTCCTCTATGTGGCGGGCAAGCTCGGCGGCGCGGTCGTGTCGCTGTTCGCCGTGCTCGTCACCAGCTTCTTCCTCTTCCGGCTCATCCCCGGCGACCCCGTCAAGCAGATGACGGGCGGCAAGCGCGTCTCCGCCGAGCAACTCGCCGCGATGCGCAAGGAGTTCGGCCTCGACAAGCCGGTCATGGCCCAGTTCTGGGACTACACCGGCAATGTCCTGAGCGGCGACTTCGGCACGTCGTACCAGTTCCACGCCCCCGTGATGGAGAAGATCACGGAGGCGCTGCCCGCGACGCTGCTCCTCACCGGAACGGCGTACGTCCTCTACACCCTCATCGGCATCTGGCTGGGCACGCGCACCGCCTGGCGCAACGGCAGGCTCGGCGACCGCTTCAACACCGGGCTCGCGCTGACGCTGTACTCCGTGCCGTCGTTCTGGCTCGGCCTGCTGCTGATCATCACCTTCGCGGTGGGGATCGGGCCGATTCCCGGGATGTTTCCGACCGGCGGTCTGGAGTCGGGGGGCGAGACCGGCTTCGCGTACGTCATCGATGTCGCGCACCACATGGTGCTCCCCGTGATCACGCTGGTCGCCGTCGGGTACGCGCAGACGCTGCTCGTCATGCGGTCCTCGCTCCTCGACGAGATGGGCAGCGACTATCTGACGACCGCCCGCGCCAAGGGGCTCCGCGACGACCTCGTGCGGCGCCGGCACGCCGTCCCGAACGCGATGCTGCCGACCGTCACGCTGATGTTCGTCAACCTCGGCACGGTGGTCGCGGGCGCGATCCTCGTCGAGACCGTCTTCTCCTGGCCGGGGCTCGGCGGGCTCTTCTACGCGGCGCTGAGCGTGCCCGACCTGCCGCTGGTGCAGGGACTGTTCTTCGTCTTCTCGGCCGCGGTGATCCTGATGAACACCCTGGCCGACGTGATCTATCCACTGCTCGATCCCCGGGTGGGCCGATGACGACCGAATCCGCACCGACCACACCCGCCGCGCCGGTCAAGAGCGCGCGGTCGCTCGCCCGGACCCGGCGCAGGCACTCCGCGGCCCGCTTCTGGCGGGAGTACCGCACGCACAAGGCCGGGCTCTTCGGCCTCGCCGCGCTCGTCCTGATCGCCCTCGCCGCGGTCTTCGCACCGCTGCTCGTCGGCTCCGACGCGCAGAGCGTGACCGACGCGCCGGGCGCGCCGATGGAGTCGCCGAGCGGCTCGTACCCGCTGGGCACCGACCAGTTCGGGCGCGATCTGCTGGGCCTGCTGGTGTGGGGCGCGCGCATCTCGCTGTCCGTGGGGCTGCTCGCCGCCGTGCTCTCGGTGGCCATCGGCACGCTCGTCGGGATCACCGCCGGGCACTTCAAGGGCTGGTACGCCACCGTCATCATGCGCGTCACCGACTGGTTCCTGGTGATGCCGACGCTGGTGCTCGCGATCGCCCTCGCCTCCGTGATGTCCCGCTCCATCTGGACGATCATCCTGGCGATCGGCGTGACGACCTGGCCGACCACGGCACGCCTGGTCCGCGCGCAGACGCTGGCGGTCGAGTCGCGCCCGTACATCGAACGCGCCCAGGCGCTCGGCGGCGGCCACGGCCACATCATGGCCCGGCACGTGCTGCCCAACGTGATGCCGCTCGTCCTCGCGCAGACCACCCTCGTCATCTCCGGCGCCATCCTCACCGAGGCGACGCTCGCGTTCCTCGGCCTCGGCGACCCGACGAGCGTGTCGTGGGGCGGGCTGCTCCAGGACGCGCGCGAGGCGGGCGCGGTCAGCGCCGGCCACTGGTGGTACCTCGCGCCGCCCGGCCTCGCCATCGCCGTCGTCGCGCTGGCGTTCACCCTGTGCGGCCGCACCGTGGAATCCGTGCTCAACCCCAGGCTGGGGGCCACCCGTTGAACGACGTACAGAAAACCGATGGGCACCGGCTCCTCGACGTGCGCGACCTCGAAGTGACGTACGCGAACGGCGCCGCCGCCGTCCGCGGCGTCAACCTCCACGTCGACGCGGGCCAGAAGCTCGGCGTGGCCGGCGAGTCGGGCTGCGGCAAGTCCACGCTCGCGCTCGCCCTGCTGCGGCTGCTGCCCGCCGGCACGAAGGTGTCCGGCGAGATCCTGCTCGACGGCGAGGACGTCCTCACCATGAAGTGGGGGCGGGTCCGCGCGGTGCGCTGGGCCGGTGCCTCGATCGTCTTCCAAGGCGCGATGCACTCGCTGAACGCCGTGCACCGCATCGGCGACCAGATCGCCGAGCCGATCCTGCTGCACAGGAAGGCGACACAGGCGGGCGCGAAGAAGAAGGCGGGCGAGCTCCTCGAACACGTGGGGCTGCCCGCCGCGCGCGCGGACGCGTACCCGCACGAGCTGTCCGGCGGCCAGCGTCAGCGCGTGATGATCGCGATGGCGCTCGCCTGCGACCCCCGGCTGATCATCGCCGACGAGCCGACCACCGCGCTGGACGTGATGATCCAGGCTCAGATCCTGCGCCTGATCGAGCAGTTGGTGACCGAGCAGGACCTCGGCCTGATGATGATCAGCCATGACCTGGCGGTGCTCTCCGACACCTGCGACCGGCTCGCCGTGATGTACGCGGGCCGCGTCGTCGAGGAGGGCCCCGCGACACAGGTGTACGAGAACGCGCGGCACCCCTACGGCAAGGCCCTGTCGGCCGCCTTCCCGCGCATCGGCGACACGGCGTCGCGGTTCGCCCCGCGCGGCCTGCCGGGCGACCCGCCCGACCCGTCGGCGCTGCCCACGGGCTGTACGTTCCACCCGCGGTGCGCGGTCGCGCTCGAATCCTGCGCCACGGAGGACCAGGCCCTGCGGGACGCGGGCCCGCACCACCGCGCGGCCTGCGTCCACGCGGGCGCGCCGCTCCCGGCCCAGCCCACGTCGGCGCCGGCGACGGCGGAGCGCACATCGTGACCGCCCGCCCTCGTGACCATCGGCCCTCGGGACCGACCGCCCTCGCGACCAGGAGCCGCACATGACCACCGAAGCCGCAGGACCGCTGCTGTCGGCCGCCGACCTGCACATCGCCTTCCCCGGCCGCCGCGGCGCGCCGACCGCCCGTGCCGTGGACGGCGTCGACCTCGACATCAAGGGCGGCGAGATCGTCGCGCTGGTCGGCGAGTCGGGGTGCGGCAAGACGACACTGGCCCGCTCACTGCTCGGCCTGGTGCCGCCGACCTCCGGCAGGGTGACGTTCGGCGGCAAGCCGCTGGACTACTCGGGCCGCGCCCTCAAGGCGTACCGCAAGCGGGTCCAGCTGGTCCTCCAGGACCCCAGCGGCTCGCTCAACCCCCGGCACACGGTGTACGACGCCGTGGTGGAGGGGCTGCGCATCCACAGGTACGGGGGCGACGAGCGGGCGGCGGTCGCCGAGGCGCTGTCCCGGGCCGGGCTGCGTCCGCCGGACCGCTTCTTCCTGCGCTATCCGCACGAGCTCTCCGGCGGCCAGCGCCAGCGCGTCGTCATCGCGGGCGCGCTGGTCCTCGAACCCGAACTGATCGTCGCCGACGAGCCGGTGGCATCCCTCGACGCGTCCGTGCGCGGCGAGATCCTGGCGTTGCTGCTCCGGCTGCGGGACGAACTCGGCCTGTCCGCACTGGTGGTGACGCACGACCTCGGCCTCGCGTGGAACATCGCGGACCGGGTCGCGGTGATGTATCTGGGCCGGATCGTCGAGACGGGGACAGTGGAGGAGGTGCTGACGGCACCTCAACACCCCTACACGCAGGCGCTGTTGTCCGTGCTCCCCGAGGCACCCGGCGAACCGGTGGTCCTCACGGGTGAGCCGCCGGATCCGTCGCGGATTCCCGGGGGGTGCCGGTTCCATGCGCGGTGCCAGGTGCTGGCCTCGGGCGAGGCGGAGCGGGCCGGAGTCGCGGACCGCTGCCGCGGTGAGGACCTGACGGTCCTGTCCGGCGGCGGCGAGACACAGGTCGCCTGCCACTGGGCGCGGGCACGCTAGCGCGCCACGCCCCCGGGGTCCACGGGACCGGTCGCCAGGACAGGGGAGTTCTTCGGGCGGCAGACCGGTCCACCGCTCGCCCCAGCCGGCGAAGCAGCGGTACAGACCTCCTCGCCGCCCACGCACGAGCGCCTCCCACGCCGTAAAGTGTGCCGACTGCGCATGTACGGCGAGGAGTTGAGGGTCGGATGAGTGAGCCCATCGGGGTCGGCGAGGCCGTCCAGGCGCTCCGGGATGAGCTGCTGGAAGCGGCTGTCGCGGGCGTCGGCAGCAATGTGCAGTTCGAGGTCGGCCCCATCGAGCTGGAGTTCGCGGTCACCCTCACCAGGGAGGCCACCGCCAAGGCGGGCCTCGGGCGGGTGCTGAGCACGGTGGTGTCGGCGGGCGCCTCCGGGAGGCTCGCGAAGGAGGACGTGCACCACGTGAAGCTCGTCCTCACGCCGAGGGACCGTACCGGAAACCCGCTCCTGATCAGCAACGAGGATCCGCCGGAGACCGGCTCCCTGGAACCCTCCTTCGGGCGCTGAGAAGCGGCCGCCCGACGTGCGGGAGACACACCGGACCGCTGTGGTGCGGGCGACGGGGCAGGGGTCGGGCCACCTGCTCGCGCCACGCCTCGTCCTCACCGCGCAGCACGTCCTGGGGGACCGCACGGAGGCGACGGTGCAGGTGCCCGGCAGCGGACCCGTCCCCTGCCGCGTGGTCTGGTCGCGCTCCGACGGGCCTTACGACACGGCCCTGTTGCTGGCCGGTCAGGATCTGGCGCACGGCCTCGCACCCGTGCGCTGGGGCCGGTTGGTGACGCGGGACCCGACGGACACGTCGGTCCGGGGGTACACGGGTCATTCGGGGCGTGCGGGGAACGTGGGGTCCACGTCGTTCGTCGGCGTGCTCGACCCCATGGAGGCCGTCGAGTCCGACCGCTACGTACTGAACCTGACCGGCACTCCCCCGCTGGGGTCCGCGCAGGCCTCCCCCTGGGCCGGCCTGTCGGGCGGCGCCGTGTGGTGTGCGGGCACGCTGGTGGGCGTCGCCGTCGCCGACCTGCCGGGCTGGCCGCACAGCAGGATCGAGGCAGTCCCCAGTTACGTGCTCTTCGCGGACGAGGCGTTCCGCGAACTGGTGCGCCGGCACACGGGCGCGACCGTCCACCTCGAACCCGCCGAGTTCGCCGACCACGCCGAATCCGTCGAACCGCTCGTGCCGCGGTCCGTCGCCACACTGCTCCACCCCAGGGCGGAGACCGTTCGGTTCGCCGGACGCCGTGAACTCCTCGACGAGATGGTGGCGTGGAGCACCGCACCCGACGACCTGTCGATGGCGCTGCTCACCGGGGCCGGCGGCGCCGGAAAGACACGCCTCGCCCGCGAGCTCGGCCACCGGCTCGCCGCGTCCCGGTACGCGGTGGTGCACCTGAGGCGGGGCAGCGGAACCGACCAGCACCGCCTGCTCGCCGCGACGACGGCCCCCGTGCTGCTCGTGATCGACTACGCCGAGAGCCGGGCGGAGGAGGTGGGAAAGCTCCTCCACCACCTCGGCCGACGCATGAGCGGGGTTCCGTTCAGGGTCCTGCTCGTCGCACGAGCCGTCGGCCAGTGGTGGGAAGAACTGCGCTCTCTCGGCGGGGCGGAAGCGGCCGACACGACGGCACAGATCCGGCGCTGGTCGATCCTGGACACGGTGTCGCTGGGCGTGGCGGAGGACGAGATCTTCCGTACGGCGGTGGAGGACCTGACCAGGGGAGCGGCGGCGCTGGGCCTCGCCGTGTCGGCGGAGGCGCCGGGCGACGCGTCCCCAGAACAGCCCGGCATGCCCCCACGCCCGCACCGGACCGTCCTCGACATCCACATGGCGGCGCTCGCGAGCGTGCTGGCGCCGAGCGCCCGGGTCCCGGTGCGGAGCGCCCAGGAGGCACTCCTCGGCCACGAGTCGGCGTACTGGCGGGAGACCTCGCGGCGCGCCCCCCTCGCCGCCCTCGGCGACGCCGCGCTGCGCAACGCGGTGGTCACGGCCACGCTCGTGGGCCCGGTGCCGGGTCCGCGCGCCCACGCGATGCTCGCCCGGGTACCGCGCGTCGGCGACCAGCCGGAGTCGGTGCGACGGGCGGTGGCGGACTGGCTCCACGAGCTCTACCCCCGCCCCGACTCCGCCGACGGCGGCACGTCGTGGCAGTGGGGCCCCCTCCAACCCGACCCCCTGGGCGAGTTCCTCGTGGGCAGGCGGGTGGCCGCCGAGCCGGAGATCCTGCTGCGCCTGCTGCCGGTGCTCGACGCCTGGGAGACGGTGAACGCACTCCTCGTCATGAGCCGGGCCGCGGCGCAGACCGAGTCCGAGCCCCTGGCGGACGTCCTGCGCACCGCCGTCCGCTCCGACCCGGCACGCTTGGCGCCCCTGCTGGTGGCGGCGGGGACGCGCAGCGCGGAACCAGGGATCCTGATCGCGGCGCTCGACCAGATCCTCGTCGAGGAACTGCTGCCCCCGGACCGGCTGCTCGACCTGGCGGCGAGGATCCCGCCCCTCACACGGGCGCTGTCGTCATGGAGCGTCCGCCTGCACGAGAAGCTCCTGCAGGTCGAGCCCGAGCCGACGGCCCCCCACCCGCACCGGGAACGGGCGGGCGCCCTGCACAACCTGGCCGGGCGGCAACTCGCGGCGCACCGCTACGAGGAGGCACTGGAGGCCGCGACGTCCGGGCTGCGGCTGCTCGACACCGAAGACGCCGGAGGCCTGGGAGGCGTCGACGAAGCTCTGCTCCGGGGACTGCTGCTGTACGACCGGGCGGCAGCACTGGGCAGGCTCGGGCGGGTGGAAGAAGCCGTGCGCGACGGACGGCAGAGCGTCGCCCGGCTCGTGACGTTTCAGGTGGCAGGAGGCAAGGACCAGTGGGCCGTGCGGCCCGCGCTGGGGGCGGTGCTGAACAACCTCTCCCAGCACCTCGCCGAAACGGGCGACGACGAGGCGGCGCTCGCGGCCGCCCACAGGTCGGTCGACATACGACGCGAACTCGCCGCCGACGACGCCACTTCGCTGCCCGATCTGGCCAGGTCGCTCAATACGCTCACGCTGCGCCTCCAGGAAGCCGGTGACCTCGCAGCGGCGATGGAGACCGCCGACGAATCCCTGCGCGTCCGCCGGACGGCCGCGCAGGACCATCCGGACGCGTACCTGGAGGAACTTTCCTCGACGTTGCGCAACAGGGCGCGGGTCCTTGTCGACCTGGGCGATCTCGTCGGCGCGCTGGAGGACGCACGGGAAGACGTGTCGATCAGACGGCGGCTCGCCCGCTCGGGGCCGCCGCGGTCGAGGGTGCACCTCGTGCACGCACTGCACACACTTGCCGACCTCCGTCTCGAGGCCGGTTCGCCGTCGGAGGCCGTCGAGGCGGCGGACGAGGCCACCGGACTGGCGCGCAGGCTCGTGGCCGAGGACGGGCGGCGGTATCTGTCGCTGCTCGGGGAGTCCTTCCTCGTACAGACCCGGGCCTTGGTCCACGCGTCGTGCGCATCGGTCGCCTACCGGGTGAACATCAAGGCAGCGCGGGTGTTCCGCACCGTCCACCGCGAGAACCGCGCGGACTGCGTGGGCCTGCTGGCCGCCCTGGCCAATCAGGCCCATTTCATGTCACTGGCCGAGCGGCCGAAGGACGAGGAACAGGCGGCCGCCGAATCAGTCGCCGTCCTGACCGGGCTGCCCGAGGAGCTGAGGGACGAACTGAGGGCCGAGCGCGCCGCGGCGCTCGAGTACCACGCCAAAACCCTCATCGCCCTGAGCCGTCCGGCAGCGGCCCGAGAGGCGTGCGGCGCCGCGCTGGCCCTGTACCGCGAGCTGGACCGCGAGGACCCGGGCTCCTGCACGGAACGCATCAGGGAGGCGGAGGCACTCCGGCAGTCGGCGGGCCGACAGGAGAAACCGGGGCCCGGAACACCGGGCCCTCGCGGCTAGGCGTTCCGTGCCGCCTCGACCAGTTCGCGGCACCGCTTCACGTCATCCGCGATGGCGACGAGCAGCGAGTCGACCGAGTCGAACTTGGCCTGCCCGCGCACGAAGGCCAGGAACTCCACGGCCACGTGCAACCCGTACAGGTCGAGGCCGACGCGGTCGATCGCGTACGCCTCGACGGTCCGCTCCGTGCCGTCGAACTGCGGATTCGTGCCCACGGAGATCGCCGCGGGCATGGCCTCGCCCTCGACGTGCAGCCATCCGGCGTAGACGCCGTCGGCGGGGATGGCGGTGTGGGGCAGCGTCTCCACGTTGGCGGTGGGGAAGCCCAGCTCGCGGCCGCGCTGGGCGCCGCGCACGACGACGCCCTCGACGCGGTGCGGGCGGCCGAGGATCTCCGCGGCCCCCGTCACGTCCCCCTCGGCGATCAGGCGCCGGGTCAGCGTCGAGGAGAACGGCTCGCCGCCACCCGCCTCGCCGCTCACGTACAGGTCGATGACATCGACTTCGTAGTCGTACGTCCGGCCGAGCTCGGCCAGGAAGTCGACATTGCCCGCGGCCTTGTGGCCGAAGCGGAAGTTGGGGCCCTCGACGACCACGCGCGCGTGCAGCTTGTCGACGAGGACCTTGACCACGAAGTCGGCGGGCGACAGCTTCGAGAACTCGGTGGTGAAGGGGAGGATCAGCAGCGCGTCCACGCCCAGCTCGGCCATCAGCTCGGCGCGCCGGTGGTGCGGGGCGAGCAGCGGCGGGTGGCTGCCGGGGCGCACGACCTCGCTGGGGTGCGGGTCGAAGGTGACGACCACGGCGGGCACGCCGAGCTCACGCGCGTGCTCCACGGCGCGCCCGATGATCAGCTGGTGACCGCGGTGCACGCCGTCGTAGGAACCGATGGTGACGACGCTGCGCCCCCAGTCCTGGGGGATGTCCTCCAAGCCACGCCAGCGCTGCACTTCTTTGCTCCTCGCCGAACCCGTATACGTCACGTACATCTGTACGTTCCCATTGCCGATTGCGCAGGTCTAAGACTGCCATGCCGACGGGTCCCGGCTCGCACCGGAGGGAGTGGCGGGGGTCACTCTGTCCGGGCACCCTCTAGGCGAGGACGCGGATGCCGCCCGTGAGGTTCTCGATCATGCGGTGGGCGCTCGGGCCGACCAGTGCGGCCCACTCCTGCGGGGCGGCCTCGATCCAGCCGGCGACCAGCGCGGCGAAACCGGGGCACCCGCGAGCCAGTTCGACCAGGCGCCGGTCGAAGCGGGCCGCGCCCTCCGGGGTGCGGACGAGCAGCAGTCCGACGCGCCGCACGAGCGCGCGGGTGCGGTCCTCGCCGCGCCGGCCTGCACCGCGCGCCACCGACCGCAGGACGCTCTCCAGGACCGCGGCGTCCCGCTCCTGGCTGAGCAGTACGTCGAGCAGCTCGCCGCGCAGTCCGCGCGACGCGGCGGTGCCCGGGGCGGCGAGGACGGGCGCGAGGGCGGCCCGCACCTGCACGGGCTTGCTGTGCAGCAGCCCGGCGACCAGCGGGAAGAGGACGCCGCGCACGGCCGGGCCGTGTTCGAGGCGCCGGTCGATGTACGCGGCGGCGAGCCCGGCCGCCTCGGGGCGGGCCTCCAGGAGGTCGTGGACGAGGGTGGCGACGCGGCGCGCGAGGGCGGGCGTGGTCACGTCGGCGAGGGCGCACAGGACGTCGTCGGCGGCCGGGCCCTGCGCGTGCAGGCGGGCACGGAAGGCGTCGAGGACGGGGTCGGGGTGGGTGGGCAGGGCGGTGGCGAGGGCGCTCGCGGGCAGCTGCGGGTCCGCGGCGGCGAAGCGTCGCAGGGCCTGGTGCAGGTGCTGGGAGCGGGTCTGCGGGTCGCGGACGAGGAGGGCGAGCGCCGGGCCGTGCAGGGTGTCGTCGGCGGGGCGTGCCAACAGCGCGGCGGCGGCGTGCCGCAGGAGCGCGCGGTCCGTGTCGGTGGTGGTGTGCGGGGCGGCGCGCAGGCCGTAGGTGGCGGCGGCGACGCGCCGGGCGGGGCGCTCGTCGTGGGCCCAGCGGCCGACCGCGCGGCAGACCGCCGAGGGCTCCTCCTCGGCGAGCGCGGCGAGGAGCTCGTCGGCGCGGGCGTGGGCGCGGTCGACCAGGGTCTCCGTGAGGTCGTCGATGGCGCGGTGCCGGTGGGTGTGGAGCAGCGCCTGTGCGGCGGAGGCGACGGTGGCGTCGGGCGCGGCGGCCAGCGGCCGCTCGTCGGCGAACCACTGGGCGAGCTGCGGCTGTACGCCCACGGGGTCGGCGGTGAGCAGTTCGGCGACGGCGTCGAGGCAGCGGTCCGGGGCCCCCGGCGGTCCGTCGTGCACGACGAGCCGCCGCAGCAGTGCGAACCGGTCGGCCCGGCCCAGCGGCAGCCGCAGCCAGAAGGCGGTCCCGAACTCCCCCCGGTCGGCGAGGGGTTCGAGCACTGCAAGGTACGGGGACGCGTCGCGGACCCGCAGCAGCACCTCCGCGAGCAGTCGGCGGGCCCACCACGCGGCGTCCTCGGACCCGGCCGCGCCCGAGGCGTCGAAGTCCGCCAGCGCGTCCGCCAACTCGACGAGCCGTGAGGCCAGTTCGGCGGCGCCCCGCTGCCGGCCCAGCGACAGCAGCGACTGGATCACCGGGCCGATGCGGTGCCGTGGCACCGGCACGGGCGCCGGGCGGGACGGGTCGCGCCGTCGCTGTTCGGGAACGGACGGGTTCCGTGCCGCGTCCCGGTGCCGGTGGACCAGTGAGGCCAGCGCCCCGTCGACGTCCAGGTGCATTCCCTGGAGCCAGTCGGCCACCTCCTCGTGCGCGAAGCGGTAGCCCGGCCCGGCCGGCACGAGCAGTCCCTCGGTGAGCACCGCCGACGCCCACCCCGTGCAGGCCCCGCTCCCCCGGCCCGGCAGCGCTCCCCACGGGAACACCGCTTCGAAGGAGGCCCTGTCCAGCTGTCCCTGGCCGGGTCCGAGACAGCGCCGTGCCGCCTCGTGGACCTGGCCGGACACCGTCGCCGCGAGGCGCCGCACGGCGGTCCCGCGCAGCCCTTTCGGCGCCGCGAGCCGCACCGCGATCCGCAGGCACACCAGATCGAGATAGGCGCCGAAGATGTCTTCCCGGTCCGGAGTGCCCGGCGGCGGCGCGTCCGGCCGGGCGGCCCGCACCTCGGCGAGCAGCCGCAGGGCCAGCGGGTGCCGCGCGTCGGCGTCGGCCATCGCGCCGTCAGGGATGCCGTACCGCGCGCGGGCCCGGCGGGCCTGCGGTTCCGGCAGATCGCCGAGGTGTACGCAGCCGGGGAGCCTCCCGCCGTCCGCCGGCGCGTGCGACACCGCGCCGAAGTGCGCGCCGGCCTGCTCCCAGTACTCCGCACGGCAGGCGATGACGAGGCGGGCGCCGGTGTCCCGCAGCCACCGGGCCGTGCCGTCGCTCCACTCCGCGAGGCGGTGGGCGAGCACGGGCGGCATCTCCTCGGGGCCGTCGAGCAGCAGGAGCAGCGGCCGTCCCGCGTCTTGCACCAGCCGGGCCACGCGGTGGGCCGAGATGTCTCCGAGGTCCCGGTCCGCGGACTCCTCCTCCGCAGCCGCCAGGATCCGCCCCGCGCGGTCCAGTGCCCGCTCCACCGCGTCGCCCACGGAGGCGTCCATGCCGAGCAGGTCGGCGCCGCGCAGCCACAGCGTGGGGGCGGGCTCGGCGCCCCTGGCCCGGCGTGCGGCGAGCGCGGCCAGCTCCGTGGTGCGTCCCGTGCCGGGGTCGCCGACGAGGCCGAGCACCCGCGCGGGGCCCGCGGTGAAGGCGGTGAACTCCCGTGCGGTGTCGGGCCGTTCGACCGGTTCGAGGGGGGCGGTGTGCGGAAGGGCGGCGTGCGGGCCGTCGGAGCCCGCCGATGTGGCGGTCAGGTGCAGCGCGCCCGCGAGGTTGAGGTCTTCGCCGTACGCGGGCACGGTCGCGGCGTTGCGCGCGAGGAGCTCGGCGAGCGGTCCGCCCGGGTCGGCGGCCGCGGCGTCCCGCAGCGCCACCGCGAAGCCCGCCGGGCGGGGCGTCCAGATGTCCTGGCCGGGCGGCGCGGCGGGGCCTGCGGCCTGGGGCAGCAGGGCGGTCCCGAGGACGGCGAGCACGGCGCCGGACGAGGCGTCCACGACGGGTCCGCCCGCGGCCCCGCCGCCGAGCCGCAGCGCGTCGGCGCCGTCCGTGCCGATCGCGAGCTCCAGGGCGGCGCCGACCAGGTGGAAGCGGTCCGTCGCCGTGTAGGTGACGGCCGAGGTGCCGAGGACGCGTGCCTCGCGCCAGCCGCGCGCGGTGATCCGCACGTATGTTCCGCTCGGCACGCGGTTCCGCGTGGTGACCGGGAGGGGCCGCAGCCCGAGCCCTTCCGTGCGGATGAGTGCGAGGTCGGCTTCGGGCAGGGCCACCACGGCGTCGGCGGGGACCACGCAGGTCCGCTCGTCCGGCCCGTGCAGGACGATCCGGGCGAGTCCGTCGACCGCCTCGTGGCTGGTGACGACCGTGCCGTGCTCGTCGGCCGCGAAGCCCATGCCGCGCGGGCGCCCGGCGAGATCGCACACCCGCACCACGGACCGGTCCGGCGCCGGAGCCGAGAGCCCTCCTCCGCCGCGTCCCGCCATGCTCCAACCTCCCCACCGTGCCCCGTTCTCCCGACCGTAGGTCGGGAGTGATCAGCGGGACAGAAGGCCGCGCGAACGCGCCCCCTTCCGACCCCCCGGTTCACTCCGAGCGCCTGCCCGAAGGGGTGAATCGGCGGGTGGCGATGGAAACACCACTAGTGGGGGGAATGGTGGAGCGGCGGACCAGGGTCCGCCGCTCCACAATGCCGTCGGGCGGGCAGGCCACCGGACGAGGAGGCCGTCAGGGTCGCACCCCCACCGGACGAGAAGGCCGTCAGGCGAAGACGGCCAGGCTCTTGGCCTTGCCCCGCGACTCCTCCGCAAGGACCAGGAAGCGGCCCTCCGGGTCGAAGACGGCGACGGCGCCCACACCCGCGTACTCCTCGGGCATGTCGATGCGGACGCCGTTGAGCAGCAGCCGGCCGCGCTTCTCGTCCACGTCCCAGCGCGGGAAGGCCCGCCCCGCGGCCTCCGCCACGGGCATCACGGTCAGCTCCTCCTGGAGCTGGTCGAGGGTCTTGGCCGCGTCCAGCTTGTAGGGGCCGACGCGGGTGCGGCGCAGCGCGGTCAGGTGGCCGCCGACGCCGAGGTCCGCGCCGAGGTCGCGGGCGATCGCCCTGATGTACGTCCCCGAGGAGCAGACGACCGAGACGACCAGGTCGAGGACGGGCGTGCCGTCCTCGGCGACGGCGTCACGGATGTCGTAGACCGTGAAGGCGGAGATCGTCACGGGCCTGGCCGGGATCTCGAAGTCCTCGCCCTTGCGGGCACGGGCGTACGACCGCTTGCCGTCGATCTTGATGGCGCTGACCTTCGACGGCACCTGCATGATGTCGCCGGACAGCTTGGCGACGCCCTCGTCGATGGCCGCACGGGTGACCTTCGAGGCGTCGGCGGACGAGGTGATCTCGCCCTCGGCGTCGTCGGTGATCGTGTTCTGCCCGAGGCGGATGGTGCCCAGGTACTCCTTCTCGGTCAGCGCCAGGTGGCCGAGGAGCTTGGTGGCGCGCTCCACGCCGAGCACGAGCACACCCGTCGCCATCGGGTCGAGGGTGCCCGCGTGTCCGACGCGGCGGGTCTTGGCGATCCCGCGCATCTTGGCCACCACGTCGTGCGAAGTGAAGCCGGACGGCTTGTCGACGATGACAAGGCCGTCCGGCGTTGTGGTGCTGCTCTTGCTCATGCGCGGGCGTCGCCGTCCGTCTCGTCTGCGGTGCCGTCCGTGTCCTCGTCGGACTCGGGCTTCTTGTACGGGTCGGCGTCGCCCGCGAACTCGGCGCCCGCGGAGACCTCCCGCACCTTCTCGTCCGACATGCGCGCCTTGTCGAGGAGGTCCTCGATGGCTCGCGCGTTGTCCGGCAGGGCGTCGGCGACGAAGGACAGGGTCGGCGTGAACTTCACGCCGGCGGCCTGTCCGACCGCCGACCGGAGCACGCCCTTGGCGCTCTCCAGGCCCGCGGCGGCCGCCGCACGGTCCTCGTCGTCCCCGTAGACCGTGTAGAAGACCGTGGCCTCCCGCAGGTCACCGGTCACCCGGGTGTCCGTGATCGTCACGTGCGTTCCGAGCCGCGGGTCCTTGATCCCGCGCTGCAGCTTCTGAGCAACCACCTCTCGAATGAGGTCCGCCAGCCTTTTCGCCCGCGCGTTGTCGGCCACTGCTCCGTCTCCCTTATCCCCGGGCATTCCCTGGGCTTGTCTTGCTGTGTTCAATCGTCGTCGCCGTGCAGCCGCCGCCGGACCGACAGCAGCTCCACTTCGGGCCGGGCGGCGACGAGGCGTTCGCACCGGTCCAGTACGTCGGTGAGATGAGCCCAGTCGCCCGACACCACGGCGAGGCCGATCTCGGCCCGCCGGTGCAGATTCTGACCGCCGACCTCCGCCGCGCTCACCGCGTACTTGCGCTGGAGTTCGGCGACGATCGGACGGACGACGGAGCGTTTCTCCTTCAGCGAATGTACGTCGCCGAGGAGCAGGTCGAAGGACAGAGTCCCCACATACATGTGTGTCCGGATGTCCCGCCGGTACGGGTTCGGCGCCCCGCCAACCGCTTGGCAGGGACACAAGAACCGTACACGGAACGGCCGGGGCCGATCGACGGGATTTACCTCCCCTCGACCGGCCCCGGTTCGAGCTGTCGTGATCAGCCGCGCGGCTTCTCGCGCATCTCGTACGTCGCGATGACGTCGTCGATCTTGATGTCGTTGAAGTTTCCGAGGTTGATACCGCCCTCGAAGCCTTCGCGGATCTCGGTGACGTCGTCCTTGAAGCGGCGCAGGCCCTCGATGTTGAGGTTCTCCGCGATGACCTTGCCATCGCGCAGCAGGCGGGCCTTGGTGTTGCGCTTGACCTCGCCGGAGCGGATGAGAACACCCGCGATGTTGCCGAGCTTGGACGAGCGGAAGACCTCGCGGATCTCCGCGGTGCCGAGCTCGACCTCCTCGTACTCCGGCTTGAGCATGCCCTTGAGGGCCGCCTCGATCTCCTCGATGGCCTGGTAGATCACCGAGTAGTAGCGGACGTCGACGCCCTCGCGCTCCGCCATCTGCGCGGCACGGCCTGCCGCACGGACGTTGAAGCCGATGACGATGGCGTCGGAGCCCATCGCCAGGTCGATGTCCGACTCGGTGACCGCACCCACACCGCGGTGCAGGACCCGGATGTCGACCTCTTCGCCGACGTCCAGCTGGAGCAGGGAGGACTCGAGAGCCTCGACGGAACCGGAAGCGTCACCCTTGATGATGAGGTTGAGCTGCTGGATCTCGCCGGCCTTGAGCACCTTGTCCAGGTCCTCGAGCGAGACACGGCGCACGCGCTTGGCGAACGCGGCGTTGCGCTCACGGGCGGCACGCTTCTCGGCGATCTGACGGGCCGTACGGTCCTCGTCGACGACCAGGAAGTTGTCGCCGGCGCCCGGGACGTTGGTGAGACCGAGGACGAGGACCGGGGTCGACGGACCCGCCTCTTCCACGTTCTCGCCCTTGTCGTCGAGCATCGCGCGGACTCGGCCGTACGCGTCACCGGCGACCATCGTGTCGCCGACGCGGAGGGTACCGCGCTGGACGAGGACGGTCGCGACGGCGCCGCGACCCTTGTCCAGGTGGGCCTCGATGGCAATACCCTGCGCGTCCTGCTCCGGGTTGGCCCGCAGGTCGAGCGAGGCGTCCGCGGTCAGGACCACGGCCTCGAGCAGCTGTTCGATGTTGAGGCCCTGGCGCGCGGAGATGTCGACGAACATCGTGTCGCCGCCGTACTCCTCGGCCACCAGACCGAACTCGGTGAGCTGACCGCGCACCTTGGTCGGGTCGGCACCCTCGACGTCGATCTTGTTGACCGCGACCACGATCGGCACGTCGGCCGCCTTGGCGTGGTTCAGCGCCTCGATCGTCTGCGGCATCACACCGTCGTTCGCCGCGACCACGAGGATCGCGATGTCGGTGGACTTCGCACCACGGGCACGCATGGCGGTGAACGCCTCGTGACCGGGGGTGTCGATGAAGGTGATGGCGCGCTCTTCGCCGTTGACCTCGGTCGCGACCTGGTAGGCACCGATGTGCTGGGTGATGCCACCGGCCTCGCCCGCGACGACGTTCGTCTTGCGGATGGCGTCGAGGAGGCGGGTCTTACCGTGGTCGACGTGACCCATGACGGTCACTACCGGCGGACGGGCGATGAGGGCCTCTTCGCCGCCCTCGTCCTCGCCGAACTCGATGTCGAACGACTCGAGCAGCTCGCGGTCCTCCTCCTCGGGGCTGACGATCTGAACCGTGTAGTTCATCTCGTCGCCGAGGAGCTGCAGCGTCTCGTCGGAGACGGACTGCGTGGCCGTGACCATCTCGCCGAGGTTCATCATCACCGCGACGAGCGACGCCGGGTTGGCGTTGATCTTCTCGGCGAAGTCGGTGAGGGAGGCACCGCGCGACAGGCGAACGGTCTCGCCGTTGCCGCGAGGCAGCATCACGCCGCCGACCGACGGGGCCTGCATGGCCTCGTACTCCTGGCGCCTCTGCCGCTTCGACTTGCGACCGCGACGCGCGGGACCGCCGGGACGGCCGAAGGCGCCCTGCGTGCCACCGCGGCCACCCGGACCACCGGGACGGCCACCGAAGCCGGGACGGCCGCCGAAGCCGCCGCCGCCACCGGGACGACCGGCACCGCCGCCACCGGGACCGCCGGGACGACCGGCGAAACCGCCGCCGCCACCACCGGGACCGGCCGGACGGCCCGCGAAGCCGCCGCCACCGGGACGACCGCCGCCGCCCGGACGACCGCCGCCGCCGGGACCACGACCGCCGCCGGGGCCACCACCGGGACGCGGGCCGGCAGCGGGACGCTGCGGCATCATGCCCGGGTTCGGACGGTTACCTGCGGGACCGCCGCCGGGGGCGCCGCCGGGACGCGGAGCCTGCGGACGGGGCATGCCGCCCGGAGTCGGACGGGCACCGCCCTGACCCTGCGGACGGGGAGCGCCACCGGGGCCGCCCTGGCCCTGCGGGCGCGGGGCGCCGCCGGGGCCGCCCTGGCCGCCGGGACGCGGGGCGCCGCCGGGACGGGGCGCCTGCGGGCGCGCCATGCCGGTGGAGCCGCCGGAGGTGAAGGGGTTGTTGCCCGGACGCGGACCCGCGGGACGGGCACCACCGGGACGCGGGGCACCGCCCTGGCCGCCGGGACGCGGGGCGCCCTGACGGTCACCGCGGTCGCCACGCTCACTGCGGTCGCCACGGCCCTGACCCTGACCCTGGCCCTGACCGGGGGCCGGACGGCCACCGGGCTTCGGGGCACCCGGGCGGGCGGCCGGACGGGGGCTCTGCGGGGCCGCAGGGGCGGCCGGAGCAGCCGGGGCGGCCGGCGGAGCGGTGAACTCCGGGGCGGCCGGAGCCGGCGAGGCCGGCGCGGGCTTGGGGGCCGGCGGCTTCGGTCCCGGCGTCGGGCGCGGGCCCGGGGTCGCCGGCGAAGCCGCGGGCTTCTCGGCCGCGGCGGGCTTGGGCGCCGGCGGCTTGGGCGCGGCCGGACCCGGACGGGCGGCCTGCGCGGGAGAGGGGGTCGCCGGGCCCGAGGGGGCCGGCGGCTTGGGGGCGGCCTGCTTGCGCGGCGCGCCGGGCTTGGCGGCGGACTTGCCGTTGCCGCCGCCCTGCTGGAATGCGTCAGTCAGTTTGCGTACTACGGGCGCCTCGATCGTCGAGGACGCCGAACGTACGAATTCACCGAGTTCTGTGAGCTTGGCCATGACGACCTTGCTCTCTACCCCGAACTCCTTGGCGAGTTCGTATACCCGGACCTTAGCCACTTCGCTCCTTTTAGGTCCGGGTTACGCCGGACCGTCGCTACTTCATGGGCGTACTCATCGCGTGCTCATCGAGTGCTCATCGCAATCTCGACCTACTTCCAACTCGCGGAATACCAAGGCCGCACGGGGTTCCGTGCGACCACGTCTTACGGTGTTGCCTGCTCGGCAACTGCCTCGACAGCCCGGCGCAAGGCCTCCGTGTCGAGCGGTCCCTGGGCGCGAAAGGCCCTCGGAAGCGCCCGGCGGCGGACCGCCAGGTCCAGACAGACCAGGGCGGGGTGTACATACGCACCCCGGCCGGGCAGCGTACCGCGAGGATCGGGGGCGCAGACGCCCTCTTTCGCCACGATGCGCAGCAGATCGCTCTTGGCCGCTCGCTCCCGGCACCCCACACAGGTGCGCTCAGGGCGTGCGCGGGCATGCGTCCGGCCAGACACGCTTAAGTCTACCTCCCCGCACCGACCTCACCCCTTCGGGGCAAGAATCGAACGGCTACTCGCCACATACTGTCGTGATCGAAGCGATGGCCGCCCGGAATTTATTCCCGCGACGGCTTCCGCCGCTGGTCCGCTACCGGTCGTCCCGGTCGTCGGGCTGCTCCGTGTCCGGCCTGATGTCGATGCGCCAGCCCGTGAGGCGGGCGGCCAGGCGGGCGTTCTGCCCCTCCTTGCCGATCGCGAGCGACAGCTGGTAGTCCGGCACGGTCACCCGGGCCGAGCGGGCGCCGAGGTCGACGACCTCGACCTTGCTGACGCGGGCCGGGGAGAGCGCGTGGGCGACCATCTCCGCCGGGTCGTCGGACCAGTCGACGATGTCGATCTTCTCGCCGTTGAGCTCGCCCATCACGTTGCGCACGCGGCTGCCCATGGGGCCGATGCAGGCACCCTTGGCGTTGAGCCCCGAGCGCGTCGAGCGGACCGCGATCTTGGTGCGGTGACCGGCCTCGCGGGCGATGGCGGTGATCTCGACGGAACCGTCGGCGATCTCCGGGACCTCCAGCGCGAAGAGCTTCTTCACCAGGTTCGGGTGGGTGCGCGACAGCGTCACGGACGGGCCGCGGACGCCCTTCGCCACCCGGACGACGTAGCTCCGCAGGCGCATCCCGTGCGGGTACTCCTCGCCGGGCACCTGCTCCTGCACCGGCAGGATGGCCTCCAGCTTGCCGATGTCCACAAGGACGTTCTTCGGGTCGCGGCCCTGCTGGACGACACCGGTGACGATGTCGCCCTCACGGCCCGCGTACTCACCGAGGGTCACGTCGTCCTGGGCGTCGCGCAGGCGCTGCAGGATGACCTGCTTCGCCGTGGTCGCGGCGATGCGGCCGAAGTCGGACGGGGTGTCGTCGAACTCCTTGGGCTCCTGGCCCTCTTCGAGGTCCGCCGGGTCCTCCGTCGCCCACACCGTCACGTGGCCGGTCTCGCGGTCCAGCTTCACCCGTGCGCGGCGGAAACTGCCTTCGGTGCGGTGGTAGGCGATGAGGAGGGCCGACTCGATCGCCTCGACGAGGAGGTCGAAGGAGATCTCCTTCTCCCGGACCAGACCCCGCAGGGCACTCATGTCGATGTCCACGGCTACGCCTCCTCTTCCTTCTTGTCCTTGCGGTTGAACTCGACCTGCACACGCGCCTTGTCGATCTCGTCGAAGGCGATCCGGCGCGACGTGGGCTTGCGGCCCTTCACGCCGGGCACTTCGAGGTCGAGGCCCTCGTCGTCCACGGTGAGGATGCGGGCGGTCAGCTCGCCGCCCTCGGTCAGCTGGAACTTCACCAGGCGGTCCACGGCGCGCACATAGTGACGGTGCTCGGTCAGGGCCCGCTCGGCGCCGGGGGAACCGACCTCCAGGTCGTACTCCCCCTCGCCCATGGCGTCGCTCTCGTCGAGCTTCGCGGAGAGCAGGCGGCTCACTTCCGCGATCTGGTCCAGGTCCACGCCGCTCTCGGAGTCGATGACGACTCTCAGCACCCGCTTGCGTCCGACGGAGGCCACTTCGATCTCTTCGAGATCCAGGTCCTGCGAGGTGACGAGCGGTTCCAGTAGTTGCCGCAGCCTCTCGCTCTGGGTGGTGCTCATCCGGGTGACTCCTCGGCCGCGTGTGCTGTTGTGGGTGCGTTGCAAGTCTGCGTGTCAGGTCAAAGGGTATCCGGTCCCGAGGGGTGTTGCGGCCCACGGAGCGGACGATGCGCCGCTCCGTCCCGAGCCGCTCGCGGGCGCGGGGCCGGTCCGAAGGTACGGTGATCACAAAGTCCGTGCCCGTCGCTCTGCCCTCTGTTCCCTTCCTGTTCCCTTCTCTCCCCCTCTCGCTCGCGCCTTTTGGCCTTCCTTCCGAGGACGTCTGCCGTGCCGTCGTATCTCACCGCCCCGCGGTCCCGCCCGGGCCCGCGCCGAAGGAGTCTGCTCACCGGGGCCGCCGGCGTCGCTTCCGCGGCGCTGCTCGCGGGCTGCACGGACTCCGCAGGCTCCGACACCAAGGAGTCGTCCGCCGCCCGGCGGCTGCGCGCCGCGGCCGCGAAGGACAGCAGGGAGCTCCTCGGGCGGTACGACGCCGTGCTCGCGGCGCATCCCTCGCTCGCCGGACGGCTCGCGCCGCTGCGGTCCGAGGTGAAGCAGCACGCCGACGCCTTCGCGGCCGGCCGCGCCCCGTCCGCCCCGGCCGCCACGGCCTCCGGGTCCGCCGCCCCGTCGCCGTCCGCCCCCGCCGGTCCTTCGCCGTCCGTGCCCGCCGACCCCGGGGACGCCGTACGCGCTCTCGCCAAGGCCGAGCGCGAGCTGGCCGACCGCCGGGGCCAGGCCCTGCTGGACGCCCCGGCCGAGGAGGGCAGGCTGCTCGCCTCGGTGGCGGCCGCCGGCGCGGCCCACGCGTATCTGCTGACCGAGCGGGAGGGCGACAAGTGAGCGACGCGAAGGACCCCAAGGGGTCGAAGGACGAGGAGCTGAAGGCCCTGCAGGCCGCTCTCGGCGCCGAGCACGCGGCGGTGTACGGCTACGGGGTCGTCGGCGGCCGGATCGGCGACAAGCGCAGGCCCGAGGCGCGCACGGCGTACGACGCGCACCGCGCCCGGCGCGACGAGCTGCAGCGCGCCGTGCGCGACCTGGGCGGCGAGCCGCAGTCCGCGGACGCGGCGTACTCGCTGCCGTTCCCGGTGCCGGACGCCGCGGCGGCCGCCCGGCTCGCCACGGAGCTTGAGGACCGGGTCGCGGGCGTCTACTCCGATCTCGTACGCGCGTCGACGGGCACCCGGCGCGGCACCGCGGCCCGTGCGCTGCGGGAGGCGGCGGTCCGTGCGGCACGGTGGCGGGCCGGGAGCGTAGCCTTCCCTGGGCTCGCCGAGCGGTCGACACCGTCGTCCGCACCGGCGACTCCCAAGGCGTAACGCGTTCAGGAAGGGAACAACTCGCGCATGGCTCTCGAACCGCCGCAGCGCCTCGTCACAGCTCTCGGCGAGACGGCGCAGGACGGCGACGACTGGCTGGAGAAGCTGCCCGAGGCAGTCGAACAGTCCGTCGCTCTACGCGAGTTGACCGTCGAGCGGACCCACCTTCCCGGTGGCCGCAGCAGCCTCGTACTGCTGGTGCGGCGGGCCGACGGCACGCCCGCCGTGCTGAAGCTCGTGCCGCCGCGGTCGCGGCCGGAGAGCGAGCGGGCCGCGCTCGCCCACTGGGGCGGACTCGGCGCCGCGCGGCTGCTCGACCCGGAGTTCTCGGACGGGGCGCTGCTCCTGGAGCGGCTGCACCGTGACGTGTCCGTGCGGTCGCTGCCCGAGGCGAAGGCGCTCCTGGAGGCCGCGGGGACGCTGCGGCGGCTGTGGGTGGAACCGCCCGCCGGGCACCGCTTCGAGACGGTCGCCGAGCGGACGGGGCGGCAGGCCGACGCGATGCGCGCCTCGGCGGCCGCCGACGCGGACGTGGCGCCGCTGGTCGACGCGGCGCTCGCGGCCCGCGACGAGCTGCTGGCCGGGGAGTCCGGGGGCGTGGCGCCGCGGCTGCTGCACGGCACCTTCCGGCAGAGCAAGGTGCTCGCCGGGGACCGGCTGCCGTGGCTGGCGGTGGGCCCCGACCCGGTGGTCGGGGATCCGGCCTTCGATCTGGCACGGCTCGTCCGTGACCGCGTGGAGGACCTGATCGCGTCGCCGTCGGGCGCCTCGATCACGCGGCGTCGCGTGAAGAAGCTCGCCGAGTCTCTGGAGGTCGACCAGGAGCGGCTGCGGGGCTGGACGCTGTTCCGGGCCGTGGAGTCGGGGGTGCGGGCGCTGCGGGTGGGGCGGCCGCAGGACGCGGAGCTGTTGCTGGAGTTCGCGGGCTGGCTGTAGCGGTAGCGGTAGCGGTACGCGAGAGGGCGCACCCCGGCCGGGGTGCGCCCTCTCCGTGTCCCGTCAGGCCGTCAGGCGGGCGATCGCCTCGTCGACCGTGAGCTCCTCGCGCTCGCCGGTGCGGCGGTCCTTGAGCTCGAGGACGCCGTCGGCGGAGCGGCGGCCCGCGACCAGGATCTTCGGCACACCCATCAGCTCGGAGTCGGTGAACTTCACGCCCGGCGAGACGCCGGGCCGGTCGTCGACGAGGACCCGGACACCGGCCGCGGCCAGCTTGTCGGAGACCTCCAGGGCCAGCTCGGTCTGGAGCGCCTTGCCCGCGGCGACGACGTGGACGTCGGCCGGGGCGATCTCCTCCGGCCAGATCAGGCCCTTGTCGTCGGCGTGCTGCTCGGCGAGGGCGGCGACGGCGCGCGAGACGCCGATGCCGTACGAGCCCATGGTCACGCGGACCGGCTTGCCGTTCTGGCCGAGGACGTCGAGCTGGAAGGCGTCGGCGTACTTGCGGCCGAGCTGGAAGATGTGGCCGATCTCGATGGCGCGGTCCAGCTTGAGGCCGGTGCCGCAGTTCGGGCACGGGTCGCCCTCCTGGACGACCACGACGTCGACGTACGCGTCGACCTCGAAGTCGCGGCCGGCGACGACGTTCTTGGCGTGCACGCCGTCCTTGTTGGCGCCGGTGATCCAGGCGGTGCCGGGGGCCACGCGCGGGTCGGCGACGTACTGGACCTTCTCCAGGCCCTGCGGGCCGACGTAACCGCGTACGAGATCGTCGCGGTCCGCGAAGTCCTCGGCCGTCACCAGCTCCACCGCGGCGGGCGCGAAGTGCGCCTCGACCTTGTCCATGTCGACCTCGCGGTCGCCGGGGACACCGACGGCGACGATCTCGCCGTCGACCTTCACGAGGAGGTTCTTGAGGGTGGCCGACGCCGGGACGCCGAGGTGCGCGGCGAGCGTCTCGATGGTCGGGGTGTCGGGGGTGGGGATGTCCTCGGCGGCGGGCACGCCGGCCGCGTCGACCGGCTTCAGGGCGAAGGAGACGGCCTCCGTGTTGGCCGCGTAGTCGCAGTTCGGGCAGTCGGCGAAGGTGTCCTCGCCGGCCGCTGCCGGGGCGAGGAACTCCTCGGACTTCGAGCCGCCCATGGCGCCGGCGGTGGCGGCGCAGATGCGGTAGTCGAGGCCGAGGCGCTGGAAGATCTTCTGGTACGCGGCGCGGTGCAGCGCGTACGACTGGGCGAGGCCCTCGTCCTCCAGGTCGAAGGAGTAGGAGTCCTTCATGAGGAACTCACGGCCGCGGAGGATGCCGGCGCGGGGGCGGGCCTCGTCGCGGTACTTGGTCTGGATCTGGTAGAGGATCACGGGCAGGTCCTTGTAGGACGTGCACTGGTCCTTGACCAGGAGGGTGAAGATCTCCTCGTGGGTGGGGCCGAGGAGGTAGTCGCCGCCCTTGCGGTCGTTGAGCCGGAACAGCTCCGCGCCGTACTCGGTCCAGCGGCCCGTCGCCTCGTACGGCTCCTTGGGCAGCAGGGCGGGCAGCGAGACCTCCTGGCCGCCCATGGCGTCCATCTCCTCGCGGACGACGCGCTCGACGTTGGCGAGGACCTTCTTGCCGAGCGGCAGCCAGGACCAGACGCCGGCGGCGGTGCGGCGCACGTAACCGGCGCGGACGAGGAGTTTGTGGCTCAGCACCTCGGCGTCCGCGGGGTCGTCGCGCAGGGTCTTCGCCATCAAACGGGACATGCGCTGGACCTGGGCCATGGAGAACTCCTGCTGCGTACCTGCTGCGTAAGGGTGGTCTCAGGAGGTTAGCCGGGGGCCGGGTGCGGGCGGAAATCGGTTACGGCTCAGACCCGTTTCGGCAGGGGCAGCGGGGCGCCCATCACGGCGTACGGCTTGGGGGCGCTGGGGAACAGGACGCGGCGCGCCAGATCGGTGTACCCGAGGGAGCGGTACAGGCCCCGGGCGGGGCTCTCCACGTCGATCGCGGAGAGGATCGAGCGGGGCTCGGGGACGCCTTCGGTGATGGTGGTGATGAGCGCGCGCCCGATGCCGCGGTTCTGGTGGCCGGGGTGCACGTGCAGCTCGGTGATGACGAAGGAGTCGTCCAGCCAGCCGTCCAGGTTCTGGCTGCGCAGGTACGGCTCGACGACCGTCGACCACCAGTGGCCCCGGCTGTTGGGCATGCCGTAGACGAAGCCGACGAGCCGGTCGTCGGGGGTCGTCGCGCCGAACGCGCGGGCGCGCGGATACGTGAGGTGCCGCAGGACGATCTGGCGCCGCACGGCCACCTCGTCCTCGCTCAGTCCGAAGGCGTCGGCCTGGACGCGCAGGGCGTCGTCCACGCGCGCGGCGAGGTCGATCGGAGCGATCACGACATCGTCTGTCATGGGGCCGACCCTACTTTGCGAGGGTCGCGTTCAGAACAGGACGCTCGTGCCGGGTCGCGCGGACACTGATGTCAGAACAGGACACTCATGAACGCCCCGACCTCCCGGAAACCGACCCTCCGGTACGCCGACCTGGCGGCGGTGTTGAAGTCGTTCACGTAGAGGCTGGCGACGGGGGCGACGTCCGCGAGGGCGTAGCGCAGGACGGCCGCCATGCCGGGGGCGGCGAGGCCGCGGCCGCGGTACTCGGGGGCCACCCACACGCCCTGGATCTGGCAGGCCTTCGCCGTGGCGGCGCCGATCTCCGCCTTGAAGACGACCTTGCCGTCCCGGTCGAGGCGGGCGAACGATCGGCCCGAGCCGACCAGTTCGGCGACCCGGGCCTGGTAGAGGAGCCCGCCGTCGCCCGCCATCGGCGAGACCCCGACCTCCTCGGTGAACATGGCGATGCACGCCGGCATGATCGTGTCCATCTCGTCCTTTCGGACGCGACGGACGTACGGATCGGGGACGACGTCGTCCGGGAGCCGGTCGGTGACCATCAGGGGCTGCTGGGCGCGGACCTCGCGGGCGGGGCCCCAGGACGGTTCCAGGAGCCGCCACAGCTGGGCCGTGGAGGCGGCGGGGCCGACGATGGACGAGCAGCGGCGGCCCGCCCTGCGGGCCCGGTCGGCGAAGCCTCGTACGGCTCGGGGGGTCGCGCAGATGGGGACGAGGTTGGCGCCCGCGTAGCAGAGGGACTCCAGCATGCCGTGCTCGTACCAGCCCCACATCTCGCCGCCGAGACGCCAGGGGTCGAGGCCGGCCACCTGGACGCGAGCGGTCACGAAGGCGTTCGCGACCGGCTCGCGGTCGAGCACGGCGAGCGCGGCGTCGAGGTCACTCGGTTCGAGGACCCGGGTAGTGGTCTGAGTCAACACGTGCGGGGGCCTCACCATACGGTCTGCTGATCTCCGCACTGTACCTGGCGGGGGCGCCTTGTGCGGGGGGTGCCTTTTGTCCCCCACGACTTCCTGCCCACCGGGCGACTGCCCCTGGGCGGGGCGGGGGGGGCGCTTTCGCCGCTGCGCTGGGAGGGCGGCGGCTCTTGGGTATCCCCGGGTGGGGGCGGGTGCTTGCTCGCCGCTTCGCGGCGGGAGGCGCACCTTGGCTACCCCCGGAGGGAGCAGGACGCCTTGCCGCCGCTTCACGACACGGTTCGGCCTATGGCTGTCCCCAAGTGGTGGGAGCCTTCCCGCCGCTCCGTGGCCCGGGTCGTCCCTCGGCTTCCCCCCGGTGGGGCGAGCGCCTTCCCGCCGCTCCGTGGCCGGGGTCGTCCTTCGGCTTCACCCTGGTGGGGCGAGCGCCTTCCCGCCGCTTCGCGGCGGGGTCTGCCCACCCGCCCACCCGTTTGCCCCGCGCCGTTCCGTTGCTCTAGGGGCTGGGGAAGAGGGCGGGTGGGTGGGGAAACCGTCGCGCAGCGGCGGGCCGGGGCTGGGCGATGCCGGGGACTGGGCATACCGCCGCGAAGCGGCGGGCCCGAGGCTGGGCGGGGCCGGGTATGCCGCATACCGGCGCGCAGCGGCGGGCCCGAGGTCGGCGGCGCCGAGCACCCCGCAAACCGGCACGCATGGCTGACAGGGCGGGTGGGTGGGGAAACCGCCGCGCAGCGGCGGGCCAGGGCTGGGCGATGCCGGGGACTGGGCATACCGGCGCGCAGCGGCGGGCCCGAGGCGAGTGGGGCCGGACGCCCCGCAAACCGACGCGCAGCAGCGGGCCCGAGGCAGGCGGCGCCGGACGCCCCGCATACCGGCGCACAGCGGCGGGCCCGAGGCCGGTGGGGCCGGACGCCCCCGCATACCGGCGTGCAGCGGCGGGGCCGGGCGCCGCGCATGCCGGTGGGCCCGAGGCGGGCGGGGCCAGGCCCCGCGTATCCGTGCAGGGCGGAGGCCGGTGGTGCCGGGGCCCGGCGGGGGCGGGGTGTGCGGGGGCGAACCTGGGGCCCCGGCGCCGGGGAGTAGTGGGGCGCCGGGTAAGGGAGAGAGGTGCGGGCGTCAGCCTGCGACGGCCACTGTCGGCTCGCCGGAGGCCACCCCGTCCTTCTCCATCTGCTCCGCGATCTTCATCGCCTCGTCGATGAGGGTCTCCACGATCTTCGACTCGGGGACGGTCTTGATGACCTCGCCCTTGACGAAGATCTGGCCCTTGCCGTTGCCGGAGGCGACGCCGAGGTCGGCCTCGCGGGCCTCGCCCGGCCCGTTCACGACGCAGCCCATGACCGCGACGCGCAGCGGCACCTCCATGCCCTCCAGGCCCGCGGTGACCTCTTCGGCGAGCTTGTAGACGTCGACCTGGGCACGCCCGCAGGACGGGCAGGACACGATCTCCAGGCGGCGCTGGCGGAGGTTGAGGGACTCCAGGATCTGGATGCCGACCTTGATCTCCTCCGCGGGGGGCGCGGACAGCGAGACGCGGATCGTGTCGCCGATGCCCTCGGAGAGCAGCGCGCCGAAGGCGACCGCCGACTTGATGGTGCCCTGGAAGGCGGGGCCCGCCTCGGTCACACCGAGGTGGAGGGGGTAGTCGCACTGGGCGGCGAGCTGGCGGTAGGCGTTGACCATGACCACCGGGTCGTTGTGCTTGACCGAGATCTTGATGTCACGGAAGTCGTGCTCCTCGAAGAGGGACGCCTCCCACAGCGCCGACTCGACGAGGGCCTCGGGGGTCGCCTTGCCGTACTTCTTCAGCAGCCGGGCATCCAGCGAGCCCGCGTTGACGCCGATGCGGATCGGCGTGCCCGCGTCCTTGGCGGCCCGCGCGATCTCCTTGACCTTGTCGTCGAACTGCTTGATGTTGCCCGGGTTGACGCGGACCGCCGCGCAGCCGGCGTCGATCGCCGCGAAGACGTACTTCGGCTGGAAGTGGATGTCGGCGATCACCGGGATCTGCGACTTGCGCGCGATCGTGGCGAGCGCGTCCGCGTCGTCCTGCGTGGGGCAGGCGACGCGCACGATCTGGCAGCCCGAGGCGGTCAGCTCCGCGATCTGCTGCAGCGTGGCACCGATGTCCGAGGTACGCGTCGTCGTCATGGACTGCACCGAGACCGGGGCGTCGCCGCCCACGGCCACCGTGCCGACCTGGATCTTCCGGCTGACCCTTCGGTCGGCGAGCTTGGTCGGAACGGACGGGATTCCGAGCGATACGGCAGTCATCTGGCGAGCATCCCCAAGAGTGTGGATCACAAGGCGTGGGTCACAAGGTGTGGATCACAAGGTGTGACCGGGTCCCGGCATCGACGGGCTCCGGGCTTCGAGATTACGGCACCCTGCCGGGCCCGGGCACATCCCGTCCGGAAGTCCACTCAATGGTGGGCGGCCCGTCACATAAGGTGCCGGGCCGCCGCAAACTTCTCGTAATCAGGAGATTCTCACCGGATTCACCACGTCCGCGATGAGGACCAGGATCGTGAAGCAGATGAAGATCCCCGCCACCACGTAGGCGACCGGCATCAGCTTCGCCACGTCGAACGGGCCCGGGTCGGGGCGGCGCAGGACCTTCGCCGCGTTGCGGCGCAGGGACTCCCACAGGGCGCCCGCGATGTGCCCGCCGTCGAGCGGGAGCAGCGGCAGCATGTTGAACAGGAACAGGGAGAGGTTGAAGCCCGCGATGAGGAACAGCATCATCGCGATCTGGTTCTCCGGCGGGATGTCCAGGGTGAACACGTCGCCGCCCACCCGGGCCGCGCCGACCACGCCCATCGGGGAGTCCTGCTTGCGCTCGCCGTCGCTGAACGCCGCGTTCCACAGGTCGGGGACCTTGGAGGGCAGGGCGATGATCGACTCGACGCCGTTCTCCATCATGTCGCCCATGCGGTCGACGGAGTCGCCGAAGGACTGCTGCACGATGCCGCTGGCGGGCGTGAAGCCGAGGAAGCCCGCGTAGACGTACTTGCCCTCCACATAGGCGCCGTCGCCGTCGGTCTTGGTGACCTGGTTCTTGATGAGGTTCGCGTGCAGGTCGATCCGCTTGCCGTCGCGCTCGACCGTGATGGTGGCCGGGCCGATGGTCTCGCGGATCTTCGACTGGAGCGCGGACCACTCGTCGACGGGCTGGCCCTGGAACGCGACGATCTTGTCGCCCGGCTTCAGGCCCGCCGCCTTGGCGGGCGCGGCCTTGTCGCCCTTCTCGCACTTGGCGCGGTTCTCGCTCTGCTGGATGACGCAGTCGGAGACCTTGCCGACCTGGGTCGTCTGGCTGCTGATGCCGAACGTCATCATCACGCCGAGGAAGATCGCCACGGCGAGGATCAGGTTCATGAAGGGACCGGCGAACATCACGATCACGCGCTTCCACGGCTTGCGCGTGTAGAAGAGACGGGTCTCGTCGCCGGGCTTGAGCTCCTCGAAGGCCGCCGAGCGGGCGTCCTCGATCATGCCGCGCCAGGGGGACGTCGACCGTGCCTCTATGCGGCCGTCGGCGCCCGGCGGGAACATGCCGATCATGCGGATGTAGCCGCCGAGGGGGATGGCCTTGATGCCGTACTCGGTGTCGCCCTTCTTGCGCGAGAAGAGGGTCGGGCCGAAGCCGACCATGTACTGCGGCACGCGGATGCCGAACATCTTGGCGGTCGACAGGTGCCCCAGCTCGTGCCAGGCGATCGAGAAGAGCAGCCCGATCACGAAGACGACTATCCCGAGGATCATCATCAAGGTCGTCATGCACGGGCCTCCGCGGTCGTCTTTGCTGCCAGTTCGCGTGCCCGAGCACGCGCCCAGGTCTCCGCCTCGAGGACGTCGGAGACGGTCAGGGAGGTTCCCGACGCACCGGTGACGGGGACGCCGTGTTCCTCCACGGTCCGGGTCACCGTCTCCATGATGCCGTTGAAGGGCAGCGCGCCCTTCAGGAACGCGTCCACGCACTCCTCGTTGGCGGCATTGAACACCGCCGGGGCCGTGCCCGCGAGCTCCCCGACGTGCCGGGCGAGGCCGACCGACGGGAAAGCGTCGTTGTCGAGGGGGAAGAACTCCCAGCTCGACGCCTTGGTCCAGTCGAAGGCGGGCGCCGCGTCCGGCACGCGTTCGGGCCAGCCGATGCCGATGGCGATCGGGCCCCGCATGTCGGGCGGGGTGGCCTGGGCGAGGGTCGAGCCGTCGGTGAACTCCACCATGGAGTGCACGTACGACTGCGGGTGGACCACGACCTCGATGCGGTCGAAGGGGATGTCGTAGAGGAGGTGCGCCTCGATGACCTCCAGGCCCTTGTTGACCAGCGTCGCGGAGTTCACCGTGATGACCGGGCCCATGGCCCAGGTGGGGTGCGCCAGCGCGTCCTCGGGGGTGACGTGCGCGAGGTCGGCCTTCGTACGCCCCCGGAAGGGGCCTCCGGAGGCGGTGACGACGAGTTTGCGTACGTCCGCGCGCGTGCCCGCGGCCAGCGCCTGGAAGAGGGCCGCGTGCTCGGAGTCGACCGGAATGATCTGGCCGGGCTTGGCGATCGCCTTCACCAGGGGGCCGCCGACGATGAGGGATTCCTTGTTGGCGAGCGCCAGGGTGCGGCCCGCTTCGAGGGCGGCGAGCGTCGGGGCGAGGCCGATGGAGCCGGTGATGCCGTTGAGGACCGTGTGGCAGTCGGAGGCGGCGAGCTGGGTGGCCGCGTCGGGTCCGGCCAGGATCTCGGGGAGCGGCTCCCCCCCTGCGTACTGCCCCCGGAGGGCTTCGCGCAGCGCCGGTACGGCGTCCTCGCGGGCGACCGCGACGGTCCGCACCCGCAGCTGCCGGGCCTGCTCGGCGAGGAGGCCGACACGGCCGCCCGCGGCGGAGAGCGCCGTGACGCGGAAGCGGTCGGGGTTGCGCAGGACGAGGTCGATGGCCTGGGTGCCGATCGAGCCCGTGGAGCCGAGGATCACGATGTCCCGCGGTCCGGCCCCGTCCGCGCTGGAGACGGGGTCGAAGACGAGATGCGGGTCGGCGAGGGGGGATGGGCTGTCGCTCATCCCCCTATTGTGTCCGCAACCTGCTCCCCGCCCGACAGGGCGTGCCCGGTCGGCGCGGATGTGGCGCGGCCGGTCGCCGCTCGGTGGGCGCCGATCGGTGCGCGTTCGGGGTGGGATGTGCGACGGATGGCGGGTGACCGGGTGCGCCGTGCCGATGAGGATGACCGGCATGGATCCCGAACTCGAAGCATTTCTGCCGCTGCTCCCGGAAGCGGACCTGAACGACCCGGTGGCCGCGCGCGCGAGCATCGCCGGGTACGCCGCCGCGCGGCCTGTGCCCGACACCTCGGGCATGGTGGTCGAGGACCGCACGGTGCCCGCGGAGCCCGACGTGCCGGTGCGGCTCTACCGCCCGCACCGGGCGCAGGGCGCCGTCGTGTGGCTGCACGGCGGCGGGTTCGTCTTCGGCGGCCTCGACAGCGAGCACATGATGGCCGGGCTGCTCGCCGCCGGGTCGGGGGCCGTGGTGGTCTCGGTGGGCTACCGGCTCTCCCCCGAGCACCGCTTCCCTGCCGCCCTCGACGACGCGTACGCCGTACTGGAGTGGACCGCCGCGCACGTGGCGGAGCTCGGCGTCGACCCGGTGCGGATCGCGGTCGGCGGTCACAGCGCCGGCGGGAACCTCGCCGCGGCCCTGACGCTGCGGGCCCGCGACGAGCAGGGCCCCGCGATCCGCTTCCAGCTGCTCAACCAGGCCGGGCTCGACGACCGGCAGGAGACGTGGTCGGCGCGGAACTTCACCGACACGCCGTGGATGGACCGCGGCAGGCTCGCCGCCTCGTGGCGGCACTACCTGGGCGGCCAGGCCGCCACGCCGTACGCCGCCCCGGCACGGGCCACCGATCTGTCCGGCCTGCCGCCCGCCCACATCGCCACCGCCGAGTTCGACCCGAACCGCGACGAGGACATCGCCTACGCGCTGCGCCTGCTGCAGGCGGGCGTCTCCGTGGAACTGCACCAGTGGCCCGGCACGTTCCACGGCTCGCAGGCGATCCTCTCCGCCGACGTGTCGCAGCGGCAGGTCGCCGAACTGGGCGCAGTCCTGCGCCGCGCCCTGTCCGGGTGAGCCCCGCCGCGGTCAGCCCTCCTTGATCACCCGCCGTACGTCCGGGCGTGGCGTCTCGGGGAGCTTCGTGTCCGCGATCCACGGCCCGTCGCCGGACGGGTCGACCACGCCGGATTCGAGCCAGGTGTACGTCCCCGAGAGGACGCCCTTGACCACCTTGCGGTCCAGCTCGTCGGTGTTGGTCCACAGCCGGTCGAAGAGTTCGTCGGCCCGGATGCGGGCCTGGCGGCAGAAGACGTCGGCCAGTTGGTACGCCTCGCGGCCGTGGTCCTCGGTGGTGCGCAGGAGCTCGGCGCGGACACAGGCCGCGCTCATCGCGAAGAGCTCGGCCCCGATGTCGACGACGCGGCCGAGGAAGCCCTGCTTGGTCTCCATCTTCCCCTGCCAGCGGGACATGGCGTAGAAGGTGGAGCGGGCCAGCTTGCGGGCGCCGCGCTCCACATAGCGCAGGTGGCCGGAGAGGTCGGCGTGGCCCGCCGGGTGGAACTCCGCGTACGAGCGCGGGAGTTGCCCGGGCCCGGCGACCAGCTTCGGCAGCCAGCGGGCGTAGAAGCCGCCCGCCCGCGCGCCCGCCTTCGCCTTGTCCGACAGGGTCTTGTCGGGGTCGATGAGGTCGCCCGCGACCTTCAGGTGGGCGTCGACGGCCTCGCGCGCGATCAGCAGGTGCATGATCTCGGTGGAGCCCTCGAAGATGCGGTTGATGCGCAGGTCCCGCAGGACCTGCTCGGCGGGGACGGCGCGCTCGCCGCGGGCCGCGAGGGACTCGGCCGTCTCGAAGCCGCGGCCGCCGCGGATCTGGACGAGCTCGTCGGCCATCAGCCAGGCCATCTCGGAGCCGTACAGCTTGGCGAGGGCCGCCTCGATGCGGATGTCGTTGCGGTCCTCGTCGGCCATCTGCGAGGAGAGGTCGAGGACGGCTTCCAGCGCGAAGGTCGTCGCCGCGATGAAGGAGACCTTCGAGCCGACGGCCTCGTGGAACGCCACGGGCTTGCCCCACTGCTCCCGCGCGGCCGACCACTCGCGGGCGATCTTCAGGCACCACTTCCCCGCGCCGACGCACATCGCGGGCAGCGACAGCCGGCCGGTGTTGAGGGTGGTGAGGGCGATCTTCAGGCCCGCGCCCTCCTGGCCGATGCGGTTGGCGGCCGGGACGCGGACCTGGTGGAAGCGGGTCACGCCGTTCTCCAGGCCGCGCAGGCCCATGAACGCGTTGCGGTTCTCGACGGTGACGCCCTCGGACGCGGCCTCGACGACGAACGCCGTGATGCCGCCCTTGTGCCCCTCCGACTTCGGCACCCGCGCCATGACGACGAGCAGGTCGGCGACGACGCCGTTGGTCGTCCACAGCTTCACGCCGTCGAGGATGTAGTCGTCGCCGTCGGGCACCGCCAGGGTGGCGAGCCGCGCCGGGTCGGAGCCGACGTCCGGCTCGGTGAGCAGGAACGCGGTGATGTCGGTGCGGGCGCACCGCGGCAGGAAGGCGTCCTTCTGCTCCTGCGTGCCGAAGATCTTCAGGGGCTGCGGCACGCCGATCGACTGGTGGGCGGAGAGCAGCGCGCCGATCGCGGGGTTGGCGGAGCCGGCCAGGGCCAGGGCCTTGTTGTAGTAGACCTGCGTGAGGCCGAGCCCGCCGTACTTCGTGTCGATCTTCATGCCGAGCGCGCCGAGCTCCTTGAGGCCGTTGAGGACCTCGTCGGGGATCTTCGCCTCGCGCTCGATGCGGGCCGAGTCGATCTTCGTCTCGCAGAAGTCGCGCAGTTTGGCCAGGAACTCCTCGCCGCGCTGCGCGTCCTCGTCGGGCGGCATGGGGTGCGGGTGGATCAGGTCGAGCCGGAAGCGGCCGAGGAAGAGTTCCTTGGCGAAACTGGGCTTGCGCCAGTCCTGCTCACGGGCGGCCTCGGCGACCTGCCGGGCCTCGCGTTCACTCACTGACGGTTTGGGGGTTGGTGCGGACATGAGGAGCTCACCTCGCCGCGAAGCGGGGCCGCCGGGCCGCTCGGCCCGGACCTGCCCGGTCGGTTACTGACTGGTGCTACTGGATCGTCGGTACCCATCGTTGGTACCCGATTCATCCCGACCCCACCAGTCCTCGCGCGTCGTTCGGCGCATACCGTCGCGTACGAGAACGGCCGGAGCCCCCGCACAGTGGGCTCCGGCCGTTGTCCTTTGCGGGACGTGGTCCTACAGGGCGAGGCCCGTCAGGACCATGACGCGCTCGTAGGTGTAGTCGTCCATCGCGAAGCGGACGCCCTCGCGGCCCACGCCGGACTGCTTGACGCCGCCGTACGGCATCTGGTCGGCGCGGTAGGACGGGGCGTCGCCGATGACGACGCCGCCGACCTCGAGGGCGCGGTGGGCGCGGAAGGCGGTCTGCAGGTCGTGCGTGAAGACACCCGCCTGGAGGCCGTACTTGGAGTCGTTCACGGCGGCGAACGCCTCCTCCTCGCCGTTCACCTTGCGGAGCGTGAGGACCGGTCCGAAGACCTCCTCGCAGGCGATCGTGACGTCGGCCGGTACGTCGGCGAGCACGGTCGGGGCGTAGGTGGCGCCGTCGCGCTTGCCGCCGGTGAGCACCTTGGCGCCCGCCTTGGCCGCCTCGTCGACCCAGGACTCCACGCGCTTGGCGGCGTCCTCGTTGACCAGCGGGCCGACCTCGGTGGCCGGGTCGGACGGGTCGCCGGTGACCTGGGCCTCGACGGCCTTGACCACGCGCTGCACCAGGCGGTCGTACACGGACGCGTCCGCGATGACCCGCTGCACCGAGATGCAGGACTGGCCGCCCTGGTAGTTGGAGAACGTCGCGATGCGCGAGGCGGCCCAGTCGAGGTCCTCGTCGGAGGAGTAGTCGGCGAGGACGACGGCCGCGCCGTTGCCGCCGAGCTCCAGGGTGCAGTGCTTGCGCGGCACCGAGTCCATGATCGCGTAACCGACCTTGTCGGAGCCGGTGAAGGAGATCACCGGCATCCGCTCGTCCTGGACGAGGGCGGGCATCTTGTCGTTGGCGACCGGCAGGACCGACCAGGAGCCGGCGGGCAGCTCGGTCTCGGCGAGCAGCTCGCCGAGGATCAGGCCGGAGAGCGGCGTCGCGGGGGCCGGCTTCAGGATGATCGGCGCGCCGACGGCGATGGCCGGGGCGATCTTGTGCGCGCAGAGGTTCAGCGGGAAGTTGAACGGCGCGATGCCGAGGACGACGCCCTTGGGGAAGCGGCGGGTGAGCGCGAGGCGGCCCTGGCCGCCGGCGTCGGTGTCCAGGCGCTGGGCCTCGCCGCCGTTGAAGCGGCGGGCCTCCTCCGCGGCGAACCGGAAGACCGAGACCGCGCGGCCGACCTCGCCGCGGGCCCACTTGATGGGCTTGCCGTTCTCGCCGGAGATCAGCTGGGCGATCTCCTCGGTGCGCTCGACGAGCCTGCGGCTCACGTGGTCGAGGGCGGCGGCGCGGACGTGGGCCGGGGTCGCGGCGAACTCGTCGCGCACGGCGTACGCGGCGGCGACGGCCTCCTCGACCTGGGCGTCGGTCGGGACGGCGGCCTTGCCGACGAGCCGTCCGTCCCAGGGCGAGGTGACGTCGAGGGTGGTCTCGCCGGTGGTCTGGCGACCGGCGAGCCAGAAGGCGTGGATGGAAGTCATGTCGATTCCCGGCCCTTCCGCGGTGGTGTGTCTGGGGGTACGTCCCTCACCGTAGGGGCAGGGGAACGTGCTGACGTTTGTCCGGCGCGGAGTACTGGCCGGGGGGCCTGCACCGGTTTGTACGGGGCGGGGTCTTCGGCCGTCCGTTCTCCCGTGCGGGTGCGTTGTGGCTGGGCGCGCAGTTCCCCGCGCCCCTGAGCCCACCCGGCGGGCCCGGCGACGTTCACGTGCCCCGCTCGGAGTCTCGGCCGTTACGTGCGGGTGCGTTGTGGCTGGTCGCGCAGTTCCCCGCGCCCCTGGGCCACCCGGCGGACCCGGCGACGTTCACGTGCCCCGCTCGGAGTGTCGGCTGTTACGTGCGGGTGTGTTGTGGCTGGGCGCGCAGTTCCCCGCGCCCCTGGGCCATCCGGCGGGCCCGGCGACGTTCTCGTGCCCCGCTCGGAGTCTCGGCTGTTACGTGCGGGTGCGTTGTGGCTGGTCGCGCAGTTCCCCGCGCCCCTGAGCCCAGCCGGCGGGCTCGGCGACGTTCACGTAACCCGGTCAGTCCGAGCCCATTGATGTTGCCTTGAGGGAGAGCCACAGCTCCATGCGGACGTCCGGGT
This sequence comes from Streptomyces sp. NPDC039462, assembly GCF_055639375.1. Lineage (NCBI taxonomy): Bacteria > Bacillati > Actinomycetota > Actinomycetes > Kitasatosporales > Streptomycetaceae > Streptomyces > Streptomyces sp. NPDC039462. The sequence continues at coordinate 73,108 of NZ_JBVKAO010000002.1, forward strand.
CGTCGAGGGAGCGGCCGAGGATCTCCTCGACTCTGCGCATGCGGTAGCGGAGGGTGTGGCGGTGGACGCCGAGGTCGGCGGCCGCCGCGTCCCACTGGCCGTGCCGGGAGAGCCACGCCCGGAGCGAGGCGACGAGGTCGCCGCGGCCGGTCGCGTCGTGTTCGTGCAGCGCCCGGAGCAGGCCGTCCGCGAAGGCCCGCACCGCGTCGTCCGCGAGGAGGGGGAGGACGGATCCGGCGGCCAGTTCCTCGTGCTCGACGAGTGCGCGACCGCGGCGCCGCGCGACGGAGAGTGCCTGCTCGGACTGTTTGTAGGCAGTGGCCGCGGCGATCGGGCCTGCCGGTGCGGACAGGCCCATCACCAGCTCGGCCTCCTCGCCGGAGGCGCCGGAAGCGGCGGCCTCGCGTCCCGCGGCGCCCCGGCCCGCCTCCAGCGCGGCCGCGTACTCCGCGCAGGCCCGCGCTCCCGCGCCGCCGTCCCGCACGAGCAGCACGAGCCGTTCCCCGTACGGGACGACGAGCAGCGCCTCACCGGAGCGCGCGGCCGCGGCCTCGACGACGTCGACGAGTCCGGCGAGCGGGTCACCACCGCCCGAGGCGTCGGCCACCGCCGCGAGGACGGCGGCGGAGGCGGTGCCCGGCGAGACCTCCGTGCCGCCGCCGTCGGCGGCCTCCGCGGCGCCCGCCCGCACCCGGGCCGCCGACGCGGACGCCACCTCCGCGACGACGAGGCGGAACGGCGCGTCCAGGAGCCCGCCGTACAGGTCGCCCGCGACGGTCCGCGCGTGGTCGGGCTCCCCGGCCAGCAGCATGCGCAGCACGGCCGCGCCGATCCGCTGCTCGGCGGCGTGCAGGGAGCGGGACCGCTCCGTGGTGAGGGTGAGCAGCGCGATGGCGGAGTGCACCGCGTACCGCTCGGCGGTGCCGAGGGTCGACGCCGTGCCGACGGCGAGCGCGGCGCGCGGCCTGCGCCCCGTGCCGAGCGAGTGCAGCTCGATGCGGTCATCGGCGCCCGCGACGACGGAGCTGGCGGGCGCCGGGCGCTCCCGGAGGCGTTCGACGTCGGCGGTGAGCCGGGCGGCCCGGCGCGCGGCCCACTCGGGTGCGGCGGCGACGACGGCGCCGGACGCGTCGTACAGCGCGGCCCAGCCGTCGACCTGCCCGGCGAGCGAGAGGAGCAGCCCTTCGGGGCCGTCGCTCAGCGCCTGCCTGGTCAGCTCGCGCTGGGCGGCGAAGCCCGCCGTCACGGCGCGGTACTGCTCGGCGGCGATGGCCGCGGAGACGGCCTTGCTGATGGCGATGAAGGGGGTGCGCCGCGGCACCTCGATGAGCGGGAGCCCGGCGTCGGTCGCGGCGTCGACGAGCGCCTTGGGGATGTCGGGGTAGTGCACGCCGACGGCGAAGCCGAGGCCGACGACGCCCGCGCCCGCGAGCCGCTTCACGTAGCGGCGCATGGCCTCCGGGTCCTCGGCGTCCAGTTTCAGCGCGGTGATCAGGAGGAGCTCGCCGCCCTCCATGTAGGGCACGGGGTCGGCGAGTTCGCTGGCGTGCGCCCAGCGCACCGGGGCGTCCAGGCGTTCCTCGCCCGCGCGCACGGTCAGCTTGAGCGCGGAGTGGTGGACGAGCGAGGCGAGCGTGGGCGGCATGGGACCTTCAGGTCTGCGGCAGGGATGTGGATCTTTTGGCCGGTCCGTATGAACGACCTGTGTCGATTCTGCCTCACTGTACGGTGCGGTCGAGACCGAACACTCCGTACGCGCGGGTCCGCCTGGGGTCGCCGGGGCCGGGCTCTCCGGGTGCCCCGTCCAGGCCCTTTCAGGCCCGCCCCGCACGGGCTCCGCGCCCCGTCCCCGCCGCCTCAGGACCGCAGGTCCACCAGGAGCGGCGGCGCGTACTCACCGCGTACGTCGGTCAGGGAGAGCACCGCGTGTCCCGGTGGCACCCCGTGCGCCAGCTCGGACGCCGACCAGCGCTCGCGCTCGACCCGGCGGACGGTGACGGCGTCCCTCGTCACCGCCTTGCCGGTCACGAGTTTGCGCAGGGCGTGCAGCGCGCGGGTCATCGGCTGGTCCGCGAAGACCGCGTGCTCGGCGACCTCGCGCGTCTCGACCCACTGCTTGCCCCAGGCCTCCGCAAAACGTCTGCCGTCCCAGGTCGACACGCCCGAGAACGCCATACGGCAACCGACGGTCGCGTACAGCGGCCCCTGCAGCGCCTCCGGTACGTCACTGACGGTGCGCAGCGCGAGCACCACCCCCGCGTTCGCCGACCGCAGGCGCTGGACGCCGCGGATCGTCTCGTTGGTCACGGTGCGCGTGGCGTCGTCGAGGACCAGGCAGATGAAGTGCTCGCGGTCGTCGCGGGTGTGCGCCACGGCGTTGAACTGGGCGAGGACGAGGCGTGCGATCAGCCGGGACGCCTCCGCGTGGCCCCGCTCGGGCAGGTCGACGCGGACCCGCATGGGGTGGTGCACGACGGCGCGCAGCGAGAAGGGGCTTTCGGTGCCCGCGCCGAAGAATCCGGCGAACGCGGGCCGGTCCAGGAGGGCGAGCCGGTCGGCGAGGGCCGGGCCGGGGTCGGCGGGGCTGCCCTGCTGGCGGACGCGCGCGTCGAGTTCGCGCCGCATCACGGCGTGCTCGTCCGCGGCGAGGGCGGTGCGCAGCTCCGACACCGCCGAGGGCACGCCTTCGAGCAGCTCGCGCAGGACGGGCACGGCGGGGAAGCGGCCGTACGCGGTCCAGTAGGGGCCGAGCACCTGGGCCAGCGTCGTCGCGGCGCGCCGGCTGTCCACCGTTTCGAGGTCGCCGACGAGCCCTTCGGCCAGGAAGGACGCGGCCTCGTCGGGGTCCGTGGCGCCCGCGTAGAGGTCGAAGTCGTGCGTCGAGGAGGGGTCGCCGAGCTTGACGACGACGTCGTACCCGTCGTCGGCGCCGAGCGGCGCGCCCGCGGGGCACACCGCGACGACCGCGCAGCGGCCGGTGAGCGCCTGGAGGGCCAGGGACTCCACCACGGGGCGGACCAGCCGTTCGGTCTTGCCCGCCCCGGACGGGCCGACCGCCAGGAGCGAGGTGCCGAGCACCGCTGTCTCCAGGGCGATGCCCGCGCCGCGGGCCGCCCACGGGTTGCGGTCCTCGGGCACGCACCGGCCGATGCGCACCTGCCCGACGAGCAGGTCGTGCGGTGCGGTGCGGGACGGGAGGTCACGGGCCCCCGAAGGGTGCGTCCAGGCGGCCGCGCCCCGCCGCAGCACGGTCTCGGTGAACGAGGCGAGCAGCGCGGGATTCCGCTGCGCCTCGCGCCAGGCCCGGCGCACCCGGACGCAGTCGACGTCGTTCATCCGCCCGGCAAGGACCTCGGCGGAGAGCACGTCGGCCGCCTGGTCCTGCCCGGCCCCGCGCAGCTCGGGCCACTGGGAGCGGGGCGCCACCGGGGCGGGCCCCGCCGGGCGTGGCGGCAGCTGCGGGTTCCGCTTCGGCCGGGCCGACCAGTCGCGCACGAAGCCCCACCAGTCGCCGAGCCGCGCGAAGGGCCAGAGGACCGCCGCGGTGATCACCGCGTACAGCCCGTAGGTGACGATCTCGGCCTCGAAGATCTCGTAACCGCCCGTGCAGAGCGCGGTCAGGGACATCACGGGAGTGGCGACCGGCAGCGCGTCCCAGGAGACGCCGGGGAAGGCGTCGGGCCAGACGAACATCAGCGCGATCAGGGCGCCGAGCACCGAGCGGATCAGCCGGACGGGCTGTTCCCTGCGGGCGATGAGATGTCTGAACGCCTCGGTCCAGTTGCCGAGGCGGCCGATGCCGTACACGACGAGGCCGAAGAACACCCCGTCGACGACGGTCAGGTATTCGTCGCCCTGCCAGTGCTGCTCCTTGGGGTGGAGGGTCCCCGCGTAGAACCACTCGTCCGGGATGAACAGCTTGATGATCGTCGCCTGGTAGGGGAGGGCTCCCCGCCGCCACACGGACCAGACGAACAGGCCGAGCACGAGCGAGATCATCAGACCGGCCACCAGGGCCCGGTCCATCCGCCGGCCGTCCTGGCCTTCCGGCGGCGGCGGAACGTGCCGGAACCGCCAGATGCCGAGGTCGGCCTTCGGGCGCGGCGCGCTCAGCCAGTCACCGATGTCGGAGAGGTGCGAAGGCGGGCGGCGCGGCACCGGGGGCTGGGCGGGGGCCGGTGGGCGGCCCTGGGCCGGCGCCTGGACCGGAGCGGGTGGCTGGACCGGAGTGGGTGGCGGCGGTGTCGGCGGCGCGGCAGGCGGCCCCGCGGGCAGGCGCGGCGAGCTCTCCGCCGGGCGCGGCACGGGAGTGGCATGCGTGCCCCGCGCGTCCTGCGTGCCGTCGGAATCCATGATTCTTGCCCCCTGGCCTGCCGCTCTCCTGGTTCGCGGGCCAATCTAGTGCCCGTACAAGGGGAGTTCATCGGATACGCGCCCGGGATCGCCGGGAACGCGGCAGCTCAGGGCGGCCCGCGGGCGGCGCGGGCCGGAACCGCCCGCTATGTCCACCACGGCCCGCCGCTATGTCCGTCGCGGTCGGCCGCCTATGTCCACCGCGGACAACCGCCGCGCCGAACGACTCCCGTGTGGAGCATGCCCGCTCCCTTGCGCCGCCCCTAACCTGCGAAGAAAGCAGTAGAGCGTCCGTATCGTCGCCCCACCCCCGTCAGCAACAGGAGCCCCTCATGACCGCCCTTCCGCAGGAGCGCCGCGTCGTCACCGCCATCCCCGGTCCGAAGTCGCAGGAGCTGCAGGCCCGCCGTACCGCCGTGGTCGCCGGTGGCGTGGGCTCCGTGCTGCCCGTCTTCGCCGCGCGCGCGGGCGGCGGCATCATCGAGGACGTCGACGGCAACCGTCTGATCGACTTCGGTTCCGGCATCGCCGTGACGTCCGTGGGCGCCTCCGCCGAGGCCGTCGTGCGCCGGGCGTCCGCGCAGCTTGCGGACTTCACCCACACCTGTTTCATGGTCACGCCGTACGAGGGCTACGTCGCCGTCGCCGAGGCGCTCGCGGAGCTCACGCCGGGTGACCACGAGAAGAAGTCGGCACTGTTCAACTCCGGCGCCGAGGCCGTCGAGAACGCCGTCAAGATCGCCCGCGCGCACACCAAGCGCCAGGCCGTCGTCGTCTTCGACCACGGTTACCACGGCCGCACCAACCTCACGATGGCGCTGACCGCCAAGAACATGCCGTACAAGCACGGCTTCGGTCCGTTCGCCCCCGAGGTCTACCGCGTCCCTGTCGCCTACGGCTACCGCTGGCCGACCGGCGCCGAGAACGCCGGCCCCGAGGCCGCCAAGCAGGCCATCGACATGATCAACAAGCAGGTCGGCGCCGACAACGTCGCCGCGATCATCATCGAGCCGGTGCTCGGCGAGGGCGGCTTCATCGAGCCCGCGAAGGGCTTCCTGCCGGAGATCGTGAAGTTCGCCAACGACAACGGCATCGTCTTCGTCGCGGACGAGATCCAGTCCGGCTTCTGCCGCACCGGCCAGTGGTTCGCCTGCGAGGACGAGGGCATCGTCCCCGACCTGATCACCACCGCCAAGGGCATCGCGGGCGGTCTGCCGCTCGCCGCCGTCACGGGCCGCGCCGAGATCATGGACGCCGCGCACGCGGGCGGCCTCGGCGGCACCTACGGCGGCAACCCGGTGGCCTGCGCCGGTGCGCTCGGCGCCATCGAGACGATGAAGGAGCTCGACCTCAACGCCAAGGCGAAGAACATCGAGTCGGTCATGAAGGGCCGGCTCTCCGCCATGGCCGAGAAGTTCGACATCATCGGCGACATCCGCGGCCGCGGCGCCATGATCGCCATCGAGCTGGTCAAGGACCGTACGACCAAGGAGCCGAACCCCGAGGCGACCGCCGCCCTGGCCAAGGCCTGCCACGCGGAGGGCCTCCTCGTGCTGACCTGCGGCACGTACGGCAACGTCCTGCGCTTCCTGCCGCCGCTGGTCATCGGCGACGACCTGCTGAACGAGGGTCTGGACATCATCGAGGGCGCGTTCGCCCGCGTCTGAGCGTCCCGGTACGCGGCGTGACCTTCGGGCCCCGACCGTCGGGGCGTGTGAAGAAGGTGTGCGGGCCCCATGACGGGTTGCCGAACCTCCTGTCGGCCCGCAACCGCCTGCCGTACGGTTTCTGCAGTTGAGAGAGACACCCGCCCACAGGGGACTGTGGGCGACACCACGGCGGAGCCTCCCCAGCCCCGCCCTGGTCGTGCCCAGCGCACACCCCGGAGCCGTCGGCTCCGGAACTCCTCACCGATCGGACGGCCGCTCGCCCCACACCCCCCGGGGCGCGCGGACCACCGATCCGGTGGCCGTCTCGGAGACTCCCCCCGACGGGCCCGCGTGAGCAGGCCCCCTCGGACCGTCCGGGCCGGCCGACCGACCGAAGGGCCGGCGCACTCCCCCCCTTGCGCCGGCCCTTCGGCATGTCCTCGCTTCGTCAGCCGGGACCGCGGCCGGTTCTGCGTCCCTGCGCGTCGAGCAGGACCCCCGCACGCTTCACCGTCCGCAGCGTGACGCAGCGGTCCGCGATCCGCACGCCCTCCAGGCCGTCCTCGATCCGCGCCTCCAGCCGCGTGACGTCGGCCAGCTCCCGCGTCCAGACGCACACCGCCAGGTTGTACGTGCCGACGACGGAGACCACCAGGCGTGCCTCCTCCAGGCGGGCCAGCCGCGCGGCGACGCCCGCGAGCCGCCGGGCCGGCACCCGCAGGAAGAACCAGGCCTGCACGGAGCGCCCCGACCGCCCGCGGGCCACATCGGTCCACAGCACCACCCGCTGCTCGAACAGCAGGCGCTGCACCGTCTCCCGCGCCCGGCGCACGGCGAGGCCCGTGCGCGCCGCGATCTCGGTGGCGGGCATGCGCCCGTCCTCGTGCAGGGCCGCGAGCACCGCGCGCTCCGGCTCGGAGAGGGCCGCGGGGACGGCCGGTTCACGGGAGACGTGACCGGTGAACCGTTCGCTCCGGTCCGGCGAGAGCTCCCCGAGCCGCCAATCGCCGGACTCCCTGACGAACGAGGTGATGAGCTGGGTCCGCACGGCCCCGATCTGCGGTCTGCCGCCGAGCCGGGTCAGGAGGTAGTCGGCCAGCGCCACCTCGTCGGCCGCGCCCACACCGATCAGCAGGTCGCGGCCGCCCGACGCGATGTCGAGCGTGCGGCACTCCGGGTCGTGGACGAGCGCTTCGGCGACCTCCAGGGGGTTGCCCGCGCACTCCACCTCGACGATCGCCATCCGGCCGGAACCGGGGCCGGGTTCGTACGCCGTGACCCAGGCCAGGCCCGCGGCCCGCAGCCGGTTCCACCGGCGGGAGACGGTGACGGCGTCCACGCCGAGCACCGCGCCGACCTTCGCCCACGAGGCCCGCGGCTCGATCTGGAGGGCGTTGACGATCTGTAAGTCCAAACGATCCGGGCGGTCCAAACGGTCCGGGCGGTCCGCGGGGTCCGGGCTGTGGGGGCTGTCCGGGCTGTGCGGGCTGTGCGGGCTCTGATCCGCGACGAGCGGCTCGGCTGTGCCGCCGGTCGGCGCATCGGTTCTCACCACCCCTGTATAACGCGCCTTCCTGCGCGAGGCAGGTCCTTTTCGCCGCGATCCTGCAAGGCACTCCTCGCGCCCCGGCGTCTCCATGAAGATCGCGAAGCGTAGCCCCTGTCCCCAGTCAGTCGCACCACACACCAACCGGCCTTCGTGGGAGAACAGTTGAGCACCCCCTCCATATCGCGCCGCCGCTTCCTGCAGACGACGACGGCCGTCGGTGCCGCGGCGACGGCAGGCGCGTTCACGGGCATCGGCACCGGCACCGCCCACGCCGCTCCGGCCACCGGGACGGCGGCTGCCGAGGCCGCGCTGCGCTTCACCGCCGCCACCAACGGCGCCGCGTCCCTCGCGGGCGACCGGCTGATCGCCGAGGTGCAGGGCGTGCTGTGGTCCCTGCCGCGCACGGGCGGCGAAGCCGTGCCGCTCACCCCCGCGGAGCTGGAGCCGACGCGTCCGGTGCACTCCCCCGACGGGCGCCTGATCGCGGTCTGCGCCTACCGTTCGGGCTGCTTCCACATCTGGACGCTGAAGCCGGACGGCTCCGAGCTGACGCAGCGCACCGAAGGCCCGTGGGACGACCGCGGTCCGGCCTGGTCGCCCGACGGCAAGCGGATCGCCTTCGCATCCGAGCGCGGCGGCGACCCGGTGACGGGCGCCCCGTTCCGCATCTGGGTACTGGAGCTGGCCACCGGTGAGCTGACCCGCCTCACCGGGAGGCCGGACCAGTCAGGGCCCGTCCAGGACGGCGCGTGGGAGGACTTCGACCCCGTCTGGTCGCCGGACGGCAAGCGGGTGCTGTTCGTCCGCGCCGCGGTCAAGGGCGGCGCGCTCGACGCCCGCACGATCGCCTCCGTGGCCGCCGACGGCAGCGGGGCGGTGACCGTGGAGCACACCGACCCCGGCACCGCGCAGCTCCTCGTGCCCGCCGTCTCCCCCAACGGCACGCTGGCGTACCTGCGGACGACCCCCGCGCCGAACGCCTCCTGCGCCCTCGTCGTGGCGGGCGAGCCGGTCGCGGTCGGCGGCGACATCGCGCCCGTGCCGCCGCGCTGGATCTCGGCGAAGGAGCTGCTCCTGACGGTCGACGGCCGCTTCACCGTCGTACGTCCCGACGCGCCGGGCACCCGCGAGGACATTCCCTTCACCGCGCCGCTCCCCGTCGACCGGCCGGAGTACCGCGTCAAGGCGTTCGACCTGGACGGCACCGCGAGCCGCCCCGTGCGGGCCTTCGACCTGCCGGTGCTCTCCCCCGACGGCAAGCGGGTCGCCTTCACCGCGCTCAACTCCCTCTGGGTCGGCGAGGTCTCGGGCGGCCGGGCGCCGCGCCGGGTGACGCGGGCCGAGACCACCGGATACGTGTACGCGGCCGCGTGGACGCCCGACGGCAAGGCGCTGCTCTACTCCGACGACCGCGACGGGCTGCCCGGCATCCGCAGACGCGATCTCGACACCGGTGAGGAGACGGTCCTCGCGTCCGGCGGGCGGATCCAGCCCGCCCTCTCCCCCGACGGCCACCGCCTCGCCTGCTTCGACCTCGCGACGAACCTGATGCTGCGGGACCTGCGGACGGGCAAGGAGAAGGTCCTCGCCGCCAGTCCGCCGGGCGGCGAGGTGTCCGGCCGGCCCAGCTGGTCCCCCGACGGACGGTACGTCGCCGTCAGCTTCCGCAACCGCGTCAACCAGCGCTTCCGCGAGGGCTACAACCTCATCCGCGTGATCGACACGGCCGACGGCTCCGCGAGAACCCACGCGGTGGCGCCGCACGTCTCCATATCCGACCGCAGCAGCAACGGCCCGGTCTGGTCGCCCGACGGACGGCACATGGCCGTCGTCGTCGAGTCGGCGCTCTGGCTGCTGCCGGTGAGCCCCGACGGCACCCCGGACGGCAAGCCCCGCACCTTCCCCGCCGAGGCCGCCGACCACCCCACCTGGTCCGGTGACGGCAGCCGGGTCCTCTACCTCTCCGCGGGACGGCTCAGGCTCCTCGACGTCGCCGACGGCAGCGTCCGTACGGTCAGGATTCCGCTCGACCACCGGCGCCCCGCCACCGAGGACACCGTCATCCACGCCGGCCGCTTCTGGGACGGCTCCGGGGGCGACGACACCGTCCGCGAGAACGTCGACATCACCATCCGCGGGGGCCGCGTCACCGCCGTCGGCCCGCACCGGTCCAGCCGTGCGGCGGCCCGCCGCGTGGACGCCTCCCAGCAGACCGTGATCCCCGGCCTGTGGGACGCGCACATCCACCCGCAGCCGGGCGTCTACGGCGGCCGACAGGCCTCCCTGTTCCTCTCCTACGGCGTCACCAGCGCCGTCTCCATGGGCGGCACCGCCTACGAAGCGGTCAGGCTGCGCGAGGCCACCGCCTCCGGAGAGCTGGCGGGGCCCCGGCTCGTGACCTCCAGCGAAGTCCTCGACGGCACCCGCGTCGCGTGGGACAACCGCGTCCACGCCACCCGCGAGGGCCTGCGCCGGACCCTGTCCCGGGGCAAGGCCCTGGACTGGGACTTCGTCAAGACCTACGTCCGGGCGCCGGGCTGGATCATGGCAGAGGCCGCCCGTTACGCGCACGAGGAGCTGGGAGTGCGCTGCGGCAGCCACAACCTCTCCCCCGGCATCCAGCTCGGCCAGGACCTGACGACGCACCTCCAGGCCACCCCAGCGCGCCGAGTTCGGCCACGCGACCACCGCGGGCGAGCGCGCGTACCAGGACGTGACGGAGATCTACACCGCCACCGGCGACTTCCACCTCATCGCCACCCCGTTCTCCGCGTCGGTGCTGATCGGCGCGGCACCGGGCCTCGCCGACGACCGGCGGGTGACCCGGCTGATGCCGCCGTGGGAGACCGCCCAGGTGCGCGGCCTGGCCGAGCGGCCGCCCACCGAGGCCGAACTGGCCACGCTGATGCGGGAGACCGACATCTACCGCAGGATCACCGCTGCCGGCGGACTGCTCGCCGTCGGCACGGACTCCCCGGGCATCCCGACCGGTCTGGGCGTCCACATCGCCCTGCGCGCCCTGCGGCGCGGCGGCCTCTCGGTCTCCGAGACGCTGCGCACGGCGACCTCCGCGCCCGCCCGGATCTTCGGCCTCGACCGTGACCTCGGCACGCTGGAGGTCGGCAAGCTCGCCGACCTGGCCGTGATCGACGGCGATCCCTTCAGCGACTTCGACTCGCTGGTGCGGACGGTGTCGGTCATGCGGGGCGGCGTGCCGTACGAGGTGAGCGACCTCGTCTCGGCCGTCCCTGCGGTGCCGGGGGTGGCGAAGGACCGGGCGCGCTGGGCCCGGACGGGCGAGCGGCTGCGGAACAAGTGCTGCGATCACGGGCAGTGAGCCCGTGCCTGAGCCTGTGCCCGTGTCTACCTGGGCCTGTGCCCGTGCCCATGCCTGTGACTCTGCCTGGGCCTGTGCCTGTGACGCGCTGAGGCGCTTCCTGCAAGGCTGTGCCCCATGTCTGCATCACCGGTCCCGCGGCGGCCGGCCCTCTCGCTCTGCCTGTGCGCTCTGCTCTTCGCGCTCCTCACCTGGCCGGTGGCCGCCGGGGGGCCGCTGCGCCGCGCCGACGAGCGGGCCGGACGCGCGCTCGCCGACAGCTACTTCCCCGGCCGGGCGGCGGAGTTCCTCGCCGACCTCGGCAACGTCACGGTCGCCGTGCCGGTCCTCGTCGCCGTCCTCGCGTACACCGCCTGGTGCGACCGGCGTGCCGGTACGTTCCGCTGGTGGCTGCCCGCCGCGGCCGCCGCCGTCACCATGGCCGCGGTGCCCGCGCTCGTCGCCCCGCTCAAGGCGGTGATCGACCGCCCGGGGCCGCCGGGCACGGACGGCCACGGCGGCTACTTCCCCTCGGGGCACACGGCGACGGCCGCGGTGGCCTATGGGGCGGCGGTCCTGCTTCTGCTGCCGCTGCTGCGGGGCGCGTACGGCCGTCGCGAGCTGGTCATCGGGTGCGTGCTGCTGAACGTGGGGGTCGGGTTCGGGCTGGTGCGGCGGGGCTATCACTGGCCGCTGGACGTGGTGGCGAGCTGGTGCCTGTCCGCGCTGCTGCTGCAGGTCATGGTGCTGGTGATCAGCCGGAGTACGCGGCGAAGTCCTGTGAGAGCCCCCAGCTCCTGAACACGCGTTCGCGCGGTCACGCGTCCTCGTCCTGCGCGTCCCCCCGCGCCAGCCGCGCCGCCGCCTCGTGCATCGCGAGTTCGAGCACCGCCGGGTCGTTCAGCGTGCCGGAGCCGTCCGGCGCGACCAGCCAGCGGACGCCGCCCGCGGCCCGCCCCGGGTAGGGCACGACGATCCAGGTGCCGCGGCCCGCGCCGCGCACCCCCGTGCCGAGCCAGCGGGTGGCCGTGCCCGCGGGCACGAAGAACCCCATGCGTTCGTCGCCGAAGTCGGCGAGGACGGGGCCGGGGCGGTCGACGCAGCGGGCCAGCACGTCGAGTGTGGGGTGGCCGAGGCCGCCGGGCAGGATCAGCACGTCCCAGCGCCGCCCGGCGGGCAGGAGCGTGACGCCGAGAGGGTTGCGCTCCCAGTCGAAGCGGCAGGCCTCCGGGTTCGGTGCCACCGACACCAGCCACTCGACCGCCGACTTCGCTCCTGAACCACCCGAGCCAGTCATACCGGACCTTCCTCTCCTGTGCGGACAACGGTGTGCGTCACAGGTGAGAGGGGTCCGGGGGCCGGGCATTACGCGGGTTCCCGGGACCGGTCGGTGGTGAAGGGGGCACAAGTGGACAGCGGGGCGTGCGCCGGTTGATCACGCCCCGCTCAGCCGGTCGGCGGAGGCTCAGCCAGTCGGCGAAGGCTCAGCCGGTCGGCGAAGGCTCAGCTGTCGAAGCCCAGGCCCAGTTTGTCCATCGTCTTGAGCCAGAGGTTCCGCTTGCCGCCGTTGGCGTCGGACCTGGCGAGCGACCACTTGGTCAGCGCGACACCGGTCCACGCGAACGGCTCTGGCGGGAACGGCAGCGGCTTCGTGCGGACCATCTCCAGTTCCGTACGCTCCGTCCGCTCTCCGGCGAGCAGGTCCAGCATGACGTCGGCGCCGAACCGGGTGGCCCCGACACCCAGACCCGTGTAGCCCGCCGCGTACGCGACGCGGCCCTTGTGGGCCGTGCCGAAGAACGCCGAGAAGCGCGAGCACGTGTCGATCGCGCCGCCCCACGCGTGCGTGAACCGCACCCCCTCCAGCTGCGGGAAGCAGGTGAAGAAGTGGCCGGCGAGCTTCGCGTACGTCGCGGGGCGGTCGTCGTACTCGGCCCGCACCTTCCCGCCGAACGGGTAGATCGCGTCGTAGCCGCCCCACAGGATGCGGTTGTCGGCGGAGAGCCGGAAGTAGTGGAACTGGTTGGCGCTGTCGCCGAGGCCCTGGCGGTTGCGCCAGCCGATCGACGCCAGCTGGTCGTCGGTCAGCGGCTCGGTCATCAGCGCGTAGTCGTAGACCGGGACGGTGTACGGGCGCAGGCGCTTGACCAGGGAGGGGAAGATGTTCGTGGCGAGCACGACCTGGCGGGCGAAGACCCTGCCGTACGGCGTGCGGATCGCCATGCCGGCGCCGGCGGAGGCCAGGTCGAGGGCGGGCGTGTGCTCGTAGATCCGGACGCCCTTCTCCAGGCAGACCCGCTTGAGGCCCCACGCCAGCTTCGCCGGGTGCAGCATGGCGACCCCGTCGCGGTCCCAGAGGCCGCCGAGGAACGTGGGCGAGTCGACCTGTTCGCGCAGCGCGTCCGCGTCGAGCAGTTCGGCGCCGCCGGCGAGGCCGTGCTCGGCCATCTCGTCGTACATCTCGCGGAGTTCGGCCAGCTGGTGCGGCTCCGTGGCGACGTCGATCTCGCCGGTGCGCTCGAAGTCGCAGTCGATGGAGTAGCGCTTGACGGCCGCCTCGATCTCGTCGAGGTTGCGGGCGCCGAGCTCCTCCAGCTTCGCGATCTCGCCGGGCCAGCGGGACAGGCCGTTGCCGATGCCGTGCGTGAGGGAGGCGGCGCAGAAGCCGCCGTTGCGGCCGGAGGCGGCCCAGCCCGCCTCGCGGCCCTCTACGAGGACGACGTCGCGGCGCGGGTCGCGCTCCTTGGCGATGAGCGCGGTCCACAGGCCGCTGTAGCCGCCGCCGACGACGAGGAGGTCGCAGCGGTCGTCGCCGGTGAGGGCGGGCTCCGGGGCGGGCCTGCCGGGGTCGTCCAGCCAGAAGGACACCGGCCGGGCGTCGGAGAGGGACTTGGTGAAACGGGTCATGGCGCCAGGGGCCATGATTTCCACTCCTTCAGAAATTGCGGGAACTGCTCAGAAATCCCGGGGATCACCGGGACTGCTTGTTGCGGCGCTTGCCGACCAGCATTCCGGCGAGCACGAGGAGCACGGCGACGAGGAACATCGCCGTACCGATCACATTGATCTGAACGGGCGTGCCGCGCTGTGCGGATCCCCAGACGAACATGGGGAACGTCACAGTCGATCCCGCGTTGAAATTCGTGATGATGAAGTCGTCGAAGGAGAGCGCGAAGGCGAGCAGCGCGCCCGCCGCGATGCCCGGTGCCGCGATGGGCAGCGTGACCCTCAGGAACGTCTGCACGGGCCCGGCGTAAAGGTCCTGCGCGGCCTGTTCCAGACGCGGGTCCATCGACATGACGCGCGCCTTGACGGCGGTCACCACGAAGCTGAGGCAGAACATGATGTGGGCGATGAGGACGGTCCAGAAGCCGAGCTGCGCGCCCATGTTGAGGAAGAGCGTGAGCAGCGAGGCGGCCATGACGACCTCGGGCATCGCCATCGGCAGGAAGATCAGCGAGTTGATGGCGCCGCGCGCGCGGAACCGGTAGCGCACGAGCGCGAAGGCGATCATCGTGCCGAGCACGGTCGCGCCGATCGTCGCCCAGGTGGCGATCTGCAGGCTCAGCGAGAGCGACCCGCACATGTCGGCGACACCGCAAGGGTCACGCCACGCGTCGAGCGAGAATTCCTGCCAGGAGTAATTGAAGCGCCCCTTCGGCTTGTTGAAGGAGAACACCGTCACGACGATGTTCGGAAGGAGCAGGTACGCGAGCGTGAGCAGGCCCGCGATGACGACGACATTGCGCCGGAGCCAGCGGAAGAAGGCGGCCATCAGACGAGATCCTCCGTCCCCGACTTGCGGATGTAGAAGGTCACCATGAACAGGATGGCGGCCATGAGAATGAAGGAGAGAGCAGCGGCCGTCGGATAGTCCAGAATGCGCAGGAACTGCGTCTGGATGACGTTTCCGACCATGCGGGTGTCGGTGGAGCCGAGGAGGTCCGCGTTCACGTAGTCGCCCGCCGCAGGGATGAAGGTGAGCAGCGTCCCGGAGACGACGCCCGGCATGGAGAGCGGGAACGTCACCTTGCGGAAGGTGGTGGACGGCTTGGCGTAGAGGTCGCCCGCGGCCTCGTGCAGCCGGCCGTCGATGCGCTCCAGCGAGGTGTAGAGCGGCAGGATCATGAACGGCAGGAAGTTGTACGTGAGTCCGCAGATCACGGCGAGCGGCGTGGCAAGGACCCGGTCGCCGTCGGTGACGCCGAGCCAGCTGGTGACGTCGAGGACGTGCAGGGAGTTGAGGGCGCCGACGACGGGCCCGCCGTCCGCGAGGATCGTCTTCCACGCCAGCGTACGGATGAGGAAGCTGGTGAAGAACGGCGCGATGACCAGGACGAGGATGATGTTGCGCCAGCGGCCCGCGCGGAACGCGATGAGGTAGGCGAGCGGGTAGCCGAGCAGCAGGCACAGGATCGTGGCGGCGCCGGCGTAGAGCACCGAGCGCAGGAACTGCGGCCAGTAGTCGGTGAGCGCGTCCCAGTAGGTGGCGAAGTGCCAGGTGACCTTGAAGCCCTCTTCGAGGGACCCGGTCTGCACGGAGGTCGACGCCTGGTAGACGAGCGGCAGCGCGAAGAAGACGACGAGCCAGAGGATGCCGGGGAGCAGCAGCCAGTAGGGGACGAGGCGCCCGCGCTTGCGCGGTGCGCGTGCGGGTGGCTCCTCCGGAGCGGGCGCCTTCGGCGGTGGTGCGTCGGTCACGGTCGTCATGCGGAGGCGTCCTCCTCGACCTTCTCGACGCCCGCTTCGGCGTCCTGGGCGGCGTCGAGGCCGAAGGTGTGCGCGGGGTTCCAGTGCAGGACGACCTCGGCGCCCGGGGTGAGGCGGCTGTCGCGCTCGATGTTCTGCGCGTACACCTCGAAGGACGGGCAGACCGGGCTCTGGACGACGTACTGCGTCGATACGCCGATGAAGCTGCTGTCGGCGATGCGTCCGGTGATGCGGTTGCGTCCGTCCGGGATCTGCCCCGCGTCGTCGGCGTGCGTGAGGGAGATCTTCTCGGGCCGTACGCCGACCAGGATCTTGCCGCCGGTGGCGGTGGGGCCGGTACATCGGGCGGCGGGCAGCGTCAGTTTGCAGTCGCCCGCCTTGACGACGAGGTCGTCGCCGCTCCTGGCGTCGACGTCCGCCACGATGAAGTTCGAGGTGCCGAGGAAGTTGGCGACGAACGTGGTCCGCGGGTTCTCGTAGAGGTCGGCGGGGGCGCCGAGCTGCTCGACGCGGCCGCCGTTCATCACGGCGACGGTGTCGGCCATGGTCATGGCCTCCTCCTGGTCGTGCGTGACGTGCACGAAGGTGATGCCGACCTCGGTCTGGATGCGCTTGAGCTCCAGCTGCATCTGGCGGCGCAGCTTGAGGTCGAGGGCGCCGAGGGGCTCGTCGAGGAGGAGCACCTTGGGGTGGTTGATGAGCGCGCGGGCGACGGCGACGCGCTGCTGCTGGCCGCCGGAGAGCTGGTGCGGCTTCTTGCGGGCCTGCTCGCCGAGCTGCACCAGGTCGAGCATCTCGCCGACCTGGTTCTTCACCGACTTGATGCCGCGTCGGCGCAGGCCGAAGGCGACGTTCTCGAAGATGTCGAGGTGCGGGAAGAGGGCGTACGACTGGAAGACGGTGTTCACGGGCCGCTTGTACGGCGGCAGGGCCGTGACGTCCTGGTCGCCGAGGCGGACCGTGCCGGAGCTCGGCTCCTCCAGGCCCGCGATCATGCGGAGCGTGGTGGTCTTGCCGCAGCCGGACGCGCCTAGCAGGGCGAAGAAGGAGCCCTGCGGGACGGTGAGGTCGAGCGGGTGCACGGCGGTGAAGGAGCCGTAGGTCTTGCTGATCCCGGTCAGACGAACGTCGCCGCCGTGTTCTTTAGCAGTTGTCATGGTGGGTCCAGGGGAAGTCGAGGGGGGGGAACAGGGGAGGGCGCCCCTTCAAGGGGCGCGGGGAACTGCGCGAGCAACCACGACGGAGCCGCGGACGAATCCACGCCGCGGCGCAGCCGCCTACGCCCCCGTGAGCTTCGCGAACTTCTGTTCGTACGCGGTCTCTTCCTTCGGCGTCAGCGACCGGAAGGCCCGCGACTTCTCCTTCATCTCCTTGTCGGGGATGATCAGCGGATTCGACGCCGCGTCCTTGTCGATCTTCGCGAGCGCGTCCCGCACGCCGTCGACCGGACAGACGTAGTTGATGTACGCCGCGAGGCGGGCCGCGGGCTCGGGCTCGTAGTAGTAGTCGATGAGCCGCTCGGCGTTCTTCTTGTGCCGTGCCTTGTTCGGGACGAGGAGATTGTCCGTGGACGTGATGTAGCCCTGGTCGGGGATGTGGAAGTCCACGTCCGGGTTGTCGGCCTGCAGCTGCACGATGTCGCCGGCCCAGCCGAGGCACGCGGCCATGTCGCCCTTGGCGAGGTCTGAGGTGTAGTCGTTGCCGGTGAAGCGGCGGATCTGCTTCTTGTCGACGGCCTTCTGGAGGCGGGCGATGGCCGCGTCGAAGTCGTCGTCGGTGAAGTCCCCGGGGTCCTTGCCCAGGTCGAGGAGTGTCATGCCGACGGTGTCGCGCATCTCGGAGAGGAATCCGACGCGCCCCTTCAGCTTGGGGTCGTCGAGCAGCTGCGACACCGAGGTGATCTTCTTCCCGCCGGTCGCCTTCTTGTTGTACGCGATGACCGTGGAGATGCCGGTCCAGGGGTACGAGTAGGCGCGTCCCGGGTCCCAGTCGGGGTTGCGGAACTGGGCGGACAGATTGGCGTACGCATGAGGCAGGTTGGCCGGGTCCAGTTTCTGGACCCACCCGAAGCGGATGAGCCTGGCGGCCAGCCAGTCGGTGACGCAGATGAGGTCGCGCCCGGTCTCCTGGCCCGCCGCGAGCTGAGGTTTGAGCTTCCCGAAGAACTCGACGTTGTCGTTGATGTCCTCGGTGTACTTGACCTCGATCCCGGTGCGTTTCGTGAACGCACTGAGGGTGGGCCGCCGGTTCTTGTCCTTCTCGTCGACGTCCATGTACTCGGTCCAGTTGGAGAAGGCGATCCTCTTCTCCTGTGCCGAGTGGTCCTCGGACGAGACGTCACCCTGGCCCTTGCCCGCCGCGGGGATCCCGCAGGCGCTCAGCGCCCCGAGTCCGCCGACGGCGAGCGCGCCGCCCGTGGCGGCGCGCAGCACGCCACGGCGGGTCAGGGAGGCCCTGCCGTTCCTGAGGCTGCGCTGCATGGCGGCCAGCTGGGCCGGGGTGAAGGGGTTTGGCTCGTACTGCTCCATGCGCGTGATTGCCCTTTCGGGAGGAAGGCGGCCGCCGGTCGTGCGGCCTGTGACGACGTGGCTACGTGACTACCGGTCCCCGAAGATCGTGCGGTGCCAGTCCTTGCGGGCCACCGCTGTGTTGTCGAACATGACGTGCTTGATTTGCGTGTATTCCTCGAACGAGTACGCGGACATGTCCTTTCCGTAGCCGGATGCCTTGTATCCGCCGTGCGGCATCTCGCTGAGGATCGGGATGTGGTCGTTGACCCACACGCAGCCGGCCTTGATCTCGCGGGTCGCGCGGCCCGCGCGGTACACGTCGCGGCTCCAGGCGGAGGCGGCGAGGCCGTACGGGGTGTCGTTGGCGAGCCGGATGCCCTCGTCGTCGCTGTCGAAGGGGAGCACGACGAGCACGGGCCCGAAGATCTCCGACTGCACGATCTCGCTGTCCTGTGCGGCGTCGGCGATGAGCGTGGGCTTGTAGAACGCTCCGGGGTGCTGGAGCGCCTCCCCGCCGGTGACCACGCGCGCGTAGGACCGGGCACGGTCGACGAACCCGGCGACGCGGTCGCGGTGCACGTGCGAGATGAGCGGCCCCATGTCGGTGCTCGGGTCGAACGGATCGCCGAGCCGCACGCTCTCCATGAGGTCGGCGACGCCCTGCACGAAGGCTTCGTAGAGCGGCCTCTGCACGTACGCGCGCGTGGCGGCCGTGCAGTCCTGCCCGGAGTTGATGAGCGCGCCGGCGACCGCGCCGTGCACGGCGGCGTCGAGATCGGCGTCGTCGAAGACCACGAAGGGTGCCTTGCCGCCGAGCTCCAGGTGCAGCCGCTTGACGGTGGCGGTGGCGATCTCGGCGACGCGCTTGCCGACGCCGGTGGACCCGGTGAAGGAGGTCATGGCGACGTCGGGGTGCCCGACGAGGTGTTCACCGGCGTCCTTCCCCGCGCCCGTGACGATGTTGACGACACCGTCGGGGATGCCGGCCTCGGTCGCCGCCTGCGCGAAGAGGAGCGAGGTGAAGGGGGTGAGCTCGGCGGGCTTGAGGACGATGGTGTTGCCCGCCGCGATCGCCGGGAGCACCTTCCAGGCGGCCATCTGGAGCGGGTAGTTCCAGGGCGCGATGGACCCGACGACGCCGATCGGCTCACGGCGTACGTACGAGGTGTGGTCGCCGGTGTACTCACCCGCCGACTGGCCCTGGAGGTGCCGGGCCGCGCCCGCGAAGAAGGAGGTGTTGTCGACGGTCCCCGGGACGTCGAACTCCCGGCTCAGCTTGATCGGCTTGCCGCACTGCAACGACTCGGCCTGCGCGAATTCCTCGGCGCGGTCGGCCAGGACGCCCGCGAAGCGGTGCATGGCATCCGAGCGCTCGCCCGGGGTGGCACCCGCCCAGCCGGGGAACGCCTCGGCGGCGGCGGCGACGGCGGCGTCCACGTCGTCACTTCCGGCGAGCTCGTACGTGTAGACCTCGTCGGCGGTGGCGGGGTCCACGACCGCGTGGGTCCGGCCCGACGTGCCCTTGGTCAGCCGCCCGGCGATGTACTGCGCACCGTCCGCGAAGTGGTCCCGCGCCTGGAAGTTGTGCATGACGCTCTCCTCCGCCGCCCTCCCCGTCCCGCGGGGGTCGGCGTAGCTCCAGATCGATTTGAGTGCCGATCCTGACAGAGCAGTGATAGTCCAACAAGTGATTCCGTTGTTGCCTTTTGGTTACGCGACGGAATCTGTCGACCAGGTGTCGAGTCGGCCCGGAAAACCAAGGACGGAGTGTCAGTGGTGCGTGTCAGACTCGCGTGCATGACGAAGATCGACTCGGTCCGTTCGGCGGAAGCGCTGGCCGACGCGGTGCGCGCCGGCGAGAAGGTGAAGTACCTGCACTTCTGGGGCCACACCCCGCGCCGGGACGGCTCGCTGGGCCCGAGCTGCCTCAGCCAGTGGTGGCCCTCGCCCTTCACCGTGGACGGCGTGGAGTACGCGACGGCGGAGCACTGGATGATGGCGGCCAAGGCCCGCCTCTTCGACGACGCGGAGGCGGAGCGGGCGGCCCTCGCGGCCCGCACACCCGCCGAGGCGAAGAAGGCGGGGCGGCTCGTGCGGGGCTTCGACGAGGCGATATGGGCGCGCGAGCGGTTCGGCATCGTGGTCGCGGGCAGCACGCACAAGTTCGCCTCGGACCCCGCGCTCCGGGAGTTCCTCGTCGGGACAGGCCGGCGTGTCCTGGTCGAGGCGAGCCCCCTGGACCGCGTCTGGGGCATCGGCCTGGCGGCCGACGACCCGCGCGCGGAGGACCCCACGAAGTGGCGGGGACCCAACCTGCTGGGTTTCGCGCTGATGGAGGCGCGGTCCCGGCTCTGAGCGGCGGGGCGTCTCAGGTGGTCCGGGGCGCCGGAGTTTCGCCCGCCACGGGATCGCCGGCCACTGGATCGCCGGCCACCGGATCGCCCGCCGAGGCTTGATCCGTTGCGGCTCGGTCCGTCGCGGGGCTCTGCCGGATCAGCCGCTTCCGTACGAGACGGCTCTGCGCCGCCACCGTCACGATGACCCCCGCGCCGAGGACCGGCCAGGCGAGCGGGCCCGCCGCGATCACGGCGGTGACCAGGAGCGGTCCGCCGCTGCGCTGGGCCGACGACGAAAGGCCGTGCACCCCGAGGTAGGCGCCCTGGGCGTCGTCGGGGGCGAGCGCGATCGAGAGCTCCCACGAGGCGATGGCGTGCAGGATCTCCGCGAAGGTGAGGGCGACCGCCGCGAGGGTGAGGGCGGCGACGGCGAGCCACGTGCCGCCGAGCGTGGAGGCGGTCAGGGCGGCACACCCGACGACGAAGCAGGCCGCCAGCGGGACGAGCAGCGCGCGGGCCCGCTCCGGGGTGCTGCCGAACCGGGACAGAGGGACCTGGCAGCAGACGACCAGTACGCAGTTGAGCACCATGAGGAGCGGCGCGAGACCGTGCGGGGCGTCGGTGGCGTGGACGATCCACAGGGGGATGCCGACCTGGAGCACCGCGTCGTCGAGGAAGAGGGCCGCCTCGGTCACCGTGAAGAGCAGATAGGAGCGGTCGCGCCAGGGATTGGACGGCGGGACGGCCGGCGCGGTCGCCGAGGAGTCGGCGACCAGACGGGACGGCGAAGGCGGTTCGGCGCAGCGCAGCGTGAGGGCGGCGGCGACGAGAAAGCTGATCACGTTGCCGATGAGGAGCGCCTGATACGCGTGCGTGGTGCCGACGGCGAGAGCGAGCGCCCCGGCGAGACCGCCGAGGGCCCAGCCCGCGTTGGAGACGGTGCGCTGCACGGCTTGGTACGTGGTGCGCTCCGGGCCCGCGATGCGGGCGGCGTACAGCTTGGTGAGCACGTTGGCACCGCGGTCGGCGAGGCTGTTGACGGCCGAATAGAGCAGGAGCAGCGCGAAGTTGTCCGTCGTGAGCAGCGCCAACAGCGCGACGGCTTGCTGGAGTTGGGCACCGATGATGATGCGGGTGACCGGGAAGCGGTCGGCGAGGTGGCCCGCGAGCGGCGCGCCCGCGATGCCGACGGCGCCCGAGACACCTAAGAGCAGGCCGACCTCGGCGACGGAGAGACCGGTGACCAGAGTGAAGTAGAGAGCGGCCGCACCCATCCAGAGGCCGGTGCCCGCCTTGTTGATCAGGGCGATCCAGAGCATGCGACGGCCGTCGGCACCCCCTGGTATGCGTGCGTACAGCGCGGACCGTCGACGGCTGAGGCTCACTCATCCCCCTTGGCTCGACCTTGGCTTGGCTCACTGCGGCTTGACTCGGCACTTTGTACCGGTACATAATTCTCTATGTGGCAGCACAATATGTGATCAGTGGCTCGACCGCCAAGGGCATTACCGCGTCGGTCGAACAGGCCGTGGCCGACGGCGGGTTGGCGCCGGGCGCCGCGCTGCCTCCGGTGCGCAGGCTCGCGGATGAGCTGGGGGTCAGCGCCGGCACGGTGGCGACGGCCTACAAGGAACTGCGGCAGCGCGGCATCGTGGTGACACGCGGCCGGGGCGGCACCGTCGTGGCACAGGCCCCGGCGGTCGGGACCCGCAGGCCGCCCAGGGCGCCGCGAGGGGTGCGCGACCTGGCGGGCGGGCATCCGGATTCGTCCCTGCTGCCGGTGCTGATGCCACCTGCGCGGGTGGAGCCGGTCAGCGGTTCGCACCGCGCGGCGCCGCGCCTCGCGGGCCTGGAGGAAGTGGCCCGGGAGTGGTTCGCGCGGGACGGGGTGCCCGACGGCCGGGTGACCTTCGCGCACGGAGCGCTGGACTGCATGGCCCGGCTCCTCTCGGTGGAGCTGAAGCCGGGCGACACGGTGGCCGTGGAGGATCCCGGATTCCACCATCTCCTCGACCTCGTACCGGCGTTGGGGCTCCGCATGACGCCCGTGGCCGTCGACGACGAGGGCATCAGGCCGGAAGCGCTGCGCGGAGCACTGCGGGCGGGCGCCCGGGCCCTGGTGTGCAGCCCGCGGGGGCAGAACCCGATGGGCGGCCGCTTCACGGCGGCGCGGCGCGAGGCGCTGCTCGCCGTCCTAGACGGCTACCCGGACGTGCTCGTCGTCGAGGACGACCACAACGCCGAGGTGGCGGGGGCGGCCCCGCACTCCCTGGCGACCGGCGGACTCCCGCGCTGGGCGCAGGTGCGCACCGTCTCCAAGCACCTGAGCGTCGACCTGCGGTGGGCGGCCCTCGCGTGCGACGCCACCACGCTGGCCAGGCATGAGGGGCGCATGCTGCTCACCTCGGGCTGGGTCAGTCACATACTCCAGGAGACGGTCGAGCGGACGATGACCGACCCCGCGGCGCGCGAGGTGGTGGGCCAGGCGGAGCGCGCCTACACGGAGCGGCGCGAAGCCCTGATCCGCGAGCTCGCGGGGCACGGCATCGCGGCGCGGGGCGCAAGTGGGCTGAACGTATGGGTGCCGGTGCGAGACGAGTCCGCGGTCGTCAACGGGCTGCGCTCGCGGGGGTGGTGGGTGGCAGCGGGGGCACGCTTCCGCATCGCCGCGCCCACCGCCGTGCGCATCACCACGTCAGCACTGGAGGCACCGGACGCGGCCCGCCTCGCCGCAGACTTCGCCGCCGTACTCGACGAGTCGGAGGCGACGTATGGGGGATGACGTGGGGGGGTGAGTGACGGGGGGGGAGGGCATGCACGGCTCCCCAGGGGCGCGGGGAACTGCGCGAGCAACCCCCACCGACCCGCACGATACGAACGACCCAGAGGCCACCAAGCCGAGGTCACACACCCGGGTGAGGAACAGCAGTCCTACCCAGGGGCGCGGGGAACTGCGCGAACAACCCCCACCGACCCGCACGAGCCACACGCCCCAGCCCGAGCGACCCGGCCTACACCACGAGCAGGATCACCAGCAGCGCCACACCCAAGGCGCTGCCCACCGCCCCGCAGATGATGCCCGCGAGGGCCTGGCCCCCGTTCGTCGCCTCGCCGCGCCGCGCCTTCCCGCGCCCCAGCGCGCCGAAGATCACCGCGAGGATGCCGAGGACGATCGCCAGCGGCCACAGGCAGAAGCCGGCAGCCGCGGTGATCCCGAGGACGAGCGCCGCCACACCCATGCCGTTCGCGGGCGCCATCGGCATGGCGGGCCAGCCGTATCCGGGGTATCCAGGCCCACCCTGACCACCCGGCCGGCCCGGGTAGCCGGGATAGCCCGGGTAACCCGGGTAGCCGGGATGGCCAGGCTGACCCGGGTAGCCGGGATGGCCAGGGTGCCCGGGCTGACCCGGGTGCCCCACGTACCCCGGATAGCCCTGCTGCTGCCCCGGCCCGTCCGGCGAGATCGGAGGCGGCGGCACCGGCTCCCCGGGCGCCGCGAAGGGACCAGGGCCTCCGGCCCGCGGAGGCGGAAACGGCGGCGGACCCGCTCCCGGCACCGAGGCGTCCGCCCACTGACCGTGCACCGGCGACGGCGGCCCCGGCCGCTCCGGCGGCACCGCGTCCTCCGGAGGCGGCGCCCACAGATCACGCTCCCCCGGCGCCTCCGCGCCACCCGCGCCGGGCACGGCGTCGTCCTCGGACTTCGCGGACATGACGGGTCACCTCTTTCGTACGTTCCGTCATGCTACGGCCCTCGCTTTGCCCAGGCCGACCACCGGCCCCGACCACCCCCACCGACCGCCGCCTACGATGAGCCCCGACCCACCGATCAGCCGATCAAACCCGTTCCTGGGGAGGAAACCGTGACCGAGCAGCAGACCGCAGCCCCAACGACAGCCGGCGACCCGCAGGCGTTCCCGCACGCGTTCATCGCCGGACTGCCCAAGGCGGAACTGCACGTGCACCACGTCGGCTCGGCCTCCCCCCGCATCGTCTCCGAGCTGGCCGCCCGGCACCCCGACTCCGCGGTGCCGACCGACCCCGAGGCGCTCGCCGACTACTTCACGTTCACGGACTTCGCGCACTTCATCCAGGTCTATCTGTCCGTCGTGGACCTGATCCGCACCGCGGACGACGTGCGCCTCCTCACCTACGAGGTGGCCCGCGACATGGCGCGGCAGAACGTGCGGTACGCCGAGCTGACCATCACCCCGTACTCCTCCGTCCGCCGCGGCATCGACGACCGCGCCTTCATGGACGCCATCGAGGACGCCCGCAAGGCCGCCGAGAGAGAGTTCGGCACCGTGCTGCGCTGGTGCTTCGACGTTCCCGGCGAGGCCGGGCTCGCCTCGGCCGAGGAGACGCTCCGGCTGGCCGTCACCGACAAGCTGCGCCCCGAGGGCCTGGTCTCCTTCGGGCTCGGCGGGCCCGAGATCGGCGTGCCGCGCCCGCAGTTCAAGCCGTACTTCGACCGGGCGATCGAGGCGGGCCTGCACTCGGTGCCGCACGCCGGGGAGACCACGGGCCCCGAGACCGTCTGGGACGCCCTCACCCACCTGCGGGCCGAGCGCATCGGCCACGGCACCACCGCCGCGCAGGACCCGAAACTGCTCGCCCACCTCGCCGAGCACCGCATCCCGCTGGAGGTCTGCCCGACCTCGAACATCGCGACCCGCGCGGTCCGCACCCTCGACGAGCACCCGATCAAGCAGTTCGTGGACGCCGGCGTGATCGTCACGGTCAACTCCGACGACCCGCCCATGTTCGGCACCGACCTGAATGCCGAGTACGCCGTCGCCGCGCGCCTCCTCGACCTCGACGAGCGCGGCATCGCGGCCCTCGCGAAGAACGCCGTCGAGGCGTCCTTCCTGGACCCGGCGGGCAAGGCGAGGATCGCCGCCGAGATCGACACGTACACGGAGACGTGGCTCGCGCCGTGATCCCGTGACCACAATGGGCCCATGCGCACCGTGACTGCAGTGGCCCACCGAGGCGATCCCTACCGCGTCCGCGAGAACACGATCCCGTCCCTGCGCTCCGCGATCGAACGGGGCGCGGACGCGGTGGAGATCGACGTCCGCCTGAGCCGCGACGGCGTGCCCGTGCTGCTGCACGACGACACGCTCAAGCGGCTCTGGGGGTACGAGCGCCCGCTCGCCGCCCTCTCCGCCGCCGAGGTCCACGGCCTCACCGAAGGCGGCGTGCCGACGCTCGAAGCCGCCCTCGCGGCGACGGAGGGGCACCGGCTCATGATCGACCTGCCGGGTGCGACGTACGACGACGTGCGCGCGGTCGTCGGAGTCGTCGCGGACCACGGGGCGGCCGAGCGCGTGTACTACTGCGCGGGCGGGCAGACGATGCTGGCCGTGCGCGAGGCCGATCCCGCCGCGGAGATCGCCCTGACCTGGACGACCCTGGCCCCGCCCCGCCCGGTCCTGCTGGACGCGGTCAAGCCGCGCTGGCTCAACTACCGCTTCCCGCTGGTCGACCGCGACCTGGTGTTCCAGGTGCACCGCCAGGGCCTGCTCGTCTCGGCCTGGACCCCGGACACGCGCCGCTCGATGCGCCGCCTGCTCGACACGGGCGTCGACGCGATCACCACCAACCGCATCGACGTCCTGCGCGCCCTGCGCGGCCCCGCCTGAGCCACACCGCCCAGGCCCTGCTCCGGCTCCGGTTCGGCTCAGACGGACCGGAGGGGCGGCAGCATCGCCTGCGCGTCCGCCCCCTCCCCCACCCAGAGGCCGATCACCAGTACCGCCGTCGCCTCCAGCAGCCCCGCCCGCTCGAGGCCGCCGGCGGCGAGCGGTCGGCAGCCGAGGTCCCGCACCAACGCGTGTACGACCGCCTGCGCGCCCTCGTCGTCACCGCAGACCGGAACCGCCAGCGGGCGCCCGTCGAACACGGGCGGGTCCATCCGCCACACGTCCACGTGGCAGAGGTTGAACGCCTTGACCACGTGCGCGCCCGGCGCCGCGTCGGCGAGGCGGCGGGCCGCCGAGGGACCGCCGTCCGCCTCCGTGAGAAGGCCGAAGCCGGGACCCACCGGATTGGAACAGTCGATCAGCACCCGCCCCCGAAGGGCGGCTGCCAGCCCTGCCGCCACCGGGACCCCGGCCGCGTACGGCAGCGCGAGCAGCACCGCCTCGCCGAACTCCGCCGCCGTCCGTATCGCGCCGTGCCGCACGGCACCGATCCGGGCGGCGAGCGCGGCCGCCGCGCTCTCGTCGCGCCCGCCGACCATGACCTCGTGGCCCGCCCGCACCCACCGCGAGCCGAGCGCGTCCGCCATGCCACCCGTGCCGATGATGCCGATCCGCATGCCGCTTCCCCTCGTCGTCCGGCTCGGTCGCCGGAATCAAGGACGACAGTAGGAAGCCGCTCGGGCACCATTCGGTAAGTGACCACCGAACACGACCTCCTCGCCGACTGCCGCGCCCGCCTCGCGTTCGACCTGCTCGCCAACACCTGGAACGCCGTGGTGCTGTGGTCCCTGCGGCACGGCCCGCGCCGCCCGCGCGAGTTGCGCGAGCGCATCGGCGGCATCAGCCCCAAGATCCTCACGGAGACACTGCGCCGCCTTGAGTACAACGGCCTCGTGACCCGGGAGTCGTACGCCGAATCACCACCTCGCGTCGACTACGAACTGACCCCACTGGGCAGGACATTGCTCGGACCCATCGAGGCCTTCGGGGCATGGGCGTACGAGCACGGGGACGCGGTCATGGCAGCACAGGAGCGGACCGACGGTGACCACGACCGATCCCCCTAGGGGTAACCCCGGCCGACGCCCCTGACGTCACGGCCTGTCGCCCCCGAACCCACTTTCGCAGCAGGTCTGCAACGCACGGAGGTCGGCGACAAGGTGCTGTGGTTCAAGACCGGCTCTCGTTACGGCTACACGAACATCATCGCCTCCACGGAGAACGGCTCACGTACCCTCGTCTACTCGGTCAACGCCACCGACGCGAAGGGCAAGGACATTCACCCGGTGGCCCAGCGCATCGTCGCGGCCGCACTCCGCTGAGCCCGCGCGCCGGGCGACGAACGAACAGGGGCCGGAGGGCATCATCAAGGCGATGCGGCTGGCGGACCCCGGCCCGCGCTTCAGGTGCGCGCCACCAACGGCGCCTGGTGGTACAGCGACCTCGTGCAGCACGAGGCGCCGCTCGCCGGTCCCGGCGCTCACAACCCCGCCAGCGCGTTCCACCGCTTCGCGAACTCCGTGCGCTCCTTCGACGTGATGTCGCGCGCGATGACGAGCCGCTCTCGCATCGCGTCGTCCGGGAAGATCAGCGGGTCCTCGGCCAGGGCGGCGAGTTCCTTGTCCTTGGACGAGGCGAGGACGTCGCGGGCCGCGGGGACGGGGCAGACGTAGTTGACCCAGGCGGCGAGCTCCGCGGCGACCTCGGGCTCGTAGTAGTGGTCGATGAGCCGCTCGGCGTTCCGCTTGTGGCGGGCCAGGTTGGGGATCATCAGGGACTCGGCCCACAGCTCCGCGCCCTCCTCGGGGACGACGAACTCGATGTCCGGGTCGTCCGCCTGGAGCTGGATGACGTCGCCGCTGTAGGCCTGGCAGGCCAGGACGTCGCCGCTGGAGAGGTCCTTGATGTAGTCGTTGCCGGTGAAGCGGCGGATGTGGTGGCTGTCCACCATCTTCTCGACCTTGTCGCACATCCGGTGGAAGTCGTCGGCCGTCCACTTCCTGATGTCGACGCCGTCGCCCTGGAGCAGCAGTGCGAACGCCTCGTCGAGGCCGGAGAGGAGGGTGACCCGGCCCTTGAGGTCGTCCGCCCACAGGTCGGAGACCTGTTTGATCTCCCGGCCGACCTTCCGCTTGTTGTACGCGATGCCGGTGATGCCCGACTGCCAGGGGACGGTGTACTTCCGGCCCGGGTCGAAGTGCGGGGAACGGAGGAGAGGGTCCAGGTACTTCGTGACGTTGGGCTGCGCGGCCCGGTCCATCTCCTGCACCCAGCCGAGCCGTACGAAGCGTGCGCACATCCAGTCGCTGATGACGATGAGGTCGCGGCCGGTCTCCTGGTGGTTCATCAGGGACGGGCTGATCTTGCCGAAGAACTCGTCGTTGTCGTTGATCTCCTCCGTGTAGCGGACGTCTATCCCCGTCCGCTTCTCGAAGGCGTCCAGCGAGGGGCGCTTCGTCTTGTCCTTGTCGTCGGTGTCTATGTAAAGCGGCCAGTTGGCGAAGGCCAGCTTCTTGTCCTGGCGGGAGCGGTCGCGCGCGGCCCGCTCCCCCGGCTCGATGTACGCGGCGGGCACCCCGCACCCCGCGAGCACGCCTGCGGCCGCACCGCCGCCCAGGGCGCGCAACAGGGAACGGCGGTGCATCGGACGGGACGCCGGACGGGCTGAGGAGGCTCTGGGGTTCGCTCGCACCCCGGCAGCATGCGCCTTCGCGCGCGGGCGCGGCAATGGACGCAGCGTCGAGCCCCGCGGCGTGGAGCCGACACCTTGTCGATCAGCCGGGGCACGTCACGCGGGGTCCAGCCAGGCCGCCAGGTCGCCCGCGGTGACCCGCTCCAGGGGCGCGGCGTCGACCGGCCCCGGGTACAGGCGGTACGCGGTGCCGGAGGCGGCGTCCGCCGCGCCGGGCAGGTCGCCGTGCAGCAGCGCGAGCAGGGCGGCGCGGCCCGTCAACTCCGGCTCGGCGCACAGGGAGTCCGGCTCCCAGCCGTCCCGTACGCGCAGCGCGAAGTCGGCGCGCGGCTCGTCCGCGGCGCGGCGGTAGCCCCACAGGACGTGGCCGCGGCCCCGCACGTACACGTCGCCGTCGGTGCGGGCCGCCGCCGTCCAGCAGGCGAGGTCCCACAGGGTGGCCCGGCCGCGGGGCTGGAAGGTGTCGAGCAGGTCGTTGCCCATGCGGCCGATCTGCTTGCGGTAGCGCCACACGTCGTGCCCGGCGCCCGTGGTGGCGAGGGTGACATCCGCCCACCAGGCGCGCCGCGTCCGCAGATCGACGATCATCGGCACGCGCAGCTTCGCGTCGCCCCCAAGGTCGAAGCGCTGCCGCACGGTCCGCGGGTCGTAGACGGCCCGCTCCTCGCCCTCCACCGCCATGAACCCCGCGAAGGCGTCGGGCAGTTCGTCGAAGGGCACGTCGTTGTACGAGAGGACCGCGGGCACGACGAACCGCACCCCGGTACTCGCGAGCCGCGGCAGGTCGAGGTCCAGGTACTCGGTGGCGCCGTGCGGTGCGGGCGCGGAGGTCAGGTCGCCGGAGTGCCGGGCGGCGCCGCCCGCGTGCTCCAGCTGCGTGTAGTCGCAGAGGCCGACGAAGCGCCACTGGTCGTCGTAGAGCGCGACGGACAGGTCGAGGTCGACGCGCGTGCCCTTGGGCTGGGTCCAGTGCAGGAAGAGCCGCACGGTCTCGCTGTCCGCGGGCATGGGCAGGGAGCTGCCGCGCGGCACGGCGACGAGCGAGGCGGCGGACGCGCGCTCGGCGAACGGCACGGGCAGGTCGGCGAGCGCGGCGTCCAGGACGGCCACGTCGTACCGCTCCCCCTCGCGCGCGGCGAGGCGCCGGACGGCCTCCGCCGCGATGAGCTCGCCGGCGCGGCCCGCGACGCGCGAGGGCAGCGGCGGCCGGTGGTCCTCGACGGCGTACGCCTTGGTGACGCGTCCGCGCGGGAAGAAGACGCGGCGGTGTCCCGGCACGGCACGGATCTTCATGCGGCCGTACGCGCCGAGCAGCGGTCCGGGGCCGGAGCGCGGCAGGGCGTCGGCGAGCGCGTCGCCCACCGTGTCGGGGAGGGTCGTGGAGCCCGAGCGGGCGAGCAGCAGGTCGAGCCGGCGCAGGAGCTCACCGGGGCGCTCGCGCAGGAGACGCACCGCCGCTTCGACGTCCCAGTGGGCGAGGGCCTCTTCGACGCGCCCCTGCCAGGTGACGACGCGCAGCCGGTCGCCGGTGAGGCGCACGGCGTCGTGCCGGGCGGCCTCGGCGAGCAGCACCTCGCCGAGCGCGCCGTCGCGCACACGGGTCCCGCGCAGGGCGGCGAAGGCGAGCGCCACGCGCGCGTGCCGGTGGGCCTGCTCGAAGGGGTGCAGTATTTCGCCGACCCGCTGCCACGCGCGCGGGTGGCGGGCCATGTCCTCGGCGAGGCGCCGGAAGTCGAACCCGTCGAGCAGGGCGAGGAGTTCCCGGCGCACGGGCCGCGGCAGGCCGCGCAGGCGCGGGAGTTCGAGCAGGTCGGGGTCGCCCCCGGAGCGTACGACGAGCAGGCGCAGCACGTCGGTGGCCGTGTCGGCGTACCGCGCGACGAGGGGACGCGCGTCGGGGATGTCGAGCAGCGGCGCGAGGGCGAGGGCCTTGCTCTCGCGCAGCGGGATGGCGGCCGGGAGCCAGTTCGCGGCGGCGGCCGGGTCCAGGCGGCCCAGGAGCAGGACGAGGTCGTCATGGTCCTGCGGGTCCAGGGGTGTGCGGCGGGCGAGCAGCGCGGTGAGCTCGGCGGCGGCATCGCCGGGGGCGCCGAGGCGCAGGGCACGCAGGACGGGGCCGCCGTCACCGCCGAGACCGGCGCCGGTGTCGAGCCAGGGGTCGGTGGGTCCCTCGGTCTCGTAGCGCTTCTCGCAGATCGGGCAGGTGTACCACTCGCAGCACTGGTCGCAGCAGTACCAGATGTCCCTCTTGTCGCCGAGGCAGGAGTCGCACAGCAGGTGGGCGCAGGGGTCGAGCGCGCGCACGCGTGCCTTGGTGCCCGCGCAGTTCATGCAGGGCTGGTGCGGCTGGGCCGCGAGGTACCGGGCGACGACGGTGGTGTAGCGGTCGTACGCGGGCTGGTAGGCGGTCTCGGCGGGGAACCGCGCGAACAGCGGCGCGTGGCGCCGGTCGGAGCCCATCAGCGCGTCGACGTCGGCGAGCAGCGCGCGCCCGGTCGCGGCGAGGTCGTCCACGGAGAGCGCGGTCAGGGCGCGGCGCAGCGGGGCGGTCAGCAGGTGCCCGCGGTCGGCGAGTTCGGCTTCGAGGACGACGACCGCGGCGTCGGTCACCGCGGAGCGTCCGGCGCCCTCGGGGACGTACACGCTCTGCCGGCGGCGCAGCAGCAGCCCGGCGAGGTCGTCGGTCGTGGTCGTCGTCATCAGGTCCCACCCCCGTGGTGCAGAGAAAAGCGGGGGCGGGGAGTGGGTGCGCTACGAATCTTTTTGCATAAGAAGAAAGAAGGAAGCACACCGCGGAGCCGCCCCCGCGTACACAACGGTACGCGGGGGCGGTGGGGCCCGGCATCTCAATTAGCCCAGGCCAAAGAGGTACTAGCCCTCGATCGAGGTCATCACGTGCTTGATGCGCGTGTAGTCGTCGAAACCGTACGCCGAGAGGTCCTTGCCGTAGCCCGACTTCTTGAAGCCGCCGTGCGGCATCTCCGCGACGAGCGGAATGTGCGTGTTGATCCAGACGCAGCCGAAGTCGAGGACCTTGGACATGCGCATCGCGCGCGCGTGGTCCTTCGTCCAGACGGAGGAGGCGAGCGCGTACTCGACGCCGTTCGCGTACTCGACGGCCTGCGCCTCGTCCGTGAAGGACTGGACGGTGATGACCGGGCCGAAGACCTCGTTCTGGATGATCTCGTCGTCCTGCTTGAGGCCGGAGACGACGGTCGGCGCGAAGAAGTAGCCCTGCTCGCCGACCCGCTGGCCACCGGCCTCCACGCGCGCGTGCGCGGGCAGCCGCTCGATGAAGCCGGAGACCTGCTTCAGCTGGTTGGCGTTGTTCAGCGGGCCGTAGAGCACGTCCTCGTCGTCCGGCTGGCCGGTCTTCGTGTCGGCGGCGGCCTTGGCGAGCGCCGTCACGAACTCGTCGTGGATGGACTCGTGGACGAGCACGCGCGTGGCTGCCGTGCAGTCCTGGCCCGCGTTGAAGAAGCCCGCCATCGAGATGTCCTCGACGGCCTTGGCGATGTCGGTGTCCTCGAAGACCACGACGGGCGCCTTGCCGCCGAGCTCCAGGTGGACCCGCTTGAGGTCCTTGGACGCGGACTCGGCGACCTGCATGCCGGCGCGCACGGAGCCGGTGATGGAGGCCATCGCCGGCGTCTTGTGCTCGACCATCAGACGGCCGGTGTCGCGGTCGCCCGTCACGACGTTGAAGACGCCGGGCGGCACGATGGAGCCGATGATCTCGGCCATCAGGACGGTCGACGCCGGGGTGGTGTCGGACGGCTTCAGGACGACCGTGTTGCCGGCCGCGAGCGCCGGGGCGAACTTCCACACGCCCATCATCATGGGGTAGTTCCACGGCGCGACCTGCGCGCAGACACCGATCGGCTCGCGGCGGATGATGGAGGTCAGACCCTCCATGTACTCGCCCGCGGCGCGCCCCTCCAGCATCCGGGCCGCGCCCGCGAAGAAGCGGATCTGGTCGACCATGGGCGGGATCTCCTCGGACCGGGTGAGTCCGATCGGCTTGCCCGTGTTCTCGACCTCGGCCGCGATGAGTTCCTCGGCCCGCTCCTCGAACGCGTCGGCGATCTTGAGCAGGGCCTTCTGCCGCTCGGCGGGCGTCAGGTCCCGCCAGGCGGGGAACGCGTCGGCGGCGGCCTTCATGGCGGCGTCGACGTCGGCCTGGCCCGAGAGCGGCGCGGTGGCGTACGCCTCGCCGGTCGCCGGATTGATGACCTCGGTGGTCCGTCCGTCGGCCGCGTCCCGGAATTCTCCGTTGATGTAGTTGCGCAGACGGCGCAGCTCGGTGGTCACTTCCGCGGCCCTCCAAGTCAGATGTCCAGTGGATGAGACACCCACCCTAGTCGCTGTACCGACGCTTTCAACATACCCAGCGGCCCAGAACTGCGGAATCCGTGAGGATCGGAGTCGCAGACAACGAATTTCATCGATCTGGCCTTGCGGAAGTGACGAGACGTCGTGCACAGTGAGGTCGTGGCAAGTCGCAGCGCAGACCCCAGCAGCCCTCGCGGCTCACGCACCGGGAATCCGGGCGGGAGCGGCAGTGGGAACGGCACCCCGCCCGTGGACGCCGTCTCTCTGGCGATCATCGAACAGCTCCAGGAGGACGGACGCCGTCCGTACGCCGCCATCGGCAAGGCCGTGGGCCTCTCCGAGGCGGCCGTGCGCCAGCGCGTCCAGAAGCTGCTCGACCAGGGCGTGATGCAGATCGTCGCCGTCACGGACCCGCTCACCGTGGGATTCCGCAGGCAGGCGATGGTCGGCATCAATGTCGAGGGCGATGTGGACCCGGTCGCGGACGCCGTGGCCGCCATGCCGGAGGCGGAGTACGTGGTGATGACCGCGGGCTCGCACGACCTCCTCGTGGAGATCGTCTGCGAAGACGACGACCACCTGCTCGAAGTCATCAACAAGCGCATCCGCGCCCTCCCCGGCGTGCGCTCCACCGAGAGCTTCGTCTACCTCAAGCTCAAGAAGCAGACCTATATGTGGGGAACCCGATAGCCGTGAGCAAGGACCTCAGCCAGACCGCCTACGACCACCTGTGGATGCACTTCACCCGCATGTCGTCGTACGAGAACGCGCCCGTTCCCACCATCGTGCGTGGCGAGGGCACCTACATCTACGACGACAAGGGCAAGAAGTACCTGGACGGCCTCTCCGGCCTCTTCGTCGTCAACGCGGGCCACGGCCGTCACGAGCTCGCCGAGACCGCCTACAAGCAGGCCCAGGAGCTGGCCTTCTTCCCCGTGTGGAGCTACGCCCACCCGAAGGCCGTCGAGCTCGCCGAGCGCCTCGCGAACTACGCGCCGGGCGACCTCAACAAGGTCTTCTTCACCACCGGTGGCGGCGAGGCCGTCGAGACCGCGTGGAAGCTGGCGAAGCAGTACCACAAGCTCACCGGCAACCACACGAAGTACAAGGTCATCTCGCGCGCGGTCGCCTACCACGGCACCCCGCAGGGCGCCCTGTCCATCACCGGCCTGCCGGCCCTGAAGGCCCCCTTCGAGCCGCTCGTCCCGGGCGCGCACAAGGTGCCGAACACCAACATCTACCGCGCCCCGATCCACGGCGACGACCCCGAGGCCTTCGGCCGCTGGGCCGCCGACCAGATCGAGCAGGAGATCCTCTTCGAGGGCCCGGAGACGGTCGCCGCCGTCTTCCTGGAGCCGGTGCAGAACGCGGGCGGCTGCTTCCCGCCCCCGCCCGGCTACTTCCAGCGCGTGCGCGAGATCTGCGACAAGTACGACGTGCTGCTCGTCTCCGACGAGGTCATCTGCGCCTTCGGCCGCCTCGGCACGATGTTCGCCTGCGACAAGTTCGGTTACGTACCGGACATGATCACCTGCGCCAAGGGCATGACCTCGGGCTACTCCCCGATCGGCGCCTGCATCATCTCCGACAAGCTCGCCGAGCCGTTCTACAAGGGCGACAACACCTTCCTGCACGGCTACACCTTCGGCGGCCACCCCGTGTCGGCCGCGGTCGGCATCGCCAACCTCGACATCTTCGAGAAGGAGGGTCTGAACCAGCACGTCCTCGACAACGAGGACGCGTTCCACCAGACCCTGAGCAAGCTGCTCGACCTGCCGATCGTCGGCGACGTCCGCGGCAACGGCTTCTTCTACGGCATCGAGCTGGTGAAGGACAAGGCCACCAAGGAGACGTTCAACGACGAGGAGACCGAGCGCGTCCTGTACGGCTTCCTCTCCAAGGCGCTGTACGACAACGGCCTGTACTGCCGTGCCGACGACCGCGGCGACCCGGTCGTCCAGCTCGCCCCGCCGCTGATCTCCACGCAGGAGACCTTCGACGAGATCGAGGGCATCCTGCGCCAGGTCCTCACGGAGGCGTGGACGAAGCTCTGACCGGCCATCAGGCCCGTCGTATGATCGAGTGATCAACACCGGCCCCGGGGGCACCCGTTCGAGTGAGAACGGGCGCCCCCGGGCCGCGTCCTTTCCGGGCAAGTCCACCGGAATCCCTAGCGTGCCCAGTGACCGATCGGCCCCGCCTTCGTTCCCCCGTACGGGGGAGGCAAACTGATCTGAACCGAGGTGTACGCCATGGTGGCCCCGCCGGACAACGACGTGCTGTGGGCACGCGCACTGCACGTCACACACAACGGCTCCCCCGCCCTCACCGGCGTCTCGCTCGGTGTCCGCGAGGGCGAGATCCTCGCCGTCAACGGCCCGCGCGGCTGCGGCAAAACGACACTTCTGCGGTGTCTGTCCGGGCAGCTGCTTCCCCAGCAGGGCGAAGTGTGGTTCAACAGCACCCCCGTCCACACGATGCGCCCCCTCGTGCGGGAACGGCTGCGCCGCGACCGCTTCGGCTGGATCGACCCCGCGCCGCGCCTCGTCCCCGAACTCACCGCCTGGGAGAACGTCGCCCTGCCGATGATGCTGCGCGGCACCTCCCGGCGGGTCGCCAAGTCCACCGCCCACGAGTGGCTGGACCGCCTCGACATCGGCGCGTGCGCCCGTAAGCGCCCGCACGCCCTGCTGCAGGCCGAGCGGCAGCGTGTCGCCATCGCCCGCGCCCTGGTCACCACGCCGTCCGTGCTCTTCGCCGACGAGCCGACCGCTCCCCTGCACCGCGCCGACCGCGCGCACGCGCTGCGCACCCTGACGACGGCGGCCCGCTCGCACGGCATCACCGTCGTCCTCGCCACGCACGACGCGGAGGTCGCCGCCCTCGCGGACCGGACCGTCGCGCTGCTCGACGGCCGACGCGTGCACACGGTGCATCTGCCGGCTGCAGAGGGGGTGGCGGCCGAGGGGGCGGGGCCGGGTCCCGGTTCGGGTTCCGGATCGGGTTCGGGTTCCGGATCGGGTTCGGGTTCGGGTTCGTCCGAAGCTCCGGTCGAGGTGAGCACGTCACACACGGTGGATGCGCCCAGCACACCGAGCGCTCCGAGCACTCCCAGCACTCCGAGCGCTCCGACCACGGAGGCGCCGGTCGGCTCATCCCCTACCGTCAGCACCGCGAGCACCGCCAGTACCGCGAGCACCGCCAGTACCGCGAGCACCGCCAGTACCGCGCGCACCACGAGCGCTCCCGGGGCGACCGGCGCGGTCAGCGCCTCCTCCGTCGTCAACGCGGAAGGCCGGGCCGCGTGCTCGCTCTCCGTCTAGCCCGCGGCGCGCACCCGCTCGTCCAGCTGCGCCGCCTCCTCGTCGCCGCCGCGTCCGCAGGCACCGGCTTCCTGCTGCTGTGCACGCTGGCGTACGCGCTGGAGCACCCCGGCGCCGGAGCCGTGCTGCGTCTCGCGTGGTGCCTCGCCCCCATCACCGCCACCGCGTACTTCGCCGTCGCCGTGGCCCGTACCGACCCCGGCACCCGGCCGCGCAGCGGACTCTCCGCGGTGGGCCTCGGCCCCATCCGCCTGATGGTGCTCGCCACGATCTCCACGGCCGTGGCCTGCGTACTCGGCTCCATGGTGGCGCTGCTCTTCTTCCTGCACCTGCGCGGCGACGTCTCGGGGCTGCCCTTCGACGGAGCCGCCGCCGAACTGCTCGCCGCCGAACGGCCCCTGCCGCTCGCCGGGACGCTCACCCTGCTCGCCGTGGTCCCGATCACCGCGTCGGCCGCCAGCGCCCTCGCACTGCGGCCGCGCCCCGTGAAGACCACGGGGAAGGCCGGCGGGAAGGCCACGGGGGAGGCCACCGGCAAGGAGCCCGGTTCCGAGCCCGTGGGGGACACCGACCCGGACGCCCCGGCCCCGCCGCCGAGCGGCCTCCCCTGGGGTGTGGCGCTCCTCGCGGCGGGCCTCGCCGTGGAGACGTACGCGAGCGGCTCCGGCGGCGGTCCTGGCTCCGGCGTCCCCATGCCGGGCGTCGGCGCCGACGGCAACCCGGTGGGCGTCCTCGCGGGCTGGGCGCTGACCGCGCTCGGCCTCATGCTCGCCGGCCCGGGCCTCACCCACCTCTGCGGACGGCTCCTCCAGGCGGTGCGGCCCGGCGCGATGCGCCTGCTCGCCGGGCGCGTCCTCCAGGCGGAGGCGCGGCGCATCGGGCGGCCGCTCGGTGTGCTGTGCGCGGTGGCCTCGGCCGCGTACGCCTCGATCGTGCTCTACGCGGGACCGCGCCCCGAGGCGGGCCCGCTCACCGCGCTCGGCGGGCTGCTCGTCGCGGGGTGCGCCGTCCTGACGCTGGCCACGGCCGCCGTCGAGGCCAGGCAGGACCGCTCGGAGACGACGGCCGCGCTGCTGCGGCTCGGGGCGCCCGCGACGGTGCTGCGCGGATCGGCGGCGCTCCGCGCGGGCGCGCTGTTCGCGGTGTTCGGTCCGCTGACCTGGCTCAT
This sequence comes from Streptomyces sp. NPDC039462, assembly GCF_055639375.1. Lineage (NCBI taxonomy): Bacteria > Bacillati > Actinomycetota > Actinomycetes > Kitasatosporales > Streptomycetaceae > Streptomyces > Streptomyces sp. NPDC039462. The sequence goes on from NZ_JBVKAO010000002.1 coordinate 110,751, forward strand.
CGCCGAGCTGGCCGCGCTGCCGCTGGCGCGCTGAGGGCCCCTTTCGCGGGGCTCGAAGGCTCACTCGAAAACTCGTGGGAAAAAAGTTCGCGGCGGACGATGAGTTCCGCGTCGAACGGATGTCTAACCCCCCGTAAGGCACACGCACTCACTGGGAGAGACACTCATGTACCAGCAGATGATCTTCGTGAACCTGGCCGTGTCCGATGTCGCCGCGTCGAAGAAGTTCTTCACCGAGCTCGGCTACACGATCAACCCGCAGTTCTCGACCGACGACTGCGCGTCCGTGGTCATCAGCGACACCATCGTCGCGATGATGCTGAGCAAGGAGCACTACGCGAACTTCACGCAGAAGGAGATCGCGGACTCCACTAAGACCAGCGAGACGCTGATCTGTCTGAGCGCCGAGAGCCGCGAGAAGGTCGACGAGCTCGTCGACAAGGCGATCGCCGCAGGCGGCACGCCCGGCAAGGTCCAGGACTACGGCACGATGTACGGCCGCGGCTTCGACGACCTGGACGGCCACACCTGGGAGATCATGTGGATGGACCCCTCCGAGGTCCAGGGCTGACCGAGCCCCCGGTGGGTGCCCTGCTTAGCATGGGCGGATGCAGCCGACTCCCGAACGCGCGTCCGCCCCGCAACTCCCCGGCGAGGAGCGTGAGATCGACCGAGGGCTCGACCGCGAGATCGAGACCCTCGCCGAGTTCGACGAGGTCCTCGGCCGCGGGGCCCTCGCGGGCTGCCGCGTCCAGGCCATAGACCTGACGGAGCGCACCTCCGCGCTCCTCGCGGCCGACGTGGCGGGCGCCGTCTTCCTCGGCTGCCCGATGCGGGAGGACGCGGCGGCGAAGGTGCGGGCCGGTGGCGCGCTGGTCTTCCCGCCGGTCCCCGGTCTGCCGTTCAATCCGTACCGCGGGCTGCTGTACTCCCCCGACGACCTGTTCGCGGGCCTCGCCGACGGCGGGTACGAGGCGACGCCGGACGCCCACGCGTACCACTGGTTCCAGCGGACCAAGGCCGACGGCGACGTCCTCTCGTCGATGCTGCGCGCGATCCACGACGACTCCATCTCCGACGCCCTGGACGAACTCCTCGCCGGCGCCCGCGTGGTGGGCGTCATGGGCGGCCACGCGATGGCCCGCGGCACGGAGTCCTACGCGGGAGCGGCGCGGCTCGGCCGCGCGCTGGCCCGTGCGGGCTTCACGGTCGCGACGGGCGGCGGCCCCGGCGCGATGGAGGCGGCGAACCTCGGCGCCTACACGGCCCCCCTCGACGACGCGGCGCTGGACGAGGCCCTCGAACTCCTCGCCAAGGCCCCCTCGTTCACGCCGTCGGTCACCGAGTGGGCGCGGGCGGCCTTCGCGGTCCGTGAGCGCTGGCCGGACGGCGGCGCCTCGGTGGGCATCCCGACCTGGTTCTACGGCCACGAGCCGCCGAACGCGTTCGCCTCCCACCTGGCCAAGTACTTCGCCAACGCCACCCGCGAGGACGGCCTGCTCGCCCGCTCGAACGCGGGCGTCGTCTTCCTCCCGGGCGCCGCCGGCACGGTCCAGGAGGTCTTCGACAACGCCACCCCCAACTACTACGAGTCGCGCGGCGAACCCACCCCCATGGTCCTCGTCGACCGCGCCCACTGGACGGACCACCTGCCGGTATGGCCCCTGCTCCAGTCGCTTGCGCAGGGCAGGCCGATGGAGTCACGCATCGCCCTGGTGGACCGGGTGGACGAGGCCCCGGCCGCACTGCGGCGCCTGGGGGCGGCGATCACGCCTGCCGCCCGGCCCTGACCGCCGTCACACGAACGACGCCCGCTCCAGCCAGAAGTCGAGCAGCCCCCGCTCGCCCAGGACCTCCACATGTCCGCCGTCCAGCGGCCGCCGGCGGTAGAAGGCGAGCAGCACCTCCGTGAGCGGGCCGCGCAGCGCGACCGTCGCCTTCGCGTGGCCGCGCCGCCAGGTGAAGCCCTCGTCGCCGAACTCGATGAGCCACTCGGCGTCGAGACCGTCGGGGGCGTCGGTCACGTGCAGGTGGATGCTGCGTCCCGCGCCCTTGAGCTCTGACGCGTCGTCCTCCGGGTCGGTGCGCTGCGCGAGCGCGACGAGGTCCAGCCATTCGTCGATCGCGTCGGCGGCGACGTCCGGCTCGACCTCGTACGCGACACCGGCGGCGATGGCCGCGTCCGCGCGGTGGATCACCAGCTCGTGCGTCATGCGCCGGGCCCAGAACCCGGCGCGGTGGTCGCCGGACCACGACCACGCGGGGGCCTCGGCGCCCGCGGCGCGGAAGGTGTTCGCGCCGAGCTCGGCGGTACGGGCCAGCCAGGCGTCGAGGGCGCCCGGGTCGTCGGTCTCCGGACCGCCGAGCTCCGGGATGTCCTCCTCCGGAATGTCCTTCTCGGCCCGGGTCGCGACCAGGCGCTCGCTCCAGCGCACCGCGCCGCCCGTGTGCCGCACGAGCTGGGCCAGTGTCCAGTCGGGGCAGGTCGGCACGGTGACCGAGAGGTCCGCGCCGGTCAGCGTGGCCCTCAAGAGGTCGATCTGCCGGGCGACTTCGTCGCAGTACCGCTCGTGGCTGAGTGTCGTCATGGCCGAACAGTAGATCGACACCGCAGGGGCGGCACCTGCATTTCCTCTGGGGCCCCGGGCTCCCCGCTCCTGACTCCCGGCCTCTCAGCCGAGCACCACCACGTCCTCCGCGTCGAACGCGACTCCCACGGTCTCCCCCACCTCCGGCGCCCGGCGCAGCGCGCATGCCGCCTCCAGGCGTGGCCCTTCCTTCGGCTGGAGATGCACGGCCACGTGGGTGCCGCGGAAGGTGCGCGCCGTCACCGCGCACGGCAGCCCCTCGGCGGCGGGGACGAGCCGCACTCCTGCGGGCCGCACCAGGACCTTCCGCTGCCCGGCCGGGGCACCCTCGGGGACCGGGATCTTGCCCCACACCGTGTCGGCGGCCCCGCCCGCCACCACGCCCCGGACGATGTTGTCGAAACCGAGGAAACGCGCCACGAACTCGTCCGCCGGGTGCCGCCACACCTCAAGGGGCGTGCCGGACTGGGCGATCCGCCCGTCCCGCATGACGACGACGCGGTCCGCGAGCGCGAAGGCCTCGCCCTGGTCGTGCGTGACGGCGAGCACGGTCGTGCCCAACTCGTCGAAGAGCTCCCGCAGTTCGACGACGAGGCGCTCCCGCAGCGAGCGGTCGAGCTGCCCGAGCGGCTCGTCGAGCATGAGCAGACTCGGGCGGGGCGCGAGCGCACGCGCCAGCGCGACCCGCTGCTGCTCACCGCCGGACAGCGAGGCCACCGCGCGCCGCTGCGCCTTCGGCAGGCCGACGAGGTCCAGCAACTCGGCGACGCGGTCGGCCTGTTCACCGCGCGAGGCGCCGTGCATCCGCAGCCCGAAGGCCACGTTGCCCGCCACGTCGCGCTGCGGGAAGAGCTGGTGGTCCTGGAACATCAGGCCGACGCCCCGCTTGTGCGCGGGCACCCCGCGCTGGTCGCGTCCGCCCAGCAGCACCTGCCCCGCGTCGAGCCCCTGCAACCCGGCCACCGCCCGCAGCAGCGTCGACTTGCCGCTGCCGCTCGGCCCGAGCACGCAGACGATCTCGTGCTCGCCGACGTCGAGGTCGACGGCGTCGAGCACCGCCCGCGCCCCGAAACGGACCGTCGCACCCCGCAAGCTCAGCAACGGGTTCGTCATCAGAAGTCCCCCGTGATCCGCTCGGTCCGGACGCGTTCCAGGAGCAGCAGAGACACCGCGCACACCACCATGAGGATCGTCGAGAGGGCCATCGCCTGCCCGTAGTTGAGGTCACCGGCCCGGCCGAGCAGCCGCGCCACGGCGACCGGCAGCGTCGGGTTGTCGGGCCGCGCGATGAAGACCGTCGCCCCGAACTCGCCGAGCGACACGGCGAAGGCGAACCCCGCGGCGATCAGCAGCGCCCGCCGCACCATCGGCAGGTCCACCTCCCGCCAGGCCCGCAGCGGCGACGCCCCCAGCACGGCCGCCGCCTCGCGGAGCCGTCCGTCCACCGCCCGCAGGACGGGCAGCATGGTGCGTACGACGAAGGGCACGCCGACCAGCGCCTGGGCGAGCGGCACCAGGATCCAGGACGACCGCAGGTCGAGCGGCGGCTCGTCGAGGGTGATCAGGAAGCCGAAGCCGACGGTCACCGCCGACACCCCGAGCGGCAGCATCAGCAGCGCGTCGAAGCCGCGGACGAGACGGCCCGCACGGCGGGTGAGCGCCGCGGCGGCCAGCCCGCCGATGACGACGGCGATGGCCGTGGCCACGACCGCGTACCGCAGCGAGTTCCAGACCGCCTCGATCGGCGGCACGAGGAAGGCGCCACCGTCCGCCGAGGTCAGCTCCTTGTAATAGGTGATCCCGAAGCCGTCGGGACCGTCGAACGAGCGCTGGACCAGGACCACGAGCGGCAGCAGTATCAGCAGGGCGACCGTCGCCATGACGAGGCCGAGCAGCGTCCACTGCCCGGCGCCGCGCGGCCTGCGCGCCACCGCCGACGCGTCGACGAGCCGCAGCGCGCTCTCGCGCCGCCGCGCCGTCCACGCATGGACGGCGAGGATCAGTCCGACCGCGGCGAACTGCACGAGGGTCAGGACCGCGGCCGTGGGCAGGTCGAGCAGTTGCGCGGTCTGCCGGTAGACCTCCACTTCGAGCGTGGAGTACGCGGGTCCGCCGAGGATCTGCACGATGCCGAAGGAGGTGAAGGTGAAGAGGAAGACCATGAGCGCGGCGGCGGCCACGGCCGGGCCGAGCGCCGGCAGCGTCACGGTCCGCCAGGCCGTCCAGCGCGATGCGCCGAGCATCCGCGCGGCCTCCTCCTGCCGCGGGTCGAGCTGCGACCAGAGCCCGCCGACGGTCCGTACGACGACCGCGTAGTTGAAGAAGACGTGGGCGAGCAGGATCGCCCAGACGGTGGTGTCGAGGCGTACGCCCCACAGCTCGTCGAAGAGCCCGCCCCGCCCGATCAGCGCGAGGAAGGCCGTCCCGACGACGACGGTCGGCAGCACGAACGGCACGGTGACGACGGCCCGCAGCAACCCCTTGCCGGGGAAGTCGAAGCGCGCGAAGACGTACGCGCCGGGGAGCGCGATCAGCAGCGTGAGCGCGGTCGACGCGAGCGCCTGCCAGGTGGTGAACCAGAGCACCTGCCGGATGTCGGACTGCCCGAGCACGTCCGTGATCCGCCCGAACTGCCAGGCGCCGTCGACGTGCAGCCCGCGCGCGACGATCGCCGAGACCGGGTAGGCGAAGAAGAGCGCGAAGAACGCGACGGGCAGGGCCAGCAGGCCGAGCCGCGCCGCGTTTCCGCGCGAGCGCCCCTTCACTTCAGTACGAGCGAGGTCCACGACTTGATCCACGGCTCGCGGTTGTCGGCGATCTTCTTCGGGTCCATGGTCTGCGGCTTGTCGACGGTCACGCCGTGCTCCGTGAACAGCTCGGGCAGCTCGGTGCCCTCACGCACCGGGTTCACGAACATGTTGAGCGGCATGTCCTCCTGGAACTCCTTGCCCGCGAGGAAGTCGAGGAGCGCCTTGCCGCCCTTCTCGTTCTTCGCGCCGCTCAGCAGGCCCGCGTACTCGACCTGGCGGAAGCAGGTGCCGGTCGCGACGCCGGTCGGCGTCTGCTTCGGCCGCGGCTCGCCGTAGAGCACCTCGACGGGCGGCGAGGAGGCGTAGGAGACGACGAGCGGCCGGTCGCCCTTGGCCTTCTTGCCGCCGGCGGACCCGGAGAACTCCTCGTTGTAGGCCTGCTCCCAGCCGTCGACGACCTTCACGCCGTTGGCCCTGAGCTCCTTCCAGTAGCTCTCCCAGCCCTTGTCGCCGTACTTCGCGGCGGTGCCGAGCAGGAAGCCGAGCCCGGGCGACGAGGTCGAGGCGTTCTCGGTGACCAGCAGGTTCTTGTACTGCGGCTTGAGCAGGTCGTCGAAGGACTTCGGCGGCGCCAGCTTCTTGTCGGCGAAGTACTTCTTGTCGTAGTTCACGCAGATGTCGCCGCTGTCGACGGGCGTCACCCGGTGCTTGTCCTGGTCGACCCGGAACTCCGGCTTGATCTTCTCCGCGCCCTTGGCCTCGTACGACTGGAAGAGCCCGTTGTCGAGCGCCCGCGAGAGGAGGGTGTTGTCGACGCCGAAGAAGACATCGCCCTGCGGGTTGTCCTTGGAGAGGATCGCCTTGTTCACGGCGGCGCCCGCGTCACCGTCCTTGAGGACCTTGACCCGGTAGCCGGACCGCTTCTCGAAGTCCTTCAGTACGTCCTTGGAGACGTTGAAGGAGTCGTGGCTGACGAGCGTCACGCTCTTGGAGTCGGATCCTCCGGAACCGCTGTCGGAGCCGCCGCACGCGGAGACCGCGACGAGCCCGACGCCCACCGCCACGGCGGTGAACGAAACCTTCTTGGTGGTGCCCCTGGTGCTCACTGGATTTCCTCCTGGGTGACCAGGAAGAGACGCGGCCCCGCCCGCGGCCGGTGGCACGCGGGCAGGGCGCTACAGCTTGAGTGATGCCCGAACTTCCTACCCAGAATGACCTGGGCGAGGTTCAGAGGGTCTGCGGCCCACCTGTCCAAGGTGCCGCACTCTCAGCGCTGTGGCGCTCCCCTGTCGGAATATGCAGATGTGTGCACGCCCTCCTACGAGGGAGTACGCCCGTCAGACTACCTCTCGGCCGCGGCGAGCTGGCCGCACGCTCCGTCGATCTCCTGACCCCGGGTGTCCCGAATCGTGACCGGCACACCATGGGCGGCGATGGCCTCCACGAACGCCTTCTCGTCCTCGGGCCGCGACGCCGTCCACTTGGAGCCCGGCGTCGGGTTCAGCGGAATCAGGTTCACGTGGACCGGCTTGCCCTTGAGCAGCCGGCCGAGCCGGTCACCGCGCCATGCCTGGTCGTTGATGTCCCGGATCAGCGCGTACTCGATGGAGAGGCGACGGCCGGACTTCGCGGCGTACTCCCAGCCCGCGTCGAGGACCTCCCGCACCTTCCACCGCGTGTTGACGGGCACGAGGGTGTCGCGCAGCTCGTCGTCCGGCGCGTGCAGCGAGATCGCGAGGCGGCACTTGAAGCCCTCGTCCGAGAACCGGTGGATGGCGGGCACGAGCCCCACCGTCGACACCGTGATGCCGCGCTGCGAGAGCCCGAGGCCGTCCGGCTCCGGGTCGGTGAGGCGGCGGATGGCGCCGGTCACGCGCTTGTAGTTGGCGAGCGGCTCGCCCATGCCCATGAAGACGATGTTCGAGAGCCGGGCGGGCCCGCCCGGAATCTCACCGTCGCGCAGGGCGCGCATGCCGTCCACGATCTGGTGCACGATCTCGCCCGTCGACAGGTTCCGGTCGAGGCCGGCCTGTCCGGTGGCGCAGAACGGGCAGTTCATGCCGCAGCCGGCCTGCGAGCTGATGCACATGGTGACCCGGTCCGGGTACCGCATCAGGACCGACTCGACGAGCGTCCCGTCGAAGAGCCGCCACAGCGTCTTGCGGGTCGTGTCGTCGTCACAGCTGATGTGCCGCACGACGGACATCAGGTCGGGAAGCAGCGCCTCGCGGAGCTTGTCGCGCGCACCGGCGGGGATGTCGGTCCACTCGGCCGGGTCGTGCGCGTACCGCGCGAAGTAGTGCTGCGACAGCTGCTTGGCACGGAACGGCTTCTCGCCGATGGCGGCGACGGCTTCCTTGCGCTCGGCGGGCGTGAGGTCGGCGAGATGCCGCGGGGGCTTCTTGGCACCGCGGGGCGCGACGAAAGTGAGTTCTCCGGGTACAGGCATGGTCCTTCCAGTGTCGCAGACATACGACAAGGGGCTCGCCGCCCTGTGGACAACGAACCCCTCACGCACATCTACGCAGGTCAGCCCCGGTGTCACCCAGAGCCGACGAAGACCACGAGCAGCAGCCAGACCACCGGCGCCGTCGGCAGCAGGGAGTCCAGGCGGTCCATGATGCCCCCGTGGCCGGGCAGCAGCGTGCCCATGTCCTTGATGCCGAGGTCCCGCTTGATCATCGACTCGCCGAGGTCGCCGAGCGTGGCGCTCGCCGCGACCGCGAGGCCGATCAGGAGGCCCTGCCACCACGTCCCGCCGTCGATCAGGAACTCCATGCACAGCGCGCCCGCGGCCATCGCGAAGGTGACCGCGCCGACCAGTCCCTCGCGGGTCTTGCCGGGGCTGATGCGCGGCGCCAGCTTGTGCTTGCCGAAGCGCCAGCCGATCGCGTACGCACCGGTGTCGCTGACCACCGTCAGGAGCAGGAAGGTGAGCACCCGCTGCGGGCCGTCGTCCGCGGCCAGCATCAGCGCCACGAACGTGGCGAGGAAAGGCACGTAGAAGGCGGCGAAGACGCCCGCCGTGACGTCCTTCAGATAGCCGTCGGGCGGCTCTGTCATCCGCCAGACGAGCACGGCGAGCGCGGTGAGCGCCATCGCGACCCACGCGCCCTCGGGCCCGCGCACGTACCCGGCGACGACCATCGCCGCGCCGCCCACCGCGAGCGGCACGAGCGGCGCCTTGATGTCCTTGCGCTCCGCCAGACGGGAGGTCAGCTCCCAGAGGCCCACCACGACGGCGACCGCTATGACACCGATGAAGACGGCCTTCACGATGAACAGCGACGCGACGATCACCGCGCCGAGGCCCACACCCACCCCTATGGCCGCCCCGAGATCCCGGCCCGCGCTCTTCTTCTGCGGTGCTGCCGGGGCGGGCTGCGGCTGTGGTGCGCTGGGCATGGGCTCCTGCGGAGGCTCGTCACGGAACAGGGGGCCGCCCATCCGAGTGGCCCCCCGGTCGTCGTCCTGGTCTCCGCCGTTCACGGGTACGTCGGGCACGATGGGCATGGGCTGCGTCTCAGACGGAAACAGCGCGTCCTGCGCATCGTACGCGGGACCTGGCGGGGTCGCCCCCTGACCAGGCCCCTGATCGGGCGGCCCCCAATACCCGGCTCTGGGCGGCGCCTCCCAGGAAGAGTCGTTCACGGATCGGTTTCCTGATTCCTCGGACTCGAGCCTCGACTCAGACTTCGAGCAGCTCGGCTTCCTTGTGCTTGAGCAGCTCGTCCACCTGGGTGGCGTACTTCGACGTGAGGTCGTCGAGGTCCTTCTCGGCACGACGGCCCTCGTCCTCACCGATGTCGCCGTCCTTGATCGCCTTGTCGAAGGCCTCCTTGGCCTTGCGACGGATCGACCGGATCGAGATCTTGGAGTCCTCGGCCTTGGTCTTGGCGACCTTGATGAACTCCTTGCGGCGGTCCTGGGTGAGCTCCGGGAAGGTCACCCGAATGATGTTGCCGTCGTTGCTCGGGTTGACGCCGAGGTCCGAGTCCCGGATCGCCTGCTCGATGTTGCGCAGCGCGGACTTGTCGAACGGCGTCACCACGGCCATCCGCGGCTCGGGCACCGAGAACGAGGCCAGCTGGTTGATCGGCGTCAGCGCGCCGTAGTAGTCAGCCACGATCTTGTTGAACATCGCCGGGTGCGCACGGCCGGTGCGGATCGCGGCGAAGTCCTCCTTGGCGACCACGACGGCCTTCTCCATCTTCTCCTCGGCCTCGAGGAGGGTCTCTTCGATCACCACTTGCTCCTGCGTGTCTTTGAGTGGCCCGGCTAGCACGGGGCGGCCGGCTGCGTCGCGTCTCTTTCCTGCACGGTGTCCGACCGGCAGGGCTTTGTCCATCCCTCTCAAGTGACGTCTCGCGTGCGTCGCTTGAGACTGGCCCAGGTCCCTCGGGTCAGGCCCGGTTTCCCTGGTCGCCCACGAGTGTGCCGATCTTCTCACCCTTGACGGCACGGGCGATATTGCCCTCGGAGAGCAGCTCGAAGACCAGGATGGGCAGCTTGTTGTCCCGGCACAGCGTGATCGCCGTCATGTCGGCGACCTTCAGGTCGGCCGTGATGACCTCGCCGTAGCCGAGGGAGTCGAACTTCACCGCGTCGGGGTTGGTCTTCGGGTCGGAGTCGTAGACCCCGTCCACGCCGTTCTTCCCCATGAGCAGCGCCTCGGCGTCGATCTCCAGGGCGCGCTGCGCGGCGGTGGTGTCGGTGGAGAAGTACGGCATGCCCATGCCCGCACCGAAGATGACCACACGGCCCTTCTCCAGGTGGCGCACGGCCCGCAGCGGGATGTACGGCTCCGCGACCTGCCCCATGGTGATGGCGGTCTGGACGCGGCAGTCGATGCCTTCCTTCTCCAGGAAGTCCTGCAGCGCGAGACAGTTCATGACGGTACCGAGCATGCCCATGTAGTCGGAGCGGGCCCGGTCCATGCCACGCTGCTGCAGCTCCGCGCCGCGGAAGAAGTTGCCGCCGCCGATGACGATGGCGATCTGGGCACCGTCACGGACGACGGCCGCGATCTCACGGGCGATGGCGTGCACCACGTCGGGGTCGACACCGAGGCCGCCCCCACCGGCGAACGCCTCGCCGGAGAGCTTCAGCAGGAAGCGTCCGGCGACTTTGCCGTCATCACTCTTCGAGTCGGCCTTGGTGGTCATGTGGTTCTCGCTTCTCTTACTAGGCACACATACGAAGAAGGCCACTGCCGGTGGGGTGTTGTTCGCATCCCATGCTCGGCAGTGGCCTCCTCGTCAGATCCTGCGGTCGTACGTCGCGCACGAGGACCGTGCGCGGGCGACCGCTGTCGACCCTAGCGGGGTCTACCGTCGATCGCGGTACGGACTCAGATGCCGACCTTGATGCGCGAGAAGCGCTTCAGGGTGACACCGGCCTCGGCGAGAACCTTCTCGACCGACTTCTTGTTGTCCAGCGCGTACGGCTGGCCGAGGAGGGTGGCCTCCTTGAAGAAGCCGTTGACGCGACCCTCGACGATCTTCGGGAGGGCGGCCTCGGGCTTGCCCTCGGCGCGGGTGGTCTCCTCGGCGACGCGACGCTCGGTCTCGACGACCTCGGCCGGGACGTCCTCGCGGGAGAGGTACTTCGGCGCGAAGGCGGCGATGTGCTGGGCGATGCCCTTGGCGACGTCGGCGTCGGCCTTGTCCAGCTCGACGAGGACACCGATCTGCGGGGGCAGGTCGGGCATCGTGCGGTGCATGTACGCGGAGACGTAGGCGCCCGAGAACTGCGCGAAGCGGTCCAGGACGATCTTCTCGCCGAGGTTGGCGTTGGCCTCGTCGACGTACGCCTGGACGGTCTTGCCGGCCTCGATCTCGGACGCGAGCAGCGCCTCGATGTCGGCCGGGGAGGTCTTGGCGATGTGGGCGGCGAGATTGTTCGCCACGGCCTGGAACTTGTCACCCTTGGCGACGAAGTCCGTCTCGCACTTCAGCTCGACGATGACACCGGAGGTGTTGTCGTCGGCGATGAGGGAGACCACGGCGCCGTTCTCGGCGGAGCGGCCCTCGCGCTTGGCGACGCCCTTCTGGCCCTTGATGCGGAGCGCCTCGACGGCCTTGTCGACGTCGCCCTCGGCCTCGTCGAGCGCCTTCTTGCAGTCCATCATGCCGGCGCCCGTGAGCTCACGGAGCTTCTTGACGTCGGCGGCGGTGTAGTTCGCCATGATCGAAAATTCTCTCTCGAAGTCTGAAAGATCTACGGAGGTCTACGGGTGAACGGCGGGGGCCGATCGGGCCCCCGCCGTCAACTACCGAACCTGTGAGGTCAGGCCTGCTCGGCGTCCGCGGCCGGGGCGTCCGCGGCGGGCGCCTCGGCGGCCGGGGCGTCGGCGGCCGGAGCCTCGGCGGCGGCCTCAGCCGGCTTCTCCTCGGCCTTGGGGGCCTCGGCGGCCTCCTCGGAGTCAGCCTTCTTCTCGCCCTCGAGCAGGTCGCGCTCCCACTCGGCGAGCGGCTCGCCGGCGGCCTTCTCGCCCGGCTTCTGGTCGCCCGTGGCGACGCCGGAGCGGGCGATGAGGCCCTCGGCGACGGCGTCGGCGATCACGCGGGTGAGCAGGGTGACGGAGCGGATCGCGTCGTCGTTGCCCGGGATCTTGTAGTCGACCTCGTCGGGGTCACAGTTGGTGTCGAGGATGGCGACGACCGGGATGTTGAGCTTCCGGGCCTCGCCGACCGCGATGTGCTCCTTCTTGGTGTCCACGATCCAGACGGCGCTGGGCACCTTCTGCATCTCGCGGATACCACCGAGGGTCTTCTCCAGCTTGGCCTTCTCGCGCGAGAGCACGAGAAGCTCCTTCTTGGTGAGGCCCGAAGCGGCGACGTCCTCGAAGTCGATCTGCTCGAGCTCCTTGAGGCGCTGCAGACGCTTGTAGACGGTCGAGAAGTTGGTGAGCATGCCGCCCAGCCAGCGCTGGTTCACATAGGGCATGCCGACGCGGGTGGCCTGCTCCGCGATGGCCTCCTGCGCCTGCTTCTTCGTGCCGACGAACATGACCGTGCCGCCGTGGGCGACGGTCTCCTTGACGAACTCGTAGGCGCGGTCGATGTACGACAGCGACTGGAGCAGGTCGATGATGTAGATGCCGTTGCGCTCGGTGAAGATGAAGCGCTTCATCTTCGGGTTCCAGCGACGGGTCTGGTGACCGAAGTGGACGCCGCTTTCCAGCAGCTCCCGCATCGTGACGACGGCCATGGCCGTTCTCCTTGAGATTCTCGGTTGTGCCGCGTGTGCCGGACGGCACTCGCGCCTGACGCCCGCTGTGCGCCTTGCCCGCGAGGGACCGAGGGGCGCTGACACCGGCTTTTTCAGGACCTGGTGTCGGGGCGTGCGAAGTCGACCCGGTGACCCGGATCGCCACAAGAAGTGTACGGGACCCGCGGGGCGGCAGGTGACGCCACCGCCCCTGACCGGCGAGGCCGCCGGCCTCGACCGGGTGACGGCCCTGAACTCGACCGGGTGACGGCGCTGTCCACAACCGGCAGGTCGTCCACAGATCCGGGCCATGATCCCCGCGGATCCGCCCGGCACGGGACGGTTCTCACATGTCTCACCTGCGCCTGGAACTGCTGCTGCCGACCCTGGCGGCCCTGCTCGCGACCGTCCTGCCCCCGTCCTTCACCCCTGCTCCCGCTCCCGTCCCCGCGGCGGCGACGACCTGGCCGGTCGGCGCCCGCCCGCCGGTCGTGCGCGGCTGGGACCCTCCGGCCACCGATTACGGCGCGGGGCACCGGGGTGTGGATCTCGCCGCCCCCGTGGGCTCCGCGGTGCGGTCGGTGGCCGAGGGCCGTGTCTCGTTCGCGGGCCGGGTGGCGGGACGCGGCGTGGTCTCGGTGGAGCTTGCCGGCACCGGGGACCCGCCCCTGCGCACGACGTACGAACCGGTGCGGGCGACGCTGAAGAAGGGCGACAAGGTCGCGGCGGGCGATCCGCTCGGCTTCGTGGAGCCCTCGACCGGGCACTGTCCGGCGAGCTGCCTGCACTGGGGCCTGCGCAGAGCCGAGACCTATCTGAACCCCATGGCCCTGCTCCCGCCGTGGCTGCTGCGCCGGAGCCCCGCGCGGCTGCTCCCCGTGCACGGACCGCTCCGGTCGTGGCCGCCACCGACGGGCCCGTACGGACCAGGGGTCAGCCCCGGACCCCTCGCAGCGCCATGGCCACGGCCGCTTCGGTGATGGCGTCGGGCCGCTCGGCCGCCCCGAGCTCGATGCGCCGCACCGCGGCGTCCACGATGCCCTGCAGCAGCATCGCCGCCATCCGGGGCTGCTCGTGGCCCAGCTCGTCGAGCGCCTCGACGATCATCGCGATGAGACCGCCGTGCGCGGCGCGGATCTTCTCGCGTGCCCCGGCGTCGAGCTCGCTCGCGGAGATGGCGACCACGGCCCGGTGCCGCCGGTCACCCACCAGGGCCAGCTGCCGCCGCACATACGCCTCGACCTTGCCCTCGGCGGACTCCGCGCCCTCCATGGCCGCCGAGACCTCGGCCGCCCAGACGGGGAAGTCGACCTCGCACAGCTCTTCCACCACGGCCGCCCGCGACCGGAAGTACTCGTACACGGAGGACCGGGCGAGCCCGGTGCGCTCGGCGAGGGCGGGGAAGGTCAGCGCCTCCGTACCGCCTTCGGACAGCAGGGACCGCGCGGCGTCCAGCAGGGCGCCGCGCTGCATCGACCGGTGCTCGGCCACTGAGGCCGCTCGAATCCTTGGCACGGCTCCACTTTACGGACGGGAGGCCGCACGCGGGAGCTGCTACTGCGCTCGCGCCGCCGGGCAGGGACGATTCAGCGCTCTCAGCGGCCAAAACTCGCCAGCTTCGCCCGCAGCTGCAGCACGGACTTCGTGTGGATCTGGCTCACGCGGCTCTCGGTCACACCGAGCACGTTGCCGATCTCGGCCAGCGTGAGGCCCTCGTAGTAGTAGAGCGTGACGACGGTCTTCTCGCGCTCCGGCAGCGTGTTGATCGCCCGCGCAAGCAGCCTGCGCAGCTCTCGGTCCTCCGCGACCTCCACGGGGTTGTCGGCCGCGTGGTCCTCAAGGGTGTCCATCAGGCTGAGCCGGTCGCCGCCGTCGCCTCCCACGTGCAGCAGCTCTTCGAGCGCCACCACGTTCGCCAGGGACAACTGGCTGAAAACCGCGTGCAGTTCCTCCAGCGCGATCCCCATCTCGGCGGCGACCTCACCCTCCGAGGGGGTGCGCCGCAGCTGCGCCTCCAGCGTGGCGTAGGCCCGCTCGACGTTGCGCGCCTTCTGCCGCACCGACCGGGGGATCCAGTCGAGCGCCCGCAGTTCGTCGATCATCGCCCCGCGGATGCGTGTGATGGCGTATGTCTCGAACTTGATGGACCGCTCGATGTCGAACTTCTCGATCGCGTCGATGAGCCCGAAGACCCCGGACGAGACGAAGTCGGCCTGCTCGACGTTGGGCGGCAGGCCCACGCTCACCCGGCCCGCGACGTACTTCACCAGCGGCGAGTAGTGCAGGATCAGCTGCTCCCGCAGCCGTCCGTCGCCCGTCTCCTTGTACGACCGCCACAACTCGTCCAGCGACGAGGGCGCGGGGGGCCGCTCCCGCTCGCCGCTACGAGCGGCGGGGGGAACCGCTGCCCGGTCGGACCCTGAGGTGTGCTGGGGCATTCGTCGCCTTGAGCCGTTCTGCCGTGAACTGGTGAGGTCGCGCGAGCCGGGGAGGCCGCGTGCGTCGGGGAGGTCGCGCGAGCCGGTGGAGTCACCGGTGGCGCTCGCGCCGGAGCGTTGGAGAGCGTGCGTGGAATGAATGAGTTCGTCCGTCTGGTTGCCTGTCCGTGTCGGAATCCTTGTGAGCGTAGCGTGACTGAAGTGTCGCAGTGAGCGAAGAGTATGGGATCGCGCGTGCGCAGATACGTTCCGCTGACCCCCTTCGAGAGTCAGTGCCGTCGCACTGAGTGACGGCGCGAATGCGCCAACTCCGCGATTTCTCAAGGCCTTCGGGGGTCATCCGTCCGGCGGAACACGCTCGGTCACGATTCACCTCCATCGGGGACGACTGCCGGAAACGCCTGGCGTGTCAACTGCCAGCCGTCGCCGTGTCGTTCGACGAACCCCAACGACTGAAGCTCGTACAGTCGCCCGATCGCGTCGTCCTCGGTCGTCCCGGCGCCGACCGCGACGTCCCGGGCCCCGACGCACCCCCGCGCGGGCAGCGCGGCCAGGACGCGCCGCACCCCGGAAGCGAGCAGGTCACGCGGCACGACGGGGCCCCGGCGGGCCGGCGCGAGCTCCCCCATGTCGCCGACCAGTTCGACGACTTCGGCGGCATCGGTGACGAGGACTCCGTCACCCCTCAGCAGTTCGTGCACACCGGCCGAGAGACCGCTGGTCGCGGGCCCGGGCACTCCCATGGTGAAGCGCCCCAGCTCCTGGGCGCTGCGGGCCGTGGCCAGCGCTCCGCTGCGGTAGGCGGCCTCGACCACCACGGTCCCCCGGGTCAGCGCCGCGATCACCCTGTTCCGCAGAATGAACCGGCTCGGCGTCGGGTGATCCCCCGGCGGCAACTCGCCGACGACGAGACCCTGTTCCGCGATCCGACCGATCAGCTCGGCGTGCCCGCGTGGATAGGGCCGGTCGACCCCGCAGGCGAGCACGGCCACGGTTGCACCGCCGGCCCCGAGCGCCCCTCGGTGCGCGGCACCGTCCACGCCGTACGCCCCTCCGGAGATCACGACCCACCCGCGCTCCGCGAGCCCCGCGGCGAGACCGGCCGCCATGTGCGCGCCGTACTCCGTGCAGGCCCGCGCGCCGACCACCGCCACCGACCGCAGCGCCCATATCCGCAAGGAAGGCCGCCCCCGCACCCAGAGCCCGAGCGGGCGCGCGTCCCCCAGGTCGTCCAGCGTCACCGGCCACTCCGCGTCGCCCGGACACACGAACCTGCCCCCGGCCTTCCGCACGTCCTCCAGATCCCGCTCCGGCCGCACCGTGGCCGCCCGCGCCCGCAGCCCCTCCCACCGCCGCGCGGTCACCCCCGGCAGGCGCTCCTGCTCCTCCCCTCCGCCGAGCCGCCGCAGCACCTCACCGGCCCCGACCTCGCGCAACCACCGCCCTCCGACGACGTCCCCCGGCTCCAGCACCCGGGTCAGGGCCACCCTGGCGAGCCGCTCCTCGTCCGGCGGCGGGTCGGCCGTCATGTCGGCGCCCCGATCGTCATCGGCACGCCGCGGGAGATGCCCGTGCGCAATTGCAGCGCCAGGGCGACGTCCTGTGCGTCGGGCCGGTCGTGGCCCGCCAGGTCCGCGACGGTCCAGGCCACGCGCAGGACACGGTCCAGGCCGCGGGCGGTCAGGAAGCCGCGCTCCAGGTCCACTTCGGCCGCGTCCAGCGCGCCGAGGGCCGCGGGCCAGCGGGTGCGCAGCGCGTGCCCGGGGACTTCGCTGTTGGTGCGCCACCCCGTGCCGGCCAACCTGGCGGCTGCTCTCTCCCGTGCAGTGAGCACCCGGTCGGCGACGGTCTGCGTGGACTCTCCTCGCGCGCCGTACCCGGCCAGTTCGGACCGGGTGACGGGTTCCACCTGGACCTTCAGATCGACCCGGTCGAGCAGCGGGCCCGAGAGGCGGCCCTGATAGCGGCGGATGACGGACGCCGGGCATTCGCAGCCGTCGCCCAGCAAGGTGTGCCGACCGCAGGGACAGGGGTTGGCCGCGAGCACCATCAGGAACCTCGCAGGGAGCCGCACCACCCCCGCGCTGCGGGCGATCACCACATGCCCCGATTCGAGGGGCTGGCGCAGGGAGTCCAGTGTCTGGCTGCTGAACTCCGGTGCCTCGTCGAGAAAGAGGACCCCGCGGTGGGCGAGCGACACCGCGCCCGGCCGGGCGATGCCCTTGCCGCCGCCCACGAGGGACTGCATGGTCGCGGAGTGGTGGGGCGCGCAGTACGGCGCGATGTCCACCAGTGGCCTGCCCGGGGGCAGCATGCCCGCCACCGAGTGGACCGCTGTGACCTCCAGGGACTCCTCCCTGGTCAGCCGGGGCAGGATGGCGGGCAGCCGCTCCGCGAGCATGGTCTTCCCGGCGCCCGGCGGCCCTTGCAGGAAGAGGTGGTGCGCTCCCGCCGCGGCCACCTCGACCGCGGTTCTCGCCGACGCCTGCCCGACGACATCGGCCAGGTCCAGCCCGTGGGTGTCGTCCAGGGCGCCGCCGAGGCCCGTGCCGACGCCGGTGCCGGGCACACAGAGCCCGGCGAGCATCGGGTCGAGCCGCCCCGGCTCGTCCGGCTCCTCCTCCGGCACAGGCTCGTCGGTCAGCACCGCGATGAGCTGCCGCAGGCTGCGCACCCCGAGGACCGAGACACCCGGGACCAGCGAGGCCTCGGCTGCTGTGCACTCCGGCACGACCACCTGCTCGTACCCCGCGTCGGCCGCGGCGAGGACCGCGGGCAGCACCCCGAGGACCGGTCGCACCCGGCCGTCGAGGCCGAGCTCCCCGATCATCACGATGTCGGCGAGAACCCTCGGGTCGATCCGCTCGGCCGCCCCGAGGACCGCACAGGCGACAGCCAAGTCGAATCCGCTGCCGCCCTTCGGCACCGACGCCGGGCTCAGTCCGACGGTGAGCTTCTTCTGGGGCCACTCACCGCCCGAGTTGACGACGGCCGCCCTGACCCGGTCACGGCTTTCGGTGAGGCTCTTGTCCGGGAGGCCCACCAGCGTGAACGCCGCGACCCCCGGCTCCAGATCGGCCTGCACCTCAACGACCACGCCCTCGACGCCGACCAGCGCCACCGAACACGTACGCGCGAAGCCCATCAGGCCACCCCTCGCGCGTGCTCGACCACGGGAACGCCGCGCTGCGGAATCAGCACACCGACCAGATCGATGCGGACTCCGCCGGGCGGTGGGCCGCCGCGCTCCTCGATCCAGCGCTCGGCCAGCCTCCGCAGCCGCTCCGCCTTGATCCTGTCCACGGCCGCCATCGGATGCTCGAACGGCGTGGAGCCGGGCCGGCCCGCCCTGCGCGTCTTGACCTCGCAGACGACGAGGGCATCGCCGTCCATGGCCACGATGTCGATCTCACCGGTCCTGCCCGCGCGCCAATTGCGCTCAAGAACCGTCATCCCCGACTCGACCAGCCGCCGCGCGGCCAGATCTTCGCCGTACCTGCCGAGTGCTCCCCGTGCGTTCATGTCGGCACCACCTCCGGCACCCACAGTCACGGATCAGGCCGCACCTATTGGATCTTGGTGCACAACTCGGCGATTGTGGAAAACTCCGCCACCCCCGCGAGTGAACCCCGCCGCACCGGCCGTGGCGCCTCAGCTGCCCGGTAGTTCGAGATCGCTCTTGTTGAGCTCCTCGATGTTCACGTCCTTGAACGTGAGGACCCGTACCTGCTTCACGAACCGAGCCGGCCGGTACATGTCCCACACCCAGGCGTCCGCCATGGACACCTCGAAGAAGACCTCGCCCTGGACCGAGTGCACCTGCATCTCGTAGTCATTGGTGAGGTAGAAACGCCGCTCGGTCTCGATCACGTATTTGAACAGACCGACGACGTCGCGGTACTCCCGGTAGAGCTTCAGCTCCATCTCGGTCTCGTACTTCTCGAGGTCCTCGGCGCTCATGGCATGTTCCCCTTCAGCCGTGCGTCCCCCTATTGTGCGTCAGCCCCGCGAGCCCCTACACGATTTCCGTGTCGAGGATCTCGGGCCTGTCCGGGGGCCCCTCGTCGAGCAGTCTGCGAAACAGCCCGGCGAGTCTGGTCGGGTACACCGTCTCATGCGCCTCGGTCAGTTCACGGCACGTCCACCAACGTGCTCCGGCGACACTGCGCCTTTCCAGCTCCGTGAAGCCCTCGGCGACGGTCGCCGTCTGCGACGTACGCGCCAGGTAGTACCACTCGTCCTGGTCCCAGCGCCGCCCGGCGAACGGGAACGAGCACAGGCGCCGCCACAGCACCGGGCCGAGCTCGACGGCGGTGATGCCGGTCTCCTCCCGCAGCTCACGCAGCGCCGCCTGCTCCCGCGTCTCGTTACCCTCGACCCCGCCGCCCGGCGTGAACCACCAGTCGTCCGCCGGGTCTCCCGGCTCATGGCCGTGCAGCAGCAGGATGCGGTCGTCCGGATCGAGCAGGACCACCCGCGCCACCCGGCGCAGCGGGCGCCCCGAAAGGGACTCCGGCTCAGCCGACACTCGCGGCCTCCCGCGCGCTGCCGCTCCCGCGTCGGCGGCCCATGCGCTTGGCCACCGGGCCGTACGCCCCGCCGCCCAGGACGAGGACCATGCCCGCCACGACGGCGATCACCAGCATGCGCAGCGGTCCGGGGGTCGAGATGCCGCCCGGCAGGTCCGCGAAGCCCTCGGGCCGTTCCAGCATGCCGAGCCTGTCCGTCGGCCAGGCCACCGCGTCGACCCGCGCCCGCACGGCGTCGCGCGGCACCGATCCGTTCTGCCCGTCGTCCAGGTGCACGGTGGAGTCCAGGGAGCCGCTGCGCTCGTCGCCGAGCAGGAACAGGCGGCCCTTGGGGACCGTCGTGGTGGGGATGCCGGACACGGCGAACTTGTCCTTGGGCAGATACGGTTCTGCGATCTCCTTGCCGTTCACGGTCAGCTTGCCGTCCTCGCAGCAGGCGATCCGGTCGCCGCCTATGCCGACGACGCGCTTGACCATCGGTAGGTCGCCCCAGGTCTTCTGCTTGAAGACGACGACGTCACCGCGGCGCACCTCGTCGCCGTCGATGCGCTGGGCGAGCACGCGGTCACCCGAGCCGATCGTCGGCGCCATGGACCCGGTGGGGACGGTGTACGGCTGGTACAGGACGGCGCCCCAGACGAATCCGCCGAGGAAGAGCACACAGCCGAGGGCCACGGCGATGCTCGACAGCGTGCTGCCGAGCCGTCCGCGGCCCTCGTCCGTACGTCGCGTCCTGCTCATCCCAGTGCTCCCCCGTCTCGGAGACGACCCCGCCGTCCGTACGCACGGACGGCGGAAGATCAGCGATCTGGGACGGCACCCTACCCGGCGGTACTGCCGCCAGAAACCCTCGCGGCCCGGGCCGCGGCCACCGTGAGCCGGCGTCGGCGCCACAGCACGAGCGGCACGGCACCCGCGAGTCCGAGGGCGCTCGGCGCCGCGCCGGCGAGCGCGTTGATGCCCGGCTGGTCGAAGGTGTCGGGCTTGGGCAGCGTCGCCCAGCGGGTGGGCGGCCAGGCGATGACGATGGCACGGCCCACGACGTTGTCCACGGGGACGGCGCCGCCGCCGGGCTGGTTCTGGTGGTAGCGGGAATCCAGCGAGTTCTGCCGGTGGTCACCCATGACCCAGATTTTGCCCTTGGGTACGGTCTTCTTGAACTGGCCGCCCTGGTCGTCGACGCTGCACGGGGTGTTGCCCGCGAAGACGTACGGCTCGTTCAGCGCCTTGCCGTTGACCTTCACCGGTCCTGTGCCCTTGCACTCCACGGTGTCGCCGCCGACCGCGATGACGCGCTTGATGAGGTCCTTCTCGTCGGCGGAGGGCATCAGGCCGACCCAGCCGAGGACCCGCTGGATCGCGTTCGGGTCGGGGGTGGGCTCGCCGTCCAGCCAGTGGCCGGGGTCCCTGAAGACGACGACCTCGCCGCGCTCGGGCTCCGAGCCGAACCACGGCGTCAGCTTGTCGACGAGGACGCGGTCGCCCTGCTGCAGCGTGTTCTGCATCGAGTCCGAAGGGATCGAGAACGCCTGGACCAGGAAGGTCTTGATGAGCAGTGCCAGGACCAGGGCGATGCCGATGAGGAGCGGGAGCTCCTTCCAGAAGGAGCGGGGCTTCTTCGGCTGCTTGGCACCCTGCCCGCTCGTCGCCCCGTCACCGCCGTCACCGCCGCCGTCGACGGCTTCAGTCCCGGGGGCCGCACCGTCCGCGACGGCATCGACGCCCGGCTCGTCGGATCGTCCCGGCCGCTCTTCGGGCCCCTCGTGTCCGGATCGTGCGCCGACCGCCAAATCCCCCACATCCACTCCTCAGTCCGTGCCGCCGCCTGCCCCAGATGCGATGCAGGCCCACCACTCCCATAACGAGCGGGAGTTCCGCAGGGGTCGGGAGCCGGATCAATCCGTATCGATCGCCGGGGGCCACCCTATGCGACGCTCCTGTGGCCCTGTCCGATCCCGCACGCGCGTCGGGTACCGACGCATATGTCTCCGGCTTCTCCAGTTTGCGCCAGTGACCGAAGGGCCAGCCGATGACGATGGCACGTCCGACCACCTCGTCCTCCGAGATGGTGCCGCTGAACTTCTCGGAGCGGTGGAACCGGGAGTCGGCGGAGTCGCTCCGGTGGTCGCCCATCATGAAGAGCCGTCCTTCGGGGACCTTCACCTCGAATTCGAACGCCGATGGCTTGTCCCCGGGGTGGATGTAGGGCTCGTCCAACGGCACTCCGTTGACCGTGACCTTGTCGTTCTTGTCACAGCACTTCACGGTGTCGCCGCCGACGCCGACCACTCGCTTGATCAGGTCCCGCTCGCTGTCGGAGGGCAGCAGGCCGATCTGGGTCAGCCCTTCCTTGACCTGCTTGACGACCACCGGGTCGTCCTTCTTCTTGCCCTGTTCCTCTTCCAGCCAGTTGCCGGGGTCCTTGAAGACGACGACCTCGCCGCGCTCCGGCTTCGATCCGAACCAGGGGGTGAGTTTGTCGACAAGGACCCGGTCACCGATCCGGATCGTCTGCTCCATGGAGCCCGACGGGATCACGAAGGCCTGCACCAGGAACGTCTTCAGGACGAGGGCTATCAGCAGCGCCACGCCTATGAGGAGGGGTATCTCCTTGATGGCCGAACGCCGCCTGCGGCGCTTGACCTTCTTCGCGAGCTTGCGCCGGTCCGCCCGGCCCGGCAGTACGGGACCGTCGGTCGGCCGGGACCCGGTGGGGAGCCTGGTGTCGGCGTGGTGACCGGCGGCGCGTGTCCGCCCGCGGCTACCCATGGGCGCCGCCGGGTGCGGGCACGCGCGCGTAGCTGTCGGGGCGCTTCAGGGACGTCCAGCGGCCGATGGGCCAGGCGATCCAGTCGGCCCTGCCGATGACCTCGTCGACGGGGATCATGCCGCCGCCGGGCTGCCCCAGATGGTCGCGGGAGTCGCGGGAGTCGCTGCGGTGGTCGCCGAGGAGGAAGAGGCTGCCCTCGGGGACGACGACGTCGAAGGGCACCTTGGAGGCCGCGTCCCCCGGGTACAGAAAAGGCTCGTCGACGGGCTCGCCGTTCACCTTGATCCTCCCCCGCTTGTCGCAGCAGACCACCCGGTCTCCCCCGGTGCCCACGACCCGCTTGATGTAGTCGGCGTCTCCGAAGTAGCCGCTGCCGTCGAAGACGACCGCGTCACCTCGCTGCGGCTCGGAACCGAAACGGTACGCCAACTTGTTGACGAGCACCCGGTCCCCGGAGCGGAACGCGGGCTGCATGGAGCCGCTCGGGATCTGGAAGGGCTGCACGACGAAGGCGCTGACCAGGAGGAGGGCTCCCACGCCCAGCAGGAACGTCAGCGTGAGCCGGCCGCCCGGCAGCCGCTCGACGGCCGACGCGAAAACGGAGCGCGACCGGTCCTCCGTCTCCTCGGATGCTTCGGAGACGTGTGGAACGTCTCCGGAATCGGAGGGTGTGGAGGAGCGGTCGCGCTCCGTGTGCTGTGCTTCGGTGTCCATCGGGGCCAGATGCTATCCGGCCCGGCTGTGGACCCGCGCGGGAGCTCAGCTCTCGCGCTTCTCCTTGATCTTCGCGGCCTTGCCGCGCAGGTCACGGAGGTAGTACAGCTTCGCGCGACGCACGTCACCGCGGGTGACGAGCTCGATCTTCTCGACGATCGGGGTGTGCACCGGGAAGGTGCGCTCGACGCCCACGGAGAAGGAGACCTTGCGGACCGTGAAGGTCTCGCGGACGCCCGCACCCTGGCGACGGATGACTACGCCCTTGAACTGCTGCACACGGGAGCGGTTGCCCTCGATGACGCGGACGTGGACGTTGACGGTGTCACCCGGGCGGAAGGCCGGGATGTCGCTGCGCAGCGACGCGCTGTCGACGGAGTCGAGCAGGTTAGCCATGATCGTCTGCTTTCTTCACTGATGCCACAGGTCATCAGCGGAACGTGGTGATGAGGATTCGGTAGCTGATCGCGTCGGGCGGGCGTCATTCCCCCTGTGGCAGGGGCGCACGCTGGACGTACAGCAGCGGCCTATTCTTCCACGGCCTCGGGGTCTCGCCCAAATCGGCCGTCGGGCCCCGGGCGCCACCCCAGGATCGAGAGCATCTCGCGGTCCTTCTTGTCGAAGGCCGCGGGGTCGCAGCGCTCGATGAGATCGGGCCGGTTGCGGGTGGTGCGCCGGAGCGCCTCGTCCCGCCGCCAGCGCGCGATCTTGCCGTGGTGGCCGCTGAGCAGGACGTCGGGGATGCCGTGCCCGCGCCACTGGGGAGGCTTGGTGTACACCGGGCCTTCCAGGAGGTTGGCCATGGCTCCGGGGGCGAAGGAGTCGTCCTGGTGGGACTCGGCGTTGCCCAGGACGCCGGGCAGGAGCCGGGCCACCGCCTCGGTGACGACCAGGACGGCGGCTTCCCCGCCGGCGAGGACGTAGTCGCCGATGGAGACCTCGTAGACCGGCATGCGGGTCGCGTACTCGTCCGTGACGCGGCGGTCGATGCCTTCGTAGCGCGCGGGCGTGAAGACCAGCCAGGGGCGCTCGGAGAGCTCCACGGCGAGTTCCTGCGTGAAGGGGCGGCCGCTGGGCGTGGGGACGACCAGGACGGGCCCGTGGGCCCCTGCCTCGTACCCGTCCGCGAGCACGTCGTCGAGGGCCGCGCCCCAGGGCTCGGTCTTCATGACCATGCCGGGGCCGCCGCCGTAGGGAGTGTCGTCGACCGTGTTGTGCCGGTCGTACGTCCACTCCCTCAGGTCGTGCACTTGGACGTCGAGCTGTCCACGCGCGCGTGCCTTGCCCACGAGGGAGACGTTGAGCGGTTCCAGGTACTCGGGAAAGATCGTGACGACGTCGAGCCGCATTACGCCGTGCCCTCCGGAGCCGCCTTGTCCTCCGCCTCCGCCGCGTCCCGCGCGGAGGCGATCTCGGCGCGGTCGTCGATGAGGCCGGGGGGCGGGTCGATGATCGCGCGCTGCTCCTCCAGGTCGATCTCGACGACGATCTCCTCGACGAAGGGGATCATCACCTCGCTGCCGTCGGGCCGCTCCACGATGAACAGGTCCTGGGAGGGCAGGTGCGAGATCTCGGTGATGCGGCCGACCTCCGTGCCGTCCTCGAGGACGACGTCGAGGTCCATGAGCTGGTGGTCGTAGAACTCGTCCTCTTCCTCGGGGAGCTCTTCGGGGTCCACCTCGGCGATCAGGAGGGTGTTGCGCAGGGCCTCGGCGGCCGTGCGGTCGCGCACGCCCTCGAAGCGCAGCAGGAGGCGGCCGCTGTGCACCCGGCCGGTCTCGATGGTCAGCGGGCCGGTGGATGCGGGGTCCGTGGCGAGGACGGCGCCGGGGCCGAGCCGCAGCTCCGGCTCGTCGGTGCGGACCTCGACGGTGACCTCACCTTTGATGCCGTGCGCACGGCCGATGCGGGCGACTACCAACTGCACTGCTTTTCTCCTCGTTCACGACTACGGGCCGGGGAAGGCCCTGAAGCCCTCCCCGGCCCGAGCCGGTGCTGCTGTGGTTCTGAGAACCCGGTTCAGCGAACCTGGTCCACGTCGACGAGGTCGACGCGGACACCGCGGCCGCCGATGGCGCCCACGACCGTGCGCAGAGCGCGTGCGGTGCGGCCGTTGCGGCCGATCACCTTGCCGAGGTCATCGGGGTGGACCCGGACCTCGAGAACGCGTCCACGGCGCAGGGTGCGCGAGGCCACCTGCACGTCGTCGGGGTTGTCGACGATGCCCTTCACGAGGTGCTCGAGAGCCTCCTCGAGCATGCTCAGGCCTCGGTGGTCTCGGTGGACGTGGCTTCGGCCTCGTCCGCCTTCTTGTCCGACTTCTTGGCCTTCTGAGTGATGGCCTCACCCTTGGCGTCGTCGCCCTCGAGGCCCTTGGTGAAGGCCTCGAACGCAGCGCGCTTGTCCTTGGGCTCGGCGACCTTCAGTGGCGCCGGGGCGGGCAGACCCTTGTGCTTCTGCCAGTCACCGGTGAGCTTCAGGATGGCCATGACCGGCTCGGTCGGCTGGGCGCCGACGGACAGCCAGTACTGGGCGCGCTCCGAGTCGACCTCGATGCGCGACGGGTTCTGCACCGGGTGGTACAGGCCGATCTCCTCGATGGCCCGGCCGTCACGGCGGGTACGGGAGTCGGCGACGACGATGCGGTAGTGAGGCGAACGGATCTTGCCCAGACGCTTCAGCTTGATCTTGACTGCCACGGGAGTGGTGTCTCCTGGTCTTGACGTGGGTGGGCACAACGGTGATGCCGCGTGGGGTTGCGGTACTCGAGTGCCCGATGGACGCGTCAGCCGGAGGAGAGAGGGGTCCTATGCGACTGTCGAGTACAGCTAGCCATTGTGCCATACGCCGCCGGGGCACCCGAACGCGGTCCGGGCGCCCCGCACCGGCTCAGCCCACGCCCACTCCGACCACTTCCGGGATCCGGAAGGGCTTTCCGCAGCCGCCGCACATGATGGGCGCCTGGGCGAGCACGGAGGGCACGACGCGGACATTGCGCCCGCAGTCGCAGACGGCCTTCACTCGCACGCCTCCTCCGGAGGAGCCGTGCCGGGCGGCCGGTCCACGGAAGCTGCGCGCGGTGTCCGCCGTCGTCGCCGCGCTGTGCGCCTTCAGGGCGCGGTGCAGCCGGTCGATCGTCGGGCGGTAGCGCTTCTTGGCCTCGGGGTTGAGCGTGACCAGCGAGAAGCCGCTGCTGGGATGTGGCTCCTCGGGATGGTCCAGGCCCAGCTCCTCGGCGATCGCGAGGAATCTGCGGTTGTGATAGCGGCCGGCGCGTGAAGTGTCGCGTACGCCGCGCGAGGCGGCGATGCCATGGACTGCCTCGTGAAGCAGTCGCTCGAAGGAGAGCTCGGCGCCGCAGGCGGACGACGACTCTCCGATCAGGGATTCGGGCGCGGCAAGGTCGGGCAGCTCGGGGTGGTGCCGCTGAATGTCGGCCCACGCCTGTGCCAGCTCTGCGGCGAGAACAGGTGGTGTCGTGCTCACGTCGTGACAACGAGCCGAGTGCCCCGGGGGTTCCATTCCGGGGCATCCCAAATAATTTGCACGTACCCGTCAGTTGCCGTTGATGCGTCCGGACGAGGGCGGGTGCGCTGATCTGCGGAGAAGCCTCACAGCTCGCACCAAGCCGGTACGTAGTGGCGCGTACGCCCCAGCGCGTAGAACTACCCCTCGCGCCGGGGCTCGTGGTGTGCGGGGCCGCGCGCGAGCCGGGAACGGTGCGCCGGTACCGGAGCCGCGCTCCTCAGTAGGCGCGGGCCACAAGAGCGACGTTACCCGGGGTCTCATCGGCGTCCGGCACCGCCCCGTCCTCGGCGACCAGACAGCGTACGGACACGGCGTGCTCCGCCAGCCTGGCCTCGCCTTCTTCGCCGAGCACGGCCCACGGGACGCGCGCCCAGCCCCCCGCGGCGGTGGCCTCCACGGCCTCGTCGACCGTGCGGACGTCCGAGGTGCGGGACTCGCGGCGCTCGCGGGCCTGGCTCAGGAGCAGCGCCTGGTCCTCTTCGAGGACGGTGGGCAGCAGGGCGGCGAGGGCGTCGATCGCGACCGGCTCCTTGCCTCCCCTGAGACGGCGGGCCAGCATCGCGGTGCCGTTCTCCAGGTCGCGCGGGCCGACCTCGACGCGCACCGGCACGCCCTTGAGCTCCCAGTCCACCGCGCGCCGCCCGAAGGGGGTGTCCGTGCGGTCGTCGACCTGAACGCGGACGCCCGCGGCCTTCAGGGTCTCGCCGATCTCACGGACCTTGGCCAGGACGGCGTCGTCGCCCTTGATGGCGAGGACGACGGCCTGGACGGGGGCGAGGCGGGGCGGCACGCGCAGGCCGCTGTCGTCGCCGTGCATCATCACCAGGGCGCCGATCAGCCGTGTCGTGCTGCCCCAGGAGGTCTGCCAGACCAGTTCCTGGTTGCCGTCCTTGGACAGGTACCGGGTGTGGAAGGCCTTGGCGAAGTTCTGTCCGAGTTCGTGGCTGGTGCCGAGCTGGAGGGCCTTGCCGTCGCCCATCATCCCTTCGAGGGTGAGGGTGTTGATGGCGCCGGCGAAGCGCTCCTTGGCGGTCTTGCGGCCGAGCACGAAGTCCATGGCGAGGACCTCGCGCATGAAGTCTCCGTAGACGTGGCGGTGGATGTGGGCGGCGAAGTCGCGGGCCTCTTCGTACGTCGCGTGAGCCGTGTGGCCCTCCTGCCAGAGGAACTCCGACGTGCGCAGGAACAGCCGCGGGCGCATCTCCCAGCGGACGACGTTCGCCCACTGGTTGATCAGCAGCGGGAGGTCGCGGTAGCTCTGCACCCACTTGGAGAAGTACTCGTTGACGATCGTCTCCGACGTGGGACGGACGACGGCCGGCTCCTCCAGCTCCTTGCCGCCGCCGTGGGTGACGACGGCGAGCTCCGGAGCGAAGCCTTCGACGTGCTCCGCCTCCCTGGTCAGGTACGACTGCGGGATGAGGAGGGGGAAGTAGGCGTTCTGGGTGCCTGTCGCCTTGATGCGGGCGTCCATGTCCTGCTGCATCCGCTCCCACAGGCCGTAGCCGTACGGTCGGATCACCATGGTGCCGCGCACCGGGCCGTTGTCGGCCAGCTCGGCCTTGTTGATCAGGTCCTGGTACCAGCGCGGAAAGTCGTCCGCCTGGGGCGTGAGCACAGGTGTCTTGGCCATGGCGCGCATGGTAGGGGCGGGCCTCCGGAGAGTGCGCGTTTTTATCGCCCAGGGGGCGCACGACGGTGGAACACAAGCATTGGCCCACAACCTCTGGACTCCACGACGGATGCGGAGTTCTCTGGCATACGGGGGGAGTGCGAGCGCACTGCACGGGGGCGGACGAACCGTTGGATTACGGCACGGCACTAACTCTCGGCTGATTGGGGCGCATTCGATGACACCAACACTCGTGCAGTCGCACCGCTCCCCCGCGGGCGCAACGCCCCGCGTGGACCGGTGTGCACGCGCGCGTGACTGGGCGGAGATCCAGGAACGGATGCTGGTTCCGCTCTACGAAGCGGTGTACGAACGGCTCGAAGTGGGTGGCGCCACCCGGCTCCTGGGGCTCGGCTGCGGTTCCGGACTCGCTCTGCTGATGGCGGCCTCGCGGGGGGCCGTGGTCACCGGCGTGGACCCGTCGCAGCCCGAACGGCTCGCTCTCGCGCGAGAACGCCTCCTGCCGGACGCCGCGGGCGAGGCACGCGCGCGTACCGGCACCCGGCTCATCGAGGGCGGGCCCGCGGACGCGGCGGACCCGGACCTGCCGGCGTACAACCTCGTCACCGCCTTTCAGCCGATCGGCTGCATGGCGGGTGACTCCGAAGGGCTTTCTGGGCTCCTGGAGGCGGCGGCTCCGCTCGCCGGGCGCGGCACTCCGGTGGTGCTCGTCGGCTGGGGTCCTCCGGAGCGCTGTGCGACCTCTTCCGTGCTGCGGGTGGCGACGAAACTCGCCGACCCGCTGCGGTCCACGGGGAGTTGGCGTCCCGCGCTCCGGGACGACCTGGAGGAGGTCGCCCACCGGGCGGGGCTCAAGCCGGACGGGTCGGGCCGGGTCGCGTGCCCCTTCGGGTACGCGGACGTGGAGAGCGCCACACGCGGGCTGCTCTCGACGGGGCTGTTCGACGCGGCGGCGCGGGCGACGGACCAGGTGCAGGTGGACAAGGAGCTGACGGAGGCACTGCATCAGCATCGGCGCGGGGACGGCACGGTGTGGATGCCGAACGTCTTCCGGTACTTGATCGCGCTCACCCCGTAAGAGGTATCGGCCCTCTCCGTAGTAGCGCCTTGTGTCAGCTCTCCTTGGCCATCCGTGTGATGCCCGCGATCCGGTACGCCGCCGCCTCCTCCAGCGTCTCGTTCTCCAGCAGGGCCGCGGCGAGCGCGTCCAGTTGGTCCCGGTGCTCGCGCAGTTGCCGGCAGGCGCTCTCGTAGCACTCGTCGACGATCCGCCGCATCTCGCCGTCGATCGTGTCGAGGGTGTGGGGGGCCGCCGCGAGTCCGTAGGCCTGCTGGGCGTCGTTGGGCAGGGCGGAGAGGCGGCCCACCCGGGCGCTCATGCCCCACCGGCCGACCATGCCGCGCGCGATGTTGGTGACCTGCTCCAGGTCGTTCTCGGCGCCGGTGGTGATGACTTCGTAGACGACGTGTTCGGCTGCCATGCCTCCCAGGGCACCGATGATGCGGCCCCGGAGGTATTCCTCGGTGTAGGCGTACTTGTCGGAGTCCGGGGTCGAGAGCGTCACGCCCAGCGCACGGCCGCGCGGCACGATCGTGATCTTGCGGACCGGGTCGGCGCCGGGCTGGAGCATGCCGAGCAGGGCGTGTCCGCTCTCGTGGTAGGCCGTGCGCCGGCGCTCGTCCTCCGGCATCACCAAGGGCCGTTCGGCGCCGAGCTGCACCTTCTCCATGGCTTCGGAGAGGTCGGACTGCGTGACCGTCTTCTGCTTGCGCTTGACGGCGATGAGGGCGGCTTCGTTGGCGAGGTTGGCCAGTTCGGCGCCGGTCATGCCCGGTGTCGTACGGGCGACCTGGGCGAGGTCGACGTCGTCGGCCAGCGGGATGGGCCTCGTGTGGATCTTGAGGATGGCCTCGCGTCCTCCCCGGTCGGGCGGGGAGACGTTGACGACCCGGTCGAACCGGCCCGGCCTGGTGAGGGCGGGGTCGAGGACGTCGGCGCGGTTGGTGGCGGCGAGCACGATGACTCCCTCGGCGCCCGAGAAACCATCCATCTCGGTGAGGATCTGGTTCAGCGTCTGCTCGCGTTCGTCGTGCCCGCCCATCCCGCTGCCGCCGCCGCGGGCGCGTCCGATGGTGTCGATCTCGTCGATGAAGATGATCGACGGGGCGACCTTGCGGGCCTCGGCGAAGAGCTCCCGTACGCGCGAGGCGCCCACGCCCACGATCATCTCGATGAACCCCGAGGCGGAGGCCGAGAAGAAGGGGACGCCCGCCTCGCCGGCGACGGCGCGCGCGAGCAGCGTCTTGCCGGTGCCGGGCGGCCCCGCGAGGAGCACACCGCGCGGCATCTTGGCGCCCATCGCCCGATAGGCGTCCGGGTTCTTGAGGAAGTCGACGACGTCGTTGAGCTCGCCCTCGACCTCGTCGATGCCCGCCACGTCCTCGAACGTGGTCCGCTTCGCACCGGGCTCCAGCTCGACCGGCTTGGGCGGCGTCTTGCGCCCGAGCATGCCGCCACCGCCGCCCATCCCGGCGCTCATGCGCCGGGCGATGAAGATCCACAGAACGACGAGCAGCAGCATCGGGGCGAGGGAGATGAGCAGGTTCGAGAGGAAGCTGCGCTCCTGCACGACGGGCTCGGCGGTGACCGTCACGTCGTGCTTGGTGAGGTCGTCCCAGAGCTTGTCGTCGGCGAAGGCGGGCCGCTGCGTCGTGAACTTGGTGTAGTTCCCCTTGTCCTTGCCGGGCTTGGGCTGCTCCTTCTTGAGCTGGCCCTGGATCGCGTCGCCCTTGGAGTAGATCTTCGTGACGTTGCCGGAGTCGACCTGCTTGCTGAACTCCGTGTACGAGATCGTCGGCTCGTCGCCGTCGCTGAAGAAGGACAGCACGAGGTTGGCGATGACGAAGACGACCAGGGCCGTCACGATCAGGCCGCCCCAGCCGCCGGGCATCTTCTTCCTCGGCGGCGGTGTGGGACCGGGCGAGGGCGCGCCCTCGGAGCGCCACGGCTTGTCGGGCGCCCGGTCCGGCGGCACGGGGTTGCTCATACCGGGACGTTACGACACAACTCGGCCACCGGCACCCGCTCTCTCCCTGGAGAGCGCCGCCTGGAAAACGCTTGGGGCGCCCCTCACCAGAGGGGCGCCCCAAGCGGCGTACGACACGTCCGAGCTAGCCCATGAACTTCTTGAACTCGTCCGGCAGCTCGAAGTCCTTGCCCGGCTGCGCACCCGGCATCCCGAAGGCGGAACCCGCCTGGTTCGCGGCCTCGCGGCGCGCGGCGGCCTCCTGCTCCTCCTGCTTGCGCTTCATCGGGTTGCCCGACTTCCGCTTGCCCTTGGCCTGCTTCTGCTTCTTCTTCTGCTTGCCGGGGCCGCCGCCCATGCCCGGCAGCCCGGGCATGCCCGGCATGCCGCCGCCCTGGGCCATGCGGGACATCATCTTGCGGGCCTCGAAGAACCGCTCGACGAGGTTCTTCACGGCGCTGACGTCGACGCCGGAGCCCTTGGCGATACGGGCCCGCCGCGAGCCGTTGATGATCGTCGGCTCCTGACGCTCCAGGGGCGTCATCGACTTGATGATGGCGGCGGTGCGGTCGACGTCGCGCTCGTCCAGATTGTTGATCTGGTCCTTGATCTGCCCCATGCCGGGCATCATCCCGAGCAGCTTGCTGATGCTGCCCATCTTCCTGACCTGCTCCATCTGGGCCAGGAAGTCGTCGAGCGTGAAGTCCTGGCCCTTCTTGGAGGCCAGCTTCGAGGCCATCTTCTCGGCCTCTTGCTGCGAGAAGGTCTGCTCGGCCTTCTCGATCAGCGTGAGCATGTCGCCCATGCCGAGGATGCGGGACGCCATGCGGTCCGGGTGGAACGCGTCGAAGTCGTCCAGCTTCTCGCCGTTCGACGCGAACATGATCTGGCGTCCTGTGACCTGCGCGATCGACAGGGCGGCACCACCACGGGCGTCACCGTCGAGCTTCGACAGCACGACGCCGTCGAAGCCGACGCCGTCACGGAAGGCCTCCGCCGTGTTGACGGCGTCCTGACCGATCATGGCGTCGACGACGAAGAGGACCTCGTCCGGGCTGACCGCGTCCCGGATGTCGGCGGCCTGCTGCATGAGCTCCTGGTCGATGCCCAGGCGGCCGGCGGTGTCGACGATGACGACGTCGTACTGCTTCGTCCGCGCGAACTCGATGGAGTCCTTGGCGACCTGCACGGGGTCACCGACGCCGTTGCCCGGCTGGGGGGCGTACACACCGACGCCCGCGCGCTCGGCGACCACGCTCAGCTGGTTGACGGCGTTGGGACGCTGCAGGTCACACGCGACGAGGAGCGGCGAGTGGCCCTGCCCCTTCAGCCAGAGACCGAGCTTTCCCGCGAGGGTCGTCTTACCGGCACCCTGCAGACCCGCGAGCATGATGACCGTCGGGGCGGTCTTCGCGAACCGCAGGCGGCGCGTCTCGCCACCGAGGATGCCGATGAGCTCCTCGTTGACGATCTTGATGACCTGCTGGGCGGGGTTGAGGGCCTGGGAGACCTCGGCACCGGCCGCGCGCTCCTTGACCTGCTTGATGAACGCGCGGACGACGGGCAGGGCCACGTCCGCTTCGAGCAGGGCGATGCGGATCTCGCGCGCCGTGGCGTCGATGTCCGCCTCGGACAGGCGGCCCTTGCCCCGGAGGTTCTTGAATGTCGCTGCGAGGCGGTCGGAGAGAGTATCGAACACGGCGGTCGCGAATCCTCGGGTCGGGGGAAGGGGGACAGGTCGCCTTCCAGAGTATCTGGCGAGTGCGGGTAGCTGGGGCGCCGGTCGCGACTTCCCCGGCTCGCACCGTCGGCTTCCCTCTCCGCCCCGCCCCTCCCGCCTCCGTCCCCGCGCGCGGCACGGGGGCCCTTTCTTGACCTGCGACGTCCCGCTCGGGTAGGAGCACCGAGCCCGCCGCTCCGCGGCGGATGTCTCCCACCCACCCACCCGTTTGCCCCGCGACGCCCAGCGGGAGTAGGGGCGAGTGGGTGGGTCTGGCCCGTGGTGTCCTGCGGGGGTTGGGGCGGGTGGGTGGGTCTGCCCCGTGGCGTCCTGCGGGAGTAGCGGCGGGTGGGTGGGTCTGCCCCGTGGCGTCCTGCGGGAGTAGCGGCGGGTGGGTGGGTCTGGCCCGTGGCGTCCTGCGGGGGTTGGGGCGGGAGGGTGAGTTTGCCCCGTGGCGTCCTGCGGGGGTTGGGGCCGGTGGGTGGGTTTGCCCCGTGGCGTCCTGCGGGGGTTGGGGCGGGAGGGTGAGTTTGCCCCGTGGTGTCCTGCGGGGGTTGGGGCGGGTGGGTGGGGATTGCCCCGGGACGCAGCTGCCGCGCAGGGGGGCAAAAGGCGGCGTACCCCCGCCGGGCCGCAGCTGCCGCGCAGGGGAGCGAAGGCGGGGAAGCCCCACCGGGCCGCAGGCGCACACGCGCCCGAGGGGACGTGGGGGTATGTGCGAACGGAGCACCGAGCACACTCTGGCGTCTTTGGACTTGAGGCGCGGCGCAGGGATGGCGAGTACGCACATACCCCCGCGGCCCCGCCCCACAAACGAAGCAAAGGCGACCCGCACACAGGCGAACGACGCCAGAACCCGCCCGCCCCACAGACGAAGCAAAGGCGACCCCCGCCCAAGGCGCCCCCGCCAGAACCCGCCCCGCCGACGTACCAATAGCGAGACGGCCCGCCCAAGGTGGGCTACCCGCGCAGTGCCTCCTCCACCCCCCGAGCCACCCCCGCCGCCCGCTCCCCCGGCAACGGAGCCCCCTCCGGACCCGTCACATAGAACGCGTCCACCGCATTCGCCCCCAGCGTCGACACATGCGCACTCCGCACCACCACCCCCGCCTCCTCCAGCGCCCGGCCGATCCGGTGGAGGAGGCCGGGGGCGTCCTGGGCGCGGACTTCGATGACCGTCGCGAGGCGCGAACCCGCCGGGGCGACCGTCACCCGGGGCGGCGGCGCGACCGTCCCCCGCCGACGGGGATACGCGGCGTCCCGCTCGGCGAGGCGCCCCGCGATGTCCAGGGACCCGTCGAGCGCGCGCACCAGATCGGCGCGGAGCCGCGTGGCCTGCGGCAGGGACCCGTACTCCGCCGCGACCCGCCAGTTCAGGAGGAGCACAGAACCCTCGACGCCCGCCACGCCCTCGACACCCACCGGCGGCCCCGCCTCCCGCAGCTCCGCGGTCCGCACCGCGAGCCGGTGCAGCGCGAGCACCCCCGCCACCGCAGCCAGCACCCCCGGCTGCTCCGGCACGGCGACCATCAGTTCTACTCCCAGCTGCTCCACTCCCGGCTGCTCCACCCCCAGCGGCTCCGCCTCAGCCGCCTCGGCCGGCGGCTCCCCCTCCGCCCGCGCCCGCAGGGCCAGCACAGGACCGCCCGTACGGAACGCCTCCACGGCGAGCCGCTCCTGCTCGGCCGTGGGCGCCGCTGCCTCGGGGTCCGGGGGCTCGTCCCCGGCGAGCACCGCACCCACCCGCTTCACGAGGTCGGCGACCAACGCCCCCCGCCACGCCGACCAGGCGGCGGGCCCGGTGGCCAGCGCGTCCGCCTCGGTCAGCGCGTGCAGCAGTTCGAGCGTCCCCGCGGACCCCACCGCCTCGGCGACGCCCCGCACCGTCGCCGGATCGTCGAGGTCGCGCCGCGTGGCCGTCTCGACGAGCAGCAGGTGGTGGCGGACCAGGCACGCGACGACCGCCACGTCCCCCGGGTCGAAGCCGATCCGTGCCGCGACGTCCCGGGCGATGATCTCCCCGGCCACCGAGTGGTCCCCGGGCCAGCCCTTCCCGATGTCGTGCAGCAGCGCGGCGACGAGCAGCAGGTCGGGCCGCCCCACCCGCCGGGTGAGCTCGGACGCGCGCACCGCCGTCTCGACGAGATGCCGGTCGACCGTCCACGTGTGGACGGCGTTGCGCTGCGGCCGGCACCGCACCCTCTCCCAGTCCGGCAGGAGCCGGGTGATGAGCCCCTCCGCTTCCAGTGCCTCCCACACGGGGACCGTCGGCCGTCCCGCGCCGAGCAGCGTCACGAGCTGCTCGCGCGCCTCGGCGGGCCACGGCGTGGGCAGGTTCCCCGCCGTGGCGGCCAGTCGCCGCACGGCGTGCAGGGACAGCGGCAGCCCCGCCTGGGCGGCTGCCGCCGCGGCGCGCAGCGGCAGCACGGGGTCCCGTTCGGGCCGGGCGGCGAGCGCGAGCACGGCCTCTCCGTCGTGCTCCACGACCCCCTCGGCGAGCGGCGACCGCTCGGCCGCGGTCCCCCGGCCGTCCCCGCGTCCGCCCCCGCGGCCGGCTCCCCGGCCCCCGAGCATCGCCCGCAGCCGGGGCCGCCCGGACCGCGCCCGCAGGACGCGCCCCACCTCGCGCCAGGTGACGTCGCCTGCGTACGAGACGACGCGCGCGGCCTCGTACACCTGCCGCAGCAGGGTGTCCGCGTCCAG
Organism: Streptomyces sp. NPDC039462; assembly: GCF_055639375.1. Lineage (NCBI taxonomy): Bacteria > Bacillati > Actinomycetota > Actinomycetes > Kitasatosporales > Streptomycetaceae > Streptomyces > Streptomyces sp. NPDC039462. The sequence goes on from NZ_JBVKAO010000002.1 coordinate 146,362, forward strand.
CAGGCCCAGCTCGGCGGCGACCTGGTCCTGTTCCTGGAGGGCGAGCCGGTCGGTGGCGCGGCCCGTCGTCAGGTGCAGCGCGTCGCGTACGTCGAGGAGGCGCCGCCGGGCGTCGGCGAGTCCCTCGCGGGGCGCGTCCGCCAGCCACGACGCGGCGACGGCACGCAGCGCGGTCACGTCGCGGAGCCCGCCCCTGGCCTCCTTCAGGTCGGGTTCGAGCAGGTGGCCCAACTCGCCCTGCCGCTCGGCGCGTTCTTCGCAGAGTGCGCGCAGCTCGGGCAGTCGTTTCGGCGCCTGGTTGCGCCAGTCGGCGAGCACGGCCGTGCGGAGCGCGGCGGTCAGTCCGAGGTCTCCGGCGACATGCCGCGCGTCGAGCAGGCCGAGGTGCACCTTGAGGTCCTCGCCGGCGGTCTTCCTGGCCTCCGCGGGTGTGCGCACGGAGTGGTCGAGGGCGAGCCCGAGGTCCCAGACGGGGTACCAGAGGCGGTCGGCGAGCGCGGCCACCTCGGCCGGGTCCGCGCTCCCGTCGTGCAGGAGCAGGAGGTCGAGGTCGCTGCGCGGCGACAGCTCACCGCGGCCGTAACCGCCCACCGCGACGAGGGCTGCGCCCCGCGGCACTCCCGCGGTCCCGTCCCCGCCGCGGTCCCCGGCACGACCTCCCGTACGGCCCCCGCCGCGGCCCCCGGCCTGGAAGAGCCCGGCCAGCCAGTCGTCCGTCAGCTCGGCGAGGGCGGAACGGCGCGGCGGCCCGGACCGCGACTCCTCATGGAGGAGTCGCAGCCGGGCCGCCGCGTAGCCGCTGGGTCCGGAGTCTTCCGGTTTCGATTCGGTACCTACGTCCACACTCGTCACCCAGCAGCTCCTGTTCAGTCCCGCTCAGTCCCGCACAGTTCCGTTCCGTCCCGCCCCGTCAGTTCTCCGGCCCCGCGCCTCACAGCGCGTCGGGCCCCCGCTCCCCGGTCCGCACCCGGACAGCCGTGTCGACCGGCACGCTCCAGACCTTGCCGTCCCCGATCTTGCCGGTGCGGGCGGCCTTCACGACGACCTCCACGAGCTCTTCGGCGTCGTCGTCCTCCACGAGCACCTCGATGCGGATCTTCGGCACGAGGTCGACCGTGTACTCGGCGCCCCGGTAGACCTCGGTGTGGCCGCGCTGCCGTCCGTAGCCGCTGGCCTCGGTGACGGTCAGGCCCTGCACACCGAAGGCCTGCAGCGCTTCCTTGATCTCGTCGAGCCGGTGCGGCTTGACGACCGCGGTGATGAGCTTCATGCGTCCACCTTCTTGTTCTTCTGAGCCTGCGCTGCCGCCGTGCCCGGGACCGGTCCGGGGACGGGCGTACGCGGAGCCGTACCCCCGCCCGCCCCGCTGAAGTCGTACGCGGTCTCGGCGTGTTCGACCTGGTCGATGCCCCCGACCTCGTCGTCCTCGCTGACCCGCATGCCGATCGTCTTGTCGATGAGGAGGGCGAGCACGGCGGAGGTGACCAGGGAGTACGCGAAGACCGCCCCGACGCCCGCGAGCTGCTTCCACAGCTGTTCGAGGCCGCCTCCGTAGAACAGGCCCTTCGCTTCCGACTGGCCGCCGCCGGTGGCGAAGAAGCCGACGAGGACCGAGCCGGCGACGCCGCCGACCAGGTGGACGCCGACGACGTCGAGGGAGTCGTCGTAGCCGAACTTGAACTTGAGTCCGACGGCCATGGCGCAGAGCAGACCGGCGATGGCGCCGATGGCGATGGCGCCGAGCGGCGAGCAGGAGCCGCCGGAGGGGGTGATGGCGACGAGGCCGGCGACGGCGCCCGACGCGGCGCCCAGCGTGGTGAACGCGCCGTGCCGGATCTTCTCGTAGACGAGCCAGGCGAGCATCGCGGCGGCGGTGGCGACCTGTGTGTTGACGAACATGAGCGCGCCGACGCCGTCGTCGTTGCCGAGCCATGAGCCCGCGTTGAAGCCGAACCAACCGAACCACAGCAGGGCCGCGCCGAGCATCACGAGCGGCAGCGAGTGGGGCCGCATCGGGTCCTTCTTGAAGCCGACGCGCTTGCCGATGACGAGGATCACGCCGAGCGCCGCGGCTCCGGCGTTGATGTGCACGGCCGTGCCGCCCGCGAAGTCGATGACGCCGAGCTCGAAGGCCCAGCCGCCGGTGCCCCACACCCAGTGCGCGACGGGGAAGTACACGATGGTGGCCCAGAGGGCGACGAAGAGCGCCCAGGCCGTGAACTTGACGCGGTCCGCGAGGGCGCCGCTGATCAGCGCCGGCGTGATGATCGCGAACATCAGCTGGAAGACGGCGAAGACGTAGACCGGGATGGTGTAGCCGTCCCAGAGCTGGTTGACGCCGAGGCCGCTGAGCCCGACGTAGTCGCTCTCCCAGCCGAAGAGGCTGCCGTGGTCGGTGCCGAACGCGACGGAGAAGCCGTACAGCACCCAGAGGATGGTGACGATCCCCAGGCTGATGAAGCTCATCATCAGCATGTTCAGGGTGCTCTTGACGCGGACCATGCCTCCGTAGAAGAAGGCGAGTCCCGGCGTCATGAGCATCACCAGGGCGGAGCAGATGAGCATGAATCCGGTGTTGGCGGCAGACAGCTCGGGGGCGTCTGCGGCGATCGTGATGCCTGGGGGCATCGGCGTCTCCTCGCTGTGGGGCCGGTTGTGCGCCAGACATTGGCGCAGCGCGGTTTCGGCGGGGGCGCCTCGGTGTTTCGCCGCAGTGACGAAGACGTCGTACGTGTTACGCGTCCATGAACTGGCGGGTCGCGCGGGGTGCGGTTTCCTGCCCTGCGCGGAGCGTGAGAACCGGCCGCGGCGGCCATCCGGCTGACCTGGCATGGGGGGAGCCGAGTCGGGCTGTAAGGGATGGTCCGGCCGCGGCCGGGGCCGGTCGTGCCGGGGGTCAGACCGCCTCCGCGGTCTCCGGCATCTCGATGGCGAGCCGCTCGGTGAGCTGCACGACCTCGGCGACGTCTCCGAAGTCGCGGACGGCCGTGTCGACGGTCTTGCGCAGGCGGGTGTTGACCCGCTCGGAGCGGACCTTCTTGGCGATGTCGAGGGCCTGTCCGGCGAGGAGGGTGCTCTGCTCGGGCTCGCGTTGGAGCAGGTGGACGGTGGCTTTGCCGATGAGGTTCAGCGCATACGAACGCTGGTGCTCGGGGTCCGCCTCGAAGAGCTCCACCGCGCGGTCCATGACGGGCTCGGCGAGCGAGGCGTAGGTGGGGCTGCGGCCTGCCACGTAGGCCAGGTCGCGGTACGAGTGGGCGTTCTCCCCGTTCAGTTCGGCCTCGGAGAAGAAGCGGATCCAGTCCGGCTCGGGCTCGGTGAAGTCCTCGGCGTCGGCGAAGGTGTCCTCGGCCATCCGCACGGCCCGCTTGCACTTGCCGGGCTGCCCCATGCTGGCGTAGGCCCGGGCCTCCATCGCATACAGCATGGCCTGGGTGCGCGGTCCGGCGCAGTCCCGGCTGCCGTACTGCGCGAGGTGGATGAGTTCGAGTGCGTCCTCCGGGCGGCCGAGGTGGATCATCTGGCGGCTCATGCTGGAGAGGATGTACGACCCGAGGGGCTTCTCGCCCGCTTCTTTGGCGGCGTGCAGGGCGAGGACGAAGTACTTCTGGGCGGTGGGCTGGAGTCCCACGTCGTAGCTCATCCAGCCCGCCAGCTCGGCGAGCTCGCCCGCGACCTTGAAGAGGCGCTTGGAGGTGGCTTCGGGCTGGGGCTCCTGCAGCAGGTCCGTCACTTCGTGCAGCTGTCCGACGACGGCCTTGCGCCGGAGCCCTCCCCCGCATTGGGCGTCCCACTGGCGGAACATCACCGTCGTGGACTCCAGGAGGTCCAGCTCCGGCTTGGAGAGCCGCGCCGGGCGGCGCGACGCGGCGGGCTCGGGGTCCTGTCGCGGGGACGAGGGCGAGGGCACGAGCCAGCGCTGCATGGGCTCGATGAGGGCGGGGCCCGCGGAGAGCGCGAGCGAGGTGCCGAGGAAGCCACGGCGGGCGAGCATCAGGTCGCTGCGCGAGAACTCACTGATGAGGGCGACCGTCTGCGGACCGGTCCAGGGCAGGTCGACCCCGGAGGAGGCGGGCGTGCGGTGGGCCGCTCGCAGACCCAGGTCCTCGACGGCGACGACGCAGCCGAACCGCTCGGAGAACAGTTCGGAAAGGATGCGGGGAATCGGCTCGCGCGGATTCTCGCCGTCCAGCCAGCGGCGCACCCGTGAGGTGTCGGTGGAAATATGATGAGCACCCAACTGCCGCGCCCTGCGGTTCACTTGGCGGGCCAGCTCGCCCTTCGACCAGCCGCTGCGCACGAACCAGGACGTGAGCATCTCGTTGGGGCGCTTCTCGGTGCTTGTGGCGTGCGTGCCGCCTCCACCGTTGCCGCTCACTGGAACGCCCCCATCCCTCATGCCACTTGCACGCTGTCCACGCCAAGCCCTAACAGAATGCCGCGCCTTGCGGCCGCCCGTCCGGAGAATGTCACCCGTCGAACAGGAAACCGACTTGCCTCCGGCATACCCGCGAGTGCTCGAACTCCCAGGGCCATGTACCGAAAGTAATCCTACGATCACGGGTCCGGCGAGGGCGATTGCGGAAACGCCACCATTCGCCACCCCTTCGAATGAACTCCCTTGCGGCGACAAGCGATTCACTTGACATAGGTCGACGGAAAGTGGGCGGAGCGGAGTGCACAGGGGCGCACAACGACCGGCGCACCACCGCGAATGCTTCGAGCGCCGCCTCAAGGACAGCCGGTCACGAACCGATTCCGTCTCGTAACCGCTGCACGCGCGACACGTTGGAGGGGGCATGGGCTTCACGATCGGCGGCATCCGGGGAACCGACAGGCCCCGGACCGGATCACGGCGGCGCGGCCGCACGGCGGACTGCACCGCGGTGGCGGAGTACACCGGCCTGTGGGGCTGGGCCGCGGTGCCCGGCGCGCGGGCCGTGGACGGCACCTGTTCGTGCGGAGCCACCTCCTGCCCGGCCCCCGGCGCCCACCCGCTGGGCTTCGCGCCCGAGGTCCCGGCCGGGGCCACCCTCGACGAAGTGGCGGACGCCTGGGCGGAGTTCCCCGGCGCCGCCGTGCTGCTGCCGGTGGGCCGCGCCTTCGACGTGATCGAGGTGGCGGAGACCGCGGGGCGGCGCGCCCTGGTCCGGCTGGAGCGGATGGGGCTCCCCCTCGGGCCGGTGGCGGTCACGCCGGACGGCCGGGCGCAGTTCTTCGTCGCCCCCGGCGCCGCGGCCGGACTTTCCCAGCTGCTCTACCGCATGGGCTGGGACGGCGCCGACCTGGACCTGCACGGCCTCGGCCGGGGCGACCACATCACCGCGCCACCGTCCGACCGCGGCGGCCTCGGCCCGGTCCGCTGGCTCCGCTCCCCGGCCCTCGACACGGCGACGAACCCGCCCGAGGCGCGGCTCCTCCTCGGCACCCTGGCGTACGTGGCACACCGCTCTCCCGCGTAGCGCCCCACGACGGAAGGGCCCCCTCGCATCTGCACCGTGCGAGGGGGCCCTTCACCTGCGTACGAGAGTTCGGGAGCCTCAGTCCCCGATGAGGGCGTCCACGAACGCCTCCGGCTCGAACGGCGCCAGGTCGTCCGCGCCCTCGCCGAGGCCGATCAGCTTGACCGGCACGCCCAGTTCGCGCTGCACGGCGACGACGATGCCGCCCTTGGCCGTGCCGTCCAGCTTGGTGAGGACGATGCCCGTGATGTCGACGACCTCGGCGAAGACCCGCGCCTGCACCAGGCCGTTCTGCCCGGTCGTGGCGTCGAGGACGAGCAGCACCTCGTCGAGCGGGGCGTGCTTCTCGACGACGCGCTTGACCTTGCCGAGCTCGTCCATGAGGCCGGTCTTGGTGTGCAGCCGGCCCGCGGTGTCGATGAGGACGACGTCCGCTCCCTCGGCGATGCCCTCTTTGACCGCGTCGAAGGCGATGGAGGCGGGGTCGCCGCCCTCGGGGCCGCGGACCGTGCGGGCGCCGACGCGCTCGCCCCAGGTCTGCAGCTGGTCGGCGGCGGCGGCGCGGAAGGTGTCGGCGGCGCCGAGGACGACCGAGCGGCCGTCGGCGACGAGGACGCGCGCGAGCTTGCCGGTGGTGGTGGTCTTGCCGGTGCCGTTGACCCCGACGACCATCACGATGCCCGGCGTCTCCAGGCCGGACTCGGTCTTCACGGTGCGGTCGAAGTCCGTGCCCGCGCCCGTGCCGAGGAGCGTGATGAGCTCCTCGCGCAGCAGGGTGCGCAGCTCGTCCGGGGTGCGGGTGCCGAGCACGCGGACGCGCTCGCGCAGCCGCTCCACGAGCTCCTGGGTGGGCGCGACACCGACGTCCGCGGTGAGCAGGGTGTCCTCGATCTCCTCCCAGGTGTCCTCGTCGAGGTGCTCACGGGACAGCAGCGTGAGCAGTCCCTTGCCGAGCGCGTTCTGCGAGCGGGAGAGCCGGGCGCGGAGCCGGACCAGACGTCCTGCGGTGGGCTCGGGGGTCTCGATCTCCGGCGCGGCCGGTTCTTCGACGACCGGCTCCTCGACCACGACCGGCGCGGTGGCCGACGGCTCGACGAGCGGGAGTTCCACCTCCTCGATCGTGCGGCGCGGTTCGTCGCGCGGCGTCTCGGCCTCGTCGCCGACCTTCGGTTCGGCGGGAGGGGCGGTGATGGTGGGCGCGGAGGGCGGGGCCTGCGGGGGCAGCTGCTTCTTCTTACGGCTGCCGATCACGAGCCCGCCGAGCGCGCCGATCACGACCACGGCGATGACTACAGCAAGGATGACGATTTCCATAACCCGTCCAGTATCGGCCATGGCCCCCGGAGAGGCCCAGATTGTGTTTTCCTCCAAAGAACATATGCCCCGGGAAGGCACTACTCGGATTAAAGTACGATGGAGCTCTCTGCATCAACGCGCGTAGAGTCCATCGCGATCAACCCCCACCGACGGATCGCGATGATGCGAGCCGAGCGAGAGGCACGGACCCACCCCCATGAGCACCACCGCCGAATCCGAAGGCGCCCTCGAGACGCGCGGCCTTGAGCCCGTCCCGGACGCCGAGCGCACGGGCAAGACCCGCGAACTGTTCCCCACCTGGGTCGCGGCCAACATCAGCGTCCTGCTGCTCACCATGGGCGCCGGTCTGATCGTGTCCAACGGCCTGAACTTCTGGCAGGTCCTGGTCGTGGCGCTCGTCTCGCCCCTGCTGAGCTACGGCATGGTCGGCCTGATCTCCGTCGCCGGCAAGCGCGGCGGCTCGCCGGGCATGACGCTCTCGCGCGCGGTCTTCGGCCAGCGCGGCAACCTCTTCCCGGGCGCGCTGATCTGGGTCGCCCGCTGGGGCTGGGAGACGATCAACGCGGTCACCGGCGCGTACGCGATCATCACGGTCCTGGACATCTGCTTCGGTGTGAAGTCGAGCACCTGGCTGACCGTGGTCACGCTCGTCGCCTTCGTCACCTGCACGTTCCTGATCAGCGGCCTCGGCCGGAAGATCCTGCACATCTGCAGCACCTGGTCGACGTACGCCTTCGGCGCGTTCAGCGTGCTCGTGCTCATCTACCTCCTCGCCGAGACCGACTGGTCCGCCGTCTTCGACAAGCCCGCGGGCTCCACGGCGATGATGGTCGCGGGCGTCGGCACGATCGCCGCCGGCGGCATCAGCTGGGTGCCCACCGGCCCCGACTTCACCCGCTACATCCCGCGCAACGCCTCGAACAAGCCGCTGGTCGGCCACGCGGTCGGCGGCGCCGCCATCGTCGTCGTCCCGATGGTCCTGATGGGCGCCGTCATGGCGGTCTCCGCGCCGAAGCTCTCCACCGCGCAGGACCCGGTCTCCTTCCTCGGCTCGCTGCTCCCGACGTGGATCGCGGTGCCGTACCTGATCATGGCCCTGGTCGGCATGCTGCTGATCAACTCGATGTCGATGTACTCCGCGGGCTTCACCGCCATGACGCTCGGCATCAAGGTCCCGCGCGCCTGGGCCGTCAGTGTGAACGCGATCATCAGCCTGATCTTCGGCTACATCCTGATGAACGTGGCGACGAGCTTCATGGGCTCCTTCATCTCCTTCCTCACCCTCCTCGCGGTCGCGTTCTCCGCCTGGATCGGCGTCTTCGGCATCGACATGCTGCGCCGCAAGACGTACGACGGCGAGGCCCTGATGGACACCAAGCGCACCAGCGCCTACTGGTACAAGGCCGGCTTCGCCTGGCAGGCCATGACGGCGTGGGCGATCGCCCTGGTGGTGGGCCTGCTCTTCACCAAGGTCGACTGGTTCAGCGGCCCGCTCGCCACGTCCTGGCTCGGCCGGCACGGCCTGGGCTGGCTCATCACGATCATCGTCGCGGCCGTGCTGTACGCGGTCCTGCCGAAGTCGCCGCTGGTGGAGCGGGACGCGGTGGCCGGCAAGGGCGGCGACGACACCGAGCTGGTCTCCGCCTGATCCTCGCCAACTTCCCGACGGGCCCATCCAACCCCCGTACGAGGGTATCCATCTGATATCGCGTCAGCTAACGTCCCCCTTCGCCGCCCACGCACGGTGAAGGGGGACGTTTCCATGCCCGCCACAGTCGTACGTTTCAACCTCGTCGATCCCGCGGCGACACCCGCCTCGCTGAGTGAGCGCTACCGCACCGCCCTGGAGATGGCCGCCTACGCCGACGACCGCGGCATCTCCACGGTCCAGACGGAGGAGCACCACGGCGCGGAGAACAACTGGATCTCCTCGCCCTTCACGTTCGCGGGCGCCGTCTTCGGCGCCACCCGGCGCATCTCGGTGACGGTCTCCGCGGTCATCGGGCCGCTGCACGATCCGCTGCGGCTCGCCGAGGACATCGCCGTACTCGACCTGCTGAGCGCGGGACGCCTGGTCACGGTGGCGGGCATCGGCTACCGGCCGGAGGAGTACGAGCAGGCGGGGGTCGACTGGAAGAGCCGCGGCAAGCTCCAGGACGAGCTGCTGGAGACCCTGCTCCAGGCGTGGACCGGCGAGCCGTTCGCCTTCCGCGGCCGCACGGTGCGCGTCACGCCGCGCCCCTTCACCCGGCCGCACCCGCTGCTGCTCGTCGGCGGCTCGTCGAAGGCGGCGGCCCGGCGGGCGGCCCGGCTCGGCCTGCCGTTCTTCCCGAGCGCCCATCTGCCGGAGCTGGAGGCGTACTACAACGAACAGCTCGCGGCGCACGGCACCGAGGGCTGGACGATGATGCCCGCCGCCGAGACCCATCTCCTGCACATCGCCGACGACCCGGACGACGCCTGGGCCAAGCACGGCGAGCACTTCCTGCACGAGGCCCGCACCTACGCCTCCTGGCAGTCCCGCGACATCCGCTCGGCGGTCAAGTCGACGGCCACCACGGTGGAGGAGCTGCGCGCCGAGGGCGTCTACCGGATCCTGACGCCCGACGAGTGCGTGGCGTACGCGAAGGGCGGCGCCGACAGCCTCATCCTGCATCCGCTCTCCGGCGGCATGCCCGTCGACGAGGGCTGGCGCAGCCTGCACCACTTCTGCGAAAACGTACTGCCCCGGCTCAAGGACAAGTGAGCACGAGTCCTTGAACCGGGGCAGCTTCCTGGAGAGGAGGGGGCAGCGGGGGTTTAGCCCATCTCCTCCAGGGCCTTGCCCTTCGTCTCCTTGACGAACTTCATGACGAAGGGGATCGAGATCGCGGCGAAGGCGCCGTAGATGATGTACGAGCCGGTCAGGGACCACTCGGACATGCTCGGGAAGGTCTTCGTGATCGCGAAGTTGGCGAGCCACTGGGCGGAGGCGGCCACACCGAGGGCGGCGGCACGGATCCGGTTCGGGAAGATCTCGCCGAGCAGCACCCAGACGACCACACCCCAGGACAGGGCGAAGAAGAGCACGAAGGCGTTGGCGGCGATGATCGCGGTCAGGCCCTGCGCGTTCGGCAGCGAGACGTTGTCACCGGAGCCGGTCTTGTACGAGAACGCCCACGCCATGGTGAAGAGCGCCGCCGCCATGCCCGCGGAGCCGATGATCGCGAGGGGCTTGCGGCCGATGCGGTCGACGAAGATCATCGCGATGACCGTGCCGACGATGTTCACGATCGACGTCTCGAACGAGTACAGGAACGAGCTGGACGGGTCCTTGCCGATCGACTGCCACAGCTGGTTCGAGTAGTAGAAGATCACGTTGATGCCGACGAGCTGCTGGAAGACCGAGAGCCCGATGCCGATCCACACGATCGGCAGGAAGCCGACCTTGCCGAGCAGGTCCTTGAAGGACGGCTTGTGCTCCCTGTGCAGGCCCTTCTCGATCTCGTCGACGCGGGCGTCCAGGTCGATGGTGTGGCCCTCGACCTCGCCGAGCACCTTCTTGGCCTCGGTGTGGCGTCCGGCGGAAACCAGGAAGCGCGGCGACTCGGGGATGATGAAGGACAGCAGGCCGTAGAGCAGCGCCGGGATGACCATGACGCCGAGCATCCACTGCCAGGCCTCAAGGCCCATCAGCTTGCCGCGCTGGTCGCCGTCGGCCATGTTCAGGATGCCCCAGTTGACCAGCTGGGAGACGGCGATGCCGATGACGATGGCCGCCTGCTGGAACGAGGCGAGCCGGCCGCGGTAGGCGGGCGGCGCGACCTCGGCGATGTACGCCGGGCCGATCACCGAGGCCATGCCGATGCCGATGCCGCCGATCAGGCGCCACATCGTGAGGTCCCAGGCCGCGAAGGGCAGGGCCGAGCCGACGGCGCTGGCCGCGAAGAGGACGGCGGCGATCTGCATGCAGCGGATGCGGCCGATGCGGTCGGCGATGCGTCCGGCGACCGCGGCACCCACGGCACAGCCCAACAGCGCGGTGGCGATGATCCAGCCGAGCATGTTGGCGTCGACGTCGAAGCGGTGCTGGATGGCGACGGTCGCGCCATTGATCACCGAACTGTCGTAGCCGAAGAGGAAGCCACCCATCGCGGCCGCCGCCGTAATGAAGATGACATGGCCGAGATGGTCCGGGTGGGCCTCTCTGGCTCCGGACTGGGGCGCCTGCGATGTGCTGGTCACGTGTACTCCTCGGGCCACCGGCAGCGCTGCCGGGGGTGGGGGCGAGCTCTTCAAGTGGCGCACAACTTCACGCCGCCCACCACCTGAAGGTAAAAGCAACGTTGCAGAGACTATGCCTTCAAGTTTCGAAGTCAATAGGTGGGCTGCTGTGAATTTGAGGGCACTCTGAAGCAGCTTGTGTTCAAGTCTTGAAGTCCTGAAGGGAGGGCTAGCGGAGGCGCTGGCTGATGACCTTGGAGACGCCGTCACCCTGCATCGAGACGCCGTACAGCGCGTCGGCGACCTCCATCGTGCGCTTCTGGTGCGTGATCACGATGAGCTGCGAGGCCTCCTGCAGCTCCTGCATGATGCGGATGAGCCGCTGCAGGTTGGTGTCGTCGAGCGCCGCCTCGACCTCGTCCATCACGTAGAACGGGCTGGGCCGCGCCTTGAAGATCGAGACGAGCAGCGCCACGGCCGTCAGCGAACGCTCGCCGCCGGACAGCAGCGAGAGCCGCTTGACCTTCTTGCCCGGCGGCCGGGCCTCGACGTCGATGCCCGTGGTGAGCATGTTGTCGGGATCGGTCAGGACGAGCCGTCCCTCACCGCCGGGGAAGAGCCGCGAGAAGACACCTTCGAACTCCCGCGCCGTGTCGTAGTAGGCCTCCGTGAAGACCTGCTCGACGCGTTCGTCGACCTCCTTCACCACCTGGAGGAGGTCGGTCCGTGTCTTCTTCAGGTCTTCGAGCTGCTCGCTCAGGAACTTGTGGCGCTCCTCCAGCGCCGCGAACTCCTCAAGGGCCAGCGGATTCACTTTTCCGAGCTGCTGATACGCCCGTTCGGCTGACCTGAGCCGCTTCTCCTGCTCCTCGCGGACGAACGGCACCGGCTGGTTGCGCGGGTGCAGCGGGTCGTCGGGCAGGTCCTCCCCTTCGGCGGGGGGCGAGGGCGGCACGGGCTGGTCGGGGCCGTAGTCGGCGACGAGTCCCGCCGGTTCCACACCGAGTTCCTCCAGCGCCTTGGTCTCCAGCTGCTCGATCCGCAGCCTCTTCTCGGCACCGAGTACCTCGCCGCGGTGAACGTAATCCGTGAGTTTGTCGAGTTCGGCCTTGAGATCACGGCCCCGGGCGCGCTCGGCCACCAGATCCCGCTCCCGCACCTCCTTGGCGCGCTCGGCGGCGGTCCGCTCCTCCTGCGCGCGTACGAGGGAGACCTCGACGTGGGCGAGCAGCTGACGCCCGCCGGAGGCGACGGCCCCGGCGACCGCGGCCTCGTGGCGCAGCCGCGCCCTGCGCTGCTCGGCACGCGCGCGTGCCTCCCGTTCGGCGCGCGCGGCGCGGTCCAGGGAGTCGGCGCGGCCCGCGAGGGCCTTCACCCGCTCCTCGTGCGTACGGGCCTGGAGCCTGGCCTCCATCTCGGTCTGCCGGGCGTTGGCACCGTCGGCGGCGAGCCGGTCGCGCACGGAGGTGTCGGGCTCCTCCTCGGCGCCGGCGGGGGACGCCTCCTCGGCGACGGCGAGCCGCTCGGCGAGCTCCTCGGCCTCCTCGACCGCCTTGTCCAGCGCGTCCTGGGCCTTGACCGCGGCCGCGGTGCTCCGCTCGGCCTCGCCCGCGGCGCCCCGCGCCTGCCCGGCGAGCCGCCCCAGTTGCTGCGCCACGGAGGACTTCTCCCGGTCGGCGGCCCTGCGCCGCTCCCCCAACTCCTCGACGAGCGCGGCACATTCCTTGCGCCGCTCCCCCGCACTCCGCTGAGCCTCCGCCAATTCCTCGCACTGAGCGGCCAGTTGCTCCAGCTCGGCGGCGGCCTCGTCGACGGAAGCCTGGACTTCGAGCAGGCTGGGCGCGCCGGCGGACCCGCCCTGCGCGAAGTGCGCCCCGAGCAGGTCCCCTTCGGCGGTGACGGCGGTCAGCTCCGGGTGCGCGTAGACGAGATCCTCGGCGTCCTCCAGCGTGCCGACGGCGACGATCCCGCGCAGCAGCCGCCGCACCGCGGGCATCAGCTCGTCGGGCCCCCGCACGAGGTCGGCCACATACGGCGGTCCGCCGGGACGCTCCGGTTGTACGTCCTCGGGGGCGCCCCCGAGCAGCAGCGCGGCCCGGCCCGCGTCCTGCTTGCGGAGCAGCCGGATGGCGTCGGCGGCCGTGCCGGGACCGTGCACGGCGATGGCGTCGGCCCCGGCGCCGAGGGCGGCCGCGACGGGCACCTCGTAGCCGGGGGCGACGGTGAGCAGGGTGGCGGCGGGGCCGAGCAGGCCGGTGAGCTGGTCCTTGGCGGCGAGCAGCGCGCCGGTGCCGTCCTTGCGGCGCAGGCCGAGCGCGAGCGCCTCGTGCCGGGCGGCGACCGCGGCGCGCCTGCGCTCGGCGCCGGTCGCCGCTTCCCGCGCCGCGGTGAGTGCCGCCTCGGCCTCGGCGAGCTCCCGCTTCGCCGCGTCGTGCCGCTCGCCGAGCTCCGCGTCGTCCGCGTCGAGCCCGTCCACCTCGGCCTTGAGCTGCTCGTACTCCTCCTGGGCCGCGACCGCGCGCTCGGCGGCCTCGTCCCGCGCCACGGCGAGCCGGTCGATCTCGGCCTGGGCGGACGCGGCGCGCGAGCGGGCCGCGTTGACCTGTCCGGTCAGCCGTGCGAGGCCCTCGCGCCGGTCGGCGATGGCCCGCGCCACGTCCTTGAGGCGGCGCTCCTCGGCCGCCAGCTGCCGTTCCAGTTCGGCCCGGTGGGCGACCGTGTCGTCCAAGGCGTGCTCGGCGGCCTCCAGGGCGGCTTCGAGCTCGGCCTCCTGTTCGCGGATCCGGGCGGCCTCGCGCTCCATGTCCTCGGGGTCGCGGCCGCGCCGCTCCTCGGGGGGCGCGGCGGTGGCGCTGTTGACCCGGGCCTCCGCCAGCGAGACGGTGCCGCGCACGCGCTCGGCCAGCTGGGACAGCTCGTACCAGGTCTGCTGGGCCCGCTGGAGCCGCGGGGTGAGGCGCCGCACCTCTTCCTCCAGCTGGGCCTCGCGCTGCACGGCGGCCTTCAGCTCGGCCTCGGCGGCGTCCTTGCGTTCCTTGAGCGCGGCCTCGTCGGCGACCTCGGCGTTCAGCGCCTCGCGCAGCCGTACGAGGTCGTCGGCGAGCAGTCGCAGCCGGGCGTCGCGCAGGTCGGCCTGGATGACGGCGGCCCTGCGGGCGACGGCGGCCTGCCGGCCGAGCGGTTTGAGCTGGCGCCGCAGCTCGTCGGTGAGGTCCTGCACGCGCGCGAGGTTGGCCTGCATCGCGTCGAGCTTGCGCAGGGCCTTCTCCTTGCGCTTGCGGTGCTTGAGGACGCCCGCGGCCTCCTCGATGAACGCGCGGCGCCCCATCGGGTCGGCGTGCAGCACCCCGTCGAGCTGCCCCTGCCCGACGATGACGTGCATCTCGCGGCCGATGCCGGAGTCGGAGAGCAGCTCCTGGATGTCGAGGAGGCGGCAGGTGTCGCCGTTGATCTGGTACTCGCTGCCGCCGTTGCGGAACATGATCCGCGTGATGGTGACCTCGGCGTACTCGATGGGCAGGGCGCCGTCGGAGTTGTCGATGGTCAGGGAGACCTCGGCGCGGCCGAGCGGGGGCCGCCCGGTGGTGCCGGCGAAGATGACGTCCTCCATCTTGCCGCCGCGCAGGGATTTGGCGCCCTGCTCGCCCATGACCCAGCTGAGCGCGTCCACGACGTTGGACTTGCCGGAGCCGTTGGGTCCGACGACACAGGTGATGCCCGGTTCGAACTTCAGCGTCGTCGCCGACGCGAAGGACTTGAAGCCGCGCAGGGTCAGGGCCTTGAGATGCACGCCGTCGGACTCTACCTTTCGCTGACAGTTTCACCGATGAAGGTGCAGGGCACATCAGACGGTAAAGAGAGCAGCGTACGCCGGGGCAAAGCAGAGCCGGACCGGGCCCGGTCCGGGCAAGGGTCCGGGCAAGAAAGAAGGGACGCCGAAGCGTCCCTTGCAGATCTGGACAAGCGGCTGACACGACAGCCTGACCACTTGCTTAGTACGGGCCTTTACGACAAGGCGAGGCCCATATGTTCGTCATCGGATAGGGATCAGGTGAGCGCAGGCTCCGCCTGGGGTACGTCGATGCTCTCCAGGAGCGATTCGTGAGAAGCGGCAGCCGCCAGCGCGTCGTTCTCTGCCTGGATCCGAGTGAGCTCGGACTCCAGGTCCTGGACGCGCTGCTGGAGCCGTCGCATCTCGGCGAGGAGTCGCGGGTCGCTGCCGCCGACGTAACCGAGAAGCGCCTTTGCCATGATGGATGGTCCTCCACACTGAGTGACCGACCGAAGCGGTGTGGGTCGTGAGGGATTCGCACCCGCGGTGCTTGGCACTTGTTGTTTCGCTGGGTCTTGCTGGCCGTTCTCACATGCCAAACAGCTAAGGTGCGCGGGGCTTCCAGAGTCTCACCAAAAAGTTTGACGGTCAACACGATCACGCCCCGTATTGGCGGGCGACCCGGGGGCGCGCGGCCTCTGAACGGGCGGCGCTGCTACTCCTTCGGGGCCCTGGGGGCGTGGAGATCATCCTTACTCGGGGAGCCTGCCACGGCAAGCCCTTCTTGGCAACCACCAGGCTTTTTCTGCCTCAGGCAGTTGCCCGGGACACACGCCCGGCGCCGTGCCGCTCGCTCCTCACCGCGTTCCCGCGGGTCACGGTCACCGGATGGCGAAGGTCTCGTATATGCCACGTGGTGTGTCCCAGATCTCGGTGACACCGTCCACTCGCCCGGGTGTGTCGCCCTCGCGGAGCCAGTCGAGCAGTTCCTGGCAGCCGATCCGGGGGCCCTCGGCGACGACCTGCACGCGGCCGTCCTCCAGATTGAGAGCAAAACCACTCAGGCCGCCGATCTCCAGCGCCTTGGCCCGCGTGAACCAGCGGAATCCCACGGCCTGCACGCGTCCCCGCACCCAGGCGGTGAGTCGCACGTCATCGTTCATGAGTGCACGCTAACCGGCCAATTGCTCTGGGAGCACTTCGTCCCCATGCGTCATCGCGTACAGTCCCGAATCGATGAGCCTCACTCATACGAGTGAGTCACGTTGATCGCAGGAACGAAAGGCCAGGAGATGGGACGCCACCGACGCTCCGGCGCTGGACCGGCCGCCGCCACCCCTGAGGACCACCCCGGGACGGTGTCGCACCGCCGCAGGGGCCGCGCCGCCACCCCGGTGCGCACGGGGCTGCTCGGGGTCTCCGCCGCCGTCGCGATGGGCGCCGTCGCGGTCGCCGCGGGCGTGCTCCCGGGCACCGACAACTACCGCCTCGGCGGCGGGGGCGAGCCGGGCGAGGTGCGTTCGGCGGCCGTCCCGACCGAGGTGGACGCCCAGGGCGGCTCGGGCGCCGAGGCCGACCGCGCCGAGCCGTCGCCGAGCCGTGGCACCCACCGCTCCGAGACGCCGAGGCCCACCCCCTCCAAGGCCGACCCGAAGCCCTCGAAGACGCCGTCCGAGAAGCCGTCGAGGCAGGCCACCAAGAAGCCTGCTCCCGCCGAGAAGCCGACGCCGCCCCCGTCCCGTACGCCCGAGGAGAAGCCCAAGGCTCCCCCGGCGAGCTCGCAGTCGTCGTCCGGCGAGAGCGCCGCGGAGGCCGCGGTGCTCACGCTGGTCAACCAGGAGCGGGCCAAGGTCGGCTGCCGGCCGGTGCGGGCCGACGACCGGCTCGCGGCGCTGGCCGGCGACTTCAGCGCGGACATGGCGGAGCGGGACTTCTTCGACCACACGGACCCGGACGGCGCGACGCCGTGGGACCGCGCCGAGAAGGCCGGCATAGCGGACCTGGGCGGCGAGAACATCGCCCGCGGCCAGGCCGACGCCCGATCCGTGATGGACGCCTGGATGAACAGCGAGGGCCACCGCGCCAACATCCTCAACTGCGACTACAAGACCCTGGGCGTCGGCGCGCACTTCGCACCGGGCGGCCCGTGGTGGACGCAGGACTTCGGCTTCTGAGCCCGACCCCTTCTGAGTCCAACCCTTCCGAGTCCAACCCTTCTGGGCCCGCCCCGCTAGTCAGCGCTAACTATTCGAAAGCGCTGTGCGGGCGTATCGTGTCGGCATGGAATCCACCGACCTGGCGTACGACGTGTTCTCCCGGCAGTGTCCGTCGCGGGGCACGCTGGAGCACGTCACCGGGCGCTGGGGCGCGCTCACCCTCGGCGCGCTGCACGACGGCACCTTCCGCTTCAACGAGCTGCGCCGCCGCGTCGACGGCGTGAGCGAGAAGATGCTCTCCCAGACCCTGCACGCGCTGGAGCGCGACGGTCTCGTGCACCGCGACGCACAGCCCACCAACCCGCCGCGCGTGGACTACCGGCTCACTCCGCTGGGCCGCGAGGTCGCCGAGCGCCTGCTGGCCCTGATCCGCTTCGTGGAGAGCCGGCAGGACGACGTGCTGCGGGCCCGGGAGGCCTACGACGCGGCGCGCGGCGGCCGCTGACAGCGCGGGCAGAAGTAGCTGGACCGGTTCATCCAGGGGCGTCGGCGGATCGGGGTGCCGCAGCGGCGGCACGGCTCGTTCTCCCGGCCGTAGGCGTCCAGGGACCGGTCGAAATAGCCTGATTCGCCGTTCACGTTGACGTAGAGGCTGTCGAAGCTGGTGCCGCCGACGGCGAGGGCCGCGTTCATCACGTCCCGCACGTGACCCAGGAGTTCGGCGGTGCGCGGGCGCGTGAGGGTGCCGGTGGGCCGTTCGTAGTGCAGCTTCGCGCGCCACAGCGCCTCGTCCGCGTAGATGTTGCCGACGCCGCTGATCAGCGACTGGTCGAGCAGCGCCCGCTTGATCGTCGTACGCCGGCGGCGCAGCGCGACGTGGAAGGCCTGGTCGTCGAACGCGTCGTCCAGCGGGTCCCGCGCGATGTGCGCGATCACGTCCGGGAGGCCGTCGGGGGTGTTGTCGTGGAGCGAGAGCCCGCCGAAGGTGCGCTGGTCGACGAAGCGGAGCTCGGTGCCCTGCGCATCGGCGAAGCGGACGCGGATCCGCAGGTGCTTCTCGTCGGGGGCGTCGTGCGGCTGCACCAGCAGCTGACCGCTCATGCCCAGGTGGGCGAGGACCGACTGCGCGGAGTCGGCGAGCGGCAGCCACAGATACTTGCCGCGCCGCTGCGCGAGCCCGATCCGGTGCCCCGCGAGCCGGTCGCCGAAGTCGGTGCCGCCCGCCACGTGCCGCCGGACCGCACGCGGATGCAGGACCTGCACGTCCGAGACGACCCGCCCGCTGACCCAGCGCTCGAGGCCGCGCCGGACGACTTCGACTTCGGGCAGCTCGGGCACGGGGCTCCTCGACGGGGTGCGCGGGGGTGGGAATCGGCAGCGTATCGCGTGGCCCACGGCGGCCGGGACGCCCCCCTCGGCGCCGTCGGGACCTACGCGTGAGCCCCCGCGGGACCGAGGTCCCGCGGGGGCTCACACAAGGGAAGAAGGTGTCAGGCCGGAGCGGCGTCCGAAGCCGAGGGGGTGTCGGCGGTCCCCTCCGCTTCCGCCGCGGCCTCAGCCGCCTTGGCACGCTCGTCCGCTGCCGCGCGAATGGCGCGCCAGGCGGACTCGGCGGCCTGCTGCTCCGCTTCCTTTTTGCTGCGGCCGGTGCCGGTGCCGTACGAGACGCCTCCGACGCGGGCGGCAGCAGTGAAGGTCTTCTCGTGGTCGGGGCCGCTCTCCGTGACGAGATACTCGGGCACGCCGAGGCTCTCCGTCGCGGTGAGCTCCTGGAGGCTGGTCTTCCAGTCCAGGCCCGCGCCCAGGTTCGAGGACTTCTCGATCAGCGGGTCGAAGAGCCGGTGCACCAGCTCACCCGCAGCGTCCAGACCCTGGTCCAGATAGACCGCGCCGATCACCGCTTCAAGGGTGTCGGCGAGGATGGATGCCTTGTCCCGGCCTCCCGTGCCCTCTTCGCCCCGGCCGAGCCGGATGAAGGAGCCGAGTTCGAGGCCGCGGCTGACCTCCGCCAGCGCACGCGAATTGACCACCGCGGCCCGCAACTTGGCCAGCTGGCCTTCGGGCAGGTCGGGGTGGGTGCGGTACAGCGTGTCCGTGACGACGAGGCCGAGCACGGAGTCACCGAGGAACTCCAGACGCTCGTTCGTCGGCAGGCCGCCGTTCTCGTACGCGTACGAACGGTGGGTCAGCGCGCGCACCAGAAGGGCGGACTCGAGCTTGTACCCGAGCCGCCCTTCCAGAAGCGTGTGGGACGAGGCCGTTGTCTCCGCCAATTTCTTGGCGTCTTCCGCCTTCTTGGGGCTAGACACGGTGCCTCTCACCAGCCGCTCAGACCTCGAGGACCTGGCGCTTGTTGTAGGTGCCGCAGCTCGGGCACGCGATGTGCTGCTGCTTGGGCTCCTGGCAACGCTCACACGAAACCAGGGTGGGGACCGCAGCCTTCCACTGCGACCGGCGGTGGCGCGTGTTGCTGCGCGACATCTTCCGCTTCGGAACAGCCACGGCTACTTCTCCTGCTTCTCGTCGACGCCCGCTTCCGCTTCGGCGCCGCTCATCTCGTCCTTCTCGCCGTCCTGGATGGTGCCAGCGAGTCCCTGCAATGCCGCCCAACGGATGTCGACGGCGTCATGGTGGTGGTCCGGGTCGTCCGCGAGCCGTACCCCGCACTGGGAGCACAGGCCCGGACAGTCTTCCTGGCACACCGGCTGCATCGGCAGTGCGAGCACCACCGCATCACGCAGCACAGGCTCGAGGTCGAACATGCCGTCCTCGAGACAGAGCCTGTCCTCGTCTTCCTCGGCGTCGTCGGCCGGTTCCGCGCTGCGGCCCCGGTCGTCGGCGTCAGGGTACGAGAACATCTCCTGGAAGTCCGCGTCGAGCTCCAGCTCGAGCGGCTCCAGACACCTTACGCACTCCCCCTCGGCCGTGGCACGGGCGGTGCCTGTGACAAGCACCCCTTCCATGACCGACTCGAGACGGACCTCCAGCTGGACCGGGGCGCCCTGCGGCACTCCGATGACCCCTTCGATACCGAAGGCGCTCGGCGGACCGGGCGCCTCGATCTCGCGGGTCACCCGCTGCATGGCACCAGGACGCCGACCCAGCTCGTGTGTGTCGAACACGAGGGGGTTTCGGTGGTCAAGGCGCGTGCTCAGGGTTTTTCCTGCTTTCGAATCCGGGGAGTTCAAGGGGGCCACCGCACTGATGCCGCACATGTGAGGCTCGGGTGGGCAGCCTGGGTCGCGGACGTATGCGCGACCGAAGAGCCAGGATACTTGACCTTTCGCTCTCGGCCCAATCCGGTCCCGCCGGGCCGCTAGCGTCCCTGTTCGTACTGGCGCAGCTGCTCGGCGCTGATCATGGTCGTGTCGAAGAGGCTGGCCTCTTCGAGCGCGGCGGGTGCCTGCGCCGGCGCGTCGTCGTACCGGGGCTGCTGGTCGTAGCCCTGCTGCGGATAGCCGTACTGATCGTGCTGGCCGTGCTGATCGTGCTGCTGGTACGCGTACGGATCCTGCTGGCCGTACGGCTGCTGGTACGCGTACTGGTCCTGCTGCTGGTAGCCGTACGGGTCGGGCTGCTGCTGCGGGGGCGCGTAGGGCTGCTGGGGCGGGATCGGCGGGGCCTGCACCGGTGGAGCCTGGACCGGCGGGGTCGGGGCGGGCTGCGGCGGTACGGCCTTCGCGGCGGCCGAGGGCCCCGCGAGGTCCGCCAGGTACTCCGCGTCGGTGGTGTGGCCCTGGGTGGCGGTGCCCTCGCCCAGGGTGCCGAGCTCGTCGGCGGGCGCCCGGCCGTGCAGGGTCTGGCGGCCGCGGCCGACGGCCTCCAGCGTCTTGGCGAGGACCGCCTCGAAGGCGCCGAGCTTGGCGTCGACGTACGCGTCGGCGTTGCGGCGCAGCGTCTCCGGGTCGTGGCTGCGCTCGGGGGCGTCCTCGTCCTCGTAGCCGTTCTCGTCGAGGCCGGGTCCGGTGCCGAGGAGCTTCTCGCGGCCGCGGCCCACCGAACCGAGGGTCTTGGTGAGGACGACCTCGAAGTTGGCGAGCTTGCTGTCCACGTAGTCGTCGGCCTCGGCGCGGACCTCATCGGCGGCCTGGCGGGCCTCGGCGAGGATGCGGTCGGCCTCGCCCTGGGAGCGGCGGGCCACCTCGGTGTCGGAGATCAGGGAGCCGCGCTCGGCGTGGGCGCTCTCGATGATCCGCTCTGCCTCCTGGCGGGCCTGCTCGACCAGCTGCTCGCGGCCGCCGATGAGCTCCTGGGCCTGGGCGAGGGAGCCCGGCAGTGCCTGGCGCACCTCTTCGAGCATCGAGAGCAGATCGGCGCGGTTGACCACGCACGAGGCCGACATGGGCATGGACCGGGCGCTGCCGACCGCCTGGACGATCTCGTCGATCTTCTTCTGCACGTCCACCGTGTGCTCGCCACTCTCTACAGCTGGTTGGGAGACGGACGGGACGACTGTAAGGCCAGTGGCCGCCCGCCCGACACCGGGTGACGAGCTGTCAGCGCTCGTGCGGGTGGGTCACTTCTTGCCCAGGCGTTCGACCAGGGCCTCGTGGACGATCGGCGGCAGCAGGTGCGCCACGTCGCCGCCCCAGGCCGCGACCTCCTTGACCAGCGAGGAGGAGAGGAAGCTGTAGGTGGGGTTGGTCGGGACGAACAGGGTCTCGACTCCCGAGAGGCCGTTGTTCATCTGGGCCATCTGGAGTTCGTAGTCGAAGTCGCTGACCGCGCGGAGGCCCTTGACGATGGCGGGGATGTCGCGCTGCTTGCAGAAGTCGACGAGGAGGCCGTGGAAGGACTCCACCTCGACGTTGCCGAAGTCGGCGGTGACCTGGCGGATCAGTTCGATCCGCTCCTCGATCTCGAAGAGGCCCTTCTTCGACTGGTTGATCATCACCGCGACGTGCACCACGTCGTACAGCTTGGAGGCGCGGGCGATGATGTCGAGGTGTCCATTGGTGATGGGGTCGAAAGACCCCGGACAGACGGCGCGGCGCATCGTGAGTCCCTCGCTCTCCGGTCCGGTCATGGCGCGATCACTGAGTCGTCGCACGTAGAGGCGGCGCGACCGTACCAAAACGTCCCTTCGCCGTAGCGACGGGACCTGAGGGCCTCGAAACCCTCGGGCCAGCCGAAGACACCGCCTCTTGTACTGCGTTCAACGGTGACGAGCGCGTCGTCCGTGAGCCAGCCCTCCGAGCGGAGTGTGAGGAGGATCTCCCGAAGATCGTCATCGGTGACGGCGTACGGAGGGTCGAGGAACACCAGGTCGTACGGGGTGGTGGGGGCGCCGCCGGCGACGATCTGGGCGGCTTTGCCCGCCCGCACCTCGGCGCCGGGCAGGCCCACCGCCTTCACGTTCTCCCGGATGGTGCGGGCCGCCCGGGCGTCGGCCTCGACGAGCAGGGTGTGCGCGGCGCCGCGGGACAGCGCCTCCAGGCCGACGGCACCGGAGCCCGCGTACAGGTCGAGGACGCGGGCGCCGTCGAGCGTGCCCTGGAGGGCCTGCCAGGTGGAGAAGAGGCCCTCGCGCGCGCGGTCGGACGTGGGGCGGGTGCCGTTGCCCGGCGGGACGGCCAGGCGGCGTCCGCCGGCCGTGCCGGCGATCACGCGGGTCATCTGATTCCTTCTGGCTGGACGGTGGTCATCCCACGATATGGCGTACGGCGGCGTCACCCCTTGTCGAGGTACTGCTCGCGCTCGGCGTCGAGCAGGGCGTCCAGGGCGGTGCGCAGCGCGGGCAGCCGCTCCAGCTCGGGGTCCTCGGCGACCACGGTGACCGCCTCCTCGCGGGCTGCGGCGATGACCTCCTCGTCCTCGATGACGGCGAGCATGCGCAGGCTGGAGCGGACACCGGACTGGGCCTGGCCGAGCACGTCGCCCTCGCGGCGCTGCTCCAGGTCGATGCGGGAGAGCTCGAAGCCGTCGAGCGTGGAGGCGACGGCGCCGAGGCGGCCGCGGGCGGGGCTGGCCTCGGGCATGTCGGTGACCAGGAGGCAGAGGCCGGGGGCCGAGCCGCGGCCGACGCGGCCGCGGAGCTGGTGCAGCTGGGAGACGCCGAAGCGGTCCGCGTCCATGATCACCATGGCGGTGGCGTTCGGGACGTTCACCCCGACTTCGATGACCGTCGTCGCGACCAGGACCTGGGTCTCGCCCGCGGCGAAGCGGCGCATCACCGCGTCCTTGTCGTCCGGCTGCATGCGGCCGTGCAGGACCTCGACCTTCAGCCCCTGGAGGGGGCCGTGGGCGAGCTGCTCGGCGACGTCGAGGACGGCGAGCGGGGGCCGCTTCTCGGCGGTGGCCTCGTCCTCCGCCTTCTTCTTGGCCTTCTTGGCGTCACCGGGCTCGTCGGCGTCGTCGCCGATGCGGGGGCAGACCACGTACGCCTGGTGGCCGTTCTCCACTTCTTCGCGCACGCGCTCCCACGCGCGGGCGAGGAAGTGGGGCTTGTCCTGGGCGGGGACGACATGGCTGGCGATGGGCGAGCGGCCCGCGGGGAGCTGGTCGAGGACGGACGTCTCCAGGTCGCCGAAGACCGTCATCGCGACCGTGCGCGGGATGGGCGTGGCGGTCATGACCAGGAGGTGCGGGGGCTGCTTGCCCTTGCCGCGCAGGGCGTCGCGCTGCTCCACGCCGAAGCGGTGCTGTTCGTCGACGACGACCAGGCCGAGGTCGTGGAACTGGACCTTGTCCTCGATCAGGGCGTGCGTGCCGATGACGATGCCGGCCTCGCCGGTGACCAGGTCGAGCAGGGCCTGCCTGCGGCCCGCAGCTCCCATGGAGCCGGTGAGCAGGGTGACCTTGGTGGCCTGGTCGGATCCGCCCAGCATGCCGCCCTCGGCCAGCTCGCCCATCATCTCCACGATGGAGCGATGGTGCTGCTGGGCGAGGACTTCGGTGGGCGCGAGCATCGCGGCCTGCCCGCCCGCGTCCACCACGGCGAGCATGGCGCGCAGGGCGACCATGGTCTTCCCGGAGCCGACCTCTCCCTGGAGCAGGCGGTGCATCGGGTGTTCGGTCGCGAGGTCGTCGAAGATCTCCTTGGAGACCTTCTCCTGGCCCTCGGTGAGCGTGAAGGGCAGCTTGGCGTCGAAGGCGTCGAGGATGCCGCCCGCCTTGGGCCTGCGGGCGACGGCGGGCAATTGCGCGTCCGCGTACCGCCGCCGGGCGAGGGCCACCTGGAGGACGAAGGCCTCGTCCCACTTCAGACGGTCGCGGGCGGCGGCGATGTCCGCCTTGGAGTGCGGGCGGTGGATCTTCAGGAGGGCTTCGGGGAGCGGGATGAGACCCCGGCCGTCGCGGAGGGCGGGCGGCAGCGGGTCTTCAGCCTCCTGAGCGCTGGGCAGGACCATGTCGACCGACTTGGCGATCTTCCAGGACTCCAGCTTGGCGGTGGCGGGATAGATCGGCAGCTGGGCGCCGGCCCAGGAGCCGACGGTCTCGCCCGCCTCGTCGCCGTCGCCGCGCAGCAGTTCGTACGCGGGGTGGGCGAGCTGCATCTTGCGGTTGAAGACCGACACCTTGCCCGCGAACATCGCGCGGGTGCCGGGGAGCAGGTCCTTGTGCGGTTTATGGATGCCGCGGCCGAAGAAGACGAGCTGGACCTGGCCGCTGCCGTCGGTGATGGTGACCTCGAGGCGCTGGCCCCGGCCGCCGTTGAACTTCAGGATGCGTGCGCTCGCGACCTGGGCGACCACCGTGACGTGCTCGTCCAGCGGAAGCTCGGCGAGCCGGGTGAGCTCGCCGCGCTCGGCATAGCGCCGGGGGTAGTGGTGCAGGAGGTCGCCGACCGTGTGCAGGTCGAGGTGCTCGGCCATCACCTTCGCGGTGGCGGGACCGACCACTTTCTTCAGGGGTTCTTCGAGCGCGGGCACGAGATCCATTGCACACCACGCCACTGACATCGGGGCGCAGGTACCCCCGAACTGCGGCTCAGCGGTGTGCGGCCCGGGTCACTCGACGCCGATCAGCAGCAGTGCCGACTGGCGGCCGCCGCGGTAGACCACTGTGTCGACGGCCAGGTACGTCTCGCGTACGTGCTTCTCCAGTTGCTCCGCGACGGTGTCCGGCACGGATTCGCCGAGTACGAGCGTGACCATCTCGCCGCCCGCCGACAGCATGCGGTCGAGGACCGAGGCGGCGGTGCGGGCCACTTCGGAGCCGATGACCGCGACGTCGCCGTCGATCAGGCCGAGCACGTCGCCGGCCTGGCAGATGCCCGCCATGGTCCAGGACTGCCGCTCGGCGACGGCCAGTTCGCCGTACCGGGTCGCGCCGGCCGCCGAGGTCATGGCGACGACGTCCTCGTCGAAGCGGCGCTCCGGCTCGTGCACGGCGAGTGCCGCGATGCCCTGGACCGCGGAGCGGGTCGGGATCAGCGCGACGCGCACGCCTTCCGTGCGCGCCTGTGCCGCCGCGGCGGCCGCGGTGTGCCGCAGCTCCGCGTCGTTGGGCAGGAGGACCACTTCGCGCGCGTGGGCCCGGCGGATCGCGTCGACGAGTTCGCCGCTGGCGGGCGGCTCCCCCACGCGCGTGGGCACGGTGGTCGCCCCGGCTTCGGTGTAGAGGCTCGCGAGGCCCTCGCCGGGTACGACGGCGACGATGGCCCGCTGCGCGCGCTCCCTGGGCGGCTGGGCCGTGGTGTGCGCGTCACCCACTCCGAAGTGGGTGATCCGGATGCGGTGGGGGCGGCCCGCCTCCACGCCCGCCTCGACGGCCGCTCCCGCGTCGTCGACATGGACGTGGACGTTCCACAGGCCGTCGCCGCCGACCACGACGAGCGAGTCGCCGAGCCGGTCGAGCCGGTTCCGCAGCCGGGCGACGGCCGCGTCGTCCGCCTCCAAGAGGTAGATCACCTCGAAGGCGGGGCCGCCCTCCTCGCCCCTCTCCTCGCCGGGCGGGTCCTCACACTCGACGGCCTCCACCTCGGTGGCCTCCACGCGCGCGTGGGCGGCTGCCGTGCTCCTGGGGGCGACGGTCCGGCCCGACAGCGCGCCCACCAGCGCCCCCAGGACCGCCACGAGCCCCCGGCCACCGGCGTCCACCACCCCGGCGCGGCCGAGCACCGCCAGCTGCCCGGGTGTCGCCTCCAGGGCCGCGCAGGCCCCGTCGTACGCGGCCCTGGCCACGGCCCCGCAGTCGCCGTCCGTACCGGCGGCCGCCTCGGCCGCCGCGGTGGCCACCGTCAGGACCGTGCCCTCGACCGGGTGGGCGACCGCTTGGTAGGCGGCGTCGGCGGCCTGTCGCAGCGCGCGCTCCAGGGTCCGGCCGTCGGCGTGATCCGCGTCACTTCGCGGGTCGCCGTCGCCGTACTCCCCGCCCCGCTCGCCCTCGTCGCCGCCGATGACCTGCGCCATGCCCCGCAGCAGCTGCGACAGGATCGTGCCCGAGTTCCCGCGGGCCCCGATGAGCGCTCCGTGGGCCATCGCGCGCACGGTCTCGGCCAGCGAGGGAAGAGCCGGCTCATGGCCGGTGAAGGCGGCGTCGACGGCCTGTGAGGCGGACTCCACGGTCAGATAGAGGTTCGTTCCGGTGTCTCCGTCGGCGACCGGATAGACGTTGATGGAGTCGATCTCCTCGCGGGCCCTGCCGAGGGCGTCCAGAGCCAGTCGGCACCAGGCGCGCACCGCGACCGCGTCGAGGTTCTGCGGCACCTGTTCGCCTCCTTGACCATGCGGAATGGACGCAGCGTAGACCCACGGTGAACGAGGGGCCCGGGGCGGGGGCCGGGCAGGGCGTGGTAGTTTCGTGGAACCGAAGCAGTCGTTGTATGCTGCTTCGGTTGCCCGATACGCATCGGGCCATTCCTCCTGGCAACGCCACTTCGATCATTGCACTGATCCCGGCCTGCCGGGTTTAACCGTAAGTGCATCTGAAGTCTTTGGAGTGACCCGTGGCTGCCAACTGCGACGTCTGTGGCAAGGGGCCGGGCTTCGGCAACAACATCTCGCACTCGCACCGCCGTACGCCCCGTCGCTGGAACCCGAACATCCAGCGAGTGCGTGCCGTGGTGAGCGGGACGCCGAAGCGCCTCAACGCCTGCACCTCGTGCATCAAGGCCGGCAAGGTCTCGCGCTGACGTCAGCGCGGCCACCTAGCTGGTTGCTGAATCAGCCGGTCCCCTCAGGGGGGCCGGCTTTTTCGTCTGCCCATGCATGATTCGTCTGCCCATGCATGAGAGGCCCCCGCCCGGCCATGGCGTCCGCCCACGCGCGCGGGGCTGCCAGAATCTTGCGGATGCGCTTCGGCATCCTCGGCCCCCTCGACGTACGCTCCCCCGACGGCACCCCCGTGGACCCCGGCGGGCCGCGCCCGAGGGCGCTGCTCACCCTGCTGCTCCTGGACCCCGGCCGCACCGTCTCGGTGGCGGCGCTCACCGACGGGCTGTACGGCGACGAGCCGCCCGCCGGCGCGGCGAACGCGCTGCAGTCCCAGATCTCCCGGCTGCGCAAGCGCCTGGGCCTCGCCGTCGAAGCCACCCCCACCGGCTACCGCCTCGCCGTCCGCCCCGACGACGTCGACCTGCACCGCTTCGAGCGGCTGGCCCATGAGGGACGCGCGGCCCTCCACGCCGGGGACCCCGCCCGGGCAGCCACGCTCCTGAGGGAGGCGCTCGGCCTGTGGCGCGGGACCGCCCTCGCCGATCTGCCGGACGCCCGGCCGCTCGCCGCACGCCTGGAGGAGACGCGGCTCACCGCCGTGCAGGACCGCGTCGATGCGGACCTCGCGCTGGGCGGCGGCGCTGAGCTGGTGCCCGAGTTGCGCGAGCTGCTGGCCGGGCACCCGTTGAGCGAGCGGCTGCACGGACAGCTGATGCGGGCGTTGCACGCGGACGGCAGGCCCGCGGAGGCGCTCACCGCCTACGAGGAGGCGCGGCGCACCCTCGCCGACGAGCTCGGCACCGATCCCTCCGCCGAGCTGTCCGCGCTCCACCTGGAGCTGCTCCAGGGCCGGGAGCCGGCCCGGCAGCGGGGCGTGCCCGCGCAGCTGACGCGGTTCATCGGGCGGGCCGACGAGCTCACGCGGATCGGCGCCCTGCTCGCGGAGGCGCGGCTCGTGACGCTCACAGGGCCCGGCGGGGCGGGCAAGACGCGGCTCGCGGTCGAGGCGGCCCGCGCGCTGCCCGACGTCTGCTTCGTGGAGCTGGCCCCGCTCGCCGACGGCGCCGGGGTGACGTACGCGATCCTCACCGCGCTCGGGGTGCGCGACGGGTTCCACAGCCAGGGCGGCGACGCCACGGAGCGGCTGCTCACCGCGTTGCGCGGCCGTGAGCTGCTGCTCGTCCTGGACAACTGCGAGCACGTCGTGGACGAGGCGGCCCGCGTCGCGGCGCTGCTCCTCGGCGCCTGCCCCGGCGTGCGGGTGCTCGCCACCAGCCGGGAGGGGCTCGGGATCACGGGTGAGGTCCTGTGGCCCGTGCCGCCGCTGGCCGCCGACCCCGCCGTCAGGCTCTTCGCGGACCGGGCGGCCGCCGTGCGGCCCGACCTCGCGGGCCCGCGTGACGAGCACGCCCGGCGGCTGACCGACGAGATCTGCGCGGCGCTCGACGGGCTGCCCCTCGCGATCGAGCTGGCCGCGGCCCGCCTGCGCACCCTCACTCTGGAGGAGCTCGCCGCCCGCCTCGGCGACCGCTTCCGGCTGCTCTCGCGCGGCGACCGTACGAAGGCGCCCCGGCACCGCACGCTGCACGCGGTCGTGGAGTGGAGCTGGGAGCTGCTCGACGACGAGGAGCGGGAGCTGGCCCGACGGCTGACCGTGTTCTCCGGAGGGGCCACGTCCGAGGCCGTGGAGGCCGTCTGCGGGATTCCGTACCCCGAGGACCTGCTCGCTTCCCTCGCGGAGAAGTCGTTCCTCGACGTGGCCGACGGGCGCTACGACATGTTGCAGACCATCCGCGCGTTCTGCGCCAGGGAGCTGGCCGCGGCGGGCGAGGAGGACCGGTTGCGGGCCGCGCACGCCGGGTACTTCCTGCGGCTGGCCGAGGCGGCCGAGCCACGCCTGCGCGGCGGTGGGCAGCTCCGCGCTCTTGCCGAGCTCGACGCCGAGCAGCCGAACCTGGACGCCGCGCTGCGCCATCTGACCCGCACCGCGCCGCGCGACGGCCTCCGGCTGATGGCCGCGCTCGCCTGGTTCTGGCTGCTGCGCGGCCGCTACGGAGAGCGCAGGGAGCTCGCCGTCGACCTCCTCGCCGCGGTGGGCGCGGAACCGCCGGACGGCCTCTCCGAGGAGTACGTCCTGTGTCTGATCAACACGATCGCGGGTGACGGCACCGACCCTGACGAACCCGCCCGCCTCGCGCGGGCGGACGCTCTCTTCGGCGGCCTCGAAGGCCCCCTGCGGCTGCCGTACCTGGTGGTGCTGTGGTCGATCGCCGGCGGTCCCGCGCGTGCCATGGAGGACCAGGTGCGGGAGCAGGTCGACGACCATCCTTGGGGCGTGGCCCTGCTGGATCTCGGGCTGGGTTTCCAGGATCTGTTCGCGGGCCGGGCCGCGGCCTCGGAGGCGGCTTTCGCCCGGGCTTTGGAGGGGTTCAGGACGACCGGGGACCGCTGGGGCATGGCCAACTGCCTCGATCCGCTGGGCATGTTCGCCGACTGGCGGGGCGAGCGGGCGCGGGCCCTCGAACTGCTCGACGAAGGGCTCGCGCACGTAAGGGAGTTGGCGGCGCCCGAGGAGACCGCGGACCTGCTGCACCGGCGTGCCACGGTCCTCATGCACGGGGGTGACCTCGACGCGGCGGCCGCCCACTACACGCGCTCCGCCGCCCTCGCCCGAACCGTCGGCGTCCCCGACAAGGTGGCGACCGCACGGCGCGGGCTCGGGGACGTGGCCCGGCTCCGCGGCGACACGGCACACGCGCGTGCGCACTACGAAGCGGCTCTGGAGGCGTGCGCGGCCAACTGGTTCAGCGTCGGGGAGAGCGTACGGATCCTGATCGGCCTGGGCCGTACCGCGCTCGCCGAGTCCCGCGCGGCGGAGGCCGCCGACTGGTTCGAGCAGGCCCGGGTCCTGGCCTCCGGCTCCGGCTCCGACGTACGGGCCCCGGGCGTCGGCGGCGGCGTGCCCGGCACCGGCGAACTGGCCGAGGTGGCCGAGGCGTTGGCCGCGGTCGCGCCGGACCCCGGGGAAGCCGTGCGGCTCCTGGGCGCCGCCCACGGCCTGCGCGGCACCCTGATCGCCGGCGATCCCGACGTCGTACCCCTCGTGGAGGCGGCTCGGGCGCGGCTCTCCCCGGAAGCGTACGAGAAGGCCTTCGAGGAGGGGCGGAGCCTGCGGTCGGCGGCGGTCAGGAACGGTGGGCCGACGGTCGGGGAACATACCCGGGCGGTCAGCGAACGGTAGGCGGACGGTCAGCGGCCGCCCCGAGGCTTGCCGGCATGACACACACGACGCGTACCAACACCGGATCGGCCCCTACGAAGAGCCCGCGCCGGGTCGCCACCCGCAGCCTCGCCCACCTGGACGTCCTGATCTCCGGCGCCAGTGTCGCGGGCCCCGCGCTCGCCCTGTGGCTGGCCCGGTACGGAGCGCGGGTCACCGTCCTGGAGAAGGCGCCCGCCCTGCGCGAGGGCGGTTTCGCGGTCGACTTCCGGGGCGATGTGCACCGCACCGTGCTGCGGCGCATGGGCATCTGGGATGAGGTCCACCGCCGTCAGACGCACATGGGCCGCCAGACCGTCGTGGAGGCCGACGACACGGAGCGGGTCGCCCTGCCCGCGTTCTTCATGAGCGGTGACGTGGAGATCTTCCGCGGCGACCTCTCCAAGATCCTGTACGAGCGCACCGCGGACCGGGTCGAGTACGTCTTCGGAGACTCCGTCGCCACGCTGACCGAGGACTCCGAAGGCGTCGACGTGACCTTCGACCGCGGCGCGCCCCGCCGGTTCGACCTGGTGGTCGGCGCCGACGGGCTGCACTCGCACACCCGCCGACTGGTCTTCGGCGACGAGTCGCGGTACCTGCGCTTCCTGGGCTACTACGTGGCGGGCTTCGGCATCCCCAACCACCTCGGCCTCGACCGCACCGCCCGCCTCTACAGCGAGCCCGGCCGCACCGTCGTGATCAGCAACTACGACGGTGACCCGGACAGAGCCGGAGTGGGCCTGATCTTCCGGTCCGACCGGCTCGATTACGACCGGCACGACATCGCGCAGCAGAAGAAGATCCTCGCGGACCGGTTCGCGGACCTGGCCTGGAAGCACGCCCCCAAGGCCCTGGAGGGCCTGGAGAGCGCCGACGACCTGTACTTCGACGCCATCGCCCAGATCCACGTCGACCGGCTCTCCAAGGGCCGTGTGGTGCTCCTGGGCGACGCCGGGTACGGCGCCACGATGGGCGGCATCGGGACGGGCACGGCGCTGGTGTCCGCGTACGTCCTCGCCGGTGAGCTCGCGGCCGCCGGGGGCGACCACCGGGTCGGCTTCGCCGCGTACGAGGCGGAGATCCGCGACTACGCCAAGGGCTGCCAAAAGACCGCCGACAACGCCGGGCCCTTCCTCGCCCCGCCGACCGAGAAGAAGATCCGCAGCCGCGACCGCGCGTACCGCGTGCTCGGCTCCCGGCTGCTGGCGGGCCTCTTCAAGAAGCTGACGGAGAAGGCCGCGAGCGACCTCGTGCTCAAGGACTACGCGCCCGTGGACCGCCAGCCGTGATCCACCGGTCCGATCCCGCCGCCGAGGGCGAACCCGGCGGCGATCGCCCCTGTCACGTACTCCTTGGCCGCCGTGACGGCCTCCGGGACGCTCCGCCCCTTGGCCAGCTCCGCCGCGATCGCGCTGGCCAGGGTGCAGCCCGTGCCGTGCGTGTGGCGGTTGTCGTGGCGCGGGGCGCGCAGCACGTGCTCTTCGGAGCCGTCGGTGAGCAGGTCCACGGCGTCGCCGCTGAGGTGGCCGCCCTTGATGAGCACCCACTGCGGGCCGTACGCGAGGACGGCGTCGGCCGCGCGGCGCAGGCCGTCCTCCGAGTCGACGACGACACCGGTGAGTTGGGCGACCTCGTCGAGGTTGGGTGTGGCGACCGTGGCGACCGGCAGCAGCTTCGTGCGCACCGAGTCGAGCGCGGACACCGCGAGCAGCGAGTCGCCGTGCTTGGAGACGCCGACCGGGTCGACGACCGCGGGGGCGTCCGTGCCGGCGAGCAAGTCGGCGACCGCCTCGACCAGTTCGGCGGAGGCGAGCATGCCGGTCTTCACCGCCTGTACGCCGATGTCGTCGACGACGCTGCGGTACTGGGCCCGCACCGCCTCCACCGGAAGCTCCCAGAAGCCCTGCACGCCCAGCGAGTTCTGCGCGGTGACGGCCGTGACGACGCTCATGCCGTGCGTGCCGAGGGCGAGCATCGTCTTCAGGTCGGCCTGGATGCCCGCGCCGCCGCCCGAGTCGGACCCGGCGACGGTCAGGACCCGCGGCGGGGCGCCCGTCCTCGGCAGGCCGGTCACTCGGACTCTCCGTTGTCCCCGAAGTGGTCCCAGCCCTTGCTGGTCCACGGGGCGCCGTCCACGGTCACCTGGGGCAGCGCGGAGGGGTTGAGGACCTCTCCGATGACCTTCCAGCGGGCGGGCAGCTTCACGTCCGGCGGGAACGTCGCGACGATGGCGTGGTCCTCGCCGCCGTTCAGCACCCACTGCAGCGGGTCGACGCCGACGGCCTGCCCGATGTCGTTCATCTGGGAGGGCACGTCGACGTCTCCGGAGCGGATGTCGATGCGTACCTTGCTGGCCTCGGCGATGTGTCCGAGGTCGGCGATGAGGCCGTCGCTGACGTCCGTCATGGAGGTCGCGCCGAGGCCGGCGGCCGCGGGACCCGCGTGGTACGGCGGTTCGGGCCTGCGGTGGGCCTCCACAAAGGCGCGCGGCGAGCGGAAGCCCCGGGAGAGCACGGCGTGCCCGGCGGCGGACCAGCCGAGCCAGCCCGTCACGGCGACGACGTCACCGGGCTGCGCGCCCGCGCGCGTGACGGGTTCGTGGTTGCGCAGATCGCCCAGCGCGGTGATCGCGACGGTGATCGTGTCGCCGCGCACGACGTCGCCGCCCACGACGGCCGCGCCCGCCACCTGGCACTCGTCCCTGAGGCCGTCCATCAGCTCGGTCGGCCAGCTCGCGGGGAGCTCAGCGGGCACGACCAGGCCGAGCAGCAGCGCGGTCGGCACGGCCCCCATGGCCGCGATGTCGGCGAGGTTCTGCGCGGCGGCCTTGCGGCCCACGTCGTACGCGGTGGACCAGTCGCGGCGGAAGTGCCGCCCCTCCAGGAGGATGTCGGTGCTCGCCACGACCCTGCGGTCCGGAGCGGACACGACCGCGGCGTCATCGCCCGGGCCGAGCCGTACGGCCGGAGTGGTGGTGAGCCGCGAGGTGAGCTCTCTGATGAGCCCGAACTCCCCCAACTCGCCCACGGATCCCTTCACCGAGTCTCACCATGCCCTTTCACGCTGCTCGGCCCCCGGTCGCGAGCCGTCTCTGTCATCGGTACGGTCGACGTGACCGTCGACTTCTGCTGTCCGTCCGCCACGATGTGCGCGCCACAGGTCACGCGGGTCTCCCCGTGACGAGCGGCGACGCGGTACCGTGGCGTCCCTTTCTCCCCCCACATGATCCTCGTGGCCGCCCTGGAGGTTCCGTGGTACAGGCGTACATCCTGATCCAAACAGAGGTCGGCAAGGCGTCGACCGTCGCCGAGCTGATCGGCAAGATCCCGGGAGTGATCCAGGCCGAGGACGTGACCGGACCCTACGATGTCATCGTGCGCGCGCAGGCGGACACGGTCGACGAACTCGGCCGCATGGTGGTCGCCAAGGTCCAGCAAGTGGACGGCATCACCCGAACCCTGACCTGCCCGGTCGTGCACTTGTAGCCCCCGTCTACCCTGGCCCGGTGAACTTCCCCCGCCTCCGGCGCCGCTGCCTCACAGGAACGTCCGCCCTCGTCCTGTTGATCACGACGGCGGCCTGCTCATCTTCGGACGACGAGGCGTCAGTGGTGGTTCCGTCCCCGGCCGCGAAGGCCGCGGGACTCTGCCGGAACCTGCACGAGAAGCTCCCGGAGAAGGTCGACGGTCTCGGGCGGACCGACCCCGGTCCGAAGTCCGAGCTGACCGCGGGGTGGGGAGACCCGGCGATCATACTGCGCTGCGGTGTGGAGCGGCCCCCGGAGATGATCGACCTCGCGTACGCCGAGCAGAACAGCGTGAACGTGAACGGTGTCGCCTGGCTGCTGCAGAAGCGCGACGACGGCTCGTACACCTTCACCACCGGGGCGCGCCTCGCCTACGTGGAGGTGACGCTCCCGGCGGAGCGGGCGGGGGGCGGCCTGAGTCCGCTCACGGACTTCGCCGCCCCCATCAAGCAGACGATCCCCAAGGGGGTCGCCCCCTGACGGGGGCGGCGCCCCGGGCGTGGGTCAGCGCAGGCCCGTGGAGCGGTTGAGGGCCGCCTGGATGAGGCGGTCCACCAGCTCCGGGTAGCTGACGCCGCTCTTCTCCCACATCTGCGGGTACATCGAGATGGGCGTGAAGCCCGGCATCGTGTTGATCTCGTTGATCACGAACCGGCCGTCCTCGGTGAGGAAGAAGTCCGCGCGCACCAGGCCCTCGCAGGACGCTGCCTCGAACGCCTCGACGGCGAGCCGCTGGATCTCCGCCGTCTGCTCGGGCGTCAGCGGCGCGGGCACGATGCCGGGCGTCGAGTCGATGTACTTCGCCTCGAAGTCGTAGTAGTCGTGCGTCTGGACGGGCGGGATCTCGGCCGGGACGCTCGCGCGCGGGCCGTCCTCGAACTCCAGGACGCCGCACTCGATCTCGCGGCCGCGCAGCAGCGCCTCGACGATGATCTTGGGGTCGTGGCGCTGTGCCTCGGCGATGGCCTCGTCGAGACCGTCGAAGGAGTCGACCTTCGTGATGCCGATCGATGAGCCCGCGCGCGCGGGCTTGATGAACAGCGGCCAGCCGTGCTCGCCGGCGAACTCCGCGATGCGCTGCCGGGCGCCCGCCTCGTCCTGCCGCCACTCGCGCGGGCGGATCACCAGGTACGGGCCGACGTTCAGCCCGAAGGAGGCGAACACCCGCTTCATGTAGTCCTTGTCCTGGCCGACGGCCGAGGCGAGGACTCCGGAGCCGACGTAGGGCACTCCGGAGAGTTCGAGCAGGCCCTGGAGGGTGCCGTCCTCTCCGTAGGGACCGTGCAGCATCGGGAAGACGACGTCGACCTCGCCGAGCGCCTTGGGCACGGAGCCGGGCTCGCTGTAGACGACCTCGCGGTTGCCGGGGTCGACCGGGAGCACGACACCGCCCTCTACGGAGTCGGCGATTTCGGCGACGTTCGGCATCCGGCGGTCGGCGATGGCCATCCGCTCGGGCTCGTCGGCGGTCAGCGCCCAACGGCCGTCCGTGGTGATGCCGATCGGCAGGACGTCGTACTTGGAGCGGTCGATCGCGCGCAGTACGGCACCGGCCGTGACGACGGAGATGCCGTGCTCCGAGCTGCGGCCGCCGAACACGACGGCCACACGCGGCTTGCGGAGCGGCTGCTCAGGGCTCTGGGGGAGGTTCTCGCTGCTCATATCGCGTTGAGAGTACCCGCTGGTCCCGCAGTAGTCAGTCGGCGCCGTCAGCGGCGCTCGGGCTTGGCGCTGCGCGACATGAGGTCCTTGAGGGCGACCACCGGGGGCGTGCCCTCGTGCACGATGCCCACGACCGTCTCGGTGATCGGCATGTCGACGCCGTGCCTGCGGGCCAGATCCAGCACGGACTCGCAGGACTTGACGCCCTCCGCGGTCTGCTTGGTGACCGCGATGGTCTCCTGGAGCGTCATGCCCTTGCCGAGGTTGGTGCCGAAGGTGTGGTTGCGCGACAGCGGCGACGAGCAGGTGGCCACCAGGTCGCCGAGGCCCGCGAGTCCGGAGAACGTGAGCGGGTCGGCGCCCATGGCGAGGCCGAGCCGGGTGGTCTCCGCGAGGCCGCGCGTGATGAGCGAGCCCTTGGCGTTGTCGCCGAGGCCCATGCCGTCCGCGATGCCCACGGCGAGGCCGATGACGTTCTTCACGGCGCCGCCGAGCTCGCAGCCGACCACGTCGGTGTTGGTGTACGGGCGGAAGTACGGCGTGTGGCAGGCCGTCTGGAGGCGCTGCGCGACGGCTTCGTCCCGGCAGGCGACCACGGCGGCGGCGGGCTGCCGCGCGGCGATCTCACGGGCGAGGTTGGGTCCCGTGACGACGGCGATCCGGTCCGCGGGGACCTTCGTGACGTCCTCGATGACCTCGCTCATCCGCATGGCGGAGCCCAGTTCGACGCCCTTCATGAGGGAGACGAGGACGGTCTCGGGGGCGAGCAGCGGGGCCCACTCGGCGAGGTTGGCGCGCAGTGTCTGCGACGGCACGGCGAGGACGGTGAAGTCGGCGTCCGCGGCGGCCTCGGCCGGGTCGGTGGTCGCCCGGAGGTTCTCCGGGAGCCGCACGCCGGGGAGGTAGTCCGGGTTGGTCCGCGTGGAGTTGACCGCGTCGGCGAGTTCGGCGCGGCGGCCCCACAGGGTGACGTCACAGCCCGCGTCGGCGAGCACCATGCCGAAGGCCGTGCCCCAGGAGCCCGTTCCGAAGACGGCGGCCTTCACGGGCTGCGCCGGGTTCACGGGGTTCGTCACTTGCTGTCCTCCGAGGTGCTCTCTGTGGTGCCCCGCGCGGCGTTGCGGCGCGCTGCTGCCTTGCGTCGTTGCTCCTGCCGCGCCCTGCGCGGGTCGTACGGCGTCTCAGGGGCCTTCTCGCCGCGGATCTCCTCCAGGAGTCCGGTGATCGCGGCCATGATGGTCTCGGTCACCTCGCGCAGCACCTCGGGCGTCGGCTCCTTGTCGTAGAAGCGCGACAGGTCCACGGGCGGTCCGGCCTTCACCTGGAGGGTCTTGCGCGGGAAGAGGGCGGGCTTCTTGCTGTACGGCGGCAGAGCGAGGTTGGCGCCCCACTGCGCGACGGGAATCACCGGGCACTTGGTCTCCAGAGCGACCCGCGCGGCACCGGACTTGGCGGTCATCGGCCACATGTCGGGGTCCCTGGTGAGGGTGCCTTCGGGATAGAAGGCGACGCACTCGCCGCGCGCGATGGCGTCGACGGCGGCGCGGAAGGCGTCGAGCGCGTTCGTGGTCTCGCGGTAGACCGGGATCTGGCCCGTGCCCTTCATCACCTTGGCGACAAAACCACCCTTG
Source organism: Streptomyces sp. NPDC039462 (assembly GCF_055639375.1). Classification (NCBI taxonomy): domain Bacteria; kingdom Bacillati; phylum Actinomycetota; class Actinomycetes; order Kitasatosporales; family Streptomycetaceae; genus Streptomyces; species Streptomyces sp. NPDC039462. Next base: position 183,450 of record NZ_JBVKAO010000002.1, read on the forward strand.
AAAAGGGCGTCCTTTGCCAGGAATCGCGGCACTCGCCCCGTGTTGTACTGGAAGTGCGCGTACGAGAACGGGTCGATATGCGAGTTGTGATTCACCGCGGTGATGAATCCACCGTCGGCCGGAATGTGCTCCATTCCACGCCAGTCCCGCTTGAACAGAACCACGAGCGGCGGTTTAGCAATGACCGCCGCAAGGCGGTACCAGAAGCCGATTCTGCGGCGGGACACTCGGACACCTTCCTCCATGAACCTGGTCGGCCGCACAAGTGTCGCCCCAGGCTGCCGGTCTGTCGAGAACACCGTACGCCCACCCGTCTGCGGCCACCGCCCCTCGTCCGTCGGCAGGTCACAATGGGCGCGACGCGAAGGACGGAGCGCTCGTGCAATGGACCCTGGTCATACCCGTGAAATCGCTGGCGCGCGCCAAAAGCAGGCTCGCCGCCGCGTCCGGGGACGGTCTGCGGCCGGGTCTCGCCCTGGCATTCGCGCAGGACACCGTGGCCGCCGCGGCGGCGTGCCCGGCGGTGCGGGATGTGGCGGTCGTCACGGATGACGCCCTGGCGGGCCGGGAGCTCGCCGCGCTCGGCGCCCGGGTCCTGGCCGACGAGCCCGGCGGGGGCCTGAACGCCGCGCTGGCGCACGGGGCGGCCCGGGTGCGCGCCGAGCGGCCCGACGCGGCCGTCGCAGCCCTGAACGCCGACCTGCCCGCGCTGCGCCCCGCGGAATTGGCCCGGGCGCTCGACAGTGCCGCCGCATTTTCCCGCGCATTCATGCCGGATGCCGCAGGAATCGGGACGACGCTGCTGTGCGCGACGGCGGGGACGCAATTGCGTCCCGCTTTCGGAGGGGCCTCCCGGGCCCGGCATTCGGCGTCCGGGGCCGTGGAACTCGCGCTCGACGGCGTCGATTCCGTACGCCAGGACGTGGACACCGGAGAGGACCTGCGGGCCGCTCTCGCGCTCGGCGTGGGACCGCGCACCGCCGCGGCCGCGGCGCGCCTGCTCATCGCCGACTGAGTACGCTGCTTTCCATGCAGGCGACCGCGTACACGTACGACTCCGAGACCCGCAGCGGCAGCGTGCTGCTCGACGACGGGACTCCCGTGCCCTTCGAGGCGCCCGCGTTCGACGCGGGCGGGCTGCGGCTGCTGCGGCCCGGGCAGCGCGTGCGCATCGAGATGGACGGCGAGGGTGACGCGCGCCGCATCACTCTGGTGACCCTGCAGACGTTCTGAACCCGGCGCGGACCTTCTGACGCCCGGCGCCGACGTGGCCGAACCCGGCGCGGACGTGCCGCGTCCGGGGCGCCTGCGCCATCCGGGCGCACGACGCGGGCCGGGCTCCCCCGTGGGAGCCCGGCCCGGCGCGTGAGTGCCCTCGTGCCCCTACTTCTTGCGGGCCGTGGTCTTCTTGGCGGTCGTCTTGCGCGCCGTGGACTTCTTGGCGGGCGCCTTCTTCGCCGTGGCCTTCTTCGCCGGGGCGGTCTTCTTGGCGGTGGCCTTCTTGGCGGCCGGCGTCGCCTTCTTGGCGGTGGTGGTCTTCTTCGCCGCCGGCGTCGCCTTCTTGGCCGTCGACTTCGTGGCCGTCTTCTTCGCCGTCGCCGTCGCCTTCTTGGCGGTCGCCGTGGCCTTCTTGGCGGTGGCCGTGCTCTTCTTCGCGGCGGTCTTCTTGGCGGTGGTGGTCTTCTTCGCCGCCGCCGGCGTCGCCTTCTTCGCGGTGGCCTTCTTGGCCGCGGCCTTCTTGACCGTCGCCGAAGCGCCGCCGGTCAGGCTGCCCTTGGGCGCCTTCTTGACCGCGACGTCGTTCTTCGGGAGCTTCTTCGAGCCGCTCACCAGGTCCTTGAAGCCCTGACCGGCGCGGAACCGCGGCACCGAGGTCTTCTTGACGCGCACGCGCTCCCCGGTCTGGGGGTTGCGGGCGTAACGGGCCGGGCGGTCGACCTTCTCGAACGAGCCGAAGCCGGTGACCGAAACACGGTCCCCGCCGACCACGGCACGGACGACGGCGTCCAGGACCGCGTCGACGGCGTCGGCGGCCTGCTGGCGGCCTCCGACCTTGTCGGCAATCGCTTCTACGAGCTGCGCCTTGTTCACGTCTTCCCCTTCGGAGACATTGCCGGGAGCGAAATACTCCGGCTTTTTCGCACGTTAGGCAGATATATACCGCAAATCAAACACGAAACGGGCTAATCACCCTTGTGCCGCAACGAAGTGGCCCATCTCGGAGTTCCTCGAAGGCCCGTTGAGGCTGCGACTCAGGGGTCTTGGGGGAATCGGCCGTCGTCCGCTTCGTCGAGGGACGCCATCAATCGCTCCAGACGCCTTGCCGCATCGGCGAGATCGTGTTTGGCCGCGGCCGTAATGACCAGCAGCTTCCGGGTCAGCGCCATCCGTACGCCCTCCGGGACTTGCAGTGCGCGCACTCGGGAGTGCGCTTCCTTCAGTTGGTCCGCGACGAGCCCGTAGAGCTCGAGTTGGCTGTCACGTCCCATGCACCGATTGTGCCATCTGGGGCGAGTTGTCGCCTCCGCAGGGGGTAACTGCCGCCGTCCGCCGCCTTCCTGAGGGTACCCCGTCGCGCCGAGTACAAGGGGATTTCCAGCCTCTTCTTCCTTGCCGGGCACGGGAGTTGAGACCACCCGTTCAGGCCATCCGGCACCTCTCGGGAGGCACACACAGATGTACCCCCAACCGTCCACGATTGGGGGTACATCAGGCTGTTGTGACGTGTTGCGGGCTGTCAGACCTGAACGGTCCGCGGCTTGTACGAGGGGCGCCCGGTCTCGTACGCGGCGATGTCCGGCTCGTTCCGCAGCGTGATGCTGATGTCGTCCAGGCCGTTCAGGAGCCGCCAGCGGGCGTTCTCGTCGAGTTCGAAGTCGGCGGTGATGCCCTCCGCGCGGACCTGGCGGTCCTCCAGGTCGACGGTGATCTCGGCCTGCGGGTCCCGCTCCGTCAGCTCCCAGAGCGCGTCCACGACCTTCTGGTCGAGCACGACGGTGAGCAGGCCGTTCTTCAGCGAGTTACCGCGGAAGATGTCGGCGAAGCGGGACGAGATGACGGCCTTGAAGCCGAAGTTCTGCAGCGCCCACACGGCGTGCTCGCGGGAGGATCCGGTGCCGAAGTCGGGTCCGGCGACCAGGACCGTGGAGCCCTGCCGCTCGGGTCGGTTGAGGACGAACTCGGGGTCCTTGCGCCAGGCCTCGAAGAGCCCGTCCTCGAAGCCGTCCCTGGTGACCTTCTTGAGCCAGTGGGCGGGGATGATCTGGTCGGTGTCCACGTTGCTGCGGCGCAGCGGGACGGCCCGGCCGGTGTGCTTGGTGAATGCTTCCATGGTTATCGGACTCCGGCGTTCACGGGGGCGTCGGACAGGTCGGCGGGCGAGGCGAGGTGGCCGGTGACCGCGGTGGCGGCGGCGACCTGCGGGGAGACCAGATGGGTGCGTCCGCCCTTGCCCTGCCTGCCTTCGAAGTTGCGGTTCGACGTGGAGGCCGAGCGCTCGCCGGGCGCCAGTTGGTCGGGGTTCATGCCCAGGCACATCGAGCAGCCCGCGTGCCGCCATTCGGCCCCCGCGGCGATGAAGACCTTGTCCAGCCCCTCCGCGACGGCCTCCAGGGAGACCCGGACCGAGCCGGGGACGACCAGCATCCGCACGCCGTCGGCGACTTTGCGGCCCTCGACGACGGAGGCCGCCGCGCGCAGGTCCTCGATGCGGCCGTTGGTGCAGGAGCCTACGAAGACGGTGTCGACCTTGATGTCGCGCAGCGGCTGGCCCGCGGTCAACCCCATGTATTCCAGGGCCTTTTCGGCGGCGTGGCGCTCCGAAGCGTCTTCGTACGAAGCGGGGTCGGGGACGCTCGCCGAAAGCGGCGCTCCCTGGCCCGGGTTGGTGCCCCAGGTGACGAACGGCGCCAGCGAGGCGGCGTCGATGTAGACCTCGGCGTCGAAGACCGCGTCGTCGTCGGTCTTCAGCGTCTTCCAGTACGCCACCGCGGCGTCCCAGTCCTCGCCCTGCGGTGCGTGGGCGCGGCCCTTGATGTAGTCGAAGGTGGTCTCGTCCGGGGCGATCATCCCGGCGCGGGCGCCCGCCTCGATGGACATGTTGCAGATGGTCATCCGCGCCTCCATCGAGAGCTTCTCGATGGCGGAGCCGCGGTACTCCAGGACGTAGCCCTGGCCGCCGCCGGTGCCGATCTTCGTGATGACGGCGAGGATCAGGTCCTTGGCCGTGACGTCGTCGGGCAGTTCGCCGTCGACGGTGATGGCCATGGTCTTGGGGCGGGCCATCGGCAGCGTCTGGGTGGCGAGGACGTGCTCGACCTGGGAGGTGCCGATGCCGAACGCCAGCGCGCCGAAGGCGCCGTGGGTGGAGGTGTGCGAGTCGCCGCAGACGACGGTGGTGCCGGGCTGGGTCAGTCCCAGCTGCGGTCCCACCACGTGGACGACGCCCTGCTCGACGTCGCCCAGCGGGTGCAGGCGCACGCCGAAGTCGGCGCAGTTCTTGCGCAGCGTCTCCAGCTGGGCCCGCGAGACCGGGTCGGCGATGGGCTTGTCGATGTCGAGGGTCGGGGTGTTGTGGTCCTCGGTGGCGATGGTGAGGTCGAGCCGCCGCACCTGACGGCCGGCCTGGCGGAGGCCGTCGAAGGCCTGGGGGCTGGTCACCTCGTGCAGCAGGTGCAGATCGATGTAGAGGAGGTCGGGCTCGCCCTCGGCGCGCCGGACGACGTGGTCGTCCCAGACCTTCTCCGCGAGTGTCCTACCCATCGCTTTCCCTCCGACCGGCCGCTTCGCCGGCCCAACTAGAGAATCTGTTCGCCGACGCGCGTACCCCTCGTGCCGCACGTCGGCCGCGAAATCCGTTGGTCCGCGGATCGCTCGTACAGAGTGGCGCGTCGCGCGGAAAATTGAACTTGCGTTTCACAGAGTGAGACGCGAGTATCGACGCATGGACAACTCTAGCGGCGTCGGCGTTCTGGACAAGGCGGCCCTTGTCTTGAGCGCTCTGGAGTCCGGTCCGGCCACCCTCGCGGGCTTGGTCGCGGCCACGGGGCTCGCACGACCCACGGCTCACCGACTGGCCGTGGCACTGGAACACCACCGGATGGTGGCGCGGGACATGCAGGGCCGTTTCATTCTCGGCCCGCGGCTCGCGGAGCTCGCGGCGGCGGCGGGCGAGGACCGTCTGCTCGCCACGGCGGGCCCGGTCCTCACGCACCTGCGCGACGTCACGGGCGAGAGCGCGCAGCTCTACCGCCGGCAGGGCGACATGCGCATCTGCGTGGCCGCGGCCGAGCGCCTCTCGGGCCTCAGGGACACCGTCCCCGTCGGCTCGACGCTCACGATGAAGGCGGGTTCGTCGGCCCAGATCCTGATGGCCTGGGAGGAGCCGGAGCGCCTGCACCGCGGTCTCCAGGGCGCCCGCTTCACGGCCACGGCCCTTTCGGGTGTACGCCGCCGTGGCTGGGCCCAGTCGATCGGCGAGCGCGAGCCGGGCGTCGCGTCCGTGTCGGCGCCCGTGCGCGGCCCGTCGAACCGCGTGGTGGCCGCCGTCTCGGTCTCCGGGCCGATCGAGCGCCTGACCCGCCACCCCGGCCGCATGCACGCGCAGGCGGTCATCGACGCGGCGGGACGCCTCTCCGAGGCCCTGCGCCGCTCCGGCTGACGCTCACCCGGCGCCCCGGCGCCGAAACGCCCGGCGCACGCACTCAGCGCCGGAAGGGGCCGCCCCAACGCCGCGGCGGCCCCTTCCGGCGCTCCTCTTTGCCCGCCCGCTCCTCTCACGCGGCCCCCGCTTCTCTGGCCGCCGCCTCCCCTGCGGGCTTCAGGCCGTCTGCAGCCGGTCGGCGGCCCGGTCCCCGCGGCGGCCGACCGGGATGACACCGATGGCCTCGCCCAGGCCGAACGCCGGCATGTTGACGTACACCGCCTCGTGGGCGCCGGCCGGCACGACGTACGTCTCGTGCCAGAAGCCGACCTTCCCCCTGCCCTCCCTGACCCGGCGGTTCCACGCCGCCCAGGCGGGCCGGTGTTCCTTGCCCTGGGCGACCGAGTACGCCAGCAGCTTCTCCTGCGACTCCCAGTACTGGACGACGTACACCAACCGCGGGCCGCCGAGGAGCAGCCGGTATCCCAGCAGTCCGCTCCCCCGGTCCTCCGGCAGGTCCTTGAGCATGCGGGCCATCGCCCAGAAGACGGGCCACCAGCTCCGCACCGCACGGAAGCTGTTGATGCGCATCCCGATGTGGAAGACGACGACGCCTCCCTGCGCGTCCGCGGTCATGCGCCCTTCGATCGGCTTGCCGCCCACGATGCTCTCCCTTGCCGTAGCCCCGCCCGGACATTGGATAGTCCCGCTATCCATGTTTGGATAGTGCCACTCCCCAAAGGGAGGCGCAAGAGGAGGCACCACCGATGAAACTGGCGGAGCTGAGCAGGCTCAGCGGGATCCCCACGGCCACGATCAAGTACTACCTGCGCGAGGGCCTGCTGCCGCCCGGCCGCCGCGTGACGGCGACGCAGGCGGAGTACGACGACTCGCATCTGCAGCGACTGCGGCTCGTGCGGGCGCTGATCCAGGTGGGACGGGTTCCGATCGCCTCGGCGCGCGAGGTACTGACCGCCCTGGAGGACGAGTCGCTGGACCACAACTCCCGTCTGGGCACGGCGGTCTCGGCGCTGCCGCACGGCCAGGAGTCGGCCGAGGACGACGCGGCGGCCCGGGAGGCGCGTGCCACGGTCGACGCACTGCTGACGCGGCTCGACTGGGAGTGCACGCGCGACGGCGCGGAGGCGTCGCCTGCCCATCGGGTGCTGGTGACCGCCGTCGCCACCCTGGCCCGGCTCGGATATCCGTGCGGTGTCGACGACTTGGCGCCCTACGCGTACGCGGGACGCCAACTGGCCGTGACCGACCTGGACTTGATCGAGCGGTACGAGTCGCCCGACCGGCAGCTGGAGGCGGCCGTGGCGCTCACGGTGCTGTACGAGCCGGTGCTGCTGAGCCTGCGCCGCATCGCGCAGGCGGAGGAGTCCACGAGCCGTTACGGGCAACGGCGTACGGAGGAATGACGAAGGGGCCCTCCCTCACGGGAAGGCCCCTTGCCGTTTCTGTACCCCCGACCGGATTCGAACCGGCGCTACCGCCTTGAGAGGGCGGCGTGCTAGGCCGCTACACAACGGGGGCGAGGATCTTGCGTCACCGCGCGATCCAGCTGGGCTACCAGGACTCGAACCTAAACTAACGGAACCAGAAACCGTCGTGCTGCCAATTACACCATAGCCCAATGTGGTCTAGACCATGTCTAGTACCTACAGTACCCCCGACCGGATTCGAACCGGCGCTACCGCCTTGAGAGGGCGGCGTGCTAGGCCGCTACACAACGGGGGCCCTAGCGATCCTGCATCAGTGACAGTGGGTGCGACCCGATCTGTCCCCGCGGGAAGGATCTGTACCCCCGACCGGATTCGAACCGGCGCTACCGCCTTGAGAGGGCGGCGTGCTAGGCCGCTACACAACGGGGGCATTGTGGATGAGATCCACAGGTTGCAGATGAGCTCTGCGAGCTGGCCTACCAGGACTCGAACCTAGACTAACGGAACCAGAAACCGTCGTGCTGCCAATTACACCATAGGCCATCAAAGCGCCACCCCCGGAAGGGGTTTTGTTTGACTTGCGCTTCCCGGCCGGACCTTTCGGCCCTCTCGGGCGGCGCAGGAAGAACATTACCCGAAGGTGGACGGCGCTCCAAAACGGGTATCCGCACGCAGCAGCGCGGGGAGCTCGGAGAGGTCCCTGATCCGGTGTACGCCGGCCGGGCCGTCGCCCCCCGTGCCGGTGCGGTCGAGCCAGATCCCGACGAGGCCCGCGTCCCTCGCGCCCCTGGCGTCGATCTCCGGCTGGTCGCCCACGTAGGCGATCTCGGCGGGGGCCAGGCCCAGGTGCGTACAGACCGCGAGGAACGCCTCGGCGGCGGGCTTGGAGACGCCCAGGTCGGCGGCGCACAGCACGGCCTCGAAGCGGTCGCGGACGCCGAGGAGGCGCAGTTTGCGGTCCTGGACGAACAGGGCGGAGTTGGAGAGCACCGCGTGGCGGTAGTCGTCGGCGAGGGCGTCCAGGGTGGGGACGGTGTCGGGGAAGAGGGACCAGGCCGATTCGTAGTGACCGACGTAACGGTCGAACCAGGCGTCGGCGTCGGCGTCGCTCAGTGCGGGGGCGTCGAGGAAGTCCCGCACCCGGTCGCGGCGCTGCTCCTGGAAGGTCACCCCTCCGGCGCCGAAGCGGGCCCAGTGCCGCTCGGTGAGCTCCCGCCACCGCCCGAGGGCACGCTCGGCGGACTCGTACCGCTCCAGGAGCCCCTCGGCGGTGAGGTGCGCGTGCATGCCGGCGCTGTCGGCGCGCGCGTAGTCGAAGATGGTGTCATCGATGTCCCAGACCACGGCTCTGATCGGCATACTGCCGACGGTAACCGCAGTCACGGCCCCCGGCTGGGGGTTCGGGGGTTATCCCCCGATGAACGCAGTGTCGATGTCCCAGACCACGGCTTTGATCGGCATGTTTCGACGGTATGCGAAGGACCCGGGAGCCGTGGAGGCTTCCGGGTCCTTCGGCTGCGTATGCGTACGCGTCGCTACGCGGTGAGCTTCGCCAGGGCCGCGTCGATGCGGGTCAGGGTCTTCTCCTTGCCCAGGATCTCCAGGGACTCGAAGAGGGGCAGGCCGATCGTGCGGCCGGTGACGGCCACGCGGACCGGGGCCTGGGCCTTGCCGAGCTTCAGGCCGTGCTCCTCGCCGGCGGCCAGAACGGCCTCCTTGAGGGACTCGGGGGAGGTCCAGTCGGCCGCCTCCAGCTTGGCGCGGGCCGTGCGCAGGAGGGCGTCGGAGCCCTCCTTCATGGCCTTCGTCCAGCTCGGCTCGTCGAAGACCGGCTCCGGCAGGAAGAGGAAGTCGACGTTGTCGGTGATCTCGGAGAGGACCTTGAGGCGGGTCTGCGCGTGCGGCGCGATGGCCTGCCAGGCCGCCTCGTCGAAGTCCTCGGGCGCCCAGTTGGCGTGCGGGGCCTTCAGCCAGGGCTCGCAGGCCTCGGCGAAGGCCTTCACGTCCAGCATGCGGATGTGGTCGGCGTTGATCGCCTCGGCCTTCTTCAGGTCGAAGCGGGCCGGGTTCGCGTTGACGTCCGCGAGGTCGAACTTCGCGACCATGTCGGAGATCGAGAAGACGTCCTGGTCCGCGGAGAACGACCAGCCGAGGAGCGACAGGTAGTTCAGGAGGCCCTCCGGGAGGAAGCCGCGCTCGCGGTAGAGGTTGAGGGACGCCTGCGGGTCGCGCTTGGAGAGCTTCTTGTTGCCCTCGCCCATGACGTACGGCAGGTGGCCGAACTCCGGGATCGCCTTCGCGACGCCGAGCTCGATCAGCGCCTTGTAGAGCGCGATCTGGCGCGGGGTGGAGGAGAGCAGGTCCTCGCCGCGCAGGACGTGGGTGATCTCCATCAGGGCGTCGTCGACCGGGTTGACCAGCGTGTACAGCGGGGCGCCGTTGGCACGCACGATGCCGTAGTCGGTGACGTTCTCCGCCTGGACGGTGATCTCGCCGCGGACCAGGTCGGTGAAGGTGGTGGCCTCGTCCGGCATGCGGAAGCGGACGATGTGGCTGCGGCCCTCGGTCTCGTACGCCTGCTTCTGCTCGGCGGTGAGGTCGCGGCAGTGGCCGTCGTAACCGGACGGCTTGCCGGCGGCGCGGGCGGCCTCGCGGCGGGCGTCCAGCTCCTCGGTGGTGCAGTAGCAGGGGTAGGCGTAGCCGCCGTCCAGGAGCTTGGCCGCGACGTCCCGGTAGATGTCCATGCGCTGCGACTGGCGGTACGGCGCGTGCGGGCCGCCGATCTCGGGGCCCTCGTCCCAGTCGAAGCCCAGCCAGCGCATCGAGTCGAGGAGCTGCTCGTACGACTCCTCCGAGTCGCGCGCGGCGTCGGTGTCCTCGATGCGGAAGACCAGGGTGCCCTCGTTGTGCCGGGCGAAGGCCCAGTTGAAGAGGGCGGTGCGGACCAGGCCCACGTGGGGGTTGCCGGTCGGCGAGGGACAGAACCGTACGCGTACGGGGGTCGCGTTAGCCACGCTTGATCACCTTGTTGGTGAGAGTGCCGATGCCTTCGATGGTGACGGCGACCTCGTCGCCGACGTTGAGCGGCCCGACGCCTGCCGGGGTGCCCGTGAGGATGACGTCGCCGGGGAGCAGCGTCATGGCCTCGGAGATGTGCACGATCAGGTCCTCGACGGAGCGGACCATCTCGGCCGTGCGCCCCAGCTGGCGCTGTTCGCCGTTGACCGTGCACTGGATGGTGAGGTCGGAGGGGTCGAGGTCGGTCTCCACCCAGGGGCCGAGCGGGCACGCGGTGTCGAAGCCCTTGGCCCTGGCCCACTGCTTCTCGCGCTTCTGCACGTCACGCGCGGTGACGTCGTTCGCGCAGGTGTAGCCGAGGATGACGTCACGGGCGCGCTCGCGCGGGACCTCGCGGCACATGCGGCCGATGACCACGGCCAGCTCGGCCTCGTGGTGCACCTCCTGCGAGAAGGAGGGGTACACGATGGCGTCGCCAGGGCCCGCCACCGAGGTGGACGGCTTGAAGAAGGCGACCGGGACGTCGGGGACCTCGTTGCCGAGCTCCGCCGCGTGGTCCGCGTAGTTGCGGCCGATGCCCACGACCTTGTTGGGGAGCACCGGGGGCAGCAGCCTGACCTTGCTCAGCGGGACCTTCGTGCCGGAGAGCTCGAAGTCCGCGAACGGGATGCCCTTGATGATGTCGAGGACGAGCCCATCGGTCGTTCCGGGGGGACTTTCGCCCTCGACCGCGCCGAAGGCGACGTTGCCGTCGATGGAGAACCTGGCGATGCGCACGTGTGCCTTGGCCCCTTGCTGGAATGGGTGGAGTGTGACACTCCAGGCTAACGCGGCAGGCGGGTCCGACCTCCCGCCATTAACCCGCTACGGGGGCGGGCTGCTCCGGCGCGTCCATGAGGATCGTGCGCTTCGGGTTGGCGGTCTGCGTCGGCAGTTCCACGGCGTGCTCCGGCTGCTCGGGCGCGGCCTGGACGTCGTCCGCGTCCTTGAGGTGCGCGAGAGTGGTGCGGCGCGGGTTGGCTATGTTGCGGAACATCGTCGACTTCACAGTCTTCATCTGCTGTTCGGACCTTGTCGGTTGAGGCGTCACGTGGTGGACGCGGCTTGTCGGATTCGCCATCCCTGTAAAGCGTCAGGCTAAACATCCAATTCCCGGCCAAAGTCCGGAAGACGCCAAGATCTTCATGTGAGTTTGCTCACGAGTTAGCGGACAAAAAGGTCAATCCGGGCCCGGGGTCGACCCGTTGGAAACGGACATTGCGCCACTGAAGGCACCATTCCGCTCCTGATCATGAAGACTGGGACACCCCCCGCCGGTAGAAGCTTTGTGGGGATGAGTCCGTTTTTTACTAGATCACTTTCTACGTCTGGTGACCCCCCACTCACAACGCGTCACGCAGGCCGTGGCGCGACACACGGGCCTTGTTGGAGATCCTGCACTGTGCTGGAATTCCCGGGACCGCCGCGGGATCGAACCGGCGCGCAGGGGCGCAACGCAGCGCCGAGTGGCGGCGGGGAGGGGGAGCAAGCGCCGGTCACTCACGACCACATAGGGGGCGCTTGGCGCCCCACGACGCCGACACCGTCCCGCCGTTATCCGGCAGGACGCCTGGTCCAGAGGTTGCGACGCTAGTGCAGGGACGTTTCAAGAGGGATGGCAAGGGGTCTCCCCAGGCCGACCGCGGCCGAGGGGATGCTCCGGCGGAGCCGGGCGGCTCCTCGCCCCAGCACGCCCAGAACCCCGGACCGGGTACGCCCGGCGACAGCGGCCCCGGGGCCGCACGCCAGGGAGCCGTCGGCAGCGGCTCGACGGCCGCCCAGGCCAAGAGCAAGGGCAAGGGCTCGACCGGCACCAAGGCACCCAGCACCGGCTCGCGAATAGCCCTGCGCAACTGGCGCATCTCCACCCGACTGGTCTCGCTGCTCGCGCTCCCCGTGATCACCGCGACCTCGCTCGGCGCGCTCCGCATCAACTCGTCCCTGGACGAGATCCAGCAGCTCGACAACATGAAGCTGCTGACCGAGATGACCAAGCAGGCCACCGAGCTGGCCGCCGCGCTCCAGGAGGAGCGCGACAAGTCGGCCGGCCCCCTCGCGCACGGCGCGAAGGCCTCCGACTACACGGTCAAGGGCGCCCGCGAGAAGACCGACCGGGTCTACCGCAACTTCCTGCAGGGCACCCAGGACCTCAACGACACCGACGGCGAGAAGGGCCTCCTCGGCGTCCGGCACAGCGCCGTCCAGATCACCCAGCAGCTGCAGGGCATCAACGACGTCCGCAAGCAGGCCTTCACCGACAAGGGCTCCACCTCGCAGACGGTCGAGGCCTACAGCCAGCTCGTCGAGCAGCTCCTCAAGCTGTCGCAGGACATGGCGCAGGCGACGAGCAACCCGGACATGATCCAGCGCACGCGCTCGCTGGCCGCCTTCTCGTCGGCCAAGGAGTACGCGTCCGTACAGCGCGCGATCATCGCCGCGGCCCTGCCTGCGAACGACAACGAGTACGGCAAGATCTCCGAGACCGACCGCACCTTCGGCCTCAGCGCCAACGAGAAGGAGCGCTCGGAGCTCCAGACCTTCAGCAAGATCTACGCGGGCAACGCCGGTGAGCTGACCAAGCCCATCGACGGCGCCAACCCCGCGATCAAGGGCGCCAACGAATACGCCAAGCGCGTGCTCGAGCAGGAAGGCGGCATCAAGCTCCAGGACAAGCGGTCCTACAAGGACTGGGTCGACGCCGACACCACCAAGATCGACGCGATGGCGAAGATCGAGCTGACGCTGCTCGGCGAGATGGAGCAGAAGGCCCGCGAGCTGCGCAACGAGTCGGAGCAGTCGGCCATCCTCAACGGTGCGCTGATCCTGCTCGTGCTCGGCGTCTCGCTCGTCGGCGCGTTCGTCGTGGCCCGCTCCATGATCCGCTCGCTGCGCCGGCTCCAGGACACCGCGACCAAGGTCGCCCAGGACCGCCTGCCCGAGCTGGTCAAGCAGCTCTCGGAGTCGGACCCGCAGGACGTCGACACCTCCGTCGAGTCCGTCGGTGTGCACTCCCGGGACGAGATCGGCCAGGTGGCCGCGGCCTTCGACGACGTGCACCGCGAGGCCGTCCGCCTCGCCGCCGAGCAGGCCCTCCTCCGGGGCAACGTCAACGCGATGTTCACCAACCTCTCGCGCCGTTCGCAGGGCCTCATCCAGCGCCAGCTCTCGCTCATCTCCGAGCTGGAGTCGCGCGAGGCCGACCCGGACCAGCTGTCCTCGCTCTTCAAGCTCGACCACCTCGCGACCCGCATGCGCCGTAACGGCGAGAACCTCCTCGTCCTCGCCGGTGAGGAGCCGGGCCGCCGCTGGACCCGGCCCGTGCCGCTCGTCGACGTGCTGCGTGCCGCCGCGTCCGAGGTGGAGCAGTACGAGCGCATCGAACTCTCCTCGGTGCCCGCGACCGAGGTCGCCGGACGCGTCGTCAACGACCTCGTGCACCTCCTCGCCGAGCTGCTCGAGAACGCGACGTCGTTCTCCTCGCCGCAGACCAAGGTCAAGGTCACCGGTCACGCGCTGCCCGACGGCCGCGTCCTGATCGAGATCCACGACACCGGCATCGGCCTCTCGCCCGAGGACCTCGCCGCGATCAACGAGCGGCTCGCGTCGCCGCCCACCGTGGACGTCTCGGTCTCGCGCCGCATGGGTCTGTTCGTGGTCGGCCGTCTGTCGCAGCGCCACGGCATCCGCATCCAGCTCCGCCCGTCCGACTCCGGTGGTACGACCGCGCTGGTCATGCTGCCCGTCGACGTCGCCCAGGGCGGCAAGAAGATGCCGGGCAAGCCCGGTGCGCCCTCCCCGACCGGCGGTCCCGCGGCGGCCCAGGCCGCGGCCGGTGCCGCTGCCGCGCGTCGCGGTGTCGGTGCGGGTGGCAACGGTCCCGGTCTGACCGGTGGCCCCGGACGCGGTGGTCCCGCGCTCGGCGGTGGCCCCGGTGCGGGTGCCGGTGCCGGTGCCGGTGCCCAGGGTGGGCCCGGGCTGCTCGGTGCCGGTGCGCCGCGCCAGCAGGTCGCGGGCTCGGGTCCGCGGGCCGCGCTGCCTTCCCGGGACACGGGTCAGGGTCGGGGTCAGGCTCAGGGCCGTGGGCAGGGGCAGGGTCCGGGTCAGCCTCAGGGACCGGGCCAAGGTCAAGGACCGGGTCAGGGTCCCGGTCTGGGTCTCGGCCAGGCCCCCGGTCAGGGTCAGCGTCCGCAGGGCGGTCAGCCGCAGGCGCCGCAGCGCGGTCGCGGCGGCAACGCGCCGCAGCCTCCGGTGCCCCAGCAGCGTACGAACGCCATGAAGCCGCCGGCGAACGCCCAGGCCGACGCCGGTGACCAGGGCCGCAGGCCCCAGCTGCCGCCGCGCGGCGGCCCGCGTGCCGAGCTGCCCGGGGGCAACCCGCAGCCGCGCGTGCCCAGCTGGAGCGACGAGAACGCGCAGCCGCAGGTGGCGCGCGAGCCCTTCGACACCCCGCGGGGCCACGAGGAGCACGAGTCCACCGGCCAGTTCCCCCAGCCTCCGGCGGGTACGGACGACCGGCAGGGCCCCGGCTCCACCGCGGAGTTCGCCCGCCCGGACTTCGACGCACCGCCGCCCGGTACTCCGGCGCACGGCACCCCGGCGCCGCAGGACAGCGGCTCCACCGGGCAGTTCGTCCGCTCCGACGTCTTCGGCGGCCAGGGCGGCCGGCAGAACCAGGGCCAGAACCAGCCCCAGAACCAGGGCCTGCCGCAGAACCAGCAGCAGAACCAGGCCAACGCCCCGGCGCAGCACGGCAATCGGGAGATGCCCGACTACACCGTGCCGCGCCCGCCGGCCCCGCGCCGCGGCCAGGGCGACCCTCACCAGGGTCTCCCCCAGCAGCCGGGTCAGGGTCACGGTCCGGGTCAGGCGCCGCAACAGGGCCAGCAGGCTCAGCAGAACCAGCAGCAGCACCTGCAGCCCGCGCAGCCCCTTCAGCCCGCGGAGCCCGAGCCCCTGCCCCCGGCCGGCCCCGGCGACGGCCGTACGCCGCTGTTCGACACGCTGGAGACCAACTGGTTCCAGCAGCAGCAGAACCAGCAGGCGGCCCAGCAGCAGGCGGCCCAGCAGGAGCAGCAGCACCGGCAGGCCGCGCCGCAGGAGCAGCAGGGCAGGCAGGCCCCCGAGGCCGCGCCGCGCCAGGCCGCCGAGCCGCCGCAGCGCCCGCTCCCCTCGCGCCCCCAGCGCCAGGACCCGAACGCCGCGCCCGCGGGCGGAGGCGGCACCAACGGCAACGGCATGCCGAGCGGTTGGCGCTCCTCCCCCAACGACGAGCTGGGCCGCCAGGCCGAGCGCGTCCGGCAGCCCACCGCGGGCGGCGTCACCACATCCGGACTGCCGCGCCGCGTCCCGCGGGCCAACCTGGTCGCGGGCACGGCCCAGCAGCAGCAGGACAGCACAGGTCCGCAGGTCTCGCGTGCGCCCGATGACGTACGCGGCCGGCTGACGAATCTCCGTCGGGGCATCCAGCAGGGGCGCCAGGCCGGTACCGGCCAGACCGGCAGTTTCCCTCGCCCCACTCACCAGCAGGAGCGTTAGTTGAGCCCGATGAGCCAGGCGGCACAGAATCTGAACTGGTTGATCACCAACTTCGTGGACAACACCCCCGGGGTGTCCCACACAGTGGTGGTCTCCGCCGACGGACTCCTTCTGGCGATGTCCGAAGGCTTCCCCCGCGACCGCGCCGACCAGCTCGCCGCGGTCGCCTCCGGCCTGACCTCGCTGACCGCCGGGGCCTCCCGGATCTTCGAGGGCGGCACCGTCACCCAGACCGTGGTGGAGATGGAGCGGGGGTTCCTCTTCATCATGTCCGTCTCCGACGGTTCGTCCCTGGCCGTGCTCGCGCACCCCGAGTGCGACATCGGCCTCGTCGGCTACGAGATGGCCCTCCTCGTCGACCGCGCGGGCGCCGTCCTCACCCCGGACCTCCGCGCCGAGCTGCAGGGCAGCCTGCTCCACTAGCCCGGAGCACGCTCCGAAGCCTTCCCCCTTCGGCCGCCCCACCGACCGAACGTACTGACCAACCGTCCGGCCGCCACACTGCCCCCACCGGCTCTGTCAGACGGCACACGCAGATGACCTGCTGTCCCGCCCGGAGGATCCATGACCCCGCCCACCGCCTCTCACAACCCGTACGGCGACGCCTCGTACGGAATGGAGGGCGACCAGCCGCTGGTGCGGCCCTACGCGATGACCGGCGGCCGGACCCGGCCCCGCTACCAACTCGCCATCGAGGCGCTGGTGAGCACCACGGCCGACCCGGCCCAGCTGATGGGGATGCTCCCCGAGCACCAGCGGATCTGCCACCTGTGCCGTGAGGTCAAGTCGGTGGCCGAGGTCTCCGCGCTCCTGTCGATGCCGCTCGGTGTGGCCCGGATCCTCGTGGCGGACCTGGCGGAGGCCGGGCTCGTCGCCATCCACCAGCCCGGCGGCGACGAGAGCGCCGGCGGCCAGCCAGACGTGACACTGCTCGAAAGGGTGCTCAGTGGACTTCGCCAGCTCTAGTGACTCGGGCTCGGCCCGCTCCACCACCTCCGCGAAGATCGTGGTGGCGGGCGGCTTCGGCGTGGGCAAGACCACGTTCGTCGGGGCCGTCTCCGAGATCAACCCGCTGCGCACCGAGGCCGTCATGACGTCCGCGTCCGCGGGCATCGACGACCTGACCCACACCGGGGACAAGACGACGACCACCGTCGCCATGGACTTCGGCCGCATCACCCTGGACCAGGACCTGATCCTGTACCTCTTCGGTACGCCGGGGCAGGACCGCTTCTGGTTCATGTGGGACGACCTCGTGCGCGGCGCCATCGGCGCGGTCGTGCTCGTGGACACCCGCAGGCTCGCCGACTGCTTCCCGGCCGTCGACTACTTCGAGAACTCCGGGCTGCCGTTCGTCATCGCCCTCAACGGCTTCGACGGCCACCAGCCGTACACGCCCGACGAGGTCCGCGAGGCGCTGCAGATCGGCCCCGGGACACCGATCATCACGACGGACGCGCGACACCGTGCGGACGCAAAGAGTGGCTTGATCACGCTGGTCGAACACGCACTTATGGCACGTCTCAAGTAGGCAGGTCCGTACGGCAGTTGTCGTAGTCAAACCGGAGCGGCCTGTGTCCTTTGACACGGCCGTGCGCCGTGTTCATAACGTTTCGACAGAGAATTGCAAGGTAACCGCCACGCGTCGCGGTCACCTGGTGTCGCTGTGCTCACAAGAGCCCCGCCTTTTGGCGGGGCTCGCTCTTTATGACCGATTTATCTGAGGCTTACACCACTCGGAACCGGCCCTTCCTGGTGTTTGGAAGAGCAGCCCCTGACGTGCTGGAATGCGCTGAACTGCCCAGTAGCACGGGCCTTGGAGACGACAGCGGCACGACGTGAGTGCCGCCGCCGAGAGGTTGTTGGTCGAGTGAGGCGAAGCAAGCCGAGTCCCGCGGCATCCCCCACCGGGGACGCGCGGGGCAACTTCACCCCGCCGCCGCGCACAGCGGCGTCCCCCGTTGACGTGAGCGCCGCCCCCGGCAACGAGTCCCCGGCTCCCTCCGGCGGGCGGATGTCGCCCCGCAACTGGCGCGTGCCGACCAGACTGAACGCGATCCTGCTCATACCCGTGCTCGTCGGTCTCGTCATGGGCGGCTTCCAGGTGAAGGGCTCCATCGACACCTGGAGCGAGGCCCAGGACGCCGAGAGCACCGCCCGCCTGGTGCGGGCGTCGCTGAACTACGGCAACCGCCTCATCGAGGAGCGCGACCTCACCGCCGCTCCCCTGCTGCGCGGCAAGCGGAACGACCCGGTCGTCGTCAAGGCCCGCAAGGCCACCGACCGCGCCGCCGCCGAGTTCAAGTCCGCGGCGGAGAGCATGCCGGACAAGGAAGGCCTCAACCGTCGTCTCGACGCCTTCCACAAGGTCGAGCCGAAGCTCGCCCCGCTGCGTCAGGCCGCGTACACCACCAGGCTTCCCGGTGTGAAGACCGAAGAGGGCTACGTCGCCATCCAGCACCCGCTGATGGAGTTCGCCAACGAGCTCGGTCTGGGCACCGGCAACATCACAAGCTACGGCCGCACCGTCTACGCGATCTCGCTCTCCAAGGCAGCGCTCTCCCTCCAGCGGTCCATCGGCACGCACCTCCTGGTCGAGCCGGGCCCCGGCACCGGTTCGTTCACGCTCCAGCGCACCTCGTTCTCCTCGTACGCCTACCTGGAGCGCATCGCCATCGAGGAGTACACCGGCGGCGGCACCCCCGAGGACGTCGCCAAGCTGGAGGACGCCAAGAAGGAGCTTGCGGCCGCCGCCGAGAAGCAGGGCGGCCCGGCCCTCTCGCAGGACAAGATGGTCGCGGCCATCGCCACCATGCCGAGCACCCAGCCGAGCGCACGCGTCGAGCTGGCCGGCAAGGGCATCACGCCCAAGGCCTGGTGGGCCACCACCACCGCCAAGTTCGACGCCTACCGCACCATCGAGTCGGACCTCGCCGACAAGGCCGTGGACGAGGCGTCCGACATCGCCGCCACCGCGCAGCGCAACGCGTACATCACCGGTGCCATCGTGGTGCTCGCGCTGCTCGCCGCCTTCATCCTGGCCGGGATGATGGCCCGCCAGATGTCCAAGGCGATGCGTCAGCTGCGTACCGCCGCCTTCGGCATCGCCGAGCAGCGCCTTCCGATGCTGGTCGACCAGCTGTCGCGCACCGACCCGGGCCGCGTGGACACCCGCGTGCAGCCCATCCCGATCAACTCCACGGACGAGATCGGCGAGGTCGCCCGCGCCTTCGACCAGGTGCACCGCGAGGCCGTGCGGCTCGCCGCCGAGCAGGCGCTGCTCCGGGGCAACATCAACGCGATCTTCACCAACCTGTCGCGCCGCAACCAGTCGCTGATCGAGGGCCAGCTGACCCTCATCACCGACCTGGAGAACAACGAGGCCGACCCGGACCAGCTGGAGAACCTCTTCCGCCTGGACCACCTGGCGACCCGTATGCGCCGCAACGGCGAGAACCTCCTGGTCCTCTCCGGCGAGGAGCCGGGCCGCCGCTGGGACCAGCCGGTCCCGCTGGTCGACGTGCTCCGCGCCGCCTCCTCCGAGGTGGAGCAGTACGAGCGCATCGAGCTGCAGGGCGTCCCGGAGGCCGAGATCCACGGCCTGGCCGTGACCGACCTCGTGCACCTGCTCGCCGAGCTCCTGGAGAACGCCACCACGTTCTCCTCCCCGCAGACCAAGGTCCGCGTCACCGCGACCAGGCTGCCCGACGGCCGCATCATGGTCGAGATCCACGACAAGGGCATCGGCCTCACCGCCGAGGACTTCGCGGACATCAACCACAAGCTGGCCAACCCGCCGACCGTGGACGCCGCGATCTCGCAGCGCATGGGTCTGTTCGTGGTCGGCCGGCTGTCCGACCGGCACGGCATCCGCGTGCAGCTGCGCCCCTCGGGCGAGCAGGCGGGCACCACGTCGCTGGTCATGCTGCCGGACGCGATCACGCACGGTGGCGGTGGCGACCAGCCCGCGCAGGACGAGTTCACCGTCTCCTCGATCATCCCGGAGCAGCAGGTCCTTGCGGCCGAGCCGCTGCGCACCGCCGCGGAGCTGGGCTTCGACGACAGCCGCTACCACGGTGACGGCGGCGAGGTGCAGCCCGAGCTGGACCCGGTCGGCCGTTCACTGATGCGTGAGGAGCGCCGCGCGGCCCTGGAGGCGCAGGCCCAGCAGCCCGGCGCCCACCGCCCGCTCTTCCGCGACGAGGTCGAGCCGCAGCAGCAGGCACAGCAGCAGCCGCAGCCGGGTGCGTACGAGCAGCAGGGCGGCTACGACCAGCAGGCCCCCGCGTACGACGAGCACCAGCAGGCCACGTACGACCAGGGCGGCGCGTACGAGAACGAGCAGTACGCCACCGGTGAGTACGCACAGCCGCAGTACACCGACGCGCAGTACGCCGAGAACGGCTACGGCGCCGAGCAGTACGCGCCGGCCGAGCAGCACTACGTTGACGGCTCGGATGGCGCGGCCGGCTACCAGGACCAGCAGCTGCCCTATCCGGAGCGGTCCCGTCAGGACGACTGGCCCACCGCTGACGGCTACCAGGCCGAGTACGGCCAGGAAGCGGAATCCGCGCAGGCGGCCCCCGCGGCCGACGACGAGCGCGTAGGCTTCGACCGGCCGGGACCGACTCCGTCCGTCGTCCACGAGATGACCGACGCGGGCCTCCCCCGCAGGGGCTCCTCCGGTGCGAACGGGAACGAGAGTTCCCCCGCCCCGAGCGAGGGCAAGGACGACTGGCGTTCGTCCAACGACGAGCGCTGGCAGCGAGCCGAGCGCCTCAAGGAGCCGAAGGCGGGCGGGGTCACCTCGTCCGGGCTCCCGCGGCGGGTGCCCAAGGCCAATCTGGTCGAGGGCACCGCGGAACAGACCCCACAGGGCGGCCCCCAGGTCTCCCGCGACCCCGAGGAGGTGCGGGGCAGGCTGAGCAACCTGCGCCGCGGCGTCCAGCGGGGACGCAACTCGAGCAGTGACACGAATGGCCAGGGCTTCAGCCCTGATAGCACCTACAACCAGGAGCGTTAGTGTGAGCCCGATGAGCCAGGCGGCACAGAACCTGAACTGGTTGATCACCAACTTCGTGGACAACACCCCCGGGGTGTCCCACACAGTGGTGGTCTCCGCCGACGGACTCCTTCTGGCGATGTCCGAAGGCTTCCCCCGCGACCGCGCCGATCAGCTCGCGGCCGTCGCCTCCGGCCTTACCTCGCTGACCGCCGGGGCCTCCCGGATCTTCGAGGGCGGCTCCGTGACCCAGACCGTTGTGGAGATGGAGCGAGGATTTCTCTTCATCATGTCCATTTCCGACGGTTCCTCGCTCGCCGTTCTCGCCCACCCGGATGCGGACATCGGTCTCATTGGGTACGAGATGGCACTTCTTGTCGACCGCGCGGGCACCGTTCTCACGCCGGACCTGCGCGCGGAGCTCCAGGGGAGCCTTCTCAACTAACAGACAGACGGTGCGTTTTCGCGTCTTGTGCCCGTAAGGTTTCGGGACGCGGCTCCACAGTGATGGGCCCGGCACAGTTGGAGGAGGAAGAAACGTGGCAACACCCCCAGACGGTTCGTCATCGGCGAACTGGTCCCCTGGTCATGGCCAGGGTGGTCAGCACGACGGCGGGCCGAACAGGTACAACTTCCCCTCCGCGCCGAGCCACCGCCGCCAGCCGTACGCGCAGCCCCAGCAGCCGGGGCCGCGTCCGTACGACCAGGGCACCCCGGCGCGCGCGCCCCGCATCCAGCCGGTGCACCCCCAGCGGCGCGCCCCTGAACCGGCGCCCGCCGGGTCGGCGAGCAACCCCCTGGTGCGCCCGTACGCCATGACGGGCGGCCGCACCAGGCCGCGCTACCAGCTCGCCATCGAGGCGCTGGTGCACACCACCGCACAACCGCACCAGTTGCAGGGCCAGTTGCCCGAGCATCAGCGCATCTGCAACCTGTGCCGGGAGATCAAGTCGGTCGCCGAGATCTCGGCGCTCCTCTCCATCCCCCTCGGCGTCGCCCGGATCCTCGTAGCCGACCTGGCGGAGGCCGGACTTGTCGCCATCCATCAGCCCGGCGGCGACGAGTCCGCCGGCGGCCAGCCAGACGTGACACTGCTCGAAAGGGTGCTCAGTGGACTTCGCAAGCTCTAGCGGCGGAGCAACAGCCCGCTCCACCACCAGCGCGAAAATCGTGGTGGCGGGCGGCTTCGGCGTGGGCAAGACCACGTTCGTCGGGGCGGTCTCTGAGATCAACCCGCTGCGCACCGAGGCCGTCATGACGTCCGCGTCAGCGGGCATCGACGACCTGACCCACACCGGAGACAAGACCACCACGACGGTGGCCATGGACTTCGGTCGCATCACCCTGGACCAGGACCTGATCCTGTACCTCTTCGGTACGCCGGGTCAGGACCGCTTCTGGTTCATGTGGGACGACTTGGTCCGTGGCGCCATCGGCGCGGTCGTCCTGGTCGACACGAGGCGGCTCGCCGACTGCTTCCCCGCCGTCGACTACTTCGAGAACTCCGGGCTGCCCTTCGTCATCGCCCTCAACGGCTTCGACGGCCACCAGCCGTACACGCCCGACGAGGTGCGCGAGGCGCTGCAGATCGGCCCGGACACCCCGATCATCACGACCGACGCCCGCCACCGCGCGGACGCGAAGAGCGCGCTGATCACGCTGGTCGAGCACGCGCTGATGGCGCGGCTCCGTTAACGCTCTTCTTTTGTTGCCCGTACGCGGACGACGGCCCGCACGCTTCGGCGTGCGGGCCTCTGTCAGTTCCGGCGGTAGTGCGCGAACTGCGTGACGCCCTGGTAGCCGTAGCTCTCCGGGTGCAGTTCGTGCAGGGCGACGCCGCCGCGGGCGAGCGGGCCGAGGAGCTCCGACAGGAACGCGGCGGCCCCGGTGATGAAGGCGGCCTTCTCCTCGGCGCTGTTGGTGCCCGCCGTGATGCTGACCTCCAGGTGCGCGTCGCGGCCGCCGCCGGTCAGGGGCTTCCCCGCGACGTAGTAGCGGTCGGCGGGGACGAGGTCGAGGTGGACGATGGTGCGCTCGGCGGACTTGCCGAGCGCGGTGACCGCCAGGCCGGTCAGCCCCTCGGCGAGGGCCCGTGCGGTGTCGGCGGGCAGGGCGGGGTCGGTGACGGTGGCCCTGATGTGGGGCATGGCTCTCCTCACGTCGTTCTCCGGTGATCCGCCGCGTCGGCGGCACGGGCAACTCTCGCCCCACCTGGCACCATTGATCCAACGCATAGCCGTCATAGACCTATGAGGCCGCCTCATGACCGTGAACTTCCCGCAGCTCAGGGCCTTTGTCGCGGTGGTCGACGCGGGCGGGTTCAGCGCGGCCGCCGCGGAGCTCGGCATGAGCCAGTCGGCGGTGTCGCACGCCGTGGCCTCCCTCGAACGAGAGCTGGCGGGCTCGCTCCTCGTCCGGTCCGGGCCGGTGCGGACGACGGCGCTCGGGAAGCGGGTCCTGCCGCACGCCCGGGCCGCGCTGTCGGCGGTCGGGGCCGTGGCGGAGATCGCCGCCGACGCCGGGGCGGTGACGGGCACCGTGCGGCTCGCCTCGACGCCCACGGTCTGCCAGGGCCTGCTGCCCGGGCTGCTGCGGCACTGGCGGCAGGACCGGCCGCGGATCACCGTGCGCGTCTTCGAGGGCGACAGCGCCGAGGTCGCGGAGTGGCTGGAGAACGGCACGGCCGACGCCGCCGTCCTGATCGACCCGCCGCCCGGCCCCGGCACCCAGCTCGCCCTGGACGGCTACCGCGCCCTGCTCCCCCGCGATCACCCCCTGGCGGGCGAGGCGGCCGTCGACGTCCGCGATCTGGAGGACGACGAGTTCCTGATCTCCCCCAACAGCTGCGAGGAACGGGTCCGCGCGCTCCACGACCTGGCCGGGCTGCGCTTCACCCCCGCGCACCGGGTGCGGGACCTGGCCACCCTGATCAGCATGGTGCAGGCGGGCCTCGGCGTGACCGTCCTGTCCGAGGTCTCACGCTCCCTGGTCCCGCCCGACCTGGTGCTGCTGCCGGTGGAGCCGCGGGCCGCGCGGCGCCTGGTCCTGAGCGGGCCGCGGGGCCGCGCCTGGCATCCGGCGGTCCGGCCGCTGGCGGAGTCGGCGGTGACGCACCTGACGCGGCCCCGCGAGGAGGGGTAGGAACGCGCGCGGGCCCCGCCCTCCCGAAGGAGAACGGGGCCCGAGAGCTGGGGGCTCAGCCCTGCCAGCTGTGCGGGGCGCGGAAGCCCGGGGTGCGCTCCAGGCGGCGCCAGCCGGCCTTGTCGCGGCCGCGGCGGGCGGTGGGAGCGGCGGGCTGGGCGGCGGCGCGGGCCAGCAGGATCGCGGTGATGGCCGCGACTTCCTCGGGCTCGGCGTGGCCCTTCTCTACGCGAATGTCGGGGGGTGTCATCGTGCAGCTTCTCCTTGTGGGCTACTGCGGCGCGGACGCGGTGTGGTGACCGCTACTGCGGAGGGTTGCCGTGCTTGCGCGAGGGCAGGTCGGCGTGCTTGTTGCGGAGCATCGCGAGGGACTTGATGAGGACCTCGCGGGTCTCGGCCGGGTCGATGACGTCGTCGACCAGGCCGCGCTCGGCGGCGTAGTAGGGGTGCATCAGCTCGGCCTTGTACTCCTTGACCATGCGCGCGCGCATCGCCTCGGGGTCCTCGGCGGCCGCGATCTGCCGCCGGAAGATCACGTTCGCGGCGCCCTCGGCGCCCATGACCGCGATCTCGTTGGTCGGCCAGGCGTAGGTGAGGTCGGCGCCGATGGACTGGCTGTCCATGACGATGTACGCGCCGCCGTACGCCTTGCGCAGGATCAGCGAGATCCGCGGGACGGTGGCGTTGCAGTACGCGTACAGGAGCTTGGCGCCGTGGCGGATGATGCCGCCGTGCTCCTGGTCGACGCCGGGCAGGAAGCCGGGCACGTCCAGGAGGGTGAGGATCGGGATGTTGAAGGCGTCGCACATCTGCACGAAGCGCGCGGCCTTCTCGGACGCCTCGATGTCGAGGACGCCGGCCAGCGCCTGCGGCTGGTTGGCGACGATGCCGACGACCTGGCCGTCCAGGCGGGCCAGGGCGCAGATGATGTTGCGCGCCCAGCGCTCGTGGACTTCGAGGTAGTCGCCGTCGTCGACGAGCTCCTCGATGACCTTCGTCATGTCGTACGGCCGGTTGCCGTCCGCCGGGACCAGGTCGAGCAGGACGTCCGAGCGGCGCTCGGCCGGGTCCTCCGACTCGTGGGTGGGCGGGTTCTCCCGGTTGTTGGAGGGGAGCATCGAGATCAGGTAGCGGACCTCGGCCAGGCAGGTCTCTTCGTCGTCGTACGCGAAGTGGCACACGCCCGACGTCTCGGCGTGCACGTCCGCGCCGCCGAGGCCGTTCTGGGTGATCTCCTCGCCCGTCACCGCGCGGACGACGTCCGGGCCGGTGATGAACATCTGCGAGGTGTCGCGGACCATGAACACGAAGTCGGTGAGGGCGGGCGAGTACGCCGCGCCGCCGGCGCACGGGCCGAGCATCACGCTGATCTGCGGGATGACACCGGACGCCTTGGTGTTGCGCTGGAAGATGCCGCCGTAGCCGGCGAGGGCCGAGACGCCCTCCTGGATGCGGGCGCCTGCGCCGTCGTTCAGGGAGACCAGCGGGGCACCGGCCGCGATGGCCATGTCCATGATCTTGTGGATCTTCGTGGCGTGCGCCTCGCCGAGCGCGCCGCCGAAGATCCGGAAGTCGTGCGCGTAGACGAAGACCGTCCGGCCCTCCACCGTGCCCCAGCCGGTGATCACACCGTCCGTGTACGGCTTCTTGGCCTCCAGGCCGAAGCCGGTGGCCCGGTGCCTGCGCAACTGCTCGACCTCGTTGAACGAGTCCGGGTCGAGGAGCAGCTCGATCCGCTCGCGGGCGGTCAGCTTGCCCTTGGCGTGCTGTGCCTCGGTCGCCTTCTCGCTCGGCCCGCGCAGCGCCTCCGCACGGATCTCGTGCAGTTCGGCCACGCGGCCATGCGAGTCGGTGGGCTCGCTCCCGGCGGCAGCGGTCTCGTCCAAAACGGTCATGTAGCGACCTTACGGAGCGCCCCCGGGGAAACGGACCGTCGACTCTGTACAGTCTCCGGGCCGTTTTCCTGGCACCCCCGGACAGAAGCGCGCCGGGGCCATGAAGAAGTGACGGCTCAGACCGTCTCCCGTTGTAGAGATTCCACAAGAGAGCGCAAGGGGCGCGACTCCGCAAGGGCTCCGTCGGCTGAGAGGCACCTCACACCAGGGTGGCCCTCCGGTGCGCGGGGGTTCCCTCGCGTGCACCGTAGCGCCTCCTCCTGGGCCCCCACCGAATTGGCGGGGGCCGACAACCGGCGACCCTCCCCGCGAGGCACCCCCGTGGCTCCGCGGGAAGGGTCGGCCGGCGGGGTCAGCGCGTCGCGTCGCGCTTGAACAGCGAGCGCGCCCAGACGAAGCCGAGCAGGGCGATGGCGACGCCCCAGCCCACCGCGAGCGGCCCGAACTTGCCGATCTCGCCGCCGGTCAGCAGGCCGCGCAGGGTCTCGGTGAAGGCGGTGTAGGGCTGCCACTCGGCGAAGTGGCGCAGCCAGTCCGGCATCGAGTCGAGCGGCACGAACACGCTGCTGAGGAAGGGCAGCAGGAACGAGAAGGGCAGGGCGACGCTGCTGGCCGCCTCCGGGGCCTTGACCAGCTGGCCGAGTGCGACGGCGAGCCAGGTGAGCGCGGTGCTCATGAGGGTGAGGAGACCGGCGGCGGCGAGCCACTCGACGGGTTCGGCGCTGGAGCGGAAGCCCACGAGGAAGGCGACGCCGGTGACGAGGACGAGGGTGATCATGATCTGGATGACGGCGCCGACGGCGCGGCCGGTGAGCACCGAGGAGCCGTTGATCGGCATGGTCCGGAAGCGGGCCACGATCCCCTCGGTCATGTCGGTGCAGACGCCGACCGTGGTGGGCAGGACACCCGAGCCGACGGCCATCAGCAGGATGCCGGGGACGAGGTAGTCGATGTAGTCGCCGGCCCCTTCGCCGCCCATGCCCGCCGACATCGTGCCGCCGAAGACGTAGTTGAAGAGCAGCAGCATGGCGATGGGCATGCTCACCAGGCTGATCGTCATGGCCGGGTAGCGGCGGGCGTGCAGGAGGTTGCGGCGCAGCATGGTCCGGGAGTTGTGCAGCGCGGAGGGGCGGGCGGGGACCGGACGGCCGGGGCGTGTGACGGCCGGGGTGGTGGTGGCAGTGCTCATCGGGTCGTCGCTCTCTCGTGGTCGGGGCGGGCGGTCACGGCTTGGCGGGGCTGCCGGTCATGGCGAAGAAGACGTCGTCCAGGTCGGGGGTGTCGATGGCGAGCGCCTCGACCTCGATCTCGGTGGCGTCGATCCGGTCGAGTACCGCCTTGACGGACTTGAGGCTGCCGTCGCTGGGGACCTGGAGGGTCAGGGCGTCGTCGTCGCGGCTGCCGGTGCCGAGCAGTCGCGCGGCGGTATCCAGCCCCCTGACGTCGGCGAAGCGCAGCTGGACGTGGCCGCCGGGGACGAGGCGCTTCAGCTCGGCGGGGGTGCCCTGGGCCACCAGCCTGCCGCCGCTCAACACCGCGATGGTGTCGGCGAGTTGGTCGGCCTCCTCCAGGTACTGCGTGGTGAGGAAGATGGTCACGCCGTCGGCGACGAGTTCGCGGACGATCTCCCACATGCCGTGCCGGCTGCGCGGGTCGAGTCCGGTGGTCGGCTCGTCCAGGAAGATCACGCGCGGGCTGCCGACCAGGGTCATGGCGATGTCGAGGCGGCGCCGCATGCCGCCCGAGTACGTCGAGGCGGGCTTCCCGGCCGCCTCGACGAGATCGAACCGCTCGATGAGGTCGGCGGCGAGGTGCCTGCCCTGGCGGCGCCCGTAGCCGTACAGGTCGGCCATGAGCGTCAGGTTCTCCTCGCCGGTCAGGAGGTTGTCGACGGCGGAGAACTGGCCGGTGACACCGATCGCGGCACGCACCGCGTCGGGTTCGGCCGCCAGGTCGTGGCCCGCCACCCGCGCCTCGCCCGCGTCGGCGGAGATGAGGGTGGAGAGGATCTGCACGGCGGTCGTCTTGCCCGCGCCGTTGGGGCCGAGCAGGGAGAAGATCGTGCCCTGCGGGATGTTCAGGTCGATGCCGTCGAGGACGGTCTTCTCGCCGTAGGACTTGCGGAGACCGGTGGCGGTGATCGCCGCCGGGCGCTTCTGGTGGGGCGTGGGCATGTCCGTTCCTTTTCGCGGGAGGGCAGCTTGGGCGTCCGTGGGAGGGCAGCTCGGGCGTGCGCCGGGGGGCAGCTCGAGGGCGTGCGCGGGAGGGCAGCTTCAGTACCGGACACCAGTTCGATTCTGGTCCCGGGCGGCTGCCGGGGCGGCAGCTGGGAATGAGGGGGTCGGGGGTGAGGCGGGGCGGCGGGGTGGGGTGGGGCGGGGTGGCGCGTGCGGGGTCAGGCGCGGTGGATCACGATGTCGCCCATCGACGTGCGGGCCCGCACCTTCAGCGTGTCCGCGGGCTCGCCGGGCGCGTCCGACGCCTCCAGCGACTGGCGTACGTTGCCCGTCTTCGTCCGTACGTCGAGCCAGGCGGCCGTACCCTCCGGGATGCCGATCTCGATCTTGCCCGCGGCGGTTTCGAGGCCGGCCTCGCCGCGCGCCAACTCACCCACCCGGATGGGGCCGTTGGCCGTCTTGATGCTGACGTCGGCGGCGGCGCGGTCGACGGTGACGGAGCCGTTGGAGGCCTTCACCGTGATGCCGCCCTCGATGTCGCCGAGGCCCGTGTTGCCGTTGGAGTTCTTGACCGAGACCGTCCCCTTGACCTCGCCGACGCGGACCTCGCCGGAGCCGGTGCGGATGTCGGCCGGGCCGTTCGCGCGGCCCACGGTGACCTCGCCGTAGCCGGTGTTCAGTCGGACCCCGGCCGCCCGCTCCACCTGCACGTCACCGGCGGACGTCTTGAACTCGCAGTCCCCCAGGGTGCCTTCGGCGGTGAGGTGCGCCATGGAGGTCGTGGCGTGCACCTCGGAACCGGCCGGCAGCGCGATCTCCACGTCGATCGACGGGCCCTTGCCGAAGAGTGAGCGCTCCTTGGGCCCCTTGACCAGCAGCTTGCCGTTGGAGAATTCGACGCGGGTACGGTCGGCCGCCCTGACGTCGCCCTCCTGGGCCTCGCTGCTGGGGTGGACGTCGACGACGGTGTCCGTGCGGTCTCCCGCCACGATCTTGAGGCTTCCCGCGTCGAAGGTGATGGTGGCGGTGATGGGCTTGGGGGTGTCGAAAGAAGGCATGGCTGTCCCGTCCTGCCGGCTCGGCGAGCCCGTATGGCTCGATCGGTGAAGGGTGAAACGAAGTCCTGTGAGGCCCGCGAGTCCTGCGAGTCCCGTGAGTCCCGTGAGGCCCGTGAGGCCCGCGATCCTGCGGAGTCCTGCGGAGTCCCGCGAGAGCGCCGGGGCTAGCGCACCCAGCCGGTGAACCCGTTGCCCGAGCTGCGGGCCTCGCGGTTCGCCGTCATGACCGTCCGGGCGTCGGGCTGGTCCAGTGCCGCGGAGACCGCGCGGACGAGCCAGGCGTTGACCGAGAGGCCGTCGCGGTTCGCCGCCTCCTCGACGCGGGCCTTGACGTGGGCGGGCAGCCGGAGGTTGATCCGGGCGGTGCCGCCGTCGTCCGCCGCGTCGGGCGCGGCGGGGGGCGGGGGCGGTGCGGGCGCGGCGGCCATGAGGGCCGCGTACTCCGCCCGTGCGTCGAAGGCCTCCACCGCCGGCGGCGGTGTCACGACGAACTCGGGGTCGACTCCACGCAGCCGCACGTCGACCGAGCCCGGCGCGAGATCGACGGTGATCTCCTCCGCGGCGGCGGAGAGCGCGTTCAACAGGGTGAGCCGGGCGGCCGATTCCAGCGGTGCGGTGAGGCGCTCGGCCAGGGCACGGGCTTCGTCGCCGCCCGCTTCGGCGGCCACCGCGAGCTCCTGGCGGAGCTGGTCGACGTACTGCGTGAGGTTCATGACGCCATCATGGCATCAGAGTGACGCCACCGCAAGCCTTGGCGACACCACCAATGCGGCACACGGGCGCACAAGTGACCGTTTCCCCAGGTCAGCCGAGGTGGCATGCCACCTGGCGCAGAATGGCGCCACCACGCACACAAGTGGCGCCACCCGGCGCCAAGCGCCGAAAACACGCCGACTTCGGCAGATAGGTTGAATGTTGAACAGAATCGCGCTACCGTCGTTCTCGTTGAACATTCAACAGATCTCCGGATCTCCAGATCTCAAGGAGCACGTCATGGGTATCTTCGGCCGCAAGAACGAAACCGCCGCCACCACCACCGCCGCTGCCGCCGCCCCCGCGCCGGTCAGCCCGGAGCTCGCCGCGCTGACCGGCGACTACACGATCGACCCGGCGCACACGACGATCGGCTTCGTCGCCCGCCACGCCATGGTCACGAACGTCAAGGGCTCCTTCCTCGACTTCACGGGCACGCTGCACCTGGACGGCACGGACCCGTCCCGCTCGACGGCCTCCCTCGACGTCACGATGGACAGCATCGACACCGGCAACGCCGACCGCGACGGCCACCTGAAGAGCGCCGACTTCTTCAAGACCGACGAATTCCCGCAGATGACCTTCCGCTCCACGAAGACGGAGGTCCTGGGCGGCGACGACTACCGCGTCACCGGTGACCTGACGATCCTGGGCACCACGAAGCCGCTCTCCATCGACCTGGAGTTCAACGGCTCGGCCAAGGACCCCTTCGGCAACGAGCGCGTCGGCTTCGAGGGCAAGGCCGAGATCCTGCGCTCGGAGTGGGGCCTCACGTGGAACGCCGCGCTGGAGACCGGCGGCATGCTCGTCTCCGACAAGATCAAGCTGAACTTCGACATCTCGGCGATCAAGGCGGGTTCCTGACCGCGCTAACGTTTCGGCGTGGACGAGTTCATACGACAACTCCCCGCCCTCATGGGCGTGATCATCGGTGCGCTCGGTTCCTACGTGGCGATCACCCGGGGAGACCGCATCCGGTTCCGGCGGGAGCAGGCGGCGCGCTGGGAGGAGCGGCGGCTCGCCGTCTACACCGAGTACGCCCGGGTCCTGCGGCAGACCGTCAGCCTCACCTACCGCGTCGCCGCCCACCTGGGCAACGACCCGCACCCGCACCCCCTCTCGCCCGAGGAGGCCGTCCCCCACTTCACCCAGGCCGCGGAAGCCCGCGACCCCGCCGGTGAGGCGCTGCTCATGCTCGGCGCACCGGACGTGGTCGAGGAGGCGCGGGCCTGGGTGCTCCTGGTGATCCGGATGGAGCGGTTCCTGCGGGAGGACACCCATGACCCCGAGGCGTGGGCCGAGTTGCTGGAGCGCCAGCGCGCCGCACGCGAGGCGTATTACGCGGCCGTACGACGGGACTTGGCGCTGCCGCCCGGACATCCGGGACGCTGGCCGGTGACGCTCCCGCCGGCCGACCCACAGGCCGACTGAGCCCCCATCACCCCTCCAGAAGCCTCAGCAGGCCCCGAAGCCTCAGAAGCTCGCCCGCCTCAGAAGCTTCCCCCACCCCCGAAGTCGCCCCCGCCCCCAAAGTCCCCGCCCCCGCCGAAGTCTCCTCCGCCGCCGAAGTCCCCCGGGTCGAAGTCCGCCCCCGAGAAGTCGCCGCCCTCGAAGCCGCCGGAGTCGCCGTACCCGGGCCCGTAGTCCGCCGCGTACGCGGGGCTCATCATCATTCCGCCGAGCATCGTGCCGACGAGGAGACCCGGCAGGATGCCCCCGCCGAAGTAGCCGCCGGCCCACGGCCCGTACGCGGGCCCGGCCTCCCAATAGGGCCGCCGCTCCCCGGACTCCGTGGCCACGGTCCGCACCATCGGGTCCCGGCCGTCCGCGAGGCGTGCCGCGTCCGCCGCGCACACCGGGACCGAGCGTTCGGCCCCGCCCGCGGGCGCCCATGCCGCGTCCTCGACCGAAGGCCCGTGACGCGGGTCGAAGAAGCACGGGGCGCGCCGCTCCGGGAGCTCGCGCCCCTCCCGCCGCGCGGCGAGCAGGGCCAGCGAGAAGCGTCCGTCCTCCAGCACCTGGGTGACACCCCGCACGTCCTCGGGGCGGGTCGCGGCGGCCATGTACGACTTCGCCTTCTCGTACGCGTCCAGCGCACGCTCGTAGTCCGCGCGCATCGCGTCGTCCGCCCCCGGCTCCGCGGGGTGGAAGTCGAGCCGGTCCAGCTCCTCGCCGAACGCGGTGATGTCCTCGTCGACGACAACGGACAGCTTGCGCAGCGACTCGCGCTGCACTTCTTCGTGGCGCCGCTTCTTGCGCCGCACGATCGCGTACGCCCCGCCGGCACCCGCCACGACGACCACGCCGACCCCGACCAGGGCACCCACCGAGATCCCGTGGCCCGGGCCGCCGCCCCACGAATCCGGGGCCCTGCCGCCCGCCTGCGCGAGGGCCTGGTCGACGAAGTGGTCGAGCTGGGCCGCGGTGTCCTCCCCCTGGACGAGGGAGACGAGGTTGCCGACGGCGTTGCCCGTCAGCACGGACCGGTCGGCCTTCGCGTCGAACCCGTCGCCGAGCCGTACGGCGTACACCCCGGTCACGCCGGTCTCGGCGCGCAGCCGCTGGAAGAGGTTCTGCCGGGGGAAGTCGTCCGGCAGGACGGCGACGAAGACCGGCTTGTCGGCCCTCTCGATCCGCTGGGCGAGGGCGTCGGCCTGCTCCCCCGACAGCTGGTCCGACGCCGCGGGATCGACGTACACCGGACTCTTCTCCCAGGCGTCGGCCACCACCGAGACGGCGGAGGGGTCCGGAGCCCCGGGCGCCGCGGTGAAGGACACGGCACCCAGGGCGAGCAGCAGCCCGGATAGTCCGACAGTGATCCGCTTCGTCCGATTCTTCATACTTCGAACGTAACCCAGTCGGCTCCGCGGCGTACCCGGGCTACTCCACCGGTTCGACCCCGGCCCGCAGCAGGCCGTAGGTGTACGCGTCCTCCAGCGCGCCCCACGACGCGGCGATGACGTTCTCCGCGACGCCGACGGTCGACCACTCGCCGACGCCGTCGGTGGTGGAGATCAGGACGCGCGTGGTGGAGGACGTGCCGTGCTTGCCCTCCAGGATGCGGACCTTGTAGTCGACGAGCTCCAACTTGGCGAGCTGCGGGTAGATCCGCTCAAGGCCGACCCGCAGCGCCCGGTCGAGGGCGTTGACCGGGCCGTTGCCCTCGGCGGTGGCGACGATGCGCTCGCCCTTGGCCCACAGCTTCACGGTCGCTTCGTTGGCGTGCGTGCCGTCGGGCCGGTCCTCGACGATGGCCCGCCAGGACTCGACGCGGAAGTAGCGGCGGGCCCGGCCCTCGGCCTCCTCGCGGAGCAGCAGCTCGAAGGAGGCGTCGGCGGCCTCGTACGTGTAGCCCTGGAGCTCGCGCTCCTTGACCCGGTCGACGACGCGGCCGATCAGCGCGCGGTCGCCGCCGAGGTCGACGCCGAGCTCCTTGCCCTTGAGCTCGATGGAGGCGCGGCCCGCCATGTCGGAGACGAGCATGCGGATGCGGTTGCCGACGAGGTCCGGGTCGATGTGCTGGTAGAGGTCCGGGTCGACCTTGATCGCGGAGGCGTGCAGCCCCGCCTTGTGGGCGAAGGCGGAGACACCCACGTACGGCTGATGGGTGGAGGGCGTGAGGTTGACGACCTCGGCGATGGCGTGCGAGACGCGGGTCATCTCGCGCAGCGAGCCCTCGGGCAGGACCTGCTTGCCGTACTTCAGTTCCAGGGCGGCGACGACGGGGAAGAGGTTGGCGTTGCCGACGCGCTCGCCGTAGCCGTTGGCGGTGCACTGCACGTGGGTGGCGCCGGCGTCGACGGCGGCGAGGGTGTTGGCGACGGCGCAGCCGGTGTCGTCCTGGGCGTGGATGCCGAGCCGGGCGCCGGTGTCGGCGACGACGGTGGAGACGACGGCCTGGACCTGCGCGGGCAGCATGCCGCCGTTGGTGTCGCACAGGATGACGACGTCGGCGCCGGCCTCGGCGGCGGTCCGCACGACCGCCTTGGCGTACTCGGGGTTGGCGCGGTAGCCGTCGAAGAAGTGCTCGCAGTCGACGAAGACGCGGCGGCCTTCGGCGACGAGGTAGGAGACGGTGTCGCGGACCATCTCCAGGTTCTCGTCGAGGGTGGTGCGCAGGGCCAGTTCGACGTGCCGGTCGTGGGACTTGGCGACGAGGGTGATGACGGGGGCGCCGGCTGCGAGGAGGGCGTTGACCTGCGGGTCGTCGGCCGCCTTGGCGTTGGGGCGGCGGGTGGCGCCGAAGGCGACGAGCTGGGCGTGCCGGAAGGTGATCTCCTGCTGTGCCCGCGCGAAGAACTCGGTGTCGCGCGGGTTGGCGCCGGGCCAGCCGCCTTCGATGAAGCCCACGCCGAAGTCGTCCAGGTGCCGGGCGATGGTCAGCTTGTCCGCGACGGTGAGGTTGATGCCTTCGCGCTGCGCGCCGTCGCGCAGCGTCGTGTCGAAGACGTGGAAGGAATCGTCGGGTGCGCTGGTTTCCGTCATGCTGATCTGGCTCCTGTGTCGGATCTCGGTCTACCGGAATGACCGGCTCCACCACCCCCAATGATCCCGCGCGCTCCGTGTCCGGCTGCAGTTGGGCCGGGAAACGAAAAAACCCCTCGCGGGTGCGAGAGGTCTGCGCGCGGGTCGAGGCGACGGTGTCCGCCCGTACGTGATGGGTACGAGACGGTCACTGCGGACCGGCGCGCCTGCTGCCAATAATCATGGCGAACGAGAGCACGGTGGCAGCCTGCCACAGCCCGCACACAGCGCGCTGCCCCGTCTCACGATGCGGGCGGCGCCTGGGACGCGCGGGACGGCCGGGGGTCCGGGGCGAGCGCGTCGTCCAGGAACTCCCGC
This sequence comes from Streptomyces sp. NPDC039462, assembly GCF_055639375.1. Classification (NCBI taxonomy): domain Bacteria; kingdom Bacillati; phylum Actinomycetota; class Actinomycetes; order Kitasatosporales; family Streptomycetaceae; genus Streptomyces; species Streptomyces sp. NPDC039462. The sequence goes on from NZ_JBVKAO010000002.1 coordinate 217,999, forward strand.
ACGTGCGCGAGGACCTGGTCCCGCCCCGTCCCCCGCAGCCCGATCGCCACGTGGATGGAGAACCCGTCGAGCAGCGCCCGGAGGCGGGAGGCGAAGCGGTCGGGGTCGACGGGGGCGAATTCGCCGCGCGAGACGCCCTCGGCGAGCAGCGCCACCAGGTCGCGGTGCCAGGCGCCCTCGATGGCGGCCTGCCGGTCGCGGCCCTCCTCGTCGGCGTTGAGGGAGCGGTTCCAGACCTCGAGCCAGAGCGTCCAGTGGGGGTCGCCGACGGCGTCGGGGACGTACAGGTCGACGTACGCGTCGAGGCGCTCGCGGGCCGTGCCCTGCCGGGCGAGGAGGCGGCCGCGCTCGGTGCCGAGGCGGCCCTCGCTCCACTCCAGGGTGCGCAGGAGCAGCTCGTCCTTGGTGCGGAAGTAGTAGAGGAGATGGCCGGAGCTCATGCCGACCTCGCGGCCGAGCGCGGCCATGGTCAGCTTCTCCAGGCCGCGTGCGGCGATCATCTCCATGGCGGCCGCCATGACGTCCTCACGCGGTGGGGCGTTCTTCCGCGCGCGGGCCTGACCGGCCATCCCGTACTCCTTGATCACACCTTCGGCTGCTGCTGGGTGATGCAGTGGATGCCACCACCCCCGGCAAAGATCGTACGGGCGTCCACGAGCGTCACGGTCCGGTCCGGGAAGAGACCGCGGAAGATGCCCGCCGCGAGCTCGTCGTTCGGGTCGCCGAAGGCGCACAGGACGACGCCGCCGTTGCAGAGGTAGTGGTTGATGTAGGAGTAGTCGACCCAGCCCTCGTCGTCCTTGAGGACGGTGGGGGCGGGCACCTCGACGATCCGCAGGGTGCGGCCGCGGGCGTCGGTCTGGCCCTGGAGCGTCGCGATGACCTCCTTGCTGACCTCGAAGTCGGGGTGGGCGGGGTCGCGCTGGGAGTGGACGAGGACGACGCCGGGCGCGGCGAAGGCGGCGACGATGTCGACGTGGCCGAGGGTGCCGTAGCCGTGGCCGGGGTAGTCGGCGGTGAGGCCGCGCGGCAGCCAGATCGCCTTGGTGGTGCCGAGGTGGGCGTGGATCTCCGCCTCGACCTGCTCCCTGGTCCAGCCGGGGTTGCGCTCGGGGCCGAGCTGGACGGTCTCGGTGAGCAGGACGGTGCCCTCGCCGTCGACGTGGATGCCGCCGCCCTCGTTGACGAGTTTCGAGGCGTACGTGCGGGCGCCGGCGAGGTCGGCGACGTGCGCCCCGATCTTGGAGTCGTGGTCCCAGCGGGCCCACTCCTGGGCGCCCCAGCCGTTGAACGTCCAGTCGACGGCGGCCAGTCGGCCCTTCCCGTCGGTCAGGAAGGTGGGCCCGATGTCCCGCATCCAGGCGTCGTCGAGCTCGCGCTCGGTGATGTCGATGTCCGGGCCGAGGAGTTCCTCGGCGTACGTGGCCTGGCCGGGCCCGCAGACCACGGTGACCGGCTCGAAGCGGCGTACGGCGCGGGCGACGTTCGCCCAGGCGATGCGGGACTCGTCGAGGCCCTCGGGGTCGTCGAAGGTGGGGTTGGGGCACGGCCACGCCATCCAGGTGCGTTCGTGCGGGGCCCACTCGGCGGGCATGCGGAAGCCGTCGGCGGCAGCAGACATGACGTAAACCCTTAAAGGAAGTAGAGGCGGTTGAGGGAGACGGAGTCGGCGGGCTCGGAGCGGACCGGGTCGCCGTCGAGGGTGACGAGGCCGGAGCGCTGGTCCACGTCGACGGCCCCGGTGCGGGAGTTCAGGCGCAGGTCGGCGGGGCCGATGCCGCGGGTGCCGCGCACGGCGACCCGGCGGCGGCGCGTGGGCATCAGGTCGTTGCCCTGGTCGACGGCGGCCTGCGCGACGAACGCCACGGAGATGTCGGCGGGCGTGGCTCCGTACGACCCGAACTGCGGGCCGAGGACGAGAGGTTCACAGGTGTCGGTCGCGGCGTTCGGGTCGCCCACGACGCCGTACGCGGGGAAGCCGGACTTCAGGACGAGCTGCGGCTTGGCGCCGAAGTACTCGGGACGCCACAGCACGATGTCGGCGAGCTTGCCGACCTCGATGGAGCCGACCTCGTGGGCGAGGCCGTGGGCGAGGGCGGGGTTGATGGTCAGCTTGGCGATGTAGCGCAGGACGCGCGCGTTGTCGTCGTGCGGGCCGTCGCCCGCCATGGGGCCGAGCTCGGCCTTCATCTTCCCGGCCATCGCGAAGGTGCGGCGGACGGTCTCGCCCGCGCGGCCCATGCCCTGGGCGTCGGACGAGGTGATGCCGATGGCGCCCAGGTCGTGCAGCACGTCCTCGGCGCCCATCGTCCCGGCGCGGATGCGGTCGCGGGCCATGGCCGCGTCGCCCGGCAGGTCGGTCTTGAGGTCGTGGACCGAGACGATCATGCCGTAGTGCTCGGCGACGGCGTCGCGGCCGAAGGGCAGGGTGGGGTTGGTGGAGGAGCCGATGACGTTCGGCACGCCCGCCATCTTCAGGACGTTCGGTACGTGACCGCCGCCGCACCCCTCGATGTGGAAGGCGTGGATGGTGCGGCCTTCCAGGACCTTCAGGGTGTCCTCGACGGAGAGGCACTCGTTCAACCCGTCGCTGTGCAGGGCCACTTGGACGTCGTGCTCCTCGGCGACGCGCAGCGCGGTGTCCAGGGCGCGGGTGTGCGCGCCCATGTCCTCGTGCACCTTGAAGCCGGACGCGCCGCCCTCGGCGAGCGCCTCGATGAGCGGGGCGTCGTGCGAGGACGAGCCGCGGCCGAGGAAGCCGATGTTGACCGGCCAGGCGTCGAAGGCGTTGAACGCGTGACGCAGCGCCCACGGCGAGTTGACGCCGACGCCCCACACAGGGCCGAACTCCTGGCCGATGATCGTGGTCACGCCGGAGGCGAGGGAGGCCTCCATGATGCGGGGCGAGAGCAGGTGGACGTGGGTGTCCACGGACCCGGCGGTGGCGATGAGCCCCTCCCCCGACACGATGGACGTGCCGGTCCCGACGACGACGTCGACGCCGTCCAGGGTGTCGGGGTTGCCCGCGCGCCCGATGGCGTGGATGCGGCCTTCCCTGATGCCGATGGACACCTTGCGGATGCCCTGCACGGCGTCGATGACGACGACGTTGCTGATGACGACGTCGCAGGTCTCGCGGACAGCGGCGGCCTTCAGGTGCAGGCCGTCACGGGCGGTCTTGCCGAAGCCGGCGAGGAACTCGTCGCCGTACTTCTGGGCGTCGGACTCCACGCGGATCGTCAGGCCGGAGTCGCCGAGCCTGACGTGGTCGCCGGCGCGGGGGCCGTGCGTGGCGGCGTACTCGTACGGGGTGAGACGGCGCGGTTCGGCGGCGTGTCCTCCGGGGCGGCTCATCGCTCGACCTCCTGCTCAGTGGTTTCCGGTACGCCGAGGTAGCCGCAGGCGGCGGCGCGGCGCAGCGCCTCCTCGCGGGCGCCCGGCGCGTCCAGCGGCCCGTCCACCAGGCCCGCGAAGCCGATGGCGATCCGCTCGCCGCCGATGGGCAGCAGCCCGACGTCGACGCTCTCGCCGGGCCCGAAGCGGACGGAGGACCCGGCGGGCACGGCGAGCCGCATGCCGTACGCGGCGGCGCGGTCGAAGTCGAGCCGGGGGTTGGCCTCGAAGAAATGGAAGTGCGAGGTCACCGAGACCGGCACGGTGGCGGTGTTGTGCACGGTCAGCGTCACGGCCGGCGCCGCGTCCTCGTGCAGCGGCCCGGGCAGCAGCGCGCCCGGCGCCTCGTCGCCGAGGCCCTCCCCGATCGGGTCGGAGACGACCGCGAGCCGGGACCCGTCGTCGAAGACGGCCTCCACGTGCACCTCGGTCACCACGTCCGCGACGCCGGGCAGCACGTCGTCAGGGCCGAGCACCGAGCGGGCCCGCTCGACGGCCTCGGCGAGCCGGGCGCCGTCGCGGGCGGCCTCGCAGACCGTGTCGGCGATCAGCGCGGTCGCCTCCGGGACGTTGAGTCTGAGGCCGCGCGCCTTGCGGGACCTCGCGAGCTCGGCGGCCCCGAAGAGCAGCAGCCGGTCGCGTTCGGTGGGCGTGAGTCGCACGCGCCGTACCTCCCTGTTCCACGTTTAGAGCGCCACTCTAACTACGAAATCCGCACACGGGAAGCGGCGACAGAGGCATTGACGAACCAGTGGTGAACGCGTCACATTGAGCGCTGCTCAAAAACGGGGCAACCATTCCGGACCAGCGAGCGTCAGGGGCACCCTCATGCCGATAGAACAGCGCGGAGTCGACACCATCCCGGACGGGGAGCGCACCAGCGGTCCCCGCGATCTCGTGTCGATCCTCATCGGCTCCAACCTCTGCCTGGGGGTGATCGTCTTCGGCTGGCTGCCGGTGTCGTTCGGCCTCGGCTGGTGGCAGTCGGTGAGCGCGGTGGTGGCGGGCACGGTGATCGGCACGGCACTGACCGCGCCGCTCGCCCTGGTGTCGCTGCGCACCGGCACGAACCTCTCCACGTCCTCGGGCGCCCAGTTCGGCGTGCGCGGCCGCCTCGTCGGCTCCGTCGTGGGCCTGCTGCTCTCCCTCGGCTACACCGCGCTGACCATCTGGATCGGCGGCGACGTGATGGTCGGCACCCTGCACCGCCTGCTCGGCCTGCCGGCCGGCGGCTTCTCGTACGCCGTCGTCTACGCCCTGCTCGCCGCCGCCACCGTGATCGGTGCCGTCTTCGGCTACCGCGTGCTCCTTCGCCTCTCCCGGGTCCTCGCCTTCGGCATGACGGCGCTGCTGATCCTCGGTGTCGTCGCGTACGCCCCCGACTTCACGACGTCGGCGCTCCCGGGGGCGGGCGGCTACCTCCTCGGCTCGTTCTGGCCGACATGGCTGCTCGCCCTGGTCGCCGCGGGCCTCTCCGGCCCGATCGCCTTCATCACGCTCCTCGGCGACTACACCCGTTACGTCTCCCCGGCCCGGCACAGCTCCCGCGCGGTCCTCGGCGCGGCGTGGCTCGGCCTGCTCGCGGGTCTCCTGATCCCGCAGCTCTTCGGCACGTTCACGGCGTACGCGGCGCGCGCCGCCCTCGACTACGCGGGCGGGCTCGTCGACGCGTCGCCCACCTGGTACCTGGTGCCGCTGCTGCTCGCCGCCTCCGCGGGCTCGGTCGGCAACGCGGGCCTGATGCTCTACTCCATGGGCCTCGACCTGGACGCGATCCTGCCCCGCGCCTCGCGCGCCCGCGCCACGTACACGGTCGCCGTCGTCGCCACGGCCTGCGTCTTCGTCGGCCACTACGCGTGGGAGGCGCAGGACGCGATGACGTCCTTCGTGCTCCTCCTCACGGCCATCGGCACCCCGTGGGCGGTGATCACCCTGATCGGCTTCGCGCGCTGTCGCGGGGAGTACGACGCGGAGGCCCTCCAGGTCTTCAACCGCCGCTCCAGGGGCGGCGTCTACTGGTACCGCGCCGGCTGGAACGTGCAGGCCACGACGGCCTGGGCGCTGGGCGCGGCGGTCGGCGTACTCGCGGTCTCGCTGCCGTCGTACGAGGGCCCGCTGCTCTCCCTGACGGGCGGGGTCGACTGCAGCTTCCTGCTGTCGGGCGTGGTGGGCGGCGCGGCCTACCTGGCGCTGTCGGCTCGGGAGGGCCGGGCCGCCGCCCCCACCGCCCCGGAGGCCGCCCCGGCTGCCGCCTCCGTCGATCACGTAGCCTGAAGCGGAACTTGACCGTCAGGGGATCACAGCAGTACGGGGAGTACGACCATGGAAGAACTCATAGGACTCGGCGTCCGCGCGGCCAAGGGCGCCGGAGCGGCGGTCCTCGGCGTCGTCGACGCCCTCACCGGCGGCCCGCTCACCCCGGTGGGTTCGAACGTCCCGAAGGCGGACGACGAGAACGACAACGAGAGCAAGAACGAGGAAGGCAAGGGCAAGTAGCCCGGGCAGACCCCCCAGCTCAGGCGATGTCCAGAACCGCCTTGCCGTGGAGACGGCGGCCGAGCAGCTGCTCGGCCGCCTCGGGGAACTTCTCCCACGACCCCCGCCAGGACGTGCCGGGGTCGAGCGCGCCGGACGCCACCTCCCCCGCCAGCCAGGTGAGACCCCTGGCGAGACCGGTGCAGCCGAGCAGGTAGAAGCTGACGACGGAACGGTCGTGCCGGCCCATGTCTCCGTAGAGGGTCCCGTACGGGAAGTGCTCGGCGTCACCGCCTGAGTGCCCCACGGACACGAGCGTGCCGTGCTGGCCCAACTGCTCGTACGCCTCGACGAGTTGGCGGCCGCCGACCATGTCGAGCACGCCGTCCACGGGCGCTGCGGCTGCCGCAGGCGTGGCGATCACCTCGTGCGCGCCGAGGGCCCTGAGCGCGTCCCCGCGCCCTTCGGGATCACCGGTCACCGCGACGACCTCGGCGCCGCCGCGCCGGGCGAGCTGTACCGCGTACCGGCCGACGCCGCCGGTGGCGCCCGTGACCATGACGCGCCTGCCGAGGATCGGGCCGATCCGGTCGAGGGCGCGCAGGGCGCTGGCGCCCGCGACCGGCAGCGTACTGATGGCTCCCGGGTCCGCACCCTCGGGCACGACGCCCATCAAGTCCGTGTCGGCGGCGCGGAGTTCGGCCCAGCCTCCGTCACCGCCCAGGGTCACCACCGGGGTGCCGGCCGCCGGGCCCGAGCCGTCGGCGGCGGCGCGCTCGACCACGCCGGCGGCGTCCCAGCCGAGCACCGCACCTTCCGGTGCGCTCTCCAGACCGAAGCGAACCTCGCCGTAGTTGAGGGAGGTGGCGGTCACCCTGACCAGGGCCTGGTGCGGCGCGGGATCGGGGACGGGGGCCTCGCCGAGGCGCATGCCTCCGGGGGCGGAACGGTCGACCAGTAGTGCGCGCATGGGGGTTGAGCCTCTCTCCGGGGTCCTATGGGGTCGCGAGATCGCCGACCGCTCGCCATGGTGCCACTGAGTGGCAGAAGCCATCAAGGGGCATTCGCTCCCGGAGCTACACTTCCGTCATGGACTCCACGGACCTCGACCGGCTCCCCCTCCGGGAGCGCAAGAAGCTGCGGACGCGCCAGGCCCTGGTCGACACGGCCCTGGACCTCTTCACGGACCGCGGCTTCGACGGCGTCACGCTCGACGCCCTGTGCGACGCCGTGGAAATCTCCAAACGCACCTTCTTCCGCACCTTCACCAGCAAGGAAGACGTGGCGATGGCGCCGACGCAGGATCTGTGGGCGGCGTTCCTGGAGGAGCTGGAGGAGGTCGAACCGGTGCGGGGGCAGCCGCTGTTCGACGTCCTGCGGGACGCGCTCCTCGCCGCACTCGGGCGCATGCCCGCCGAAGGCTGGGCCCACCGGGTGCTGCTCAGCCGGCGGCTGGCGGCGCGGACTCCGTCCATGGACGCGCACGGGCTCGCCTTCTGCGACCGCACGAGCCGGGCGGCGCTGGTCATGGCCCGGCGCCGGTTCGACCTGCCGGAGGAGGACGACCTGCGCCCCCGGCTGGCGATCGACCTGCTGGTGTCGGCGTTCCACCGGGCACTGGAGGCGTGGACGGAGGGGCCCGATCCGACGCGGGACCGGCTCGCGTCACTCCTCCGCGACGCCTGCGCCGCCCTCCCGGCCGCCTTCGCCCTCCCGGCCCGCTGACGGGCCCCTGCCCTCCCACGCCAACTTACGGCCCTGCCCATCTGCGGCCCGGCGGTGGCTGGCCGCGCAGTTCCCCGCGCCCCTGGACGGCTTCGCCACCCGGGGGCGGTGCCCGGAGGTGCACTCAGGGGCGCGGGGAACGGCGCGACCAGCCACATACGACCCGCAGCCGGAAGCGATCAGGGGCGCAGGGAACTGCACTGCGCGACCAGCCACATACGGGCCGCGGCCGGAAATGGTCAGGGGCGCGGGGAACTGCGCAACCAGCCACATACGGCCCGCAGCCGGCAGCGAAGAGGGCGAGATCCCTCCGTCCCCGGCCCCGGCACGGGGCCGCCCACGTGGCGACGGTCAAGCCCTCAGCCGAGCCCGTGCATCCAGCCGTGCTGGTCCGCCACCGTGCCGCGCTGCACGTTCAGCAGCGCCTCGCGGAGCTTCATCGTGACCTCGCCCGGCTTGCCGCCGCTCTGCTGCCACTCGCCCGAGTTGCACTTCACCGTGCCGACGGGCGTGATGACGGCCGCCGTGCCGCAGGCGAAGACCTCGGTGAGGGTGCCGTTCTCCGTGTCGGCCTTCCACTGGTCGATGGAGACGCGGCCCTCCTCGGAGGTGTAGCCGAGGTCGCGGGCGACCGAGAGGAGCGAGTCGCGGGTGATGCCGGCGAGGAGGGACCCCGTCAGGGCGGGGGTGACGATCTTGTCGCCGTACACGAAGTACAGGTTCATGCCGCCCAGTTCCTCGACCCACTTGTGCTCGACGGCGTCGAGGTAGGCCACCTGGTCGCAGCCCTTCGCCGCGGCCTCGGCCTGCGCGAGCAGCGACGCGGCGTAGTTGCCGCCGGTCTTGGCGTCGCCCATGCCGCCGGGGACGGCGCGCACGCGGTCCTCGGAGAGCCAGATCGAGACGGGCTGCACGCCGCCGGGGAAGTAGGCGCCGGCGGGCGAGGCGATGACGACGAAGAGGTATTCGTTGGCGGGCTTCACGCCCAGGCCGACCTCGGTGGCGATCATGAAGGGGCGCAGGTAGAGGGACTCCTCGCCGCCGTGCGCCGGAACCCACGCCTTGTCCTGCCGGACCAGCGCGTCGCACGCCTCGATGAACGTCTCGACCGGCAGCTCCGGCATCGCGAGGCGGCGCGCGGAGGCCTGGAAGCGGCGGGCGTTGGCGTCGGGGCGGAACGTGGCCACCGAGCCGTCGGGCTGCCGGTAGGCCTTCAGGCCCTCGAAGATCTCCTGGGCGTAGTGCAGGACGTTCGTCGCGGGGTCGAGGGCGAGCGGGCCGTACGGCACGAGCTGACCGTCGTGCCAGCCGCGCCCTTCCGTCCACTTGATCGTCACCATGTGGTCGGTGAAGTGGCGGCCGAACCCGGGATTGGCCAGGATCGCCTCGCGCTCCGCGGTGGCCAGCGGCGTCGAGGAGGGCTTGAGCTCGATGGTCGGCGTCGTCGTCATGAGTACTTCGTCCTTCACGTGTGATGGTGACGGACCGCGCTCACATCCGGACGCCCAGTACTAGGACGTCCGAGTTTCCCTGCTGCTTCCACGGCCCCACGTTCGATTATCGCTCGCGGGGTCCCCAGGGAGAAACGGCACGATTGCGGCCCGGGGGTCGATGGTGACACCCGGGGGCCGGATACGAGAAGCCGCCGGGCGCCTCTGGGGGCCCGGCGGCTTCTGCGTGATCTTCTGCGCGATCTACGAGCTGCCGGGTCAGCCCGCTACTCGTACGGCGAGCGCGTCGCCGATCTGCTCGGTGGTGCGGACGGTGTCCCCGCGCTCCGCGAGGTCGGCGGAGACGGCGGCCTCGATGCGGGCGGCCTCTGCCTCGTACCCGAGGTGGCGCAGGAGCAGCGCGACGGAGAGGACCGTGGCCGACGGGTCGGCCTTGCCCTGGCCCGCGATGTCCGGCGCCGAGCCGTGCACCGGCTCGAACATGGACGGGAACTCGCGGCTCGGGTTGATGTTGCCGGAGGCGGCGACGCCGATGCCGCCGGAGACGGCCGCGGCGAGGTCGGTGATGATGTCGCCGAAGAGGTTGTCGGTGACGATCACGTCGAAGCGGCCGGGGTCGGTGACGAGGTAGATCGTCGCGGCGTCGACGTGGATGTAGTCGGTGGTGACGTCGGGGAACTCCTTCGCCACCTGGTTGAAGACGTTCGTCCAGAGGTGACCTGCGTACGCGAGGACGTTGTTCTTGTGGACCAGCGTCAGCTTCTTGCGCGGGCGGGCCTGCGCGCGGGCGAAGGCGTCACGGATCACGCGCTCCACGCCGAAGGCCGTGTTGACGGAGACCTCGGTGGCGACCTCGTGCGGGGTGCCGGTGCGGATCGAGCCGCCGTTGCCCGTGTAGGGGCCCTCGGTGCCCTCGCGGACGACGATGAAGTCGATCTCGGGCTGGCCGGCGAGCGGGGTGGCGACGCCGGGCAGCAGCTTCGAGGGCCGCAGGTTGACGTGGTGGTCGAAGAGGAACCGGAGCTTCAGCAGGAAGCCGCGCTCCAGGACGCCGGACGGGACCGAGGGGTCACCGATCGCGCCGAGGAGGATCGCGTCGTGCTGCTTGAGGGCTTCCACGTCGGCGTCGGTGAGGGTCTCACCGGTGGCGTGGTACCGCCTCGCGCCGAAGTCGAATTCCACCGTCTCGAGCTTCACATCCTGCGGAAGCACGGCGTTGAGGACCTTGAGCCCCTGGGCCACGACCTCTTGGCCGATGCCGTCTCCGGGGATGACTGCGAGATTGATGCTGCGAGAACTGGCCGACATACGAGCACCGTACTCTTCGTCCCAGGGGATGACATGCGGTGTCCGGCATGCGGACAGGCAACGATCGCGGCACCTCGTGGTCGGTTTCTGTTCATCCTGGTGTCTGGCGGGAGTTGGGCCCCGCTGGGAAGTTCCCAGGCATGGACACTCCCCACGTCGGCATTCCGGAGCGGCTCGCGGCCCGGATGAGCATGCCCGAACAGCACGAGTACCTGCGCGGGAAGTTCTCCCGCCGCAGGGTGCTCGCCAGTTCGTTCGCGACGGCTGGGGCGGTGGGCGGCGCGGGGCTGCTCGCGGGCAGTTCGGGCACGGCCAACGGCTCGGGCACGTCGCCGGCGCACTCCGTGAGCGCGCCGCCCGCCCCGGTGCGGGTCGACGGCAAGCTGGTGGCGCCCTTCGGCCGGCACCTCGCCTTCGGTGCCGACCCGAAGACGCAGATGCGGGTCTCCTGGCAGGTGCCGTTCGCGGTCAAGTCCCCTTTCCTGCGGGTGGGTACGCGGCCCTGGGAGCTGAGCCGGAAGATCGAGGCGGAGGTGCGGGACCTGCACACCCCGTCGCTCTCGAAGAAGCTGCCCGCGGTCGAGCAGTATTACTTGCACGCGGCGCTCGACGGCCTGAGCCCCGGCACGACGTACTACTACGGCGTCGGCCACGACGGTTTCGACCCGGCGTCGCCCGAGCGGATGGCCACCATCGGCTCCTTCAGGACCGCGCCCGCCGAGCCGGAGAAGTTCGTCTTCACGGCCTTCGGCGACCAGGGCGTCAGCTACCACGCGCTCGCCAACGACCAGGTGATCCTGGGCCAGAACCCGTCGTTCCACCTGCACGCAGGCGACATCTGCTATGCGGACAGCACCGGCCACGGCAAGGAGTCCGACACCTACGACGCGCGCGTGTGGGACACCTTCCTCGCCCAGACGGAGTCCGTCGCGAAGTCCGTGCCGTGGATGGTGACCACCGGCAACCACGACATGGAGGCGTGGTACTCGCCGAACGGCTACGGCGGCCAGTGGGCCCGCTGGTCGCTCCCGGAGAACGGCTTCGACCCGAGGAACGCGCCGGGCGTCTACTCCTTCACGTACGGGAACGTCGGCGTCGTCGCCCTGGACGCCAACGACGTCTCGTACGAGATACCCGCCAACAAGGGCTACACCGAAGGCCGGCAGACCGCCTGGCTCGACAGGCGCCTGCGCGAACTGCGCGCGGACGAGTCAGTCGACTTCGTGGTGGTCTTCTTCCACCACTGCGTGTACTCGACGTCGACGCACGCCTCCGACGGCGGGGTGCGCGACGCGTGGCTGGAGCTGTTCATCAGGCACCAGGTGGACCTGGTCGTCAACGGCCACAACCACGTCTACGAACGCACCGACGCCATCAAGGGCGGCAAGGTCGGCAGGCCCGTGCCGGTCGGCGCGTCGACCGATCCGACGCGCGACGGCATCGTGTACGTCACCGCGGGCGGCGCGGGCAAGGACCTCTACGGCTTCGGCCCCGGGGTCGAGGACAGCTACGAGGGCAACGTCCACGACCACGACAGCATCAAGAGCTTCCACTGGACGAAGTCACGCGTGCCGAACCCGGACACCGTGGAGTGGTCCCGGGTGCGCTACACCGGCTTCTCGTTCCTCGCGGTGGAGGTGACGGCCGGGGCGCGCCCGAAACTGTCGGTCTCCGCGCTCGCCGAGAGCGGCGAGCGCATCGACCACTTCGAGGTGGTGCGGGGGGTGGCGCGGGGGATTCGGTGACCTGTCGGGCTCAGTGGCCCGTCTCGCCGCCGTTGTCCCTGCGGTCGAGGGCTCGCTGGAGTGCGGCGGCGGCGTTCCTGCGCTCGGCGTCGCTGGTGCGGGGGGTGTGACGGACTCGGCGGGCGGTCGTCTCGGCCATGGGGGATCCACTCCTTGAGGGAAGGGTGCATTCATTACGAGACGCCGGGGGCGGGGAGCGCTGGAGCGGCAGGGTTCGCCTGCGTGCGGCTCCGGCTCGCTACCGCATTCGCTTGATCGAGCGAGACGTTCGGCTCCTACAAAGCTAAGGGAGAACGGAGCGTCTGTCTCCACAGTTACTCGGACTTCCTACTATCTGAGACGGCTTCACCCGCGTACCGCTCTCAGCTCGCGGATCAGTGCCCGTACGGCGAGGGAAGAGGCCAGCTCAGGAGTGGTGACGTAGCCGACCGAGCGCGTCGGGCGCTCCGTTCCGAGATCAGTGATCCGCACCGTGTCCGGTGCTCCGGTCAGGGAGAGGGCCGGCATGATCGCCATGCCGTGACCGTTGCTCACCATCGAGAGCACTGCTCCGTCGTCCTCGGTCAGGACGGTCGCCGCGGGAATCCATTCCTGCCGCCCCCACCACTCCCTCGTGTACGAGCCACAGTTCTCGTGCCAGTCCACCAGCGGCAGCGAGCGCGGGTCGGGGTGGCCCGCCGGATGCACGAACGAGTAGGCCTCTTCCAGGATGACGTCACCGACAAACCCGGCAGGCACCGGCGACGCACCCCCGAGCGTCGCGATCCCCACGTCCGCGCGCCCCTCGGCGACCTCCCCCGCCGTGCCCGCACCCAGCTCCCGCACCACGCGGACCTCCGGCCTGATACCGGGATGCGCGGCGGCGAGCCGGTCCAGGGCCGCCGGAAGAAGATGCAGTGCAGCGCTACGGAACGCGGCGATCCGCAGCGTCCCCTCCACGGCTCCGTCCGCTCCCCGCGCGGCACCCCGCGCCTCCGCGACGAGCGTGTCCAACAGCCGCAGCACCCGCCGGGCGTGCGCGGCCGCGGCGGCCCCCGCGGGCGTCGGCGTGGCCCCCTTCCTGCCCCGCTCGAAGAGCACGGCACCGACCTTGCGCTCCGTCCCGCGGATGGAGTGGGACACCGCGGACTGGGTGAGCCCCAGCGCCTGCGCCGCCGCCGAGAACCCGCGCTCCCTGTCGACCGCCACGAGGATGCGCAGCTCGTGCGGGGCGAGGTCGGCGGGCAGGGCGGCGGTGGCGCGGGGACCGGCGCCACCGGCGTTCGCCGGGGCCGGAGTGCCGGGGGTCATCAGGGGGCTCACCTGCTTCTATGAGGGCTTCTCATGGTCCGGGCCGTTCCATGAGCGCAACCCACTGCCCCACCCCCGCATTCCTTCCTACGGTCATCGACATGACCGACACCGCGCTCACCGTGCACCAGACCGCCCGCCCCCACGGCTTCCCCACCGCCGCCCACTTCGCCTTCGTGGAGTCCCCGCTCCCCCGGCCCGCCCCCGGCACCGCCCTGGTCGAGAACCTCTACTGGTCCGTCGACCCGTACCACCGCGAGATGATGGACGGCGACTTCGCGCTCCACGCCCCGCTGGAGGGCCGCACCATCGGCCGCGTCGTCGCGTCCCGCGAGCCCGCCCTCGCCGAGGGCGAGATCGTCCTCCACCGGCAGGGCTGGCGCACGCATGCCGTGGTGACGCCGGACGAGGTGCGTCGGCTGCCCGCCTTCGAGGGCGTGCCGCTCTCCGCGTATCTGAGCATCCTCGGCGGCACGGGCCTGACCGCGTACGTCGGCCTGACCCGCATCGCCGAACTCCGCGAGGGCCAGGACCTGTTCGTCTCCGCGGCGGCGGGCGGCGTGGGCACGGCGACCGGACGCCTCGCCCGGCTCATGGGCGCGGGACGGCTCGTCGGCAGCGCGGGCACGGCGGCGAAGGCGGCGTACCTGACCGAACACGTCGGCTACGACGAGGTCTTCGATCACCACGCGGGGCCGACCGCCGACCTTCTCGCCGAGGCGGCGCCCGACGGCATCGACGTGTACGTCGACAACGTGGGCGGCGAGCATTTGGAGGCGGCGATCTCCTCGCTGCGCCCGTACGGCCGGATCGTACGGGTCGGCACGATCGCGCAGTACAACGCGACGGGCGCGCCGTACGCGCTGCGCAACCTCCCCGACATCGTCGAGAAGAGCCTGCGCATGGAGGGCTTCCTCGTCCGTGATTACGCACATCTCCAGGAGGAGTTGTACGAGTTCGTGGTGCCGCATCTGCAGAGCGGCCGCGTACGGCTCGACGAGACGGTGGTGGAGGGGTTCGACCGGATCGTGGACGCGTTCCTGGGGATGCTGCGGGGCGAGAACCGGGGAAAGATGATCGTCCGCGCGAGCTGATCGGAATTGGTCTGCACCATGGCTCTCCGCACCATGGCGCGGAGGCCGCCCCCGCCGCAGAATCGGACCATGCCTGAGACCGAGCAGAAGCAAGCGTGGACCCCGATCCACGGTGAGCCCTACCGCTCCGTTCCCTATCGGCCCGAGCGCATGCCCGAGGCGCAATCCCTGGCGCAGGCGGCCGAGTTGAGGGCACGGATGCGGGAGCGACGGACAGTGCGGCAGTTCGCTCCGGACCCCGTGCCCCCGCAGGTCGTGCGGGACGCCATCGCGTGCGCGGCGACGGCCCCGTCCGGCGCGCACCAGCAGCCGTGGACGTTCGTCCTCGTCCAGGACCCTGAGATACGCCGCCGCATCCGCGAGGCCGCCGAGCACGAGGAGCAGATCTCCTACGACGGCCGCCTCGGCGAGGAGTGGCTCGCGGCCCTCCGCCCCCTCGGCACCGACGAGGTCAAGCCGCACCTGACGGACGCGCCCGCCCTGATCGTCGTCTTCCAGCAGCGGTACTGGCTCGGCGAGGACGGCACCAAGCACAAGCACTACTACGTCGACGAATCGGTCGGCATCGCGGTCGGGATGCTGCTGTCCGCGCTGCACCTGTCGGGCCTCGCCGCGCTGATCCACACGCCGAGCCCGATGCGGTTCCTGTCCCAGGTGCTCGGCCGCCCCGAGAACGAGAAGGCGTTCGCGGTGATCCCGGTGGGCTACCCGGCGCCGGACTGCCGGGTCCCCGATCTCGTACGCAAGTCGCTGGATCAGGTGCTCGTCGAGGTCTGAGCGGACACCGGCAGGTCCGTGAGGGCGGGGTAGTCGGTGTAGCCCTCGACGCCCTCTCCGTAGAGGTGGGTCTGGTCGATCTCCTGGAGGGGGGCGCCCGTGGCGAAGCGCTCCGGCAGGTCGGGGTTGGAGATGAACCCGCGCCCGTACGACACGAGGTCGGCGAGGCCCGACGCGAGGAGGGCCTCGCCCGCCTCCCTGGTCGTCGGGTCGCCGTTCTCGCCGACGTTGGCGATCAGCGTGCCGTGCCAGCGGGGGCGCAGATCGGCGAGGGCCGGGTAGCGGTCGTTGTCGGTGAGGTGGAGGTAGGCGAGGCCCAGGCCGTCGAGCTCGTCCAGCAGCGCGCGGTAGACGGGCCCGGGGTCGGCCTCCACCATGCCGAACTGCGGGTTGCCCGGCGAGAGGCGGAGCCCGAGCCGCTCGGCGCCGATGGCTGCGGCGACGGCGCGGACGACCTCGACGGCGAAGCGGATGCGGTCCGCGACCGAGCCCCTCCCGTACGCGTCGGCACGGAGGTTGGTGTTGTCCGCGAGGAACTGGTGGATCAAGTAGCTGTTGGCGCCGTGCAGTTCGACCCCGTCGAAGCCCGCCTCGATGGCGTTGCGGGCGGCGGCCGCGAAGTCCTGGACGGCGGTGCGGATGTCGTCCAGGGACATCTCGCGCGGAGTGACGGGGTCGGCCTTGCCGCCGGGCACGTGCACGCGCTCCGGGTCCACCAGCACGGCGGACGGCGCGGCGGGGGCGTCCCCGTCGACGCGGGACAGGGGGTGCCCGTGGCGGCCGCCGTGCATCAGCTGCGCGTAGATCCGGCCGCCTTCGGCGTGCACGGCATCGGTGACGCGCCGCCAGGCCGTGATGTGTTCGGCGGTCTCGATCCCCGGGTAGCGCCAGCCGCTCTGGCCGCGGCTGCTGGGCCAGATGCCCTCGGTGACGATGAGGCCGGCGCTCGCGCGCTGGGCGTAGTAGTCGGCGACGACCGGGAGCGGGGTGCCGTCGGCGGTCGCCCGGAGGCGTGTCATGGGGGCCATGACCATGCGGTTGGGGAGGAGGCCGAGGGAGCCGGCGGAGTGGGGCGCGAGGAGCGTGGTGTTCGTCATGCCGGAACGGTAGGAGTTGACACAGGTGTGAAGTTCAAGCGCGGAGGCCCGCAGGACACGGGTCGGCGAGCCGGCGCGGAGGTCCACCGGACACGGGTCGGCCGGCCCGCCCGGAGCCCCTGGCCCGGTGCCGCACCGGGCCGGTACCTTCTGGATCATGAACGTGACTCCCTCCCGCAGGACCGTCCTCGGCGCCGCCGCCGCGGCCCCCGTCTTCCTCTCCGTCCCCGGCACCGCGCACGCGGCGCCGTCCGCCGACGCCCGGCGGCAGCTGCGCGAGCTGGAGAAGGGCTACCCCGGCCGCATAGGCCTGCACGCCCTGAACACCGGCACCGGCGCCACCCTCGGCTACCGCGCCGACGAGCGCTTCGCCATCGCCTCGACGTTCAAGGTCCTGGCCGCCGCGGCGATCCTGCGCAAGGCGCGCGAGGAGGAGCCCGGGCTGCTCGACACCGTGGTCCGGTACGACCGCGACGACCTGGTCACCTACTCGCCCCGGTGCGAGATGCACCTCGCGACGGGCATGACGGTCCGGGAGCTGTGCGACGCGACCGTCACGTACAGCGACAACGCGGCGGGCAACTTCTTGCTGCGGCGGCTCGGCGGCCCGTCCGGCATCACCCGCTTCGCCCGCTCCCTCGGCGACTCCCGCACCCGCCTCGACCGCTGGGAGACCGACCTCAACACCAACATCCCGGGCGACCCGCGCGACACGACGACCCCGGCGGCCATGACCGCGAACCTGCGCAAGCTCGTCCTCGGCGACGCCCTCGACCCGCTCGACCGCGACCAGCTCGTCCGGTGGCTCGTGGAGAACACCACCGGCGACAAGCGGATCCGCGCCGGGCTCCCCGAGGGCTGGCGGGTCGGCGACAAGACCGGATCCCCGGCGTACGGCGGGGTCAACGACGTCGCCGTGGCTTGGCCCCCGAAGGGCGGCGCCCCGCTGGTCATCTCCGTCTACACGACCCGCCTGGACCCGGACACCCCCGGCGAGGACCGCATCGCGGCCGACATGACCCGTATCGCCGTCGACGCGCTCGTCTGACTCCGGACACGACACCGCCTCCGACCGGGGTGGGGCCCGGGTCGGAGGCGGGGTTCAGGGGCGGGCCGAAAGGGCCCGCGGCGGGCGTCAGCCCATGTGCGGGTAGCCGTACTCGGTCGGCGGGACCAGCGTCTCCTTGATGGCGCGGGTCAGCGTCCACCGCTGGAGGTTCTGCGGGGCGCCGGCCTTGTCGTTGGTGCCGGAGGCGCGGCCGCCGCCGAAGGGCTGCTGGCCGACGACGGCGCCGGTCGACTTGTCGTTGATGTAGAAGTTGCCCGCGGCGTAGCGGAGCTTCTCCATCGTGTACGCGGCCGCCGCGCGGTCGTTCGCGATGACCGAGCCGGTGAGCGCGTAGTCCGAGACCGACTCCATCTGGGTCAGCATCTCGTCGTACTTGTCGTCCTCGTAGACGTGGACGGCGAGGAACGGGCCGAAGTACTCGGTCGTGAAGACCTCGTTGGCCGGGTCCGAGCACTCGACGACGGTCGGGCGCACGAAGTAGCCGACGGAGTCGTCGTAGGTGCCGCCGGCGATGATCGTGCAGGAGTCGTCCGCCTTGGCGCGGTCGATGGCCGCCTTGTTCTTGGCGAACGCGCGCTCGTCGATGACCGCGCCGATGAAGTTCGACAGGTCGGTGACGTCACCCATCTTGATGCCGTCGACCTCGGCCGCGAACTCCTCCTTGAAGCCGGAGTTCCAGATGGAGGCCGGGATGTAGGCGCGCGAGGTGGCGGAGCACTTCTGGCCCTGGAACTCGAAGGAGCCGCGGGTCAGCGCGGTCTTCAGGATCGCGCGGTCGGCGCTCGGGTGCGCGACGACGAAGTCCTTGCCGCCGGTCTCGCCGACCAGACGCGGGTAGGTGCGGTACTTGGCGATGTTCTCGCCGACCGTCTTCCACAGGTGCTGGAAGGTCGGGGTGGAGCCGGTGAAGTGGATGCCGGCGAGGTCGCGGTGGTGCAGGGCGACCTCGGAGACGGCGATGCCGTCACCGGTGACGAGGTTGATGACGCCCTTGGGCAGGCCCGCCTCCTCCAGGAGCTGCATGAGCAGCACGGCGGCGTGCGTCTGCGTCGGGGACGGCTTCCACACGACCACGTTGCCCATCAGGGCCGGGGCGGTCGGGAGGTTGCCCGCGATGGCCGTGAAGTTGAACGGCGTGATCGCGTAGACGAAGCCCTCCAGCGGGCGGTGGTCCAGGCGGTTCCAGACACCGGTCGCGTTCGCCGGGGGCTGCTCGGCGAGCAGGTCACGGGCGTACTTCACATTGAAGCGCCAGAAGTCGACGAGCTCGCACGGGGTGTCGATCTCGGCCTGCTGCGCGGTCTTCGACTGGCCGAGCATCGTCGAGGCGGCCAGGGTCTCGCGCCACGTCGTGGAGAGCAGCTCGGCGGCGCGCAGGATGATCGCGGCGCGGTCGTCGAAGGACATCGCGCGCCACGCCGGGGCGGCGGCGAGGGCGGCGTCGATCGCGTCCTGGGCGTCCTGCTGGGTCGCGTGGCGGCCGGTGCCGATGACGGCCTTGTGGTTGTGCGGCTGCACGACCTGGAAGGGCTCGCCGCCACCGAGGCGCTTGACGCCGCCGATGGTCATCGGCAGCTCGATGGGGTTCTCGGCCAGCTCCTTGAGCTTGGTCTCGAGGCGGGCGCGCTCCGGGGAGCCGGGCGCGTAGCCGTGTACCGGCTCGTTGACCGGGGCGGGGACCTGGGTCACAGCGTCCATGAGTTCCTTAGCTCCTTTGTGCGAGGGCTCTGCGAGGGCTCTGTACTGGGGGGCGGCTCAGCCCTTGGTGAGGATGGAGCGGCCGAAGAAGAGGAGGTTCGCCGGCTTCTCCGCCAGACGGCGCATGAAATAGCCGTACCAGTCGGTGCCGTACGCGGTGTACACACGCATCCGGTGGCCTTCGGCGGCGAGCCGCAGGTGCTCGTCGCTGCGGATGCCGTACAGCATCTGGAATTCGTACTCATCCAGTTTGCGCCCGGCGCGCCGCGCGAGCTCCTGCGCGATCGAGATCAGGCGCGGGTCGTGGGACCCGATCATCGGGTACCCCTCGCCCTCCATCAGGGTACGCAGGATGCGGACGTAGGCCTTGTCGGTCTCCGCCTTGTCCTGGTAGGCGACCTCGGCGGGCTCCTTGTAGGCGCCCTTCACGATGCGGACGCGGCTGCCGTTCTCGGCGAGGCGCCGGGCGTCGGCCTCGGTGCGGAAGAGGTAGGCCTGGATGACGCAGCCGGTCTGCGGGAAGTCCTTGCGCAGCTCGTCGTGGATGGCGAACATCGAGTCGAGGGTGGTGTGGTCCTCGGCGTCCAGGGTGACCGTGGTGCCGATGGCGGCGGCGGCCTCGACGACGGGACGCACATTGGCGAGGGCGAGCTCGTGGCCGCCCTCCAGCGCCTGGCCGAACATCGACAGCTTCACGGACATCTCGGCCTTGGTGCCGAGGCCGAGGTCCTTCAGGCGGTCGATCAGCTCCAGGTAGGCGTCCCGGGCCGCGTGGGACTGCTCGACGGTGGTGATGTCCTCGCCCACCACGTCGAGGGTCACCTCCAGGCCCTTGTCCGCGGCATCGACGATGATCGGGACCACCTGGTCGACGGTCTCACCGGCGATGAACCGCGAGACGACCTGCTTGGTGCCGGGGGCCGCCGATACGAAACGGCGCATCTTGTCGCTGCGCGACGCGGCGAGGATCACGGGACCCAGCACGGGGCACCTCCACGGGTGTACGAAATCGAGAGCCATACCGACAAACCCCTCCATGGAGGGAATGCGGCGGTACGGCACGGAGAACCACCGTGAAATTTAGGGATACACCGGATCGCGAACCATCGACAGCTGTCACGCATCCGTGCCCTGGATCTCAGACAGATGTCTGAAGAACGCGGCGACCTGCGCGAGAATGGGCTTCGTGAAGGGCGACTACCAAGAACTGGTCGACGAGATCTCGACGCTGCTCGGGGCTCCCGCGACCCTGGAGAACCGGGATTTCGAGCTGATCGCCTTCGGCGCGCACGACGGCGGCGGCGACAGCGGCTTCGACGCGTCCGTCCTCGACCCGGTCAGGACCCGGTCGATCCTGACCCGCCGGTCCACCGCCGAGGTCCGCTCCTGGTTCGAGGGCTTCGGCATCGCCCGCGCCACCGCCCCGGTCCGCATCCCGCCCACCCCGGAGGCGGGCGTCCACCGGGGCCGGATCTGCCTTCCCGTACGACACCGGGGCTTCGCCCTTGGATACGTCTGGCTGCTCGACGACGAGCCGGGCCCCGGCGAGCAGCAGCTGGCCGCTGCCATGGAGGTGGCCGCCAGGATCGGTGCGCTGCTCGCCGACGAGGCGCAGGCGGGCGCCGACCTCACCCGGGAGTTCCGGGCGGTCCTGACGGCCGAGCGGGGCTGGCAGCGCGACATGGCGGTGGCCTCGCTGCGCACGGCGCTCGGCCCGCGCGGCGAGGGGCTGCACGCGGTGGTGTGCGTGGCCCCGTGGCGCTCCGCGGACCCGGACGACGCCCCGGCCGCCCGTACGGTGCCGGGCGCGGCCGCGGTGTGCACGGTGCCGTGGGGCACGACCGCACAGTCCCTGGCGGCGCTGGTGCGGCTGCGCTCGGCCGACGCGCTGTCGCCCGCGCACACGGCGGCGTCGCGTCTGCTGGACGCGGCGCCGGGTGCGGCGGCCGGCATCGCGGGGGCCCGGCACGGCCTGGAGGATCTGGGGGCCGCCTGGTGGGAGGCGTCGGGGGCGGCACGGGCGGCGCTCGCCGAGCGGCGCTTCGGCCCGGTCGCGCAGTGGTCGGACGTGGGCCCCTACCGGCTGCTGACCGCCCTGCCCCCGGAGGCGGCGCACGACCCCGTGGGCCGCCAGCTCCTCTCCCCCACCCACCGCGAACTGGCCCGTACCGCCGAGGTGTTCCTCGACTGCGCGGGGCAAGCGGGCCGCGCGGCCGCCGAGTTGGGCATCCACCGCCAGACGCTCTACTACCGCCTGTCGCGCGTGGAGCAGCTCACCGGCCTCGACCTGGACGACGGCGAGGACCGCCTGCTGCTGCACATGGTCCTGAAGTCGTCACGGCTGTAAGCGGCGGGTAACGAACGCCCGATTCCGTGATCTTGGAGGGGTACGGTTTCCCCCGTCCGAAAATCACCCTCCACACGGGAGAACGAACACCCCATGAAGCTCAGGCTGTTGGCCTCCGCCGTCGCCGTCTCCGCCGTCGCGCTCTCCGGCACCGTCCTCACCACGGGTACCGCCGCGGCCGCCACGAGGCCGGACTGCTCCCGCGGCCTCACCAACGTCCCCGCCAAGGAGACGGTGAAGGTCCGCACCACGCCGAAGGTGAACGGCCACGCGGTCGGTCAGCTGAACAAGGGCCGCAAGGCGTTCCTCTGCAACGACGGCCAGTCCTTCACCGGCCAGTCGTACCGCCTCTGCGGCAAGAGCAGCAACAAGTGGCTGTACGTCATGCCGAACAACTACAACATCAAGGGCTACGTCCCGGCCACCTGCATCGACTGGTGAACAACGACCGGTGAACAACGGCTGGTGAACAACGGTTGGTGAACAGCGAAACGCCGGGCGGGCCGGATTTCTCCGGCCCACCCGGCGTTTCGCGTTTTCCTAGTCCGTGAGGTTCACCGCGCGGGCGGAATCCGCGCCGATCTCCTCCGCCAGCTCGTTCAGAACCGGCTGCGGCACCGTGTCGTCGACGGTGAGGACGGCGAGGGCCTCGCCGCCGACGTCGGCGCGGGCGACCTGCATGCCCGCGATGTTGATGCCGGCCTCGCCGAGGACGCGGCCGACGGTGCCGACGACGCCGGGACGGTCGGCGTACCGCAGGACGACCATGTGGTCGGCGAGCGCCAAGTCCACGTCGTACTCACCGATGGCGACGATCTTCTGGAGGTGCTTGGGGCCGGCCAGCGTGCCGGAGACCGCGATCTCCTCGCCGCCGGAGAGCGTGCCGCGCACCGTGACCACGTTCCGGTGGTCGGGGGACTCGGAGCTCGTGGTGAGGCGGACCTCGACGCCGCGCTCCTGGGCGAACAGCGGCGCGTTCACATAGGAGACGGTCTCGTCGACGACGTCCTCGAAGACGCCCTTCAGCGCGGAGAGTTCGAGCACCTTCACGTCGTGCTGGGTGATCTCGCCGTACACCTCGACGTCGAGACGGGCCGCGACCTCGCCCGCGAGGGCGGTGAAGATCCGGCCGAGCTTCTCGGCGAGCGGCAGGCCGGGGCGCACGTCCTCGGCGATGACACCGCCCTGCACGTTCACCGCGTCGGGCACGAGCTCACCGGCGAGGGCGAGGCGCACCGACTTGGCGACGGCGATGCCGGCCTTCTCCTGCGCCTCGTCCGTGGAGGCGCCGAGGTGCGGGGTGCAGACGACCTGGTCGAACTGGAAGAGCGGGGAGTCCGTGCAGGGCTCCTTCGCGTACACGTCCAGGCCGGCGCCGGCGACGCGGCCCTCCTTGAGGGCGGAGTGCAGCGCCTCCTCGTCGACGATGCCGCCGCGCGCGGCGTTGACGATGCGGACGGTCGGCTTGACCTTGTGCAGCGCCTCGTCACCGATGAGACCGAGGGTCTCGGGCGTCTTGGGGAGGTGCACGGTGATGAAGTCGGAGACTTCGAGGAGCTCGTCCAGGGACAGCACCTTCACGCCCATCTGGGCGGCGCGGGCGGGCTGCACGTACGGGTCGTAGGCGACGACCTTCATGCCGAAGGCGCTCATGCGCTGGGCGACGAGGGCACCGATGCGGCCGAGGCCGACGACGCCGAGGGTCTTCTCGGCGAGCTCGACGCCCGTGTACTTGGAGCGCTTCCACTCGCCGTTCTTGAGGGCGGCGTTGGCCTGGGGGATGTTGCGCGCGGTGGCCAGGAGCAGGCCGCAGGCGAGCTCGGCGGCGGTGACGATGTTCGAGGTCGGGGCGTTGACGACCATGACGCCGGCCTTGGTGGCGGCGGACACGTCCACGTTGTCCAGGCCGACGCCCGCGCGGGCGACGACCTTCAGCTTCTTGGCCGCGGCGATGGCCTCGGCGTCGACCTTGGTCGCGGAGCGGACCAGGATCGCGTCGACGTCGGCGATGGCGGGCAGCAGCTCGGCGCGGTCCGCGCCGTTGCACTGGCGGATCTCGAAGTCCGGGCCCAGTGCGTCGACGGTGGCGGGCGACAGCTCTTCAGCGATGAGTACGACGGGTTTGCCGGTGGCAGCAGTGCTCACGTGAGTCCTCACAGGTCCATTGCGGACGGCCGTCCCGACGGCCGCAGGCGGTGGAGGGTGCTTGCCGCGTGGAAGACGCACGACGCTGTGGGCCCGACGCGAATGTTGAACAGAAGCATAGTGGCGCCGAACGGATCAGCATGCGCCTCTGCGGAAGGATCACCCGTCCGTGGCTGGACGGGGTGGACAACGACAGCGGGGCCCGGGGCGGTGCCCCGGACCCCGAATACGTCAGTCCTCGTCGTTGACCCACGACATGAGCTTGCGCAGCTCCTTGCCCGTGGTCTCCAGGAGGTGGTTCTCGTCCTGGGTCTTGTACTCGTTGTACTTCTTCAGGCCGCCGTGGTACTCGTCCATCCACTGCTTGGCGAAGGTGCCGTCCTGGATCTCCGCGAGGACCTTCTTCATCTCGGCCTTGGTGGCGTCCGTGATGATCCGCGGGCCGGTGATGTAGTCGCCCCACTCGGCGGTCTCGGAGACGGACCAGCGCATCTTCTCCAGGCCGCCCTCGTACATGAGGTCCACGATCAGCTTCAGCTCGTGGAGGCACTCGAAGTACGCGATCTCCGGCTGGTAGCCGGCCTCGGTCAGGGTCTCGAAGCCCGCCTTGACCAGCGCGGCGGTGCCGCCGCAGAGCACGGCCTGCTCGCCGAAGAGGTCGGTCTCGGTCTCCTCGGTGAAGGTCGTCTTGATGACGCCCGCACGCGTGCCGCCGATGCCCTTGGCGTACGAGAGCGCCAGCTGGAAGCCGTTGCCCGTGGCGTCCTGCTCGACGGCCGCGATGCACGGGACGCCGCGGCCCTCCTCGTACTGGCGGCGGACCAGGTGGCCCGGGCCCTTGGGGGCGACCATGCAGACGTCGACGCCCTCGGGGGCCTTGATGAAGCCGAAGCGGATGTTCAGGCCGTGGCCGAAGAACAGCGCGTCGCCGTCCTTGAGGTTGTCCTTGATGGACTCCTCGTAGACCTGGGCCTGGATCGGGTCCGGCACCAGGATCATGATGACGTCGGCCTCGGCCGCCGCCTCGGACGGGGTGACGACCCGCAGGCCCTGCTCCTCGGCCTTGGCCTTGGACTTGGAGCCCTCGTGCAGACCGACGCGGACGTCGACACCCGAGTCACGGAGCGACAGCGCGTGGGCGTGGCCCTGGCTGCCGTAACCGATGACCGCGACCTTGCGGCCCTGGATGATGGACAGGTCGGCGTCGTCGTCGTAGAACAGCTCGGCCACTGGGAATCTCCTATGTGTGCTGGTGTTGCGTCCCACCGTACGGCGGGTTCAGTGAGGGAAGTTCAGGGGTCTCGGTATCCGAGAGGGATGTCCGAGAGGGATACCGGAGCCCCGGGTCAGGCGCTGCGGTCGAGCGCCCGCAGGCTGCGGTCCGTGATGGAGCGGGAGCCGCGGCCGATCGCGATGGTGCCGGACTGGACGAGCTCCTTGATGCCGAAGGGCTCCAGCATCTTGAGCATGGCCTCCAGCTTGTCGCTGCTGCCGGTGGCCTCGATGGTGACGGCCTCCGGGGAGACGTCCACGGTCTTGGCGCGGAACAGCTGGACGATCTCGACGATCTGGGAGCGGGTCTCGTTGTCGGCGCGGACCTTCGCGAGGACGAGCTCGCGGGCCACGGCGGCGCCCGGCTCCAGTTCGACGATCTTCAGGACGTTGACGAGCTTGTTGAGCTGCTTCGTGACCTGTTCGAGCGGCAGGTCCTCGACGTTCACCACGATGGTGATGCGGGAGATGTCGGGGTGCTCGGTGACGCCTACGGCGAGCGAGTCGATGTTGAAGCCGCGGCGCGAGAACAGGGCGGTGATCCGGGCGAGGACGCCGGGCTTGTTCTCGACCAGGACGGAGAGCGTGTGCTTGGTGGACATGACGCGTGGTCTCTCTTTCGCTCTCGGTCTCAGTCGTCTTCGTTGTCGCCGAAGTCGGGGCGGACCCCGCGGGCGGCCATGACCTCGTCGTTCGAGGTGCCGGCGGCGACCATCGGCCAGACCTGGGCGTCCTCGTGGACGATGAAGTCGACGACGACGGGGCGGTCGTTGATGGCGTTCGCCTCCGCGATGACCTTGTCCAGGTCCTCGGGGCGCTCGCAGCGCAGCGCCACGCAGCCCATGGCCTCCGACAGCTTGACGAAGTCCGGGACGCGGGTGCCCTTGTTGGGGCCGATGTCCTCGGGACCGCTGTGCAGGACGGTGTTGGAGTAACGCTGGTTGTAGAACAGGGTCTGCCACTGGCGGACCATCCCGAGGGCGCCGTTGTTGATGATGGCGACCTTGATCGGGATGTTGTTCAGGGCGCAGGTGGTGAGCTCCTGATTGGTCATCTGGAAGCAGCCGTCGCCGTCGATCGCCCAGACCGTGCGGTCGGGCTGTCCGGCCTTGGCGCCCATCGCGGCCGGGACCGCGTAGCCCATCGTCCCCGCGCCACCGGAGTTGAGCCAGGTGGCGGGCTTCTCGTACTGGATGAAGTGCGCGGCCCACATCTGGTGCTGGCCGACGCCCGCCGCGAAGATCGTGTCGTCGGGTGCGAGCCGGCCGACGCGCTCGATGACGTGCTGCGGGGAGAGCGAGCCGTCCTCGGGCTGGGTGTAGCCGAGGGGGTAGGTGTCGCGCCAGCGGTTGAGGTCGCTCCACCAGGCGGTGTAGTCACCCGTGTGGCCCTCGGTGTGCTCGGTCTGGACGGCCTGGACGAGGTCGGCGATGACCTCGCGGGCGTCGCCGACGATCGGCACGTCGGCGGCGCGGTTCTTGCCGATCTCGGCCGGGTCGATGTCGGCGTGGACGATCTTCGCGAACGGGGCGAAGCTGTCCAGCTTGCCGGTGACGCGGTCGTCGAAGCGGGCTCCGAGGGCGACGATCAGGTCGGCCTTCTGCAGCGCGGTGACGGCGGTGACCGCACCGTGCATGCCCGGCATTCCCACGTGCAGCGGGTGGCTGTCGGGGAATGCGCCGAGCGCCATCAGTGTGGTGGTGACGGGCGCTCCGGTGAGCTCTGCCAGGACCTTCAGCTCCGCGGTGGCCCGCGCCTTCAGGACGCCACCGCCGACGTAGAGGACCGGGCGCTTGGCCGCGGTGATGAGCTTGGCGGCCTCGCGGATCTGCTTGGCGTGCGGCTTGGTCACCGGGCGGTAGCCGGGCAGGTCCTGCTGCGGCGGCCAGGAGAACGTCGTCTGCGCCTGCAGCGCGTCCTTCGCGATGTCCACGAGGACGGGGCCCGGGCGCCCGGTCGAGGCGATGTGGAAGGCCTCGGCGATGGTGCGCGGGATGTCCTCGGCCTTGGTGACCAGGAAGTTGTGCTTGGTGATCGGCATGGTGATGCCGACGATGTCCGCCTCCTGGAAGGCGTCCGTGCCGATCGCCTTGGAGGCCACCTGGCCGGTGATCGCGACCAGCGGGACGGAGTCCATGTGGGCGTCGGCGATCGGGGTGACCAGGTTGGTTGCGCCGGGGCCGCTCGTCGCCATGCAGACGCCGACCTTGCCGGTGGCCTGCGCGTATCCGGTGGCCGCGTGGCCCGCGCCCTGCTCGTGCCGCACCAGGACGTGCCGCACCCGGGTGGAGTCCATCATCGGGTCGTAGGCCGGGAGGATGGCTCCGCCGGGGATGCCGAACACCGTGTCGGCCCCGACTTCCTCGAGAGAACGAATGAGGGACTGCGCACCCGTGACGTGCTCGACGGGGGCGGACTGCTGTCCTGAGGATCGGGGCCGCGGCTGCGGATGGTGGGCCCCGGTGGCCTGCTCGGTCATCGGCATTCTCTTCTCGAAGCTGAGGGTTTTTGCGGGGTGTTTGCGGGGGTTTGGCAGGTGCCAGTGCAACAAAAAACCCCTCGTGCCGTGAGGCAAGCGAGGGGAGCGCGCCGGGTGCGGTCGCTGGGATCCGGTGTTCGGACCGGTCGGTCCCAGCTTCAGCCGACGCGCTTTCCAAGTACGAGAATTCGGGTGCGCATGGCATTGACCCTCCCCCCGGCACGCATGGTGTGTCAAGTAGGTGGGACGGGGGTCTCATTATGTGAACGGGCGTAGGGCGAGGGGCCGCTCGCGTACGCCCCCGGGGAGCCGCCCGCGTACGTCCCCGCGGGCCCGCTCGCGAACGGCCCGGAGGACCCGCCCGCATAGGCACCCGCGGGTCCGCCCGCGTAGGTCGCCGACGCCACGCCGCCGTACGCCACCGGGCGGCCGCCCGCGAGCACCGGCTCGGCCGGGCCGTGCGGCACCGGATACTCGCCGATGGTGAGCGCCCGGCGCAGCCGGTACTCGTCGAGCGGCCCGGAGAACGCCATGCCCTGGCCGTGCGTGCAGCCCATCGCGCGCAGGGCGACCACCTGCTCGGGCAGGTCGACGCCGTCGGCCACGGAGACGAGCCCCAGGTCGTTCGCGATGCGGAGCAGGCCGGAGGTGATCTTGTGCAGCCGCGCGGACTCGACGACGCCCTCGATCAGGCCGCGGTCCAGCTTCAGCACGTCGATGGGGAGCCGGCGCAGCGCGGTGATCGCCGCGTATCCGCTGCCGAAGCCGTCGAGCGCAATCCGCACGCCGAGCCTGCGCAGGGACGCGAGGCGGCGCTCCAGGTCGTCGAGCGAGACCCTGGGGTCGCTGTCGGCGAGCTCGATGACGAGCGCGCCGGAGGGCAGGCCGTGCCGGGTCAGGAGCGCCTCGATGGAGCCCATGGGCATGGACCGGTCCAGCAGGCGGCGCGCGCTCATCCGGACGGCGACGGGCACCGCGTGCCCGCTCCGGCCGCGCTCGGCAGCCTGCTCGACGGCTTCTTCGAGCATCCAGCGGCCCAGCTCGGCCGCCCGGCCGCCGTCTTCGCCCTTCTTCTCGGACACGCGCAGGAACTCGGCGGGCGTGAACAGGATGCCCTGCGCCGAGCGCCAGCGGGCCTGGGCCGCGACCGACGTGATCCGGCCGTCGTCGAGCCGGACCACGGGCTGGTGCAGCAGCGCGAACTCGCCCTCGTGCAGCGCGGCGCGCAGCCGCGTGGCGAGCTGCGCCTTGCGGACGACGTCGGCCTGCATCTGGGGCGCGTACAGCTCGACGCGGTTCTTGCCCCCTGCCTTGGCGCGGTACATCGCGAGGTCGGCGTTGCGCAGGAGCTCTCCCGCGCCGATGCCCGGCTCGGCGAAGGCCACGCCGATGGACGCCGCCACGCGCACGTCGTTGCCGTCGATGGCGTAGGGCTGGGACAGGGTGATTCTCAGCCGGTCGGCGAGCTCGCAGATGTGCCGTTCTCTGGCGGCCTGGTCTCTGGTCCCGTCGCCGACGATGAGGGCCGCGAACTCATCGCCGCCGAGCCGGGAGGCGGTGTCGCCCGAACGCACCGCCTCCTGGAGTCTGCGCGCGGCCTGGATGAGGAGCTCGTCCCCGGCCTGGTGTCCGATGGTGTCGTTGACGGCCTTGAAGCCGTCGAGGTCGATGAAGAGCACGGCCGTGCCGCGGTCGGTCACTCTGCGGCCGGCCAGTGCCTGGCCGACGCGGCGGGTGAACAGGGCGCGGTTGGGCAGGTCGGTGAGCGGGTCGTGCTCGGCGTTGTGCTGCAACTGCGCCTGGAGGCGGACCCGTTCGGTGACGTCTCTGCTGTTGAAGATGAGGCCGCCCTGGTGGCGGTTGACGGTGGACTCCACGTTCAGCCAGTCGCCGTCGCCGGACTTGAAGCGGCACTCGATGCGGGTGGTGGGCTCCTCGACGGGGTTGGCGGCGAGGAATCTGCGGACTTCGTGGACGACTCGGCCCAGGTCCTCGGGGTGCATGAGCGAGGCCAGTTCGGAACCGACGAGTTCTTCGGCGTCGCGGCCGTAGACCCCGGCGGCGGCCGGGCTCACGTACCGCAGGATGCCGTTCGGCGCGGCGATCATGATGACGTCGCTGGAGCCTTGGACCAGGGACCTGAAGTGGTTCTCCTTCTGGGCCAGTTCCTGGGTGAGGGTGATGTTGTCGAGGAGCATAATGCCCTGGCGGACCACGAGTGCGAGCACCACGGTGCTGGCGGTGAAGAGCACGACGCGGTCGACGCTGCGGCCGTTCAGTGCGTTGTAGAGAATTCCCAACGTGCAGACGGCGGCGGCCAGATAGGGCGTGAGGGCGGCCAGCGAGCCGGCGATCGGACGGGTCGCGGGGGTCCGCGGCTCCTCGGGGGCGCTGTCGTACGGCACGCGTGCGTGGCCGGTCCCGCGCTCGCCGTACACGTGCCAGGGGGCGGCCCATGGGGCGTACGCGAGGAGCAGCGAGCCCGCGAACCATCCGGCGTCCAGCATCTGGCCCGAGCGGTAACTGGCGTGCAGCAGCGGCGAGGTGAAGAGCGCGTCGCACATCACGGTCAGGGCGAGCGCGCCGATCGCGGTGTTCACCGCGGTGCGGTTGGCCGACGACCGTCTGAAGTGCAGGGCCAGCACCATGCTGACCAGCGCGATGTCGAGGAGCGGATAGGCGAGGGAGAGCGCGGCGTACGCGACGCTGCGCCCCTCGAACTGGGCGGTGTGCGCGAGGGCCAGACTCCAGGAGAGCGTGAGGAGCGAGCCCCCGATCAGCCAGGAGTCGAGGGCGAGGCACCCCCAACCCGCCTTGGTCACCGGGCGCTTGGCGAGCACGAGTAGTCCGATGATGGCGGGCGGGGCGAAGCAGAGGAAGAACAGGTCGGCGAGGCCCCGAGTGGGCACGGGCCGCTCCAACACGACCTCGTACCAGCCCCAGACGCCGTTGCCGAGGGCTGCCATCGCGGAGGAAAGCGCGAAGAGCAGCCATGCGGGTCGAAAGCGGCTGCGGCGCGTGCGGGAGTAGCGGAAGCAGGAGATCGCGGCGGCCGCCGCCGCGATGCTCAGCCCGAAGTCACCCATGATCAGGGCGAGCCGCTCCGATCCCCAGCCGAGCGCCGAGCCCGCGGCATACGCCCCGCAGAGCAGCAGGAGCACCAGCTGGGAGAAGAGGCCGCGGCCCCCGGGCAGCGGGCGCCTGACCAGCGGCACCCTGTGCGGCAGCGCGGCCACGCCCCCGTCGAGGACGGGGGTCGAGGTCGGGCGGGCACTCATCGGGCCGCCCTGGTCCGCGCCGCCCCCGTGTCCGCCCGGCGCGCGCGTCGGCCGTGCCGACAGGGGCGCTGGTGCGTGCGGCGACGGCCGCTCGTGCGGTTCCCGGCTCGCCTGCGTCTGCGGGCCGGTGTGCGGCAGAGTCGCCGGCTGCGGTCCCGCCGCGTCGGATCGTTCGCCCATAGGCCGTGCATCGCCCGTCGCCCCCCTCGCAGTCTGATGTCTCGTCCCCGGCGCCGAACGGTCCACGGCGCATCCCCTGTCGGGACGATACACCAGACTCGTCACTCAGGGACATAGCTCCTCTACGCTCCGTGACTATCGGCGGAGAAGCGGACACAGGGCGCACGCAGTCGGGCGCGGAGCGTGCGCAAAGCGCTTCCGGGCGATCAACTGCCCGTTGTCAGCACCACGTTGTCGAGGGGTTGTCCGGCCACGTACTTGGTCAGTTGTGCGGCCAGCAGGCGCCGGGCGCGGGGCCCGAACGCCGAGGTGGAGCCGCCCACGTGCGGGCTGATGAGCACTCCTGGAGCGTGCCACAGGGGGTGACCTGCGGGCAGGGGTTCCGGATCGGTCACGTCGAGGGCGGCGGTGATGCGGCCGGACTCCAGTTCCGCGAGGAGTGCCTTGGTGTCGACCACGGGTCCGCGGGCGACGTTCACGAGCAGCGCGCCGTCCTTCATGCGGGCCAGGAAGTCGGCGCCGACCAGCCCGCGCGTGGTCTCGGACAGGGGCGTCGAGAGGATGACGACGTCCGCGTCGGGCAGCAGGGACGGCAGGTCGGCGAGCGGATGCACGGGACCGCGCTCCGTGGCACGGGCAGAGCGCGCGACGCGCGCCACCCGCGCGCATTCGAAGGGGGCGAGCCTGTCCTCGATGGCGGAACCGATCGATCCGTAGCCCACGATGAGGACGGACCTGTCGGCGAGCGCCGGATAGAACCCGGACCGCCACTTCTCCAGCCGCTGCCCCTCCACGAAGCGCGGGATCCCCCGCAGCGAGGCGAGCGTCAGGGCGAGCGCGAGCTCGGCGGTGCTGGCCTCGTGCACACCGCGGGCATTGCACAACCGCACGCCGGGCGCGAGGGACGGGATGCCCGGCTCCACGTGGTCGATTCCCGCGGTCAGTGTCTGTACGACGCGCAGGGACGTCATCGCGGACAGGGGGCGTACGGCGATCTCGGTGCCCTTCATATAGGGCACGACATAGAAGGCGCAGTCGGCCGGGTCGGCGGGGAACTCCGGGCCGCCGTCCCAGTAGCGGTACTCGAGGCCCGCCTCGGAGGCCTCGGGCAGCCCTTGTATCTCGTGCGGTGCAAACGGAAGCCATACATCTGTCGTCATGGCCAGGAGGCTAGTGCGCGCTGGTGCGGGCCGCCCTGTGGAGGGCAGCGGTCGGGGCCGGGGCGGCAGCGGTTAGTTTTGATGATCTCCGAACGAGGAGTGGGAGGGTACGTCCAGGTGGAGCGCAGGACGATCGGCGCGGGGGCGCTCGAAGTGGGCGCCGTCGGACTCGGCTGCATGCCGATGAGCTGGGCGTACACCGGCTCGCGGCAGCGCGGCGACGCGTCGTTGCGCACTGTGCACGCGGCGTTGGACGCCGTCGGCGCGGCCGGTGGCGGTGGGGGGCTGCTGCTGGACACGGCGGACATGTACGGGCCGTTCACCAATGAGCTGCTGATCGGCAGGGTGTTGAAGGAGCGGCGCGCGGAGGCGTTCGTGTCGACGAAGTGCGGGCTGCTCGTGGGCGAGCAGCACATCGTCGCCAACGGCCGCCCCGGCTATGTGAAAAGGGCCTGCGACGCGTCGCTGCGACGGCTCCAGACGGAGACCATCGACCTCTATCAGCTGCACCGCGCGGACCCCGAGGTGCCCATCGAGGAGACCTGGGGCGCGATGGCCGAACTCGTCGCCGCGGGAAAGGTGCGGGCGCTGGGGCTGTGCGCGGTGGGGGCGCGCGCTCAGCGGCGTGCGGCGCCCGGGCGCCCGGGGCCGGGGCTGCACGACGCGACGATCCGGCAGTTGGAGCGGGTGCAGCAGGTCTTTCCGGTGAGCGCGGTGCAGGCCGAGCTTTCCGTGTGGTCACCGGAGGCGTTGGACGCGTTGCTGCCGTGGTGCGTGGACCGCGGGATAGGGCTGCTCGCCGCGATGCCGCTGGGGAATGGTTTCCTCACGGGCACGCTGAAGCCCGGCCAGGGCTTCGAGCCGGACGACCTGCGGGCCCGGCACCCGCGCTTCACCGCCGAGATGATGGCGGCCAACCAGCCGCTGGTGGTGGGGCTCCGCCGGGTGGCGGAGCGGCACGGGGCGACGCCCGCGCAGGTCGCGCTGGCGTGGGTGCTCGCGCAGGGCAGGCACGTGGTGCCGATCCCCGGTGCCAAGCGGGAGCGCTGGGCGGTGGAGAACGCCGGGGCGGCCTCGGTGCGGCTGACGGAGACGGACCTGGCGGAGATCGCGGCGTTGCCGGCCGCGCTGGGGTCGTGGGACTGAGTCCGGACCTGTTGTGGGGCTGGGTTCGGGACCTGTCGTGGGGCTGGGTTCGCGAATCTGTTGTGGGGCTGAGTCCGGGAATCTGTTGTGGGACTGGGTCCGGGAATCTGTCGTGGGGCTGAGTCCGGGAATCTGTCGTGGGGCTGAGTCCGGGAATCTGTCGTGGGGCTGAGTTCGGGAACCTGAGGGGCGCGAGCGGTGTATGAACAGTAGAAGCGCTGCGTCGAAGGGATCTGATCGTGCGACGACCTGCTGTTACGGCCTTGCTGGCCGCTGCCTCCCTCGTGTTCGCGGCGGGGTGCTCGTCCGGCGACGACGAACCGGACCGACGCGAGAGCCCGCCGCAGCGGGACACGTCGAGCCGGTCCCCCACCGGGAAGGCGGGCGCCGAGGCCCCACCGGAGAAGGGCTCCGCGAAGGTCGTCCGCACGGTCACCACGGGCCTCAAGTCCCCCTGGGGCCTCGCGCCGCTGCCCGGCGGTGACCTGCTGGTGTCCTCGCGCGACGAGGGGACGATCACCCGGGTCGACGGGAAGACGGGCAAGAAGACGGAGCTCGGCTCGGTGCCGGGCGTCTCCCCCGGCGGCGAGGGCGGCCTGATGGGCCTCGCCCTCTCGCCTTCGTACGCATCGGACCACTTGGTGTACGCGTACTTCACGACGGCGTCCGACAACCGCATCGCCCGCATGCTGTACGACGAGAAGAAACCCTCGGGCGAGCAGCTGGGCGCACCCGACACGGTCTTCAAGGGCATCCCGAAGGGCATGATCCACAACGGCGGCCGGATCGCCTTCGGCCCCGACAAGATGCTGTACGCGGGCGCGGGGGAAACGGGTGAGACGGACCTCGCGCAGGACAAGAAGTCCCTCGGCGGCAAGATCCTCCGCCTCACCCCGGAGGGCGAGCCGGCCCCCGGCAATCCCTTCGACGACTCAGCCGTCTATTCGTTCGGGCACCGGAATGTGCAAGGCCTGGCCTGGGACGAGCAGAAGCGGCTGTGGGCCTCGGAGTTCGGCCAGGACACCTGGGACGAGCTGAACGACATCAAGGCCGGCGAGAACTACGGCTGGCCCGAGGTCGAGGGCAAGGAGGGCAAGGAGGGCTTCCGGGATCCGGTGGCCCAGTGGAAGACGTCGGAGGCCTCACCGAGCGGTATCGCCTATGCCGAGGGCTCGGTGTGGATGGCGGGTCTGCGCGGTGAGCGGCTGTGGCGCGTCCCGGTGCGGGGTTTGGAGGGCGAGCCGGAGCCGCAGGCGTTCCTGAAGGGCGAGCACGGCCGCCTGCGCACGGTGGTCGCGGCGGGCGGCGACAAGCTGTGGCTGGTCACGAACGAGACGGACTCGCGGGGCACACCCGAGAAGGGGGACGACAAGATCCTGGAGGTGCAGGTGAAGTAGGTCAGGTCAGCTGTCCGGCGCGTCGAGCGAAGGTCTCTCCTCGACGCTCGGGGTCTCTTCCGTGCTCAGCGTCTCGTCGACACTCGGCGTCTCGTCCGTGCTCGGCGTCTCGTCGGAGCGTGGTGCCGGGACGGGTGGGCGTACGACCACCTTGCCCGAGGTCAGGTCGATCGGTCCGCGCCCCGGGTCGCCGTCGGCGAGGTCGACGCGGGTCATCTCCAGGCGCTTCTGTTCGTCGTCGGTGTGCTTGCGCCCCGGCGCGAACAGAGCCTCGATCGCGTTGAACACTGCGCCTCCCAGGAGCCGAGATCCTGCCGTCAAGCGTAAGCGAGGCGGCCGGAAACCGGCTCGAGACGGAAAAGCGCAGGTCAACCCCGGGCGGGCTGCTCGTCGGCGGTGGGGAACAGCCGGAGCCGGTGGGCGAGCGCGGCGGCCTCGCCGCGGCCGGTGACGGACAGCTTGGCGAGGATGTTGGAGACGTGGACGCTCGCCGTCTTCGGGGAGATGAAGAGTTCCTCGGCGATCTGGCGGTTGCTGCGGCCCGCCGCGACCAGCCGCAGGACGTCCCGTTCCCGGCTGGTCAGGCCCAGCGCCTCGGCGGGGTGGGCCGGGGCGGCGGGGGCGCGGACGGTCTCGGCGGGGTGCAGGGAGAGGCGGGCGCGCCGGGCGAGTCCGGTGATGGAGTCGGAGAGCGGCCGGGCGCCGAGCCGGTCAGCCACCTCGCCGGCCTGGCGCAGCAGGTGGGCGGCGCGGTCGCGGTCGGTGGTGTCCGGGGCGAGGAGGGATTCGGCCAGGCGCAGGCGGGCCTGGGCGAGGTCGTAGGGGCGGTCGAGGGGTTCGAGGGCGGTGACGACGGTGTGCCAGTCGGCGGGGCGGTCACGGCCCTCGGCGCGCAGGAGTTCGGTGCGGGTCCACTCGTCGAGGGCGAGGGAGAGCGGGGTGGGGGTGGCGAGGGACTTGGTGACGCCGCGGATCCGTTCGAGGGCGGCGGGGCGGCCGGGTTCGGCGGCGGGCAGGCCGCGGGCGTCGGCCTCCATCGTGGCGGCGGCGAGGAGCAGGGGCCAGCCGTATTTGTAGGTGCCGAGGGGGAGGCCGGTGGCGAGGCCGCGTTCGAACTCGGCGCGGCCGTCGAGGATCCGGCCCTCGGCGGCGGCGAGGCCGAGGGCGATGCGGACGAGGACGAGGATGTATTGGGGCTGTGGATCGTGGGTGCCGAGGTGCTGGTGGGCGGTGTGCATGTGGCGGGCGGCCGCGGCGTATTCACCGCGGTAGAGCGCCATGCGCGCGGACCGTTCGGAGGCCGAGGCCCGGGGCTTGGAGCTCTGCACGCAGCGCTGGGTCTCCGCGACGGCGTGGGCCGCCTCGTCCCAGCGGCCGAGGGAGATGAGCGACTCGGCGACATTGGCCCAGACCCAGCCCTCGGAGTCCACCAGTCCGTATTTCCGGCAGAACTCGATGCCCGCCATCGCGACCTCGACCGCTTCGGCGGAGCGGCCGACGCCTTCGAGGGAGGAAGGGAGGTTGATGTGGACCCGGCTGAGGTCGGTGACCAGGGCGTCCCGGACGACGCGGTCCCTGACCTCGTACATCTCGGCGAGGCCCGCCTCGGGGTCGCCTGCCTCGACGAGGAGGGCGCCGCGGGTGAGGCGGGCGTTGAGTTCGATGGTGTCGGCCTTGACCATGCGGGCGTACTCGACGGCGCGTTCGGCGGCGGCCAGGGTCTCGGGGCCCGGGTCGTGCAGCATGCCCCAGGAGGCGCGGTAGACGAGGACGTCCGCGTGCACCTCGGAGGGCGGCAGGCCGCGCATCAGCTCCTCGGCCTTGGCGATCTCCGCCCAGCCGTCGCCGCGGCCGAGGGTGGAGACGAGCCGGGAGCGGGCCACCCAGAACCAGGCGGAGCGGTGGGGGTCGTTCTCGCCGTCGAGGAAGCGCAGGGCGCGCTTGGTGATTTTGAGGGCGCGGTCGCGTTCGCCGGAGAGGCGCCCGGCGACCGTGGCCTCGGCCATCAGGTCCAGATAGCGCAGGGGGGCGGTGGCGGGGTCGCAGCCGCAGGCGGGGTAGCCCTCGACGTAGTCGGCGGGGCGGAGGGATTCGCGGACGGACTCGGGGGCGTCGTCCCACA
Source organism: Streptomyces sp. NPDC039462 (assembly GCF_055639375.1). Taxonomy (NCBI): domain Bacteria; kingdom Bacillati; phylum Actinomycetota; class Actinomycetes; order Kitasatosporales; family Streptomycetaceae; genus Streptomyces; species Streptomyces sp. NPDC039462. The sequence goes on from NZ_JBVKAO010000002.1 coordinate 254,647, forward strand.
GCTCCATCGCCCGTTCGAGCAGGCGGAGTTGCTCGGCGTAGGCGTAGCGGCGGCGGGCCTCGACGGAGGCGTCGAGGACGGCGGGCAGGGCCTTGGCCGCGTCGTGCGCGTGGTACCAGTAGGTGGCGAGGCGGGCGGCGCGCTGGTCGGCGGCGACGAGCGTGGGCTCGGCCTCAAGGGCCTGGGCGAAGCGACGGTTGATGCGGGAGCGCTCGCCGGGGAGCAGGTCGTCGCTGACGGCCTCGCGGACCAGGGAGTGGCGGAAGCGGTAGCCGTCGCCGTCCGGCGAGGCGAGCAGGATGTTGGCGCCGACGGCCGCTCGCAGCGCCTCGATGAGGTCGTCCTCGTCGAGTCCGGCGACTGCGGCGAGCAGTTCGTACTCGACGGTGGAGCCGCCCTCGGCGACGATCCGCGCCACCCGCTGGGTGTCCTCGGGCAGTTCCTCGACGCGGACGAGGAGCAGGTCGCGCAGGGAGTCCGTCAGACCAGCGCAGCTGCCGCCGTGGGAGGCGACGGCGAGTTCCTCGACGAAGAAGGCGTTGCCGTCGGAGCGGTCGAATATGTCGTCGACCAAGGCCTGTTCGGGCTCGGCTGCGAGTATCCCGGCCATCTGGCGGGCGACTTCGTCCTTGCTGAAGCGGCTCAGCTCGACACGGCGCACCGTGCGCAGCCGGTCCAGTTCGGCGAGGAGGGGACGCAGGGGGTGGCGGCGGTGGATGTCGTCGGCGCGATAGGTGGCGAGGAGGACGAGGCGGCCGCCGCGCAGGGTGCGGAAGAGATAGGCGAGGAGGTGGCGGGTGGAGGTGTCGGCCCAGTGCAGGTCCTCCAGGGCGACGACGACGGTGCGGTCGCGGGAGAGGCGCTCCAGGAGGCGTGCGGTGAGTTCGAAGAGGCGGGCCGTTCCCTCGTCGGATCTGCCTCCGGGGGCGTGTCCGTGCGAGGTGTTTCCGTGCGTGGGCCCCGCCAGTTCGGGCAGGAGCCTGGCGAGTTCTTCCTCCTGGCCCTCGGCGGCGGCGGCCAGTTCGTCGGGGAGCTGGCGGCGCAGCGAGCGCAGCGCGGTGGCGAAGGGGGCGAACGGCAGGCCGTCGGCGCCGATCTCCACGCAGCCGCCGAGCGCGACGACGGCGCCTTGTCTCTCGGCGGCCGCGGCGAACTCCTCGACGAGGCGGGTCTTGCCGACCCCCGCCTCACCGCCGAGCAGCAACGCCTGCGGCTCGCCCGGGCCGGGCCCCCCGGCTCCTTCGAGCGGGGTGCCGGTGGCGCGGGCGAGCGCTTCGTTCAGTACGCCGAGTTCGTCGGTTCGGCCGACGAACACCGGGCTCACGGACCTGGTCTCCACAGCCGCGAGCATCGCACAGAGGGCGGCCGGCGCGGCACCCGATGTCCGCGGAGCGGTCACCGGCACGGGCCCCGTCATCTCAGGCGGCCCGTGTGAAGCGCGCCCTGCCCCGCATGAGGCGGTTCCTCCAGAGCGTCGTACTCACCCGCCCCTCGGCTTCGTGGCGGGCCGAACGGCGGGCGGCGGCACGGAGCTTGCGGGCCTCGCCGAGCAGGCGGTGGCGGTCGGCCTCGCGGGCCAGCTCGGCGGCGCGCACCTGGTGCATCTCGTACTCGAACATGTCGTACCCCTCGGGTTGTCGGTGGTATCGCCGGTGTCGTTCTCTGCGATGTCTCCACTTTCGTCTCCCAGGGGGGTCGCCCACATCGGGCGGATGCCGCATCTCCCGGAGGCGTGGGGCCTTAGGTACGACGAAGGGCGGGGCGGGGGCCTTAGCCCCTGCCCCGCCCCTGCCTTACGTGCGCGGGCCGATGGCTCAGGAAGGTGCGGACGGCAGTCCGAGCAGCAGGTCGGAGTACTTGGCGACGGCGAGGAGCAGCCCGATCACGCCGAGCGCGACGCCTGCCCACGCCACGGACTTGATCCACGGCGCCTGCTCCTTGCCGGGCGCGCCGAACGCGGGCCTGACGAGCACCAGGAAGCCGACGACCAGCGCGGCGGCCGCGAAGAAGCCGGCGATCAGCGCGGTGGCCTGCCAGGAGTCGCCGTACATGGCCTGGAGTTGGTCGGAGACGCTCGCGGACTGCTTGGTCTCCAGCTGCCCCATGATGTTCGAGCGCGCGCCGGCGATCGTGCCGAGCCAGCCTCCGGAGAGGCCGATCACGCCGAGCGCGGCGGACACGACGGCCGCGGCGCCCTGGCCGACACCGGTGGGCCCGGCGGGGCGGGCGGCCACGTCGGCATCCACATCGTCATCCGCGTCGGCGTCGGCGTTCTCTGCGTCCTCGGCGGTCTCGGCGTCCGCGTCGGCGGCCTCCGCCGCCTCGGGGGTGGCGCCCTCGGGCCCGGCGGCGTCGGCCGCGTCGGACTTCGTGACGTCGACCGTCTCCGGCTTCCCGGCCCCGGTCACTTCGTCGGCCTCGGCCTCGGTCCCGGCCGCACCCTTGGCACCGGCCGCGTCATCTGTCTTAGTACCCATGCCCCGCACCGTACGGACGGAGTCTGAGAGCTCCCTTAACGCGCGTCCGCCACCTGGGCGTCCCGCGCCGCCCGCCACTCCGGGGCGAGTACGGACCAGACCTCCATGTCGTGCCGCACGCCCTGCCAGGGGAAGCTCTCCCGCAGCACGCCGTCCCTGGTGAACCCGAGCCGCTCGGCGGCCGCCTTGCTGCGGTCGTTGAGCGAGGAGACCAGCCACTCCACGCGGTGCATCCCGCGCTCGTCCACGGCCCAGTCGATGAGCACCCGCGACGCCTTGTTGACCAGGCCGCGCCCGGCGGCCGACGGCTCCAGCCACACACCGACCTCACAGCTGTCGCTGCCGGTGTCGAAGATCCGGAAGAGGACACCGCCGACGAGGGTGCCGTCCAGCCAGATGCCGTAGAAACGTCCGGTGTCGGAGGCCTGCTTGTCGGCGTACGTCTGGAGGTGCTTCCGCGCGGTCTCGAGGTCCGTCACGACCGCGGTGAAGGGCACCCACGGCCCCGCGTACTCCCGCGCCCGCTCGACGTGCTCCAGGAACTCCTGTGCCTGCCACGGCTCCAGCGGCCGCAGCTCAGCGCCCTCGTCCAGCGATATCGCGAACATCCTGCTCCTCCAGCGCACTCACGTCGTCGGCGACGTCCCGGTTTCCGGGGATCTTCGCACGTGTGCCACGCGGGTTCGAACGAGATTCCGGCGGCTCGATGCTGATGCGCGGCAGGAGGCGGTCCAGGCGGCTCGGCAGCCACCAGTTGGCGCCGCCGAGCATGTGCATCAGGGCGGGCACGAGCAGCGTACGCAGCACGAAGGCGTCGAGGGCGACGGCCGCCGCGAGCGCGATGCCGAACATCGCGATGACCCGGTCGCCGCTGAGGACGAAGGCCAGGAAGACCGAGATCATGATCACGGCCGCGGAGTTGATCACGCGGCTGGTCTCGGCGAGGCCCACGCGGACGGCCCGCCGGTTGTCGCCGGTCTCCAGCCACTCCTCGTACATCCGGCTGACCAGGAAGACCTGGTAGTCCATGGAGAGCCCGAAGAGGACGGACACCATGATCACCGGCAGGAAAGGCTCGATCGGCCCGGCCCTGCCGAGCCCGAGCAGCTCACTCCCCCAGCCCCACTGGAAGATCGCGACGACGACGCCGAACGCGGAGGCGACCGCGGCGACGTTCATCGCGGCGGCCTTGAGGGGGATCCCGATGGACCGGAAGGCCAGCAGGAGCAGCACGCAGCCGAGCCCGATGACGACGCCCACGAAGAGCGGCAGCTTGCCGACGATGACCTCCGCGAAGTCGTCGTAGCTCGCGGTGACGCCGCCGACGGACACCTCCAGGGAGCTCTCCGCCTCCGCCTCAGGGAGGACGTCGTCGCGCAGCCGGTCGACGAGTGCGCTGGTCTTCTCGGACTGGGGAGCCGAGTCGGGGACGACGGTGAGGAAGGCGGCGCGGCCGTTGTCCCCGTACGTCACCGGGCTCACGGAGGCGACGCCTTCGGTCGACCTCAGCGTCGCGGCGAGGTCGTCGACGGCCACCCGGTCGCCCGCTCCGTAGATCTCGCTCACTAGTGTCAGGGGCCCGTTGACGCCGGGGCCGAAACCGTCGGCGAGGAGGTCGTACGCCTGCCGGGTGGTCGCCTTCGCCGGGTTGTTGCCCTGGTCGGATGTGCCGAGGTGCAGGCCGAGGGCGGGCAGCGCGAGCACGGCCATGACGAGGACCGCGACGGCGCCGAGCAGGCGGGGGTGGCGCTCCACGAAGACGGCCCAGCGGGCGGCGAGTCCGGTCGGCAGCTCCGGTTCGGGGCCGTGCTCGGCCATGCGGCGGCGTTCGCGGCGGCTGAGGGCGCGCGGGCCGATCCAGGTGAGGAGCGCGGGCAGCAGGGTCACGGACGCGGCGACGGTGAGGACGACGGTGAGCGAGGCGGCGATCGCGACTCCGTTGAGGAAGCCGAGCCGCAGGATGAGCATGCCGAGCAGGGCGATGCAGACGGTGGCGCCCGCGAAGACCACGGCGCGTCCTGTGGTGGCGACGGCGCGTTCGGCGGCGACGGCCACGGGCAGGCCGCGTTTGAGGCCCTTGCGGTGCCGGGTGACGATGAAGAGGGCGTAGTCGATGCCGACGCCGAGCCCGATCAGGGTGCCGAGCATCGGTGCGAAGTCCGCGACGGTCATCACATGGCCGAGCAGCACGATGCCCGCGTACGCGGTGCCGACGGACACCAACGCGGTGGCGATGGGCAGGGCGGACGCGGCGAGCGAGCCGAAGGCGACGAAGAGCACGACGGCGGCGACGGCCACCCCGACGATCTCGGCGACCTGGGCGCTCTTGGACTCGGTGAGACCGATGGCGGTGCCGCCGAGCTCCACCTGCAGGCGGTCGGACGCGGCGGCCTTCGCGGTGTCGACGACGGCCTGCGCGTCGGCCTTGTCCATGTCGTCGGCCTGCTCGCGGAAGGTGACGGTGGCGTACGCCGTGCGGCTGTCCTGGCTGACCTGGTCCGCGCCCCCTCCCTCGCCCTCGTAGGGCCCGGTCACGGAGGCCACGGCGGGCAGCTCGGCGATCTTGTCGAGGGCGCCGGACATCGTCTGCTCGACGTCGGCGGCGCGCACGGAGGTGCCGGGGCCGGTGTGCCAGACGACGGTGTCGCTGTCGCCGCCGAGGCCGTGGAAGTTCTCGTTCAGGAGCTGGGTCGCCCGGCCGGACTCGGTGCCCGGCACCTCGTAGTCGTTCGAATACGCGGATCCGGCGACGGCGGCGGCCGAGACGGCCCCGCCGAGAGCGAGGAGCCACAGCAGGACGACGACGAGTCGGTGCCTGACGCACCACCGGGCGAGTGCTGCCACGGACTGGCTCCCTGAATGGTTCGTGGATCTTCATCGGGAGCAACAGTCAAGCAAGTGGACAGCCCGCAGCCCGCAAAGAACGCATGAGTGGCGACATCGGCGCCACAGTCACTTTGACAGCCGTTGGCGATCGTTGGTCCGTTTCGTGGCCTTACTCACAAGGGCACAAGGTGTGCGCGGAGGCACCGGGGGTACCTCCGCGCACCCGGCGTGCCGGGGTCATCCCGAGACGCTCACGCGTCCGTTCTCGATGTGGCCCATGAGGCGGCGACGGAAGGCGGTGTCGCGGTCGGTGGTCACCTCGACGTCGTACCAGCCGTGCTCGCCGGCGGTGTGCCAGGCGACGGTGCGGCTGCTGCGCGCCTTGACCCGGACGGTCCGTGTGCGGCGCCTGATGTCGTCCTCGTCCACATAGCCGAGGGGCTTGACCGTGAAGACCAGGTCGTGGCGGCCGCGGTTGGCGAGGGTGAGGTGTATCTCGCGGCGGGTGATCGCGGAGGCGAGCCGCGCGCCGCCGTCCCCGGCCCCCTTGGCCCCCGCGAACTCGCGGCGGAAGCCGTTCGGCCCGGTGACGGTGAAGGCGTACGCGTCCCCCGGCACCGGAACGGTCCAGGAGCCCTTGCGCACGACGTCCTGGTGCTGCGGAATCGTGAACTCACCGGCGTACGGGTAGAGCGCGAAGTGCGCGCTGGAGCTGCCGCCGTTGCGCAGCCGCACCGTGAGCGTGCCGTCCTCGCCGGGCGTCACGTCGGCGTCGGGCTGGTAGGGCAGTGGGCGGGCGCGGCGGGTGCCGGGCTCCTGGACCGGCATCGACTGCTTCAGGGGCGGCTGCGGCGCCCAGCGGCCGCTGAACGCGGGGATGGCGCCGGGCTGGTCGATGTCGGGCCTGCGGTGGCCGCGCCGGAAGTCGAAGGCGCCGGTGAGATCGCCGGTGACCTTGCGGCGCCAGGCGCTGATGTTGGGCTCCTTCACCCCGGTCCACTTCTCCAGGAAGCGCACGACGGAGGTGTGGTCGAAGACTTCGGAGCAGACGTATCCGCCGACGGTCCACGGCGAGATGACGAGCATCGGCACGCGCGCGCCGAGACCGGTCGGCTTCCCGTCCCAGCGCTCTTCCTTCTCCTCGGCGGAGTCGCCGCCGGGCACGGGCGGCGGGACGTGGTCGAAGAAGCCGTCGTTCTCGTCGTAGTTGATGAACACGGCGGTGCGACGCCAGACCTCGGGATGGGAGGCGAGGGCGTCGAGCACCTTGTAGACGATGGTCGCGCTGTGGATGGGCGAGGAGACGCTGGGGTGCTCGGAGTCCACCGCGGACGGCACCAGATAGGTGACTTTCGCGAGCTTGCCGCCCGCGACGTCCTTCGCGAACTCCTCGGCGAGCTTGCCGGTCGGCACGCGCCGCAGACCGCGCTCGAACAGCGACCGCTCGCTCTTGGTGAGGGTGGCGACGCCCTTGTCCAGGTCGGCGAGGAGCTTCGCGCGCGCCGTCTCGTCCTTGGTGTCGCGCACCTTGGCGTAGAAGGCCTCCATGTAGGTCAGGCCGGTGCCCGCCGCGGCCAGGGCCTTGCGGGCGATGGCCTTGAAGGTGGTGAAGAACTCGATCTGGTTGTCGGTGAAGTTCTCCCACTCGGTGTACGTCCGCCAGCTCACGCCGGCCTTCTCCAGGCGCTCGGCGTACGTCCCCCAGCCGTAGCCGGGGTGCGTTCCCTCGGCGTAGGCGTCGTTGCCGACGGCCCGCTTGCCGTTCGCCTCGTAGCCCGTCTTCCCGCTCCACAGGTGGTTGCGGTTGGGGCTGGTGGAGGTGTGGATGGACGAGTGGTAGGCGTCGCAGACGGTGAAGGTGTCGGCGAGTTCGTAGTGCAGCGGGATGTCCTCGCGCGTGTAGTACGCCATCGTGGCCGCCGTCTTGGCGGTGATCCAGCCGTCCATCCAGCCGTCGCGCCAGGCCTTGGCGCCGCCGCTCCAGGAGTGGTCCAGGTCGCCGATGTACTGGAGGTCCTTCTTCTGCGTCTCCGCGGCCTGGCGGACGGGGAAGGGCAGGATCGTGCGCAGGGCGCCGGGCTGCTCGAACACCGTCTTGCCGCTGGGCAGTCGGATGGCGTTGCGGTCACCGAAGCCGCGCACTCCGCGCAGGGATCCGAAATAGTGGTCGAAGGACCGGTTCTCCTGCATGAGGATCACCACGTGCTCGATCTTGTCGAGACCGCCGTCCCTCGGCGGCTCCTGCGCGAGCGCCTCCTGCAGCGAAGGCGGCAGGAAGGAGCCGACGGTGGCGGCACCGAGCGCGCCGCCGCCGATCGCCATCAGGCGTCTGCGCGAAATCTCCGGAGTCACGTGGGACCTCCCAGTTGTCCTGGCCGACATCCAATGGTTCTCTGCTGATCCATTGACCTGTTCGGCGGGACGCTAGTGACGTCCGGTTTCCTTGTGAAGACCGCGGGACGAAGTCGGAGTGAACGTCCAAGAGTTCACCAGGACGTCCGGACACGAGTGAGGGGGCGGCGCCCCCGTCGGGTGCGCCGCCCCCTCACCGGGAGGAAGGGAAACCTCAGCCCTCGCTGACGCCCAGCTTCTCCAGGATGAGCTCCTTGACGCGGGCCGCGTCGGCCTGGCCACGGGTGGCCTTCATGACCGCGCCGACCAGCGCGCCGGCGGCCGCGACCTTGCCGCCGCGGATCTTGTCCGCGACACCGGGGTTGCCGGCGATGGCCTCGTCGACGGCGGCCGTCAGCGCGCCCTCGTCCGAGACGACCTTCAGGCCGCGCTTCTCGACGACCTCGTCCGGGGTGCCCTCGCCCTTCAGGACACCCTCGATGACCTGGCGGGCCAGCTTGTCGTTCAGATCACCTGCGGCGACGAGCTCGGTCACCCGGGCGACGTGCGCCGGGGTGATGGGGAGCTCTTCGAGAGCCACACCCGATTCGTTGGCGTTGCGGGCCAGCTCGCCCATCCACCACTTGCGGGCCGACGCCGCGTCGGCGCCCGCCTCGATGGTGGCGACGATCGGCTCGACCGCGCCCGCGTTGAGGATCGACTGCATGTCGTGCTCGGTGATGCCCCACTCCTCGCGGAGGCGGTTGCGGCGCACGCGCGGCATCTCGGGCAGGCCGGCCCGCAGCTTCTCGACCCACTCGCGGGACGGGGCGACGGGGACGAGGTCGGGCTCCGGGAAGTACCGGTAGTCCTCGGCGTTGTCCTTGATGCGGCCGGAGGTCGTGGAGCCGTCGTCCTCGTGGAAGTGACGGGTCTCCTGGACGATGGTGCCGCCGGAGCTCAGGACCGCCGCGTGGCGCTGGATCTCGAAGCGCGCCGCGCGCTCCACGGACCGCAGCGAGTTGACGTTCTTCGTCTCGCTGCGGGTGCCGAACGCCTGCTGCCCCTTGGGGCGCAGCGAGAGGTTGACGTCGCAGCGCATCTGGCCCTTGTCCATGCGGGCCTCGGAGACGCCGAGCGCCTTGATGAGCTCGCGCAGCTCGGCGACGTACGCCTTGGCGACCTCGGGGGCGCGCTCGCCGGCGCCCTCGATCGGCTTGGTGACGATCTCGATGAGCGGGATGCCGGCGCGGTTGTAGTCCAGGAGGGAGTGCGAGGCGCCGTGGATGCGGCCCGTCGCGCCACCGACGTGCGTGGACTTGCCGGTGTCCTCCTCCATGTGGGCGCGCTCGATCTCCACGCGGAAGATCTCGCCGTCCTCCAGCTGGACGTCCAGATAGCCGTTGAAGGCGATCGGCTCGTCGTACTGCGAGGTCTGGAAGTTCTTCGGCATGTCCGGATAGAAGTAGTTCTTCCGGGCGAAGCGGCACCACTCGGCGATCTCGCAGTTCAGCGCGAGACCGATCTTGATCGCGGACTCGACACCGATCTCGTTGACGACCGGCAGCGCGCCGGGCAGGCCGAGGCAGGTGGGGCAGGTCTGGCTGTTCGCGTCCTGCTTGAGCGCGGTCGAGCAGCCGCAGAACATCTTGGTCTTGGTGCCGAGCTCGACATGGACCTCGAGGCCCATGACGGGGTCGTACGTCGCGAGGGCTTCCTCGTACGACACCAGGTCAGAAGTGACAGTCACGGTGAAACTTTCCCTCTCAGCCCAGCAGGACGTCGTCGTCGCCGAGGCGCTTCAGCTCGCGCACGAGCAGAGCGACGCCGGTGGCGATGGCGGCAGCGGAGACGATCGCGTCCACGAGGCGGAGCGTGTCGTGGTCGTAGCGGGCCTTCTTGGCCTGCTTGATCACGCTCACCGCGCCGAAGGCGGTGGTGCCGATCGACAGGTACGTGCCGGTCTTGGACTTCTTGAAGCCCTTGGCCTTGTTCAGTGCACTCACAGCGACGGTGCCTCCTCAAGCAGCGGGTGTCCCCACTTTTCCACGAAGGCGGCCTCTACGGCAGCACCGACCTTGTACAGCCGGTCGTCCTTCATGGCGGGGGCGATGATCTGCAGTCCGACGGGCAGGCCGTCCTCCGGCGCGAGGCCGCAGGGCAGCGACATGGCGGCGTTGCCCGCCAGGTTGGTCGGGATGGTGCACAGGTCCGCGAGGTACATCGCCATCGGGTCGTCGGCGCGCTCGCCGATCGGGAAGGCAGTGGTCGGCGTCGTCGGGGAGACGATCACGTCGACCTGCTCGAAGGCCGCCTCGAACTCACGGGTGATGAGCGTGCGGACCTTCTGGGCGCTGCCGTAGTACGCGTCGTAGTAGCCGGAGCTGAGCGCGTACGTACCGAGGATGATGCGGCGCTTGACCTCGTCGCCGAAGCCGGCCTCGCGGGTCAGCGCGGTGACGTCCTCGGCGGACTTCGTGCCGTCGTCGCCGACGCGCAGGCCGTAGCGCATGGCGTCGAAGCGGGCGAGGTTCGAGGAGCACTCCGAGGGCGCGATCAGGTAGTACGCGGAGAGCGCCAGGTCGAACGTCGGGCAGTCCAGCTCGACGATCTCCGCGCCGAGCTCCTTGAGGAGCTCCACGGACTCGTCGAAGCGCTGGACGACACCGGCCTGGTAGCCCTCGCCGCGGAACTGCTTGACGACGCCGACCCGCATGCCCTGGACGGAGCCGTTGCGCGCGGCCTCGACGACCGGCGGGACCGGGGCGTCGATGGACGTCGAGTCGAGCTCGTCGTGCCCGGCGATGGCCTCGTGCAGCAGGGCGGCGTCGAGGACGGTGCGGGCGCAGGGGCCGCCCTGGTCGAGGCTGGAGCTGAAGGCGACCATGCCGTAGCGGGAGACGCCGCCGTAGGTCGGCTTGACGCCGACCGTGCCGGTGACGGCCGCGGGCTGGCGGATCGAGCCGCCGGTGTCGGTGCCCATGGCGAGGGGGGTCTCGTACGCGGCGAGGGCCGCGGAGGAGCCGCCGCCGGAGCCACCCGGGATGCGGGTGAGGTCCCAGGGGTTGCCGGTGGGGCCGTACGCGCTGTTCTCGGTGGAGGACCCCATGGCGAACTCGTCCATGTTGGTCTTGCCGAGGATGACGACGTCGGCGGCCTTCAGGCGCTTGGTGACGGTCGCGTCGTACGGCGGGATCCAGCCTTCGAGGATCTTCGAGCCGACCGTGGTCGGCACGCCCTCGGTGGTGAAGATGTCCTTGAGCGCGATCGGGACGCCGGCCAGCGGGCCGAGCTTCTCTCCCCTGGCGCGCTTCTCGTCGACGGCGCGGGCCTGCGCGAGAGCGCCCTCGCGGTCGACGTGCAGGAAGGCGTTCACCTTCTCGTCGACGGCTTCGATACGGGCCAGGTGGGCCTCGGTGACCTCGACCGCCGTGAGCTCGCCGGAGGCGATCCCCGACGCGATTTCGGCGGCGGTGAGCTTGATGATGTCCGTCATGATCTTCAGTCCTCCCCCAGGATCTGCGGCACCTTGAAACGCTGCTGCTCCTGGGCCGGGGCGCCAGAGAGCGCCTGCTCGGTGGTGAGCGACGGACGGACCTCGTCCGCGCGCATGACGTTCGTCAGCGGCAGCGGGTGCGAGGTCGGCGGTACGTCTTGGTCGGCGACCTCGGAGACGCGGGCGACCGCGCCGATGATGTCGTCGAGCTGTCCGGCGAAGTGGTCGAGCTCCTCGGCCTTCAGCTCCAGACGTGCAAGGCGGGCGAGGTGGGCGACCTCCTCGCGCGTGATGCCAGGCATGCGGCGGTCCTCAGGGGTGAGTGTGCGGGTTGTGGCCCCAATCCTATGGGTCGCTCCGGGGTGCCCGTTAAACGGTTTCCTCCGCACCGCTCCGCGGCGGCTACTTGACCACGTGGCCCGAGGACTGTTCCGCCGCGGAGGCGGCCTCCGCGGCGACGTCCGCCGGGCGGCGCCAGCCGCGGGAGCCGCGCGCGCGGAGCCACGCCGTCGCCTCCTCGGCGGGCATCGCCGCGGCGACGAGCCAGCCCTGGACCGCGTCGCACCCGAGGTCCCGCAGCCGCTCCCACGTCTCGTCGTCCTCGACGCCCTCCGCGACGACGAGCAGGCCGAGCGAGTGGGCGAGGTCCACGGTGCAGCGGACGATCTCCGCGTCTTCGTTGTCGATGGCGAGGCGGGCCACGAAGGAGCGGTCGATCTTCAGTTCGCTGACCGGGAGGCGGCGCAGGTGGACCAGGGAGGAGTACCCCGTGCCGAAGTCGTCGAGGGACATCTTGACCCCGTGGCCGGTGAGCCCGGCCAGTGTGTCCGCGGCGCGCTGCGGGTCCTCCAGGAGGACGTGCTCGGTTATCTCCAGCTGCAGCGCCCCGGGCGGGACCCCGTGCCGGGCGAGACGCGCCGCGACCGCACCCGCGAAGCCGGGGGTGTGGACGTCGCGCGGGGACACGTTCACCGCGACGGGGACCTTGAGTCCCATCGCCTGCCACTTGGCGACCTGGCCAAGCGCCGTCTCCAGGACGTACTCCGTCAGGTGGGGCATGAGGCCGGACGACTCGGCGATGGCGATGAACTCGTCGGGCGGCACCCGGCCGCGCTCGGGGTGCACCCAGCGGACCAGGGCCTCCAGGCCCGCGACCTTGCCGTCGAAGCGGACCTTCGGCTGATAGTGCAGTTCGACGTCGCCGGCGTCGAGCGCGCGGCGCAGGTCGCCCAACAGGCCGAGGCGGTCCGGGGTGTTGGAGTCCCGCTTGGACTCGTACACCTCGACGCCGGTGCGGTCGCGCTTCGCCTGGTACATCGCGACGTCGGCGCGGCGCAGGAGGCCCTCCGCGTCGAGCGCGTGGTCGGGGAAGACGGCGAGGCCGGCGCTCGCCTCCAGGACGAGGGTCAGGCCGTCAAGGTCGAGCGGCGAGCCGAGGGCGGCGACCAGCTGGCGCGCCACACGCGTGGCCGAGGTGGTGGAGTCGACGACCGGCAGCAGGACGGCGAACTCGTCGCCGCCGAGCCGTGCGGCCTCGGCGCCGCGCGGCAGCGCGAGCCGCAGCCGGTCCGCTATCTGCAGCAGCAGCCGGTCGCCGGCGAGGTGGCCGAGGGTGTCGTTGACCGACCGGAAGCGGTCCATGTCGATCAGCATTAACGCGGCCCGTGCGCCGAGCCGCTCGGCGTCGTCGAGGGCCGTCCAGGTCCGTTCGAGCAGCCACTGCCGGTTGGGCAGGCCGGTGAGCGGGTCGCGCAGCTGCTCCTCCGCACGGGCGCGGGCGATCCACAGGGTGGAGTCGAGCGCGACCAGCGGGATGGCGAAGAGGGGCAGCAGGATGGGCAGGGAGATCGCCACGACGCAGATCAGCGGGGCGATGCCGAGCAGCGCGACGCTGAGGAGGCCCTGCCTGACGAGGGCGGTGCGGGTGACGGTGGGCAGGGCGCCGGTGCGGGGCGCGTGGACGTACCAGAGCAGGACGCGGGTGACGACGAGGTACGCGACGGCGACCAGGGCCACTTGGGGGGCGGTGTACAGGTCCCAGGTGGCGGGCAGCCAGGGGGATTCGGCGCTCGGCGCCGTGCCGAAGGCGGCCAGGGCGAGGCCGCCCGCGCCGATGCCGAGGATGTCGACCGCGCCGTGCAGCAGGCCCTGCCGCCAGCGGTGTCTGCGCGCGACGCCGACCAGGACGACGACGGTGAGGCTGACCAGGCCGGCGGGCACCCAGCCGTAGAGCAGGAGGACGGCGACGGTGAGCGCGCCGCCGGATCCCGTGCCGCCCCACCAGCGGTCGCGGCCGAGGGCGACGAGGTGGGCGACGATGAGGCCGGTGAGGACGGCGAGGGACCAGCCGGCCGCGCCGGTGGGGAACAGCGCGTGCCGGCCCGTGACGGCCTGGAAGAAGCCGGTGCCGAGGAACACGGCGGCCGCGGCGACGACCATGACGGGCAGCAGGGGCCAGGCCTCGCGGGAGTCCTGCGCGGCCGGGTCGGCCGTGCAGGTGACGGGGGTGTCGGTGCGGTCGGGTGTGGCCATCCAGGCCCGCTCGCGTGGTTCCACGGCGGTGCTCAGCGCGGCGGATCCGGAGCGGGCGGCCGCGCCGACGGCGGCGCCCGGGTCGGTGGCCGGCACTGCCCGGCGGCCCCGCAACCAGGCTCCCGGCGCGCGCCACAGGCGCGCGCGCAGCCGTGAGTCCGGGGCGGCGCTCTCGGTCGGTTCCATTCCCGTCCCTCTCACAGCCGGCGGTGCCCACGCCACGCGGACTCGGCCCACGAGTCGGCCGCGCCCGAACAACCGTCCCCATGCTCCGCACGAGCAGGGAGACGCAGCCCTCCCGGACCCTTGCCGAGCAGGGGATGCCCCCTTCCGAGCTCTTGATGAGCAGGTGATACCCCGTTCGCAGCGGGGCACGGCAGGCGCACACCTCAACAGTAGGCCGCAGAAGGCTTCCACGGGCAGCGGTCGGCTACGGTTGCCCGAATGCGACCCGGCCACCCGTATGCCTCTGGTATGCGCCGAACGGGTGGCCTTCAACCGCTACTCCTCGGTCGGAAGCGCGACTTCCCGCGCCGCGTCAGGTCCTTGTTCGAGCAGCACAGCGAAGCCTTCCTCGTTGAGAACCGGAACCTTCACCTGCATGGCCTTGTCGTACTTCGACCCGGGGTTGTCGCCGACGACGACGAATGAGGTCTTCTTCGAAACGGAACCGGTCACCTTTGCTCCCCGGCTCTGCAGCGCCTCTTTCGCGCCATCCCGGGTGTGGTGCTCGAGCGTCCCGGTGACGACGACGGTGAGGCCCGCGAGCGGGCGCGGTCCCTCGTCCTCGCCGCCCGACTCCTCCTCCATGCGCACGCCGGCGGCCCGCCACTTGCGCAGGATCTCCCGGTGCCACTCCTCGGCGAACCACTGTTTGAGTGAGGCCGCGATGGTCGGGCCGACGCCCTCCGTCGTGGCCAGCTCCTCCTCGGTGGCCTGTTCGATGCGGTCGATGGAGCGGAACTCGCGGGCCAGCGCCTCGGCGGCCACCGGTCCTACGTGCCGGATCGAGAGGCCCGTGAGGACGCGGGCGAGCGGGCGCTCCTTGGCCGCCGCGATGTTCTCCAGCATGGCGAGGGTGTTCTTCTTCGCCTCGCCCTTCTGGTTGGCGAAGAAGGTGACGACCTTCTCCTCGCCGGTCTTGGGGTCGCGCTTGGGCAGGCCGGAGTCCTGGTCCAAGACGTACGACTTGATGGGCAGGAGCTCGTCGACCTTCAGGTCGAAGATGTCGCCCTCGTCGAGGATCGGCGGCTCGGCGGGCTCCAGGGGCCTGGTGAGCGCGGCCGCGGCGACGTACCCGAAGTTCTCGATGTCCAGGCTCTTGCGGCCCGCGAGGTAGAAGAGGCGCTCGCGCAACTGGGCCGGGCACGACTGGGCGTTGGGGCAGCGGAGGTCGATGTCGCCCTCCTTCATGGGCCGCAGCGCGGTGCCGCACTCGGGGCACTCGGCGGGCATCACGAACTCCCGCTCGCTGCCGTCCCGCAGGTCCACGACGGGGCCGAGGATCTCCGGAATGACGTCACCGGCCTTGCGGATCACGACGGTGTCGCCGATGAAGACGCCCTTCTTCTTCACCACGTCCTGGTTGTGCAGGGTTGCGAACTCGACCTCGGAGCCCGCGACGGTGACGGGCTCAACCTGGGCGTACGGCGTGACGCGGCCGGTGCGGCCGACGCCGACGCGGATGTTGATGAGTTTGGTGTTGACCTCCTCCGGCGCGTACTTCCAGGCGATGGCCCAGCGGGGGGCGCGTGAGGTGGAGCCGAGGCGGCCCTGGAGCGGGATCTCGTCGAGCTTGACGACGACGCCGTCGATCTCGTGCTCCACGGAGTGCCGGTTCTCTCCGAAGTACGCGATGAAGTCGCGGACGCCGTCGAGTCCGTCCACCACCTTGTTGTGCTTGGCGGTGGGCAGGCCCCACTCCTTGAGCAGGTCATAGGCGTGGCTGAGGCAGTCGATGTCGAAGCCCTCGCGGGCGCCGATGCCGTGCACCACCATGTGCAGTGGGCGGGTCGCGGTGACGCGCGGGTCCTTCTGGCGCAGCGAACCCGCCGCCGCGTTGCGCGGGTTGGCGAAGGGCTTGTCGCCCGCCTCGACCAGGCGGGCGTTCAGCTCCTCGAACTTCTCCATGGGGAAGAAGACCTCGCCGCGGATCTCCACCAGGGCGGGGACGCGGTCGCCCTTGAGGCGCTGGGGGATGTCGGCGATCGTGCGGACGTTCGGTGTGATGTCCTCGCCGGTGCGGCCGTCGCCCCTGGTGGCGGCGCGGGTCAGCCTGCCGTCCTCGTACGTGAGGTTGACCGCGAGGCCGTCGACCTTCAGCTCGCACAGGAGGTGGAAGTCCGGGGAGCCGACCTCCTTGGCGACACGGTCGGCCCAGGCGGCCAGCTCCTCGTCGTCGAAGGCGTTGTCCAGGGAGAGCATGCGCTCGCGGTGCTCCACCGCGGTGAACTCCGTCTCGTACGAACCGGAGACCTTCTGGGTGGGCGAATCCGGGGTCCTGAGCTCCGGATACTCCTCCTCCAGGGCTTCGAGAGAACGCAGGAGCCTGTCGAACTCGGCGTCGCTGACGACCGGTTGGTCCTTCACGTAGTACCGGAAGCGGTGCTCCTCGATCTGTTCGGCCAGCTGGGCATGCTGATCCCGTGCCTCGGCGGGCACAGAGCCTTGCTGTTCGACAGCCACCGTTTCGTCCTCCCGTTACGTCATACCCAATTACTCAGGGTTGTCCGCGAGCGATCGCGCCGCTCTCACGCAATGGCCGAGCACCTCGCGTGCGTACGCGGGAGAAGAGCCCGCGAGACCGCACGACGGAGTGACCACGACCGACTCCGCGAGCGATCCCGGATTCAGCCCCAGCCTGCGCCAGAACGTCCTGACACCCATGACGCTACCGGCAGGGTCTGACAATCGGCCGTCCACGCCCGGCACGACACCGGCGAAGAGCTTCGTGCCGCCCTCGACCGCCTCACCGATCGCCTCGTCGTCACGCTCGGTGAGCAAGGAGAAGTCGAACGAGATCGCGTCGGCCCCGGCGCGGCGAAGCAGCGCGAAGGGCACGTCGGGCGCGCAGGAGTGGACGACCGCGGCACCCTCGCCCCGGACGGCGAGGACGTCCCGCAGCGTGCTCTCGACGACCTGCCGGTCCACGGCGCGGTGCGTGCGGTACTCGCTGGCGGTCTTGACCTGCCCGCGCAGCACGGCGATGAGCGAGGGCTCGTCGAGCTGCAGGACCACCTGTGCGCCGGGCACCCTGCGGCGCACGTCGGCGAGGTGTTCGCGCAGGCCTTCGGCGAGGGACCCTGCGAGGTCGCGGCAGGCGCCGGGGTCGGAGAGCGCGGCCTCGCCGTTCCGCAGCTCCAGGGCGGCGGCGAGCGTCCAGGGGCCGACGGCCTGGACCTTCAGCGGGCCCTCGTACCCCTGGGTGAACTCCTCCAGGGCGTCAAGGTCCTCGCCGAGCCAGGCCCTGGCGCGCCGGGTGTCCCGGCCCGGACGGTCGCCGACGCGCCAGCCGCTGGGCTCCACGCGCGCGTACAGGTCGACGAGGAGCCCGGCGGTGCGGCCGATCATGTCGGCGCCGGGTCCGCGCGCGGGCAGCTCGGGCAGGTACGGGATGCCCTGTTCGGGCCCATCGAAGCTGCCGGTCACGGTCTTCGCGGCCTCGCGGGCGTCCCCGCCGGGCATCGACCCGATGCCGGTGGCGGGGCCCCAGGTGAAGGTGTCGCTCATCGTCCCGGCCGCACCGTCAGGTCGTTGACCTCCGCGTCGCGCGGCAGGTCCAGGGCCATGAGGATCGTCGTGGCGACCGACTCGGGGTCGATGTAGCGCGACGGGTCGTACTCCTTGCCCTCCTGCTGGTGGACCTTGACCTGCATGGCGCTCGCCGTACGGCCGGGGTAGACGGAGGTGACGCGGACGCCGTTGCCGTGCTCCTCCTGGCGCAGCGAGTCGGCGAGGGCCTTCAGGCCGTGCTTGGAGGCCGCGTACGCGGACCAGTCGGCGTGGGCGCTGAGGCCGGCGCCGGAGTTGACGAAGACCACGTGCCCCTGGGCGACCCGGAGCTGGGGCAGGAAGTGGCGGGTCAGTTCGGCGGGGGCGATGAGGTTGACGTTGAGCTGGTGGCGCCACGCCTTGGGGGTGAGCTCGCCGACCGGGCCGAGGTCGACGACGCCCGCGATGTGCAGCAGGGAGTCGACCCGGGACGGCAGCGACTGGTGGCCGAAGGCCCAGGACAGCTTGTCGGGGTCGGAGAGGTCTCCGACGAGCGTGCTCGCGCCGGGAAACTCGGCGGCGAGCTCCTTGGCGCGGCCCGCGTCCCGCGCGTGCAGGACGAGGTCGTCGCCGCGTGCGTGGAGGCGGCGGGCGACGGCCGCGCCGATGCCGGAGCCCGCCCCGGTGATCACATGTGTAGCCATACCCGCCATGCTCGCATCACCGGGTGCCGAAGGATTCCTCCAGGTAGGCCAGGGCGCCGACGGGCTCCTCCGCGAAGAAGACCAGGTCGGTCAGCGGGACGGGCAGGAAACCCTCGTCCTCCATGCGGCGGAACTGCTCCTTGAGGCCGTCGTAGAACCCGGCGGAGTTCAGCAGGACCACCGGCTTGGTGTGCTTGCCGTGCTTCTTCAGCTCCAGTATCTCGGTGGCCTCGTCGAGGGTGCCGGTGCCGCCCACCATGATCACGATCGCGTCGGCCTTCTCCAGGAGGAGCGCCTTGCGCTCGGCGAGGTCGCGCGCGATCACCATCTCGTGGGGCTCGACGACCTGCCGGGCCTTGGCGGCGAGGAAGTCGACGGAGACGCCGACGAGCCGGCCGCCCGCCTCGTGCACGCCGTCCGCCACGACCTTCATGAGGCCGCTCTCGGAGCCGCCCCACACCAGCGTGTGGCCGCCCTTGCCGAGCAGTTCGGCGAATTCACGGGCCGGGCGGGTGTAGCGCTCGTCGAGATCGGCGGCGGAGAGGAAGACGCAGATGTTCATGCGCCCACGGTACGTTCCGTCTCAGAAGGCACTCGTCGAGGAGGGCATCTCATGACCAACGGACACCGGATCACCGTCGAGCAGGGCACGGACCACGTGCGCGTGGTGTGTGACGGGCAGGTCGTGGCGGAGAGCAGCCGCCCCCTGCTGCTGCGCGAGACGGGGTATCCCGTACGCCACTACCTCCCCCCGGAGGACGTGCGCACGGACCTGCTGACACCGTCGGAGACCCACACGTACTGCCCGTTCAAGGGCACGGCCGCCTACTGGTCGCTGCCGGGCGCGCCGGACACGGTGTGGGCGTACCCGGAGCCGAAGCCGGCCGTGGCGCAGATCAAGGACCACCTCTGCTTCTACGAAGCAGAGGTCACGAAGCAGCCGTGAACGTCCGCCGGTAGGCGGCCGGCGAGACGCCGAGCACGGAACGCATGTGCTGGCGCAGGGAGTTGCCGGTGCCGAACCCCGCCCGGTGGGCCACGACGTCCACGGGCAGGTCGCTGGACTCCAGGAGCTGCCGGGCGAGTTCGATGCGCTGGGCGGTCAGCCAGCGGCCGGGCGGCATGCCGGTCTCTTCCTGGAAGCGGCGGGTGAAGGTCCGCAGGCTCATGCGGGCGTGGGCGGCGAGTTCGCTCAGGGGCAGCGGCTCCTGAAGCCGTTCGAGGGCCCACGCGCGCGTGGCGGCCGTCGTGGCGAGCGTGGGCTCCGGGACGGGCCGCTCGATGTACTGCGCCTGCCCGCCGTCGCGCCAGGGCGGCACGACGCAGACGCGGGCGACGTGGTTGGCGACGGCCGCGCCGTGGTCGCGGCGCACGAGGTGGAGGCAGAGGTCGATGCCGGCGGCGACGCCCGCCGCGGTGAGCACGTCGCCGTCGTCCACGAAAAGCACGTCCGCGTCGACCTTGATCCTGGGGAAGGACCGCTGGAAGTCGCGGGCGACGTGCCAGTGCGTCGTCGCGGGGCGCCCGTCGAGGAGGCCGACGGCGGCGAGGACGTACGAGGCGTTGCAGAACGACACGATGCGGGTGCCGGGCCTGATCCGCTCCAGGGCGGCGACCACGCCCTCCGGCAGCTCGTCGCCCTCCATGCCCCGGTCGAAGCGGCGGGTCGGCGTGATCACCACGGTGTCCGCGCGCTCCAGGGCCTCGGGGCCGTGCTCGACGGCCACCGTGAACCCGGAGTCCGTGCGCACCGGGTTCCCGTCCACCGTGCAGACCACGACGTCGTAGAGCGGTGTGCGCCCGGCGCCCTCGGCGACACCGAAGACCCGGGACGGAATGCCCAGCTCGAAGGCGTACACGCCGTCCAGGGCGAGGACGGCCACGCGATGCGCACCCTTTGTGCCACTTGCTCCACTGCACTGCATGGCCGAATCCTGTCACATGATGACCAAACTGCCAGCACTGTCCTCGGTCGCACCGTCGCACGCTTGGTCCCGCAAGCCGTTCCCGAGGACATTCCTGAAGAAAGCGGAAGACCATGAAGATGCGTGCCGTCAGCCCCCGCGCCTGGGGCGCCCCCGAGAACCTCGCCCCCGTGGAGGTCGACCGCCCCGAGCCGGGACTGACCGAGATCCTGGTCCGGGTGCACGCGGCGGGCGTCAACCCCGTCGACTGGAAGACCCGCGCGGAGGGCGCCTTCGGCAACTGGGGCGACACCCCGATCCTCGGCTACGACGTGTCGGGCGTCGTCGAGGCGGTGGGCCCCGGAGTGACCCTCTACCAGCCCGGCGACGAGGTCTTCGGCATGCCCCGCTTCCCCGAACAGACCGGCGCGTACGCCGAGTTCGTCGCGGCCCCCGCCCGGCGCTTCGCGCCCAAGCCCACGGGCATCAGCCACATCGAGGCGGCCGCGCTGCCCCTCGCCGCGCTCACCGCCTGGCAGGGCCTGATCGAGACGGCCGGGCTGCGCGCCGGGCAGCGGGTGCTGATCCACGCGGCCGCCGGCGGCGTGGGCCACCTCGCCGTGCAGATCGCCAAGGCGCACGGCGCGTACGTGATCGGCACCGCGCGCGAGGAGAAGCACGACTTCCTGCGCGGCCTCGGCGCGGACGAAGTCGTCGACTACACGCGCGTGGACTTCACCGAGGCGGTGAGCGACGTGGACGTGGTCCTCGACGGCGTGGGCGGCGCGTACGGGGCACGGTCCCTGGAGATCATCCGCCCCGGCGGGCACCTGGTCACGCTGCCCGACCCGGGCGGCCTCCCGGACCCGGCACGGGCCGCGGAGCTCGGCGTGCACACGGGCTGGACGATCGTCGAGCCGGACCGCCTCGGCCTGCTGGAGATCTCCCGCCTGGTCGACGAGGGGAAGCTCCGCGTGGAGATCGACGCGGTCATCCCCCTGGAGGAGGCGGCGAAGGCCCACGCGCGCGGCGAACAGGGCCGCACCCAGGGCAAGATCGTGCTCCGCGTCGCCTGATCGACTCGGCCCGGCTATAGTCCCTGTAATAGCCTCTATCCTGCATTGGTTATTACAGAGGGGGATGGCATGGACGACCTCGTACGGGCCTGGGTCGACGGCTGGGTGGTGTCGCGCGGGGCCGCGCCGCCGCTCACCGAGCCGTGGGGCTGGACCATCGACGTGGGCCACCTCGACCACGTCACCCGGCACGTCCTCGGGGCGGTGGGCGACGAGGTCGACGAGACCACCGTCCGGAAGGTGGCCGACCAGGTGACCGGGGCTGGCGTCTGGTTCAAGGCCTTCGCGGACCCGGAGGTCGTACGCGCGTGGCTGGGCCCTCGCTGGCGGATCGACCCGGAGCCGGGGTGCCTGATGTCGCTGCCGCTGACGCCGGACGCGCCGGAGCCCGCGCCGGTGCCCGCGGGATACCGGCTGCGCGTCTGGACCCGCGGCGGGGTCACCCGGGTGCTGGTCACCGCGCCTGACGGCGCCCTCGCGGCTCGCGGCCAGATCGCGCCGACCGGGGCGACCGCGGTCGTCGACCAGGTCGAGACCGCCCCCGCACACCGGCGCAGGGGCCTGGGCGGCCTGGTGATGCGCACCCTCCAGCACGCGGCCGCGGCCCGGGGCGCCCGCACGGCCGTCCTCGCGGGCACTCCGGAGGGACGGGCGCTGTACGGGTCGCTGGGGTGGACCTACCGGGCCCCGCTCACCAGCGCGATGTTCACGGCGGCCCGGTGAGGGGCCTTGAGAGTGGGGCGCTCAGGCCGCCGCCGTCACCCGCTCCGTAGACGCGATCGTCGCCGAGCCGACCACGCGCGTGCCGTCGTAGAGCACGACGGCCTGGCCGGGGGCGACGCCGCGGACGGGCTCGTCGAAGGAGACCCGAAGCTCCCCTTCCACCAGCTCCGCGGTGACCGGGGTCTCGTCGCCGTGCGCGCGCAGCTGCGCCGTGTACGTGCCCGGACCCGTGGGGGCCGCTCCGCACCAGCGGGGCTTGATGGCCGTCAGGGCCGTGACGTCCAGGGCGGCGGCCGGGCCGACCGTCACGGTGTTGTTCACCGGGGAGATGTCCAGGACGTAGCGCGGCTTGCCGTCGGGGGCGGGGGTGCCGATGCGGAGGCCCTTGCGCTGGCCGATGGTGTAGCCGAACGCTCCCTCGTGGGTGCCGAGGACCTCTCCGGACTCGTCCACGATGTCGCCCTCCGCCTTGCCGAGGCGGGAGGCGAGGAAGCCCTGGGTGTCGCCGTCGGCGATGAAGCAGATGTCGTGGCTGTCGGGCTTCTTGGCGACGGCCAGCCCGCGCTCCTCGGCCTCCGCGCGGATCTCCTCCTTGGTGGTGACCGTGTCACCCAGGGGGAACATCGCGTGGGCGAGCTGCTTGTCGTCCAGGACGCCGAGGACGTAACTCTGGTCCTTGGCCATGTCCGAGGCCCGGTGCAGCTCGCGCGTGCCGTCCTCGCGGACGATCACCTTGGCGTAGTGGCCGGTGACGACCGCGTCGAAGCCGAGGGCGAGGGCCTTGTCGAGGAGCGCGGCGAACTTGATCTTCTCGTTGCAGCGCAGGCACGGGTTCGGGGTGCGGCCCGCCTCGTACTCCGCGATGAAGTCCTCGACCACGTCCTCGCGGAACCGCTCGGCGAGGTCCCACACGTAGAACGGGATGCCGATGACGTCCGCGGCGCGGCGGGCGTCGCGCGAGTCCTCGATGGTGCAGCAGCCGCGCGCGCCCGTACGGAACGACTGGGGGTTCGCCGAGAGCGCGAGGTGCACTCCGGTCACGTCGTGCCCCGCTTCGGCCGCGCGGGCGGCGGCGACGGCGGAATCCACGCCTCCGGACATGGCGGCCAGGACGCGGAGGGGGCGCTGGGGACGCTGCGAGGGCTGAGGCTGCGGGGTCTCGGTCAAAGTCATAGCCCTCATAGGGTACGGGGCCGCGGGAACCGGATGCCCGTGAGTAAGCGTTGACGATCATATGGGGGATGCAGAGCAGGAGAAGCCGGGGCGCCGGGGCATCGACCGGCGCACTCTGCTGATCGGCGGCGCCGCGGCGGCCGTCGGCACCGCCGTGCTCGCCGGGGACGAGCTCGGCCGGCTGTGGTGGCGGCTGCCGGGCGTGGTCAAGAAGCGCAAGGAGGGCGAGGTCGACGCCCCGGGCGCCCAGTGGATAGCCGCCTCGGACTACAACTGGCGCCGCGCGGACCGCCCCGACGACTACGAGATCGACCGCGTCGTCATCCACGTCGTCCAGGGCGGGTACCAGACGGCGCTGCGGGTCTTCAAGGACCCGGGCCACGGCGCCGCCGCGCACTACGTGGTGCGCAAGGACGGCCACATCGCGCAGATGATCCGCGAGCTGGACGTGGCGTTCCACGCGGGCAACAAGAGCTACAACGAACGCAGCATCGGCATCGAGCACGAGGGCTTCGTCGACAAGAAGTCGTCGTTCACGGACGCGATGTACGCGGCTTCGGCGCGGCTCACCGCCGGCATCTGCCGACGGTACGACATCCCGGTGGACCGCGAGCACATCATGGGCCACGTGGAGGTGCCCGGCACGGACCACACGGACCCCGGGCCGCACTGGGACTGGGACCGCTATCTGCGTCTGGTGCGGGCGGAGCGGGACAGACCGGAGAAGCCCACGAAAAGCGCGAGCAAGGAGAAGAAGCCCTAGCTGAGGCCCGCCGTCCGCGCCCGCTCCACCGCCGGGCCGATCGCCGCCGCCACCGCGTCGACGTCCGCCTTCGTGGACGTGTGGCCCAGCGAGAAGCGGAGGGTGCCGCGGGCCAGGTCGGGGTCGGTGCCGGTGGCGAGCAGGACGTGGCTGGGCTGCGCGATGCCCGCCGTGCACGCGGAGCCGGTGGAGCACTCGATGCCCTGCGCGTCCAGGAGCAGCAGGAGGGAGTCGCCCTCGCAGCCGGGGAAGGTGAAGTGGGCGTTGGCGGGCAGCCGGCCGCCGGGGGCCGGGTCGCCGCCGAGGATCGCCTCGGGGACCGCCGAGCGGACGGCGGTCACCAGGTCGTCGCGGAGCGCGCCGATCTCGGCGGCGAACCGCTCGCGGTGTGCCGCCGCGTGCTCGCCCGCGACGGCGAACGCCGCGATGGCGGGCACGTCCAGCGTCCCGGAGCGCACATGCCGCTCCTGGCCGCCGCCGTGCAGGACGGGCACGGGGCTGTACTCACGGCCGAGCAGCAGCGCGCCGATGCCGTAGGGACCGCCGATCTTGTGGCTGGACACGGTCATCGCGGCGAGGCCGGAGGCGGCGAAGTCGACGGGGATCTGACCGTAGGCCTGGACGGCGTCGGCGTGCAGCGGGACGCCGAACTCATGGGCGACGTCGGCCAGTTCGCGGACCGGCTGGACCGTGCCGATCTCGTTGTTGGCCCACATGACGGTGGCCAGGGCGACGTCGTCGGGGTTGCGCTCGATGGCTTCGCGCAGCACGTCGGGGTGCACGCGGCCGTGCCGGTCGACGGGGAGGTATTCGACGGTGGCACCCTCGTGCTCGCCGAGCCAGTGCACGGCGTCGAGGACGGCGTGGTGCTCGACGGGGCTCGACAGGATGCGGGTGCGGGCCGGTTCCGCGTCGCGGCGGGCCCAGTACAGGCCCTTCACGGCGAGGTTGTCGGCCTCGGTGCCGCCGGAGGTGAAGACGGTCTCGCTGGGGCGGGCGCCGAGTGACTCGGCGAGCGTCTCGCGGGCCTCCTCGACGGTGCGTCGCGCTCGGCGCCCCGCCGCGTGCAGCGAGGAGGCGTTGCCGGTGACGGCGATCTGCGCGGTCATCGCCGCGATCGCCTCCGGGAGCATCGGAGTGGTCGCTGCGTGGTCGAGGTAGGCCATGGTGGGCACGATTCTACGAGCCGTGCGCCGCCCTCCGCCCCGGCGGTGTCAGCCTGCGAGACCCGTCACCCCGAGAGACCCGGGACAGGTGTCAGCCCGCGAGACCCCAGGACACGGTGTCGTCCGTCGCGACGAGCGCGGCGAGCACGAGGAGGTCGGCCACGCCGAGTCCGAGACCGAGCAGCGCGCGGCCCCTGCGGGCGGTGCCGCGCCACAGGGCCATGCTCGCGAGGACGATCGCGATGGGCCCGAGGAAGAGGTTCAGGACGAGCAGTCCGAGCAGACCGAGGACGAAGGAGGCGACGGCCATGCCGTCGGTGTCCCGCCGTCCGACGGGACGGGGCTCCTCGGTGACGGGACGGGGCTCCTCGGTACGGGCCGGGGCCGTGCTCTCAAGCTCCGAACGGGTGCGAGTGCGGGTTGCGGTGCTTCCCATGGTGCGACTCCTGACAGGTGGAGGTGTCGTACGGAGAGGTGGGCTCAGCGGTGCCGCGCGTGGCGCTCGCGCAGGGCGAAGACCGCGAGCCACACGCCGATGACGGCGGCGGCGACGAGGGTGACCGGAAGCGGGGCGTGCGCCACGGTACCCATGGCGACACCCAGCAGCATCAGGGCGGCGACGATGAAGAGCACGGAGATCCCTCTCTCGTTCGGTGAACGCTTGTGGTTACAACTGTTCACTGACTTACAGAGTACTCCGTCTCCGGCTTTCAAAACTCGGAGAACAGTTGTTAACTGCATGGCATGAGTCACACCCTCGGCGTCCGGCAGGCCCAGAAGCAGAAGACCCGGCAGGCACTCCTCGACGCGGCGCTCCAGCTGCTGGACGAGCAGAGCCTCAGCAGCCTGGGCCTGCGCGAGGTCACCCGCGCCGTGGGCGTCGCCCCCACCGCCTTCTACCGGCACTTCCGCGACACCGCCGACCTGGGCGTGGCCCTGGTCGAGGAGGCGCTCGGCAGTCTGCACACCACGCTGACCGCGATGCTGGCGGCGACCGGCGACGGTGAGGAACGCATCGCGGGCACGGTCGAGTTGATAGCGGGCTACGTCCACACGCATCCGGCGCACGTCCGCTTCATCGCCCGCGAGCGGCACGGCGGCGTGCGGGCGGTGCGGGACGCGATCGGCGCCCAACTCGCCCTGTTCGCCAAGGAGGTGGCGGAGCAGTTCGCCCAGGAGGAGCCGACTGCGGGCTGGACCGAGGACGATCTGCTGATGCTGGCCGGAATGTACGTCGACCACATGGTGATGACCGCGTCGGCGTTCCTGGAC
Source organism: Streptomyces sp. NPDC039462 (assembly GCF_055639375.1). Lineage (NCBI taxonomy): Bacteria > Bacillati > Actinomycetota > Actinomycetes > Kitasatosporales > Streptomycetaceae > Streptomyces > Streptomyces sp. NPDC039462. The sequence continues at coordinate 280,801 of NZ_JBVKAO010000002.1, forward strand.
GCGGGCCCCGGGACGGCGGCGGAGGCCCGGGTCGCGGACGTCGCCCGCAGGCAGCTGCGGCTGGTGGGCCTCGGCCGCAGGCACTGGCACGACACGTAAGACACCTAAGACGCCTAAGACATCCAGGGCGCGGAAGACACGTAAGACACTGGCACGGCACGTAAGGAGCAACTAGCCTTACGGTCATGTCAGCTGCCTCGGACCGTGACCTCCCGGCCCTCGACTGGGTCCTCGACCAGACCTTCGACAGCTCCGCCGGCGCCGTCCGCTGGGCGGCCCTCGGCCCCACCGGCGCCCCGCCCCTCGTCCTCGTCCACGGCACGCCCTTCTCGTCGTACGTGTGGCGTGGCGTCGCCCGCGCGCTGGCCGGCGGCCATCGCGTGTACGTGTGGGACCTGCCCGGCTACGGCGCCTCGGAGATGCGGGACGGGCAGGACGTCTCGCTCGCCGCGCAGGGCCGGGTTCTCACGGAACTCCTCGGCCACTGGGGCCTGGACCGGCCCGCCGTCGTGGCGCACGACTTCGGCGGATGCGTCGCGCTGCGCGCACACCTGCTGCACGGCGCCCGCTACGAACGGCTCGCCCTCGTCGACCCGGTGGCGCTCGCCCCCTGGGGCTCCCCCACGTACCGGCTGCTCGGCGCGAACGCCGACGTGTTCGCCCAGCTGCCGCCCGAGCTGCACCGGGCGCTGGTCCGCGAGTACGTCGGCTCGGCCAGCCGGCGCGGACTGCATCCGGCCGTGCTCGACCGGCTCGTGGAGCCCTGGTGCACGACAGAGGGGCAGGCCGCCTTCTACCGGCAGATCGAGCAGAACGACCAGCGGTTCACCGACGAGATCCAGGGCCGGTACGGCGAGCTGCGGCTGCCCGTCCTGATCTGCTGGGGCGCCCAGGACACCTGGATCCCCGCGGCCAAGGGCGAGGAGCTCGCGCAGCTCGTCCCCGGCGCCGAGCTGCGCCTGATCGAGGGCGCGGGGCATCTCGTCCAGGAGGACGCGCCCGCCGAGCTCGCCGGGGAGCTGATCGGCTTCCTCCGGGAAAGCCGGAGCCGCTAGCCGAGCCGCGCCCGCGCCAGCTGCCGCGACTGCGCCACCAGGCGGTCCTCGCTGTCCCAGACCTCGGCGTCCTCCTCCAGGAAGCCACCCGCGAGGTTCCGCGTGGTGATCGCGACGCGCAGCGGGCCCGGGGCCGGGCGGTGACGGACGTGGACCGTCAGCTCCACGGTCGGCACCCAGCCGGTGAGGCCCATCTCGAAGGCGGTCGGCGGCAGCGCGTCGACGGCGAGCAGCAGCGAGAGCGGGTCCGCGTCGCGGCCGTCCGCGAGCCCGAACCAGGCCCGCATCTCGCCCTTGCCGGACGGCTGGCCGAGCGCCCAGCCGAGCGTGGCCGGGTCGAGCTTGAGGAAGAGGCGGTCGGCGATGGCCGAACTGCCGGGCACCGGACGGTGGTCGGGTGCGTCCTGCGCGCCGAAGCACTGGTCGAGCGGCGGGATGGCGGGCGGCTTCGCCGTCGTGCGGACGTCGTCGGGGAGCGCGTCCAGGTCGCCGTACGAGGCGAGCACGCGGATCCGCTCGACCTCGCGCCCCTCCTCGTCGTACTGGAAGAGCGAGGCCTGACCGGTGGAGAGCGACCGGCCGCCGCGCACCACGTCCGTGCGGATCACGGCGGGGCCGGGACTGGACGCGGTGAGGTAGTGCGCCGAGATCGTGAAGGGGTCGGCGTGCGGCAGGGCGTCCGCGAGCGCGCGGCCGATGACGGCGAGGAGATAGCCGCCGTTGACGGCGCTGATGATCGTCCAGCCCGCGGAGAGCTCCGTGTCGTAGACGCCGGGCTCCCGGCGGGTGACCGCCGTGTCGCGGTCGAACTCGCTGTCGCCGATGCGCGCGGGCACCGATGCGGGAATTGATGCTGCCGTTGCCATGGCAGCAACGTACAACATCTAATTACTGAGCGGTAGCTTTTCCGGGACGCTCGACAGCCACGGCCTCGGGGCGCTTCACGGCGTCTCCCGCACCTCCGCCTCCACCGCGGTGGAGCGCCGGTTCCAGGCGCGCGGCGCCCGCCAGTGGTAGCGGATCGCGAGCAGCCGCAGGGTGAACGCCGTCACGGCGGCGAGGCCGCTGGTGAAGCCCGTCAGCTGCTCGAAGTGGATGCACAGGGCGACCATCGTGGCGCCCACGATGGCGGGGACCGCGTACAGGTCGCGGTCCCAGCGGACCAGCGAGGGCACTTCGTTGGCGACGATGTCGCGGAGCACGCCGCCGCCCACCGCGGTCATCAGGCCCAGGGTCGCCGACGCGGTGAGCCCGAGGCCGTAGTCGTACGCCTTGGTCGTGCCCGCCACACAGAACAGGCCGAGGCCCGCCGCGTCGAAGACGTTCACCGCGAGCTGGGTGCGCTCGACCTCGGGGTGCAGGAAGAAGACCAGCGCGGCCGCGAAGAGGGGGGTGATGAAGTAGCCGAGGTCGGTGAAGGCGGCCGGCGGGACCGCCCCGATGACCAGATCGCGGAAGAGGCCTCCGCCCAGCGCGGTGACCTCGGCGAGCACGGCGATGCCGAAGACGTCGAAGTTCTTGCGCACGGCGAGCAGCGCGCCGGAGATCGCGAAGACGAAGATCCCCACGATGTCGAGCGCGTGCTGGACGGAGGGCGTGAACAGATCCTGGAGCACGCGCCATTCTTACGCGTGTCTTCCCCATGGCCGGACCGCCCTGCCCCCTGCCTTCTCCCCGGTTTGAGGGTTGACCGGCCATCGCCGCCGGTCACCACGGGTTCTCGTCCGGCGAAGTCTCACAAAGGACTTCAATGACAAGGTTGAAGCCATGAGATTCCTGCTGGAGATCGACATGGGTGAGACGGCGTTCGAGGGCAAGGCGGCGGAGGAGCTGGGCCGGATCCTGCGGTACTGGGGCGGCAACCTCGGCCACTACGCGCTGACGCCGGGCGACGGCGAGAGCGTCTACGACTCCGCGTACCGGGAAGTGGGGCGCTGGACCGTCACGGAGTGACACACAAAGGAGGGGAGGGCGCGCGATCAGTCGCACACCCTCCCCTCCCTTGGCCACTAATTCGAGGGCTTCTCCGAAGCCTTCTCGGCCGCCGCCGTCTCCTCCGCCTTGGTCGCCACCGAGACCACCTCGATCGCCTCCTTGGCCGCCGAGAGGAGCACGGTGTCCTGCGGCGCCTGGTCCGCCGCGTTCTCCGGGTGGTGGCACGCCACCTGGTGCCCGGTGGCGAGCGCGGTCAGCGGCGGCTCCTTGGTCTTGCAGATCTCCGTCGCCTTCCAGCACCGCGTGTGGAAGCGGCAGCCGCTCGGCGGGTCGATCGGCGAGGGGACGTCGCCGCGGAGCAGGATCCGCTCGCTCTTGACGCCGCGCCGCTTGGGGTCGGGCACCGGCACCGCGGAGAGCAGCGCCTTCGTGTACGGGTGCATCGGCGTGGAGTAGAGGTCGTTCCGGTCCGCCAGCTCCACGATCTTGCCGAGGTACATCACCGCGATGCGGTCCGAGACGTGCCGGATGACCGACAGGTCGTGCGCGATGATCACGTACGTGAGGCCGAGCTCCTCCTGGAGGTCGTCCAGGAGGTTGACCACCTGGGCCTGGATGGAGACGTCCAGGGCGGAGACCGGCTCGTCCGCCACGACCAGCTTGGGCCGCAGGGCGAGGGCCCGCGCGATGCCGATGCGCTGGCGCTGGCCGCCGGAGAATTCGTGCGGGTAGCGGTTGTAGTGCTCCGGGCTGAGCCCGACCCGCTCCAGCATCTCCTGCACGGTCTTCTTCACGCCGCCCTCGGGCTTGACGCCCTGGAGCTTGAAGGGCGCGCCGACGATCGTGCCGATGGTGTGCCGCGGGTTCAGCGACGAGTACGGGTCCTGGAAGATCATCTGGACGTCGCGGCGGAGCGGACGCATCCGCGCGGTGTTCAGATGCGTGATGTCCGTGCCCTCGAACTCGACGCGGCCGCCGGTCGGTTCGAGGAGCCGGGTGATCAGCCGGCCCATCGTCGACTTGCCGCAGCCGGACTCGCCGACCACGCCGAGCGTTTCACCGGGGCGTACGTCGAAGGAGAGGCCGTCGACCGCCTGCACCGCCGCCACCTGGCGCTGGAGCAGCCCCTTCTTGATCGGGAAGTGCTTCACCAGGCCGTCGACCTTGAGCAGCGGCTCGGACGAGCCCTTCGCCTGCGCCGGGATCGTCATCTCCTGGCCCTTCACGTCCTGGCCCTTCGCGGCCTGGCTCTTCGCGTCATCGTTCACAGCTTCGGCGCAATCTCTTCGGTCCAGATCCGGGTGCGCTCGTCCTGCGACATGTGGCAGGCGGAGTAGTGCCCGGCGGCCACCTCGCGCAGTTCGGGACGCTCGCGGCGGGTGATCTGATCCTTGGGGATGTCCGCGTAGGGGCAGCGCGGGTTGAAGGCGCAGCCGCCCGGCAGGTTGATCAGGCTGGGCGGGGAGCCCTTGACCGGGATGAGCCGCTCGGTCTGCTCGCGGTCGATGCGGGGCATCGAGCCCAACAGGCCCCAGGTATAGGGGTGCTGGGGTTCGTAGAAGACCTTCTCCGCGGTGCCGCGCTCGACGCACCGGCCGCCGTACATGACCAGGAGCTCGTCCGCCATCTCGGCGACCACGCCCAGGTCGTGCGTGATCATGATGACGGCGGAGCCGAACTCCTTCTGCAGATCCCTGATGAGGTCGAGGATCTGCGCCTGGACGGTCACGTCGAGGGCGGTGGTCGGCTCGTCGGCGATGAGCAGCTCGGGGTTATTGACCAGCGCCATCGCGATCATCGCGCGCTGGCGCATGCCGCCGGAGAACTCGTGCGGATAGGAGTCGACGCGCTTGTCCGGCTGCGGGATCCCGACCCGGTCGAGCATCTCGATCGCCCGCTTGCGGGCGGTCTTCTTGTCGACGTCGTTGTGGACCCGGTACGCCTCGGTGATCTGCTTGCCGATGGAGTAGTACGGGTGCAGCGCGGAGAGCGGGTCCTGGAAGATCATCGCCATCTCGCGGCCGCGCAGCTTGCGCACCTCGTCCGGCGGGGCCGACAGCAGCTCCTTGCCGTCCAGCCAGATCTCGCCGGAGATCTGCGCCCGGCGGGCGCCGTACTGGCCCGCGGTGTGCAGGCCGAGGATGCCGAGCGAGGTGACCGACTTGCCGGAGCCGGACTCGCCCACGATGCCGAGGGTCTTGCCCTTCTCCAGCTGGAAGCTGAGCCCGTCGACGGACCTGACGAGGCCGTCGTCGGTCGGGAAGTGCACCTTGAGGTCGCGCACCTCGAGGAAGGCGGAGGGGGCGGGCGAGCCGGTGACGGGCTCACCCACCGCGGCTCCGCTCTTGGACAGTTCGGTCATCCCAGCCTCACTCGCGGGTCGATGACGGCGTACAGAAGGTCGACGACGAGGTTGGCCACGGCGATCGCGAGCGCCGCGCACAGGGTGACGCCCAGGATGACGGGCAAGTCCTTGCTGCTGATGGCCTTGACCGCTTCGAGGCCGAGCCCCGGCAGGTTGAACGTGGACTCGGTGAGCACCGCGCCGCCCATCAGGACGCCGAGGTCGAGTCCGAAGACGGTGAGGATCGGGGTCATCGCGGAGCGCAGCGCGTGCTTGCGGATGACGGTGGGTTCGCCGAGGCCCTTGGCGCGGGCGGTGCGGATGTAGTCCTCGCCGAGCACTTCGAGCATCGTGGCGCGGGTGAGGCGGGCGTACATCGCGGCGTTGAGGAAGGCGAGCACGATCCACGGCAGGATCATCGTCTGGAGCCAGACGTCGATCGAGTCGTCGGTGCTGAGACTGTCCGCGATCTTCACCCAGCCGAGTTCGTGGACGAAGATGCCCATCGCGATCATGCCGGTGAAGAAGACGGGGAGCGAGACGCCGCCGAGGGCGGTGGTCATCGCGGCGCGGTCCCAGATGGTGCCCCGGCGCAGCGCGGAGATCACGCCGGTGATGACGCCGCCGGCCAGCCACAGCACACAGGCGCCCGCGGCGAGCGCACCGGTGACGGGCAGGGCGTCCTTGAGGGTCTCCCACACCGGCGCCTCGGTGCGGAAGGAGTAGCCGAAGCAGGGGGCCGGGCAGTGCGTGACGTCACTGCCGTTGACGTAGTCGCGGCCCATCGGGATGCCCTTGATGAAGTCCCAGAACTGGACCAGCAAGGGATCGTTGAGGCCCAGTTTGACGCGGATGCCTTCGAGCTGCTCGGCACCCGACGCCTTGCCGGCGAAGAGGACGGCGATGTCCTGTCCCGCCCACTTGGGCAGCATGAAGAAGATGGTGAAGGTCGCGAGCAGTACGACCAGCACCATGATGATGACGGCGATCAGGCGCCGGATGAGATAAGCAAGCACTGTGCGCGGCCCGGCGGTGGCCGGGACCCCCTCGTGAGGGGTCCCGGCCACCGCCCGGGGCCATCACCTGCCCTTCGGACTGGCGGGATTCGGCGGCGGTGGAACGGTCAACTGCGGTTCGTGCGGCGCCTGTTACTTGACGACGCCGAGCGAGACGTAGTCGTACCGGCCGTTGTAGGCGTCGGACATGTAGGCGTTGGTCAGCCGCGATCCGCGCCAGGTGATGTTCTTCTCGTAGAGGAAGGGCATCCAGTCGGCCTGGTCGAGGATCCGCTTGTCGAGTTGCTTGTAGATCTCGCCGGCCTTGGCCGGGTCGGTCTCCGCGATCGCCTTGTCGAAGAGCGCGTCGATCTTCTTGTCCTTGATCTGCGACTCGTTGTAGTTGCCGTTCTCGATCAGGAAGCGGCTGTCGAACAGCGGCTGCGCGTAGCCCTGGCCGGACGGGAAGTCCGGGCCCCAGCCGCTCATCTGCATGCTGTAGCCGCGCTTCTTCACGACGGACGGCGAGCCGGTGATGCTGGCGGAGTCGGCGCCGTCGAGGGACTCGACGCTGACGTCGATGCCGACCTTCTTCAGCTGGGCCTGGAGCGCCTCGGCGGCGTCGACCTCACCCGGGTTGTTGTTGCGGGCGGTGAGCTTGGCCTTGAAGCCGTTCGGCTCGCCGCACTTCTTCAGCTCTTCCTTGGCCTTGGCCGCGTCCGGCTTGCCCTTGCGCGCGAGGACGCCGTACGGGTCGTAGTCGCTGTGACCGGGGATCGCCTTGGGGAACGTGCTGTTGGCGATGTCACCGGCCGCGACCTTGCCGCCGCGGGTCTGCTGCAGGCTCGCGAAGTCCGTGCCGTAGAAGACGGCCTTGCGGCAGTGGACGTTGTCGAAGGGCTCGGCCGTGTGGATCAGCGCGACGTAGCGCACGAAGGACGTGTGCATGTTGTCGACGTTGTCGCGGTGGTCCGAGACGGCGGTGACGCGGCCGGACTGGGTCATGCCCGTGCCGTTGAGGTCGACGTCGTAGTCGCCCTCCATCAGCTTCTTGTCGTTCTCCTCCAGGTTGGCGGAGATCGTCACGTCGATCTTGTCGGGCAGCGCGGCGCGGATCGGGTCCGAGGACTTCTTCCAGGCCGTGTTGCGGACCAGGACGATCTTCTTGCCGGACTTGTACGTCTCGAACTTGTACGGGCCCGAGGAGAACGGGCGCGCGGTGTACTTCGCCTTGGTGTCCTTGGACTCCTTCACCGGCGAACCGGTGGGCATCGCGAGGAACTGCTCGAAGTCACCGTTGCGCTTGGGGAGCTTGAAGACGATGGTCTGGTCGTCGGGCGTCTCGATCGCCTTCAGACCGCCCTTGTCCTTGTAGGGGCCCTTGTACTTCTTGTCGGGGTCCAGCGCGTGCCGGATGTACCCCGGGCCACCGGTGATGGTGTCCGTCGCCCAGGAGCGCTCGATGCCGTACTTGACGTCCTTGGAGGTCAGCTTGGAGCCGTCCTCCCAGGTCACACCGTCACGCAGCTTGTACGTGTAGGTCTTGCCGTCGTCCGAGATCTTCGCGGTGGAGGTGGCGAGGTCCGGGACCAGCTTCGTGCCCGCCTTGCCCGGCTTGGTGTCGTAGGACACCAGCTGCCGGGTGTAGAAGCGCATGAAGTCCCACGACATGCCGTAGTAGGCGCGCTGGGGGTCGGCCGAGTCGAGGTCCTGCTTGCCGACCATCTTCAGCGTCCCCCCCTTCTTCTTGGACGGGTTGGCGACCTTGTCGAGCGCGGCGTTGTAGCCGGCACCCTTCGAGTCGCCGTCGCCACCGTCACCGCCGCCGCACGCCGTGGTGGTCACCAGCGCCGCGACGACGAGGGCCGCACCGCTGGTGAGCCGTCGTTTCGAGGAAACTGTGGGCATTTTCTCGTAACCTCCGAGATTCGCGGTCCCTGGCCATGTGCTGCCGGAGAACCATGGTTAGAGCCACCTGACATGCGGCAGGGGCAAGCCGGTTGGGCGCTGCTAGCGCGTCCCCTTCGGGTCGAGCGCGTCCCGCAGCCCGTCGCCGAAGAGGTTGAAGGCCAGCACGGTGATGAAGATCGTGACGCCCGGGAAGACCATGAACATCGGGTCGTGCTCGTACGTCTCGAGCGCGTCCCGCAGCATGCCGCCCCAGGAGGCCGTCGGCGGCTTCACACCGGCGCCGAGGAAGCTCAGGGCCGCCTCCGTGAGGATGTTGGTCGGGATCATCAGCGTCGCGTAGACGGTGATGGGGGCGACCAGGTTGGGCAGCAGTTCGCGGAACAGGATGTGGCGCCGTCCGCCGCCGAGGCTGCGGGCCGCCTCCACGTACTCGCGCTCACGGAGCGAGAGCGTCTGACCGCGCACGATCCGGCCGACGTAGGGCCAGCCGAAGAAGCCGATGACCAGCACGAGGATGCCGACGCGCACCCCGCTGCCGGTGAGACCGAGCAGGTCGTCCGGCAGGACCGAGACCAGCGAGATGATGAAGAGCAGCTGCGGGAACGAGAGCAGTACGTCCATCACGCGGCTGATCAGGGCGTCGACCCAGCCGCCGAAGTAGCCGGCGATGATGCCGAAGAGGGTGCCGAGGGCGACGGCGACCACGGCCGCCAGGAAGGCCACGAGCAGCGAGATGCGTGCTCCGTAGACGATCCGGCTGAAGATGTCGCGGCCCTTGTTGGGCTCGACGCCGAAGAGGAAGTCGCCGCTGACACCGCCGAGCGCGCCCTTGGGGAGGTTGGTCAGCTCGTCGAGCTCCTCCTGGTGGAAGTCGTTGGGCGGATGGCCCAGCAGGCTCACGATCAGGGGCGCGAAGATGGCGACGAGCACCAGGAACAGCACCGTGATGCCGCCGGCCAGGGCGACCTTGTCCCGCTTCAGGCGGTTCCAGGCGATCTGCTTGAGGGACCGACCCTCGACCTTTTTCACCCCTGCATCAACTGCGGGGGCGACGTCCTCGGTCGGGTCCGCGTCCGCAGGTGTGTCATGCAATGGTGCCGTCATCGTGGCAGGGACCCCTCTCAACCGGTGGTGACCGGCCCGCACTTGCCGCTGTAGCGACGTGATCAGTCCGTCGTACACAGGGGGCGAAGGCCCCTGGAGCGGGAGTCTTCATCCACGTCGCGATCTGTTACCAGACTTGACGGGGAAAGGATGCGCAACCGTGATGCTGATCGGGGTGTTCCGTTATCCGGACGCGGGTGAACGAGGGGCGAACACGGGGCAGTTGGGGTGCAAGGCACCACGGGAGCCCATAGGCTCCCACCGGCACCAGAACGGACATCGCGCCGGTCGTGGCTGCTCGGTGGCCGCGCCGGGACTGCTCAGGGGCTGCCCGGTGGCCGGTTCACGCCGCTCAGTACTGCGCGGGGTAGCCGTAACCGCCGGCCTGGGCCGGGGCCGCCTGCGCCTCGCGGTCGTAGAACGGGCGGGCGTTGGCGCGCAGCCACATCGCGACCGGGTCGTAGTCGTCGGACATCGCGACGGTCGAGACGGGCAGGCCCTCGGGGACGGCGGGGATGGACTGCTGCATCATCGCCCGCACCGCGTCGACCGACGGCGGCGACGTGTCGTACACGTCCAGGCCGATGGCCAGATAGGGCGCCCCCAGCGCGGGCTGCACCCAGGCGCGGCGCAGCGAGCGCACCGCCGGGGTGCGGTGCGCGTTCTGCGTCAACAAAGCGTAGAACTGGGGGATCTCGATGCTCGGCTCGGTGAGCCGGAGCGGTCCCGCGGGCAGCAGGTCGAGGCCGGTGGCGATGCGGCGCAGGTCGAGCCAGGGGACGCCGACGCCGCCGCCGGGCGCGTGCGGGTTGAGCCAGAGGCCGTAGTGGTCGGGATAGAGGGTGCGGGCGATGTCGGTGCCGCGCACCACTTCATAGCTGCGGTTCCAGCCACTGGCGGAGAGCTCCTGGGCGGAGGTCACACAGGGGGCATAGCCGATCCCCTCCACCTCCATGTTCCCGTACTGGGCGTCGGGGGAGCCGGCCTGGCCGTGCCAGAGCAGCATCCACACCTGGTCGGCGGCGAGGGCGCGCAGCAGTGCCTCGTACGCGTCGTAACGCCCCGGCGTCACCTGGCGCAGCAACTGCTCCAACTGCCCGGCCGTGCCCGACGCACTCACCCGTAACCGCTCCTTCGTGACGAACTCGGTGGCCCCAAGGAAGAGCCGGGAAGACCCAGAGAATGCAACCAGCTTAAGCGGCGATGCGGTGGTAGAACGGCCGCACCTGCGCACGCAGCCAGTCGCCCACCGGGTCCTGCGCCACGTCGAGCAGCACGAGGTTCACCGGCCACGGGGCCGGCACCTGGCCGAGGGCACGGCCGAGGGCCTCCATGGGGAGCTCGCGGGCGTTGCCGTCCCAGGTGGACAGCTCGACGCCGACGAAGAGGACCGGGGCGTCCGTCTCGATGTCGGCCAGGCAGCGGCGCGCGGTGAGCACCACGCCGGTCGCCTCGAACTCGCGGCCCGCCGCGGCGAGGAAGTCCACCGGGTCGTGCTGCCAGTCCGGTTCGTAGAGACGCACCCGGCCGCCGGTCGTGGGCCCGTCCAGCGGGGTGCGGCCGGCCCGGCAGAGCTCGGCCACGGCGGGCGGCGGCAGCGGGACGCCGACGGTGCCGTCCGGGTTCAGCGCGATGCCCAGCTGCGGCGGGAGGCCGCGGGCGAACTCCACGGCGGGCGCCACGGTGCGGCCCATCCGGTCGGCCGCGTCGCCGAGGGCCTGCCGGAACTGCTGTTCGGAGCTGAAGACGGGGACGTACGCCTGGCCGTCGATCTCCAGGGTCGGCAGGTCCAGGGTGCCGCTGTCGGGGCCCCCGCCGTTCGGCAGCGGGATCCAGATCTGGCTGCGGCCGAGCACCTCGACGATCCGGCCGCCCGCCGACGCGTCGGCGCCGAGGGAGGCGGCGAGGACCTCCTCCAGTTCGTTGCCCGGCCATCCGCCGTACGGATGGGCATGTGCCTGCGCCGGAAAGTCCATCTGTCCAACCCCTGCTCGCGACCGCTCTGCCTGCGGCTCGAACCCTAGCGCCGGTGGGCTCACCGGTCGAAGGCGATCGCCCGCAGCGCCTGCGCCGCATCCCGGTCGAGCAGCACCGCGGAGTGGCAGCCGCGCGGCAGGTCGCCGCGCTCGGTGGCGCCGACGAGGCGGCCGACCGTCCTGCGGTGCCGCGTGAACGCGTACCGCGAGACGCCTCTGCCGCGCTCGCGCTGGCCCTGGAGCGCCGTGTCCACCGGGACGTCGAGCAGCAGCAGGTGCAGGGCGGAGCCGCGGCGGGCGGCCTCGCGGGCGAGCCAGCGGCGCACCCAGGCCTGGGTCCCGCAGTCGTGCACGACGACGCCGGCGCCGGTGCGCAGGGTGCGGCGCAGGCCCGCGTAGTGCGCGAGGCGGACCAGGGGGCGGTAGACCGCGTACGGCAGCAGGCGGGGCATGCGGCGGGCCCAGCGGTCGCGGGTGTCCTGGGAGTCGATGCGCGGGCCCGTGACGGCCTGCCGCATCAGCGTCGACTTTCCGCCACCGGGCAGCCCGGAGACGACGACGAGGTCGCCCTCGCCGAAGGTGAGGCGGCGGGGGCTGTGGCCGGCCCGCTGCCGCAGGTCCCGGACGACGGCCACGGGGAGCGGGCCGCAGCTCTCCGCGGCGGGGGTGGCGGCCTGCTTCGGCAGCGCCACTCCCGTGGTAGTGGCAAAGACACTGGTCCTGCTGCGCACCGTGATCGGCCTCCCCGTAGCGGTCACGTACTGCTTTCCCCAGCAAGTGTAAAGAGAAGGTAATGCGGCACAAGAGCATTCCGGGCAGTGCGATCCGTGTCCTGCCACGGCTCCCCGTGGCCGGGGTCGCGTGCAATGATGTGCCCGCCAACTCCATACCGGCCGTTTGAATCCGCGCGGGAGAGTTCCCGGAGCCAGCACGCACGCGTGCCCGGGGCGCCGAAGGAGCAAGTCCCTCCCTTGAATCTCTCAGGCCCCGTACCGCGCGGGCGAGGCACATCTGAAAAGCGGGCCGCCCCGGTGGCCCCACCCAAGGTGCAAGCCGGGCGTCTCACATATCGGGACACGCTCGGCGAACCTCTCAGGTTCCGATGACAGATGGGGAGGATCGACCTCGCCCGTCATGCCCTGGGAGTTCCCTTCATGAGCACTGCCCCCCGTCTCACCGCCCTCGATGCCGTGCATCGTGCGCTCGGCGCGACCATGACCGACTTCGCGGGCTGGGACATGCCGCTGCGGTACGCCAGCGAGCGCGACGAGCACAACGCCGTGCGCACCAAGGCCGGTCTCTTCGACCTCTCCCACATGGGTGAGATCACGGTCACAGGACCGGCGGCCGTGGACTTCCTGAACTTCGCGCTGGTCGGCAACATCGGCTCCGTCGGTGTCGGCCGTGCCCGCTACACGATGATCGTCGCCGAGGACGGCGGGATCCTGGACGACCTGATCGTCTACCGCCTCGGCGAGACCGAGTACATGGTCGTCGCCAACGCTTCCAACGCGCAGACCGTGCTCGACGCGCTGACCGCCCGCGCCGACGGCTTCGACGCCGAGGTACGCGACGACCGCGAGGCGTACGCGCTCCTCGCCGTCCAGGGTCCCGAGTCCCCCGGCATCCTGAAGTCACTCACGGATGCCGACCTGGACAACCTGAAGTACTACGCGGGTCTGCCGGGCACCGTCGCGGGCGTCTCCGCGCTGATCGCCCGCACGGGCTACACCGGCGAGGACGGCTTCGAGCTCTTCGTCTCCCCCGGTGACGCCGAGAAGCTGTGGAACGCGCTCATGGAGGCGGGCACGCCCGTCGGCATGGTCCCCGCCGGCCTCTCCTGCCGCGACACGCTGCGCCTGGAGGCGGGCATGCCGCTGTACGGGCACGAGCTGACCGCCGAGCTGACGCCGTTCGACGCCGGGCTCGGCCGGGTGGTCAAGTTCGAGAAGACGTCGCAGTCGGACTCCTTCGTGGGCCGCGCGGCCCTGGCCGCCGCCGCCGAGCGCGCCGAGACCGCCCCGCCGCGCAAGCTGGTCGGCCTGGTCGCCGAGGGCCGCCGGGTCCCGCGCGCGGGCTTCTCCGTGGTCGCCGACGGCAAGGTCATCGGCGAGGTCACCTCGGGCGCCCCGTCCCCGACGCTGGGCAAGCCGATCGCGATGGCGTACGTCGACGCCGAGCACGCGGCCCCGGGCACGCAGGGTGTCGGCGTCGACATCCGCGGTACGCATGAGCCGTACGAGGTCGTGGCCCTGCCGTTCTACAAGCGCCAGAAGTGACCCCCCGCACATCGTCCCCGTTCCGCAGCACCCACCCGCGTACAGGAGAATTCGACTCATGAGCAACCCCCAGCAGCTGCGTTACAGCAAGGAGCACGAGTGGCTGTCGGCCGCCGAGGACGGCGTGGCGACGGTCGGCATCACGGAGCACGCGGCGAACGCGCTCGGTGACGTCGTCTTCGCCCAGCTCCCCGCGGTCGGCGACACGGTGGTCGCGGGCGAGTCCTGCGGCGAGCTGGAGTCGACCAAGTCGGTCAGCGACCTCTACTCCCCGGTGAACGGCGAGGTCGTCGCCGCCAACCAGGACGTCGTCGACGACCCCTCGCTGGTCAACTCCGCCCCGTTCGAGGGCGGTTGGCTGTTCAAGGTGCGCATCACGGACGAGCCGGACGACCTGCTCTCCGCCGATGAGTACACCGCCTTCACCGCCGGCTGACCCATACCGATAGGGATCGTGTGATGTCGCTTCTGAACACCCCTCTCCACGAGCTGGACCCGGACGTCGCCGCCGCCGTCGACGCCGAGCTCCACCGCCAGCAGTCCACCCTGGAAATGATCGCCTCGGAGAACTTCGCTCCGGTCGCCGTCATGGAGGCCCAGGGCACCGTCCTCACCAACAAGTACGCCGAGGGCTACCCCGGCCGCCGCTACTACGGCGGCTGTGAGCACGTCGACGTCGCCGAGCAGATCGCGATCGACCGGCTCAAGGAGCTGTTCGGCGCCGAGTACGCCAACGTCCAGCCGCACTCCGGCGCCTCCGCGAACCAGGCCGCCCTCTTCGCGATCGCCCAGCCCGGCGACACGATCCTCGGTCTCGACCTGGCGCACGGCGGCCACCTCACCCACGGCATGCGCCTGAACTTCTCCGGCAAGCAGTTCAACGTGGTCCCCTACCACGTCGACGAGGCCGGTCTGATCGACATGGCCGAGGTCGAGCGCCTGGCCAAGGAGAACAACCCGAAGGTGATCATCGCGGGCTGGTCGGCCTACCCGCGCCACCTGGACTTCGCCGAGTTCCGCCGGATCGCCGACGAGGTCGGCGCGAAGCTGTGGGTCGACATGGCGCACTTCGCCGGGCTCGTCGCCGCCGGTCTGCACCCGAACCCGGTGCCGTACGCGGACGTGGTGACCTCCACCACGCACAAGACGCTCGGCGGCCCGCGCGGCGGCATCATCCTGGCCCGCAACAAGGACTTCGCGAAGAAGCTGAACTCCGCGGTCTTCCCCGGCTTCCAGGGCGGCCCGCTGGAGCACGTGATCGCGGCCAAGGCCGTCTCCTTCAAGGTCGCCGCCTCGGAGGAGTTCAAGGAGCGCCAGCAGCGCACCCTGGACGGCGCCCGCATCCTGGCCGAGCGCCTGGTCCAGGACGACGCGAAGGCCGTCGGCGTCGACGTCCTGTCCGGCGGCACTGACGTGCACCTGGTCCTCGTCGACCTGCGCAACAGCGAGCTCGACGGCCAGCAGGCCGAGGACCGCCTCCACGAGGTCGGCATCACGGTCAACCGCAACGCGGTCCCGAACGACCCGCGGCCCCCGATGGTCACCTCGGGCCTCAGGATCGGCACCCCGGCGCTCGCCACGCGCGGCTTCCAGGAGGAGGACTTCCGCGAGGTCGCCGACATCATCGCCGAGGCCCTCAAGCCCGGCTTCGACGCGGACGCCCTCAAGGCCCGGGTGACCGCTCTGGCCGACAAGCACCCGCTGTACCCCAACCTGTAGCATTTTCGTACGCTTTCCTTCGTACGAAACGACGGGGCACCGCGCACACTGGAAGTGAACACAGTGAGTGCGGTGCCCCGGCTCATGTCCGGCGCACGCCCCGCTCTCTGCACCACCCCGGCAGACAACGGCGTCTACCAACCACCCTTTGGAGTTCTCGTGGCCATCTCGGTCTTCGACCTGTTCTCGATCGGCATCGGCCCGTCCAGCTCCCACACGGTCGGTCCGATGCGCGCCGCCCGCATGTTCGCGAGCCGCCTCAAGAACGAGGGCCTGATGGCCCACACCGCCGCGATACGGGCGGAGCTGTACGGCTCGCTCGGCGCCACCGGCCACGGGCACGGCACCCCGAAGGCCGTCCTGCTCGGCCTGGAGGGCGAGTCGCCCCGCACGGTCGACGTGGAGACGGCCGATGACCGCGTGGAGAAGATCAAGAGCAGCGGCCGCCTCAACCTGCTCGGCATGCACGAGATCGACTTCACCTTCGACGACGACCTGATCCTGCACCGCCGCAAGGCGCTGCCGTACCACGCCAACGGCATGACGGTCTTCGCGTACGACCGTGAGGGCGCCCTCGTCCTGGAGAAGACGTACTACTCGGTGGGTGGCGGCTTCGTCGTCGACGAGACCGTGCTCAATCAAGAGGGCGCCGCCGGCGAAAACCCGATCGTGCCGGACGACACCGTCTTGAAGTACCCCTTCCGCACCGGTGACGAGCTGCTCCGGCTCGCCGAGGAGACCGGCCTGTCCATCTCCGCGATGATGCTGGAGAACGAGAAGGCCTGGCGCACGGAGGAGGAGATCCGCGAGGGGCTCCTCGACATCTGGCGGGTCATGCAGGCCTGCGTCTCCCGCGGCATGTCCCGCGAGGGCATCCTGCCGGGCGGCCTCAAGGTCCGCCGCCGGGCCGCGAACTCCGCCCGTCAGCTGCGCGCCGAGGGCGACCCGCAGGCCCGCGCCATGGAGTGGATCACGCTCTACGCGATGGCGGTGAACGAGGAGAACGCGGCGGGCGGCCGCGTGGTCACCGCCCCCACCAACGGCGCCGCGGGCATCATCCCGGCCGTCCTGCACTACTACATGAACTTCATCCCCGGAGCCGACGAGGACGGCGTGGTGCGCTTCCTGCTCGCCGCGGGCGCCATCGGCATGCTCTTCAAGGAGAACGCCTCGATCTCCGGCGCCGAGGTCGGCTGCCAGGGTGAGGTCGGCTCCGCCTGCTCGATGGCGGCGGGCGCGCTCGCCGAGGTCCTCGGCGGCTCCCCGGAGAAGGTCGAGAACGCGGCCGAGATCGGCATGGAGCACAACCTCGGCCTGACCTGCGACCCGGTCGGCGGCCTCGTCCAGATCCCGTGCATCGAGCGCAACGGCATGGCGGCGGTCAAGGCCGTCACCGCCGCGAAGATGGCGATGCGCGGCGACGGCTCCCACAAGGTCTCCCTCGACAAGGTCATCAAGACCATGAAGGAGACGGGCGCCGACATGTCCGTCAAGTACAAGGAGACGGCCCGCGGCGGCCTGGCGGTCAACATCATCGAGTGCTGACGCGCTGCGCGGTCGAGCCGCGCACGACGAGTTCCGGCTCGAAGAGGAGCTCGCCGGGGTGCGTCTGGGTCCCGCGGATCTGGGCGCACAGCAGGTCGACCGCCGCGCGGCCCATCGCCTCGATGGGCTGGCGCACGGTCGACAGGGGCGGCTCCGTGCAGGTCATGAAGGCCGAGTCGTCGTAGCCGACGACGGAGACGTCGGCGGGGACGGCGAGGCCCCGTCGGCGGGCGGCCCTGATGGCGCCGAGGGCGAGCGGGTCGCTGCCGCACACGATGCCGGTGACGCCCCGCTCCAGGAGGCGCGCGGTCGCGGCCTGGCCGCCCTCCAGCGAGAAGATCGACCGCTCGACGAACTCCTCGACGAACTCCGTGCCCGCGGCCGCCGCCACGCCACGGGCGGCTTCGAGCTTGCGGCGCGAGGGCATGTGGTCGGCGGGGCCGAGCACCAGGCCGATCCGCTCGTGTCCGAGCGAGGCGAGGTGGCGCCACGCCTGTTCGACGGCGATGGCGTCGTCGCACGCGACGCAGGGGAAGTCGAGGCCGTCGATCGACGCGTTGATGAGCACGACCGGGATGTTCCGCTCCGCAAGCCGGTGGTAGTGGTCGTGCGGCGCGTCGGCCTCGGAGAAGAGACCGCCGGCGAAGACCACGCCGGAGACGTGCTGCTGGAGCAGGAGTTCCACGTAGTCGGCCTCGGAGACGCCGCCCCTGGTCTGCGTGCACAGCACGGGCGTGAGCCCCTGCTGGGCGAGGGCGCCGCCGATGACCTCGGCGAACGCGGGGAAGATCGGGTTCTGCAGCTCGGGCAGGACGAGGCCGACGAGCCGGGCGCGCTCGCCGCGCAGCTGTGTGGGCCGCTCGTAGCCGAGGACGTCCAGCGCTGTCAGCACGGACTGCCGTGTTGCGGCGGAGACGCCGGGCTTGCCGTTGAGGACGCGGCTGACCGTCGCCTCGCTGACCCCCACCTTCTTCGCAACTTGAGCAAGTCGTCGCGTCATGGCCGCAAGAATAGCGCAAGGCCTGCAAGCCAGTTACGTATTCAGAACGGGTAACGTGCACGGCCGCCCGGAATCCGGACAGCCGTGCAACGCGTGTGCCTCCTCGGGAACGTCAGGGTTGCAGCGTGAGTGTGAACGTCGACGTGTCGTTCTTGACGTTCTGTCCGTTGCCGCTGAACTCGGGCCGGACGAAGGTGGCTTCACCGACGGCGGGTCCCTGCCCGGGCTCCGGCATCTCGTTGACGTAGATGCCGATCGGTGCGTCCTTGATGGACACGTCCGTGAAAACGGTGTCCTTCACCGGGAATTCGGGCTTCCCTCCGGAGTACTTCGTCTGGAACATCACTCCGTGGTACGTCGGGTCGATGATGTCGACGTTGTTCACGCGGATTCCCTGGAAGACCTTGGACGCGGAGAACGCCCAGATGGCGGGGAAGTTCTGTCCCTTCCAGAAGGTGCCGCCCGCCCGCTCGACGGTGATGTTCTCGAAGGTGGTCGGATCGGTGCCGAAGCCGTTCATCGGGTAGCCGAAGTCCAGGGAGCTGATGGTGATTCCGGAGTAGACCAGGGTGTCGGCGATCCGGATGTTCCGGAAGGTGTTGTGGTAGCCGCCGTAGACGGCGACGCCCGCCGCGCGCCAGGTCAGGAGCGAGGTGAGGTTCTCATAGACGTTGTTCTTCATGTCCGCTCCCCCGGCGTCGATCGCCGAGAAGAGGGCGAAGCTGTCGTCACCGGTGGCCCGTGCCTCGTTGTTCGCGACCAGATTGTCCGTGCTGCCGTTGGTCATGTTGATCCCGTCGGCGAACATATTGCGGATCCGTGAGTTCCTGATGGTCATGCGGTCCGTGTTGGCGCCCCAGTAGAGGCACACCATGTGTTCGTTCCAGATGTCGTCGATGGTGATGTCGGATACGTTCTGGAAGTCGAAGACCTTTCCGGGGCCGTCGATGCGGGTCGTGTAGTTGCCGAAGTAGGCGAAGCCCGCGAAGGATGAGCCCTTGGCGCTCGCCTCGGCACGGAATCCGATGTCGGTGTTCTCCTGGTTCCTCGGTGCGTGGAAACGGGTGTACCAGGGCCCGGCGCCGACCACCTTCACGGCCTTTCCGTAGACCTGGAACTTGCTGCCGGTCTCGTAGTCGCCGGGTGGCAGATAGACGCCCGTCAGCTTTCCGCCGGTGTCCATGCGGACCTTGTCCAGGGCGTTCTGTACGTCCTGGTGGGTGAATCCGGCGGGTACGGCGTAGGCGGCCGGGTCGGGGTTGGCCTTCGGCGCCACCTGTTCCAGGTCGACGAAGTCGATGGCGTAGCGGGAGGTGTTGGCGTTGTCCTTCTGCAGCTTGATCCTGCTGCCCGCCTTGACCGTCCCGCCGAGCATGACGTGTGCCTCGTCGTAGATGTGCCGGGCCGGGCCCGCGCCGGGTGAGTTGCCGGGTGCGGCTTCGTCGCCGTACAGCCAGGCGTACTTGGAGGTGAGGTCGATCGCCTTGCGGAAGACGCCGTCGACGTAGAGGTTCAGGGTCGCCTCGGTGCCTCCACCGCCCGGTGCGTCCGGGATGGAGAAGCGGGTGACCAGGGTGTTGGTGTCCTGCTTGGCGGTGAACTCCACGGATTCGCCGGTCGAGTTCAGGGTGACGGCCCTGCGGCCGGAGGCCTCGCCCGCGAGGTCGCCGACGGTGCGGTTCGGTCCGACGGTCTTCGCGCCGCCGGCGAGCACGCCGTCCTCGGCCTCGTAGGTGTCGTAGGGCATGTCGGCGCCGCGGCCGACGAACAGCGGACGGGTACTGGTGTTGTTCTCGCGCTTGACCGGCAGTTCGTTGGCGTCGTCGGCGATGACCGTCCTGATGGTGTGGCGGCCTTCGGCGGCCGTCCAGGTGCCGAGCTCGACCGGTGCCGTGGTGTCGCCCGCGCCGATCGTGCCGTTGTGCTCGCCGGTCAGGGTCTTCACCGTGGTGCCCTTGTCGTCCTGCACGAGCAGCTTGATGCCGTGTGCGCCGGGCGCGGACGCCTTGCTGCCCTGGTTCTTGATCGCGACGCTGAACGTGACCTCCTTGCCCTTGGCGGGCGCGGACGGCGTCCAGCTCACGGGTGACGCCACCAGGTCCGAGGAGTCGACGGGCTTGACCACCAGCGGATTCGGGCTCGTGGAGGTGTTGTTGCCCTCGTCCTGCTCGATCACCTCGTTCTTCGTGTCGACCTCCGCGGTGAACGGGTAGGAGCCCGCCGACCGGACTCCGGCGTCGGCGCTCACCGTCACCGACTCGCCCGCGCCGAGCGCGCCCACAGCGGCGGTGCCCGCCTTGTCGCCGCCGAGGCGGAACGTGGCGTCGGTGGCCGTCGAGGCCTCGCTGCCGCGGTTGCGCACGGTCGCGGTCAGCCGCAGCCCGTCGGTCTCGGTCGGCGCCTCGGGCGCGTACGACAGTTTGGTGATCTCCAGGTCCGGGTTGGCCGCGGGTGTGCCCATGACCTGGAACTCGGCGACCTGTCCGGCCGTGGCGCCGCTGTTCGCGGTGAACCGCAGCCGCACGTCGGCGACCTTGGCGGAGACCGGCACGGTGACCGTGTTCTGGTTGCCGGACGGGCTGAAGGAGTACTCCTTCTCCGCCACCAGCGAGGTGAAGTCGGCGGCCTTCTGCTCGCGGCCGAGCACCTGCATCTTCTGGGTGCGCGGGCTCCACGCGGCGTCCGGGTTCAGCTTGACGACCACCGCGTCGACGTCGGCATTGGCGCCGAGCTTCACCGTCAGCGTGTTGGGGTAGCTGCCCGCGGCGCCCTCCCAGTAGGTGGAGGTCTGCCCGTCGTTGGCGTTCTCGGCGACGTACGTGTGGATCACTGAGGACGCCGTGATCGGCTTGCCCCGCGCCAGGTCGGTGTTGCCGCCGCCCGGCCGGGTGACGGTGTCGCTGTGCGCCGAGACGTTGCCCGCCGCGTCGCGGGCCCGCACCGAGTAGGTGACCGTGGCGCTCGCGGACCGGGAGTCGGTGTACGTGGTCACGTCGCCGGCCACGGACTTCAGGAGCTTGCCGTCGGCGTACACGTCGTACGCCGTCACCTTCACGTTGTCGGTCGAGGCGCCCCAGGTCAGCTTGATCTCGCCGCTGGAGGGCTGGGTGAGGGTGAGGTTCGTGGGCGCGGTCGGGGCCTGCGTGTCCCCCGAATCACCTTTCCGGGTGACGGAGTTGCTGTTGGCGGAGGTGTTGCCCGCCGCGTCGCGGGCGCGCACGTGGTAGGTGACGGTGGCGCTCGCCGGCTGCGTGTCCGTGTACGTCCGCACGTCACCGGAGACGCTGGTGCGGAGCTCTCCGTTCGCGTAGACGTCGTACGCGGTGACGCTCTTGTCGTCGTCGGCCGCGTCCCAGGTCAGCTTGATCCGGCCCGGCTCCGGTTCGGTGAGGGCGAGGTTCGTGGGCGCGGTGGGTGGCTTCGTGTCGCCGCCCGCAGGGCCGTAGATCTCCAGCTCGGCCAGCTGGCCCGCGGGCTGCGCGGTGTTGGCGGTGATCAGGACGCGGACGTGGCGGGTGGTGACGGTGTCGAGGGTGAGTGTCGCGGAGTGCTCCGAGGCCGCGGTGAAGGCGTACTCCTTCGACGCGGTGAGGTCGGTGAAGTCCGTGCCGTCCGTGCTGCCCTGGATCTTCAGGGTCTGACTGCGGCCGCCCCAGCCGTCGGGCAGCCGCAGCACGACCTCGTCGACCTTCACGGACGCGCCGAGGTCGGCCTGGATCCACTGGGGCAGTCTGCCGTTGTCGCTCTCCCAGTAGGTGGACCGGTTGCCGTCGTTGGCGTTGGCCGCGGTGTAGGTCTGGGTGTGGGACGCGGCCTTCAGGGTCTTGCCCAGGGCGAGGTTCACGGAGGCGTCGGCGGCCGCGTGCACCCGCAGTTCGGCGAGCTGGGCGGCGGGCCAGCCGGTGTTGGCGGTGATGTGCACCCGTATGTGGCGGGCCTGCGCGGCCGGGAAGCGGACGGTCACCGTGTTGCCCGCGCCGGGTGCGAAGGTGTGCGGGGCCGACGCGGCGAGGGTGCTGAAGCCGTCGCCGTCCGGGCTGCCCTGCACGGACAGGGTCTGCTCGCGGGCCTCCCAGGCCGACGGCAGCCTGAGGACCACCTCGTCGACCCGGGTGGCGCGGCCGAGGTCGACCTGCACCCACTGCGGCAGGTCGGACGACGCACTCTCCCAGTACGAACCCGGGTCGCCGTCGGTGACCTGTGCGGCGGTGTGGGCCGACTTGGCGCTGCTCGCCCTGGCCGGCTTGCCCGCGGCCAGGTCGGGGCCGCCGGCCGCGGAGGCGGACAGGGCGGGCAGGCCGAGCAGGAGCAGGGTCGCCGTGAGGGCGGCGGCGCAGGGCCGCCACCACCAGCGGGATCTCCGGGACGCGCCGTGGGCGTCTCTGATGCGTCTCATGGCTCGTGCGACTCCCTCACAGTCGTGACGTCACTCTCGCGACGCGCAGGATTTCGCGTTCAGAAGTTGGAGAGTTGCAGAGAAGTGTCGAGTTGACTACAGGCAGGGCGGAAGTCGTCACGGCCGTGCAGCGACTCTTCGCAGTCTGTGGTCGGCTTCTTGCAATCTCTGCGCGAGTTATTGCGCACCGGTTGCACCGGTGGTTATGTGTGCGCCGCACCCGGCGGCCCACAGGGCGCCGCAGCACGACCCGGAGGGGGTCTCCCGATGTCCGTCACGAGCCGACGACCACTCACGCTCGCCGCCGCGACCGTTCTCGCGCTGGTCCCGCTGGCCGCTTGCGGCACCAGCAGCGACGGAGCCGACCCGGATTCCGGCGGCACGGTGAAGCTCGACGTCAACGGGCAGCCGCCCAGGACGCAGGCCTTCGAGCGCAAGCTCTTCGACAAGCACGTGCGGCAGTTCGAGAAGGCCAACCCGGACATCGACATCGTGCCCCACGAGGGCTTCATGGACCCGAAGACCTTCAACGCGAAGCTGGCCGGCGGCAAGCTGGAGGACGTCTTCTACGTCTACTTCACCGACACCCGGTCCCTGATCGAGAAGAAGCAGGCCGCGGACATCACGGACGCCGTCCAGGACATGCCGCACCGCGGCGACATCCAGGACCCGCTGATGAAGATCTTCCAGGACGAGCGGGGCCGCCAGTACGGCCTGCCGACGTCCAACTACTCGATGGGCCTGCTCTACAACCGCGCCCTGTTCGAGAAGGCCGGACTCGACCCCGACCGGCCGCCGAAGACCTGGGCGGACGTCCGCGAGGCCGCCAGGAAGATCGCCGCGCTCGGAGACGACACGGTGGGCTACGCCGACTTCTCCAAGAACAACCAGGGCGGCTGGCACTACACCGCGGAGCTGTACTCCCGCGGCGGCCGGATCGCGGCGGAGAGCGACGGTGAGTGGAAGGCGGCCTTCAACACCGCCGAGGGCAGGGCCACCTTCCAGGACCTGTACGACATGCGCTGGAAGGACGGCTCCATGGGGAGCAAGCAGCTGCTCCAGGTCGAGGACGTGCAGCGGATGATGGGCTCGGGCAAGCTCGGCATGTACATCGCGGCCGCCGACAACATCACCGTCATCGCCAAGCAGTTCGGCGGGAAGTACGAGGACTACGCCCTCGCCCCGATGCCGGACGCCAAGTCCACGCTGCTCGGCGGCGAGGGCTACATGATCAACCCCAAGGCGTCCCCCGCGACGGTCGAGGCCGGCGTCAAATGGATCCAGTGGCGCCACCTCAACCCCGGCCTCATCGAGAAGAACGTCGCCGACTACGCCGCGGCCGAGCTCCCCGTCGGCATCCCCATGCCGACCGTCCCCGACGTCTTCGAGGGCCCGGTCCGCGACCGGATCGAGAAGGTCAAGCAGGAGAACGCCACCCTGCCCACCCGCAACTACCAGGCGTTCATGGACTCCGCGCCGAAGATCCCCGGCGTGATCGAGCCGCCCAGGGCCCAGGAGGTCTACTCGGTCCTCGACTCGGCGATGCAGGCCGTCCTCACCGAGAAGGACACCGACATCGACGCCCTTCTCGACGACGCCGAGAAGAAGGTCAACGCGATCTACCGCGCCTCCTGATGAGCGTGTCCCCGAAGATGAGCGTGTCCCTGAAGACGACGCCGCCCCGGCGCACGGCCGCGCCGCCGCTCCCGCCCGCCCCACGGCGGCGGCCAGCCCGCCGCCGCGCACTGCGCGAGCACCTGACGGCGTACGGGTTCCTCTGCGCCGCGGTCGTGATCTTCGCGCTGTTCTCGTGGTGGCCGATCGTCCGCACTGTGATCCTCGGCTTCCAGCAGGTCAACTTCGCCACCGGCAACACCTGGGTCGGCCTCGACAACTTCGAGAGGCTCTTCGCCGACCCGCTGTTCCTCACCGCCTGGCGGAACACCGGCCTGTTCACCCTGTACGCGCTGCTGCTCGGGTTCACGGTGCCGTTCCTGACCGCGGTCCTCCTCAACGAGTTCCGGCACGCGCGGGCGTACTTCCGCATCCTGGTCTACCTGCCGGTGATGCTGCCGCCCGTGGTCGTGGCGCTGATGTGGAAGTGGTTCTACGACCCGGGCCCCGGCCTGTTCAACGAGATCCTCCGCACGCTGCACCTGCCGACCTCCGCCTGGCTCGACTCCTCCGCCACCTCACTGGTCTCCCTGGTCATCGTGTCCACCTGGGCCAACATGGGCACCACGACCCTGATCTACCTGGCCGCGCTCCAGACGATCCCCGGCGAGCTCTACGAGGCCGCGGAGCTGGACGGCGCGGGCGTGTGGCAGCGGCTGCGCCACGTCACCGTCCCCCAGACCCGGTTCGTGCTGCTCGTCCTGCTGCTCCTCCAGATCGTCGCCACCATGCAGGTGTTCACGGAGCCGTACGTGATGACCGGCGGCGGCCCCGAGGACTCCACGGTCACCGTCATGTTCCTCGTCTACCGCTATGCCTTCGTCTACAACGACTTCGGCACCGCCGGCGCGCTGAGCCTGCTGCTCCTCATCGTCCTGGGCGCCTTCTCCGCCCTCTACCTGCGGGTCACCCGCGCCGGCAAGGAGTGAGAAGGATTGTCCGCCTCGACGCGCACCCTCGTGCGCCCCGCCGCCCTCAGGACCCGCAAGGGAAGAGTGATCTACTGGTCGGCGCTCGCCGTCGCACTGGCGCTGTTCACGGTGGCCTTCGTCGTGCCGCTGTACTGGGCGGCGACCGGCGCCATGAAGTCCTCCGCGGAGCTGGCGCAGAGTCCGCCCACGTACGTACCGGAGACCTGGCACCCCGAGAACTACGGGAAGGCGTGGCGGGAGATGGACCTGGCCCGGTACTTCCTGAACACGGTCGTCCTGGCCGGCGGAGCCTGGCTGGTGCAGCTCGCCGTGCAGGTGCCCGCCGCGTACGCCCTGTCGAAACTGCGCCCGCGGTTCGGGAACGTGGTGCTCGCCCTGATGCTCGTGACCTTGATGATGCCCGCCACCGCCCTGCTCGTGCCGGTCTACCTCACCGTCGTCGACGTCCCCCTCGTCAACCGCAACCTGATCAACAGCCCCAGCGCGGTCTGGCTGCCGGCCGCCGCCAACGCCTTCAACATCTACATCCTGAAGAACTTCTTCGACCGGATCCCCGACGAACTCCTCGACGCGGCGAAGATGGACGGCGCCGGGCCGCTGACGACCCTGTGGCGTGTGGTGCTGCCGCTGGCCCGGCCGATCCTCGCCGTGGTCTCCATCCTCTCCGTCGTCACGGCCTGGAAGGACTTCCTCTGGCCGCTGCTCGTCCTGCCCGACCCGGCGCGGCAGCCGCTGAGCGTGTTCCTCCAGCGCGTCGCCCAGGACACCCCGCTCAACAGCCTGGTCGCCGGGCTCGTCATGGCCTCCCTCCCGCTCATCGCCCTGTTCCTGGTCTTCCAGCGCCACATCGTCGCCGGGCTCGGCGCGGGCGGTCTCAAGGGCTGAGCCCGCAGAGCCCGCCTTTGAACGAAAGGACCCCCTCTTGCCCAGCACGGAGTGGTGGCGCAGCGCTGCCATCTATCAGGTGTACGTCCGGTCCTTCGCGGACGGGAACGGCGACGGCACCGGCGATCTGGCCGGTGTCCGGGCCCGGCTGCCCTACTTGGCCGACCTCGGCGTGGACGCCCTCTGGTTCACCCCGTGGTACCTCTCGCCGCTCGCCGACGGCGGCTACGACGTCGCCGACTACCGCACCATCGACCCGGCGTTCGGCAGCCTCCGGGAGGCCGAGCGGCTGATCGCCGAGGCCGGTGACCTCGGGCTGCGCTGCATCGTGGACATCGTGCCGAACCACGTCTCCGACCAGCACGAGTGGTTCAAGGCGGCGCTGGCGGCGGGGCCCGGCTCGCCGGAGCGGGAACGGTTCCACTTCCGCCCCCACTCGCCGGAGCCGCCCAACGACTGGGTGGGCGAGTTCGGCGGGGTGCCCTGGTCCCGGACGGAGGACGGCGAGTGGTACCTCCACCTCTTCGCCCCCGAACAGCCCGACCTCAACTGGGCCCACCCGGAGGTCCGCGGGGAACACGAGGACGTGCTGCGCTTCTGGTTCGAGCGCGGCGCGGCGGGCGTGCGCATCGACTCGGCGGCGCTGCTCGCCAAGGCCGACGGGCTGCCCCCGATGGACCCCGCCCGCCCGCACCCCTTCCACGACCAGCCGGAACTGCACGACATCTACCGCTCCTGGCGGCGCATCGCCGACGAGTACGGCGCGGCGCTGATCGGCGAGCTCTGGCTGCCGGACCCGGAGCGGTTCGCCCGCTACCTGCGCCCGGACGAGCTGCACACCGCGTTCAACTTCGACTTCCTGTCCCGGCCCTGGGACCCGGCGCAGCTGTGGGAGTCGATCGGCCTCACCCTGACCACCCACGCCCCGGTCGGCGCGCCCGCCACCTGGGTCCTCGCCAACCACGACGTGACCCGCACGGTCACCCGCTACGGCCGGTCCGGCGACACCGGCTTCGCCTTCGCCCGCAAACGCTTCGGCGTCCCCACCGACCTGGCACTCGGCACCCGCCGGGCCCGCGCCGCCGCCCTGCTCACCCTGGCCCTGCCCGGCTCGGTCTACCTCTACCAGGGCGAGGAGCTGGGGCTGCCGGAGGCGGACATCCCCCGGGACCGCATCCAGGATCCGATGCACGCCCGCTCGGGCGGCCTCGATCCGGGCAGGGACGGCTGCCGGGTCCCGCTCCCCTGGGAGGACGCCCCGCGCCGGAGCTGGCTGCCGGTGCCGCCGGACTGGGCCGGGTACGCGGCCGAGCGGCAGGCCGCCGACCCGGACTCGATGCTCTCCCTCTACCGCACGGCCCTGCGCCTGCGCCGTTCCTTCGGCGACGCGGGCCCGCTGCGCCGGCTGCGCGCCGACGAACCCGGGGTGCTGTCCTTCGCGCGCACCTGCGAGCGGGACGGCACGACCTGGATCTGTCTGGTCAACTTCGGCCCGGACGACGTGGAGCTGCCCGCGGACTCCGAACTGGTGCTGGCCAGCGGCCCCTTGTCCCCGAGGGGGCGGTTGCCGCGGGACACGGCGGTCTGGTCGCGGGCGTGAGGCCGGCTCGCGGGCCGACGGTCAGCAGGTCGTGCCCGAGCGGACCGGTTCGAGGCCGATGAGGTAGTCGTCGACGGCGTCCGTGACGCAGGAGTTGCTGCGGCCGTACGCGGTGTGGCCCACGCCCTCGTACGTCAGGAGCATGCCGCCGGGGAACTGTCCGGCGAGGCTCTCGGCCTCCTCGTACGGCGTGGCGGGGTCGCCCGTCGTGCCGACCACCAGGACCGGGGGCACGCCGTCGGCCTCGACGCGGTGGGGGCGCTGGGTGCCCGCGGGCCAGTCCTTGCAGGTGAGTTCGTCGACGACGCTGGACGTGCCGTAGACACCCGCGGCCTTCTCGGCGGCGTCGAGGGCGCTCCAGTAGGGGCCCGGGGTGTGCGGGTGCGGCACGTCGAGGCAGCTGACGGCGACGATGGCATCGTCGTCGTTCTCCGTGCCGCGGGCACGGCGGCTCCCCGCGGCCGGCTCCTCGGCATCGGCCAGTTCGGCGAGCGCGGTCGCGTCCCCCTCATCCGCCGCGCTCAGCGCGTCCGACAGGCCCTCCCAGTCGTCCTCCGGGCTGTACATCGCGGCCGTGACCACGTCGAGCAGCGTCCTCGCGTCAACGTCATACGCGTCCTCGTCGGTGACCGGCAGCGGCTCGCGCGCCGCCCGCTCGTACAACCCGTCGATCAGCTCCCCTATCTCCTCCGGTGACGAGCCGGGGCAGCTGTCGCCCACGATGCCGGCGCAGTACTCGGCGTAGTCGTCGACGGCCCTGCGGAACCCCTTCCCCTGGCTGAGCGCACGCTGCCGCCAGTCCAGCGCCGGGTCCACGGCGCCGTCGAGCGCCAGGGCGCGCACGCGCTCCGGGAACTGTTCGGCGTACGACGTGCCGAGGCTCGTGCCGTACGACCAGCCGAGGTAGGTCAGCTTCCGGTCGCCGAGGGCGGCCCGCAGGACGTCCAGGTCGCGGGCCGCGTCCGCGGTGCCGACGCGGGACAGGATGCCGCGGCTGCCCTTCGCGCACGCGGCGGCCTGCTCGTCGGCGCCCGCGAGGGCCCGGGCCCGGTCGGCGCCGCTGCGCGGAGCGACCGGTTCCGGAAGGTCGTCCTCCGCCTCGTCCGTCGCCGCGCACTTCACCGCCGGATCGCTGCCCCCGACGCCCCTCGGGTCGAAGGAGACGATGTCGAAACGCGCCCGCACCCGGGCGCTGAAGGAGTCGCTGCCGTCCGCCTTCATGTCGCTCACGCCGGAGGCGCCGGGACCGCCGGGGTTGTAGACGAGCGAGCCGAGGCGCCGGTCCGGATCGGCGGTCGCCGCCTTGGCCACCGGCAGGACGAACGTCTTGCCGTTCCCCGGCCGCGCGTAGTCCATCGGCACGGTGAGCCGCGCGCAGCTGAGCTCACCGCACGCCTTCCACTTCAGCTCCTGCGCGTAGAACCGCGCGAGCCCGGCCCGCCCGCCGGGCCCGTCGCCGGGCTTGTCGCCGCCCGCCTCGCCCACCGCCGTACACCCGGCGATCGAGAACGCGGCGAGGGCGGCGATGGCCAGGCGGACGGACCGGCGTCGGTGCGGGTCGGCGCGGTGCAACGGAATACTCCCCAGATCGGCTCCCACCAGCTTGCCCGGTCGGCGCGGCGGCTCACGCACGGGGTTCGGGTGTGGGGATCGGGCGCAGGGTTCCGGCACGGGGTTCGGGCGGCGGTTTGCGTAGCGGATTGCGTAGTTCTACGGATGCCGGGGGCCGGGGTGTTTTGACAGGCTCGGTCACGATGTACGCGCATCCATGAAGCACCGGCCCCCGAGCCGCCACGCCGCTTCCGCCCTCGCGCCGACCGCACCTCGACCGCACCCCGACCTAGGAACACACATGGGCCCGCTGGACGCGACCAGGAACCGCTCCGTCTCCCGGGGAGCCCCGGCACCCGCCCGCCCCCGCCGCGAGATCCTGGCCGACATCCGCCGGCTCGACGCCGAGCCGTACGGCAGAGCGCGCGACGCCCGCGCCGAGGCGCTCGCAGAGGAAGCGGAAGCCACCGGCGACCGGCCGCTGCTCGTGGCGGCCCTGTCTCTCCTCGTCCACTCGTACAGCTTCGGCGGCGCGTGCGACCGGACGGCCGCGCCGTTCACGCGGCTGCTGCGGATGTACGACGAGGGCCCGGCGGACTTCGGCGAGGACGACGTCCACCGGTTGCACTGGATGTTCAAGTGGGTGGTGACCGACGCGCGGCAGCGGCCCGACGTGCCGCTCGCCGAGGTCGAGGGATGGCTCGACCGGATGCGGCACCGCTACCGCACCGCCGGGTACTCCGAACGGCCGGTGCACGGCGCCGAGTTCAGGCTCGCCCGGCACCTGGGCGACACGGCGCGCGCCACCCGCGCGTACGCGGCGTGGACCGCGGCCGCACGCGACGCCATGGCCGACTGTCTCGCCTGCGAGTACGCCACGGAGGGCCTCCGGCAGCTGGACCGCGGCGACGACCGGGCGGCTCTGGAGTGCTGGGAACCCGTCCTGGGCGGCACGCACAGCTGTCACCGCGAGCCGCACGAGACCCTCGCCCGGTCGCTGCTCCCCCTGGTGCGCGTCGGCCGCACGGACCAGGCGCGCGCCCACCATCTGCGCGGCTATCGGATGGTGCGCTCCGACGAGGCGTGCGGTCCCGTCGTCGGCCTGCACGTGGAGTTCTGCGCTCTCACCGGCAACGAGCCGCGCGGCCTGCGCATCCTCGCCGAGCAGAGCCGGCGCTGGGCGGAGACGGGCGATCCGTCGGCCCACGTGGAGTGGCTGGTGGGCGCCGCCCTGCTGCTGCGCCGCCTGGTGGAGCTCGGCCAGGGCGACCGGCCGGTGCCGGGGCCGCTCGGCGGCACGTGGACCGCGGCGTCCCTCCTCGACCACGCCCGGGACACGGCTCTGGACCTCGCGGACCGCTTCGACCGGCGCAACGGCACCACGGCGGTCTCCGAACGCGCACGGTCCCGCATGGCCGCCCGCCCCCTGCTCGACGCCGCTCTACCGCTCGGACTGCGGCCGAAGGACCCCCCGAGCGGGCTCCCGCCCGCGGCCTCTGAGAGCGCTCTTCCCGGGTCCCCGCACTCCGGACGCCTGGCCCCGCGCGACCGGGCCCGTCTCTGTCTCACCCTCGCGCAGAACCTGCCGCACCCCGATGACGGAGCCGGAACCGGGCTCGGCGCGCAGGCGGAACGGCTCCTGATCGACGCCGCGCACTTCGCCGACCTGGCCGGGGAGAGCACCCGCATCGGTGCGCAGGCCCGGCTGCGGCTCGGCGGGCTCTACTGCGAGGCGGGCCGCCACGAGGAGGCGGCGGCCGTTCTGGAAGCGGTGCTGCCCGACCTCGGCGACGGCCACGCCACGCACGACCGTACGCAGGCCCACACCTGGCTCGCCCGCAGCTATCTCGGCACCGGCGAACACCGCCTGGCCGGCGAGCAGTTCATCCTCGCCGCCGACTCCGCGCGGGACGGGTCCGACGGGCACCACGAGGCGTCCCTGGCCCAGCAGGCCGCACAGGCGCTGGGCCGGGCCGGTCTGCGCGCGGAGGCCGGGCGGGCCTACCGGCGCGCCGAGGAGCTGTGGCGCTCCCTCGGGGAGCACGGCGCCCTGGTGCGCGCGATGCGGGCCCGCGCCTGGGAGACGCTGGCCGCACAGGGCCCCGCCGAGGCCGAGGCCGTCATGACCGAGGCCCTGGAGACCAACCGGCACTGCGCGGAGCAGGCGGACCAGGACCCGGAGCGCACCGAACTGCTCGTCGAACTCGGCCGCACCCACGCACAGTTGGGTCGCCTCGCCCTGGAGCACGCCGACGGACCGCCGCTCGCAGGCCAGGGAGCTCCCGAGCGGTACGCCGCCAACGTACGCGCCTTCGAAACGGCCCTCGGCCATGCGGAACTGGCGGTCGAGGCGCTGCGCGCCTGCGGCGGGCCAGGACTCGCCGACCTGCACCCTACCGAACTCCTCGCCGCTCGCCTGGAGTTCGTGCTCGGCAGGCAGGGAGCGGCGGCGGACCGCGCCCAGCGCGTGAGCGCCGCCGTACGCGAACGCCCCGACCCCGACGGCACGCTGGCCACCCTCGCGCAGGAGTGCGACCTGCTGGCCGGTGCGGGCGGCGGCCCGGTCCCCTACCCGCGCGAGAACTGAGCGCGGCCGCCGGAGCCACGGGCCACCAGGGAGGCCAGGGCCGCGCGTGAGGCCACGCCCGTCTTGCGGTAGATGCGGCCGACGTGGCTCTCGACGGTGCGCGTGCTGAGGCAGAGCCTGGCGGCGACGGCCTGGTTGGTGAGCCCCTCGGCGACCAGCGCGGAGATCTCCCGCTCGCGCGGGGTCAGGGCGGCGAACGGTTCGGACGGCGCGGGGTGCGGCGTGGGGGCCGCCGGGGGCTGGGGCGCCTTCGGTGACTGCGTGGTCCTCAGCGCCTGGGGGGCCTCCGGAGACGGTGAGTTCCTCGGTGGCCGGGGGGCGTCAGGCAGACCCGGGGCCCGCCCGCAGACCGGCCGTACGCAAGCGGGCCGCTGCCCCGCGAGCTCCGCCCCGTCGAGGAGCAGCAGCGCGCCGCCCTCCTCCGCGAGGCGCCGCCCCCGGCGTGCCATCGCGGCGGCCCGGGACCCTTCGCCCGCCGCCGCCACGAAGGGCGCGCCGAGCAGCAGGCTCCGCGCCTCGGCGAGCGCCGCCCCGGCCCGCGCGCTCTCCCGCGCCGCCTCGGTGAACGCCCGTGCCGCGGCGTCCTGTTCACCGCGCCGGGCCGCGACGAGCCCGGCGCTCCGCAGCGCGGCGCCCCGCTGGACGGGCAGGCCGAGGCGGTCCGCCTCCTGGAGCGCGCGTGCCGCCCAGCGCTCCGCGTCGGCGGCGTCTCCCGTGTCCAGCGCCGAAATGACGAGCAGTTCGAGGAAGGCGGGGCGGATGGAGGGCTGGAGGCGGGGCAGGTCGCGGCCGCCGCCGGCGTCCAGCAGGACGTCCCGCACGCGGTACGGGTCGCCCGCGCCCAGCGCGGCGTACGCGAGCAGGCACCGGGACACCGTCGCCGACCAGCCGTCCACCGTGCCCACCGTGGCGGCCGCCTCCTCGGCCGCGGCCAGCACCTCCGGGTCGCCCGCCGGGCGCGTCTGCATGAGGATCAGGGCGCGGAGGGCGCGGCCGAAGCCGAGGAGTTCGGTGCCGCCGAGGGCCCGGGCGACCGCCACGGACTCGTCGGCCCACTCCAGCGCCTCGGTCACCCGGCCCGCCGTGCAGCGGACGTACGCCCCGCAGAGCAGCAGCTGCGCCAGCGCGAAGGGGAGTCCGGTGCGCCGGGCGATGTCGACGCCGCGTTCCGCGTGGCGCAGCGCGGCGGCGCAGTCGTCGAGGAACACCTCGCTCCAGGCGAGCCGCACCAGCGACTCGCACCGTCCGGCGAGGTCGGCGTCGGTGGTCACGTCGGCGATGGCGGCGGCCTCGGCGGCGTGGTGGCGGGCCGTCGCGGTGTTCCCCTCGTACACCTCCCCGAGCGCGGCCACCGTGAGGGCCTCCACGGCGCCGAGTTCGTCGCCGCGCGCCCGGGCGTCGGCGAGGGTCCTCGTGAGCTCGTCGCGCACTTCGGGGTAGCGGGTGGCGAACAGGGCGCTGATGCCCCACTCGACGACGAGGCCGGTGCGCTGGGCCGGCGGGGGTCCTGGACGCCGGTCCAGTTCGCGCCGGAGGAGCGCGCCTGCCGCCGCGTACCGCCCCAGGTGGCGCTCCATGAAGGCGCACTGCACCACGGCGGCCGCGCGCAGCGCGTCCGTGGCCTCGGACGTACGCCGTGCGTCCTGTGCCGCGGCCGTACGCAGCGGGTCCCCGGCCGAAGGGTCCGGGCCGCACATGCCGACCAGCCGGTGCAGCAGGTCCCTGCTGTCTTTCACCGCGCCGGTCATGCCGAGCGCGGTCGCGCGCCTGAGCGTCAACTCTCGGCGCATGTCCAGGTGTTCGGTGCCGTCGGGCAGGACGCGCAGGACGGCTCCGAGGAGCTGGGCGCAGGCCGCGGGGGCGGTGGCGGCCGCCTTCTCCGCGGCCTCCGTCAGGACCGCGGCCGCCTCGGGGTCCCAGCCGGTGAGGGACTGTTCGATGTGGTGGGCGCGGTCGGCGAGGGGCGCGCCGGCCCGGGTGAGTTCGGCGGCGGCCGCGCGGTGCAGCTCGTGGCGCCGCCAGGGGTCGACGGTCTCCCGCGTCCGGGCCCGCAGGAGCGGGTGGCGGAACACGAGGCGGCATCCGTCGGGGTGCGGTCTGAGCAGGTCGCGTCGTAACAGCCGGCTCAGGGCCGCGACGAGTTCGGGGCGGTCGGTGCCGGTGACGGCGCCGACGAGGTCCGTGGTCGCGTGGTCGCCGAGCACCGCGACGGCCTCGGCGGCGGCACGTTCCAGCGGGGCCAGCGCGGCCAGTTCGTCGAGCGGCAGCGGGGCGGGGCGCCCTCGGAGGAGGGCGAGGAAGTACAGGGGGTTGCCTTCGCTCGCCGCGTACATCTCCTGGACCCGCTCGCGCGGCAGACCGGCGGCAGCGGTGAGCCCCTCGGTCAGCTCCCGCATGCCGAGCGGGCCGAGGGCGATCCGCAACACGGCGCCGGTGTCGAGCCCACGGGTGAGCGCGGCGCCGAGCGCGGCGGGCGACTGCCGCTCGCGCCGGGCGACGGCGAGCAGGAAGGGGGCGCGGACGGGGTGGCGTACGAGATGGTCGAGGAGTTCGAGGGACGCCTCGTCCGCCCAGTGCATGTCGTCGAGGACGACGACGAGCCCGGGCCCGGTCAGTCCGCCGAGGGCCTCGGCGGTGGCCCGGCACAGGCCGAAGAGGTCCCCGCCGTCCGCGTCCAGGGGCTCGTCGCCCCGCACGGCCGCGGGCAGTCCCGCCAGCGAGGGGAACGCCCGCAGGGCCCGCGGGTCGAGTTCGGCGAAGGCATCGGTGAAGGGCCGCAGGGGGCGTGTCCGCGCCCGCTCCGACGCCCGCCCCCGCAGCACGGTCACGCCCCGGGCGCGGGCCCGCGCCGCGAACTCGATCAGCAGCCTGCTCTTGCCGATCCCCGGCTCCCCCACCACATCGACGACCGCGCCCTTGCTGTCCAGAAGCGCTTCGAGGCGGCCCAGGTCAGGGGCCCTGCCCACGAACTTCTCCACCACGTCCCCCTCACGGGGACACACGGCCCCCTCGGTGACGTTCTACCTCACCCGTCCCGCGCAGGACGCGGACACGGATCTCAGTTCGTGAACAAGAAACGAGCAAAGGTCTCATTTCGAGAACGACGGCGGCTCACCCCGCGAAGAACAGCGCCTCCGATCCCACAGGCCGGTACCCCGCCGCCTGGAAGGCCCGCACGCTCCGGGCGTTGCCCGGTGTCTGCTGTGCCCACACCACGTCCCCTTCCGGTACGAGATGCCGGGCCGCACCCGCGAGGGCGCGGCCGAGCCCCCGGTGGCGTGCGCCCTCCTCGACCTCGACCGCCGTCTCCCACCGCCCCGCGACGCCCCGCCCGATGACCAGCACACCGCCGGCCGCGGCCGACCACACCCGCACGTCGTCGCGGCGCTTGCGGGCCCGGGCGACACGGGGGTGGTCCCGGTCGTCGAGCTCGCGCAGCCCCAGGCGCGGGTCGGGGGCGCCGGGCAGGGCGGCGGCGACGGTCAGCAGGTCGATGGTGTCCGTCAGGCGTCCCGTGCGGTCGAGGAGAGCGCTGTGGAACCGGGCGCTCATGGTGACGGCCAGCGGGTCGCAGTCGAGCGAGGCGAGTGTGTCCCGCACCCACCGCGGGTCCTCGTCCGTGAAGACGACGGAGTGCGCCGTGAAGGCGATCACGCCCGCGTCGCGGTGGCCCGGCTGCGGCACGACGGTGACGGTGCCGTCCGGTGGCGGGAAGCTGCCGCGGGCCGCCGCGTCGAGGATGTCCCCGAGGGCGTCGGAAGCGCTGGCCATGAAGGTACTCCTTGTCATCCGGTCCCAGGGGCGGCCGTTACCCTGACCCCCGTCAGTAGTGCACCAAGAAGGGGTGGATCCGGTGGCGGACATCGAGGAAGCGCGCAAGACGTTCGAGCAGTTCGACGCGGACGGCGACGGCTTCATAACGGCGGCCGAGTGGAAGAGCGCCATGGCCAAGATGGGCGACTTCTACGTGACCGAGACGGTGGCCGAGGCCGTGATCGGCACGAAGGACACCAACGCGGACAAGCGTCTCTCGTTCGACGAGTTCTGGGCGAGCCTGAACAAGCAGTAGAGCCCGAAGAAGCAGGGCAGCGGAGGGGGCCCGGCGCATCTGATGCGCCGGGCCCCCTCACGTCCTCCCGTCCTCAGCGGCGCGTGCGCACGCTCCAGCGGCCGTCCGTGCGCTCCAGCCGCACCGGATGGTCGAAGCACTTGCCGACCTGGTCGCTCGTGAGTACGTCGTCGACTGTGCCGGAGGCGAGCGCGCGCCCGTCGCGCAGGAGCAGCGCGTGCGTCGTCCCGGCGGGCAGCTCCTCCAGGTGGTGCGTGACCAGCACGGTCGCCAGTTCCGGGTGGGCCTCGCGCAGGGTGTCCAGGCTGCCGAGGAGACGCTCGCGCCCGGCGAGGTCGAGGCCCGTGGCCGGCTCGTCGAGCAGGACGAGGCGGGGCCTCGGCATCAGGGAGCGCGCGATCAGCGTGCGGCCGCGCTCCCCCTGGGACAGCGTGGGCCAGCGCGCGTCCGCACGGTGGGCGAGACCCAGCAGCTCGATCAGGTGGTCGGCCTGTTCCTCCTGCTCCGGTGTGGGGCGGCGGCGGGGCACGGGCTCGATGCTGTTGGTGAGCCCGGTCAGGACGACGTCGCGCACCGGCAGCGGTGAGCGCAGCGGGTGGCGCGGGTTCACATGACCGACGTACGCCCGCAGCTCGCGCAGGTCGACGCTGCCGAGGCGGCGGCCGAGCACCTCGACCGTGCCGTGCGTGGGGTGGGTGACGGCGCCGCAGAGACTGAGCAGGGTCGACTTGCCCGCGCCGTTGGGGCCGAGCAGCGCCCAGTGCTCGCCGGGGCGGACGGTGAGGCCGACCCCGTCGAGGATGGGCCGCCCTTCACGGACCACGGTGACGTGATCCGCACACAGGACAGGAACCGGTGCGGTCACCGCGCCGCCCCCGCCCGGTTCACGGCGGCGAGCACGGCCTGCACGGAAGCGGTCAGGACCGACGTGTCCAGGCCCGCGCCCCAGCACTCGACGCCCCCGATCCGGCACCGCACATACGCGACGGCCTCGCTGCCCCCGCCCTCCGTGACGGCGTGCTCGGCGTAGTCGAGGATGCCGACGGTGATCCCGGCGGCGGCCAGCGCG
Organism: Streptomyces sp. NPDC039462; assembly: GCF_055639375.1. Lineage (NCBI taxonomy): Bacteria > Bacillati > Actinomycetota > Actinomycetes > Kitasatosporales > Streptomycetaceae > Streptomyces > Streptomyces sp. NPDC039462. The sequence continues at coordinate 317,427 of NZ_JBVKAO010000002.1, forward strand.
TCGACGAAGGCGGACAGCGGACCGTTGCCCACGCCCTCGAAGTCACCGGCCCGATCCCCCACTTGGAGGGTGCAGACGAAACGGTGCGCGCCGTCCGGTGCCCGGTCGGTGGTCCACGAGCTCAGCGCCACCTCGCCGTCGAGGCCCGGCGCGACATAGGTCGCGCGGAACAGCTCGTACAGCTCCTTCGCCGTCGCCTCCTGCCCGCTGTCGTCGGTGGCCTCCTGCACGACGCGCGAGAAGTCGGGCCGCATGGCCTGCGGCAGGTCGAGGCCGTGCCGGGTCTGCAGCAGATACGCCATGCCGCCCTTCCCCGACTGGGAGTTGACGCGGATGACGGCCTCGTAGGTGCGGCCGATGTCGGCGGGGTCGATGGGCAGATACGGGACGTCCCACGGCGCCTCGCGCTCCGGCACGCCCAACTCGGCGGCCCGCCGGGCGTGTTCGGCGAACCCCTTGCTGATGGCGTCCTGGTGGGTGCCGGAGAACGCGGTGTGCACGAGGTCGCCCGCGTAGGGGTGGCGGGGGTGCACGGGCAGCCGGTTGCAGTGCTCGACGACGTCGCGGACGGCGTCGATGTCGGAGAAGTCGACCATGGGGTCGACGCCCTGGGCGTAGAGGTTCAGGGCGAGGGTGACCAGGTCGACGTTGCCGGTCCGCTCCCCGTTGCCGAAGAGGCAGCCCTCGACGCGCTGGGCCCCGGCGAGGACGGCGAGCTCGGCGCAGGCGACGCCGGTGCCGCGGTCGTTGTGCGGGTGGACGGAGAGGATGACGGAGTCGCGGCGCGCCAGGTGCCGGTGCATGTACTCGATCTGGTCGGCGTACACGTTCGGGGTCGCGATCTCCACGGTCGCCGGCAGGTTGTGCGTGACAGGCCGGTCGGGGCTCGCGTCCCACAGCTCGGTGAGGCCGTCGCAGACCTCGAGGACGAAATCGGGCTCGGTGAGGTTGAAGGTCTCCGGCGCGAACTGGAAGCGGATGTCGGCGTGCGGCCGCGCGTCGGCGAGCCGCGCCATGTGCGCGGCGGCCTCCTTCACGACGCCGTACACCTCGTCGCGCGACCGCCCGAGGACGACGTCGCGCCAGACGGGCGAGGTGGGGATGTACAGGTGCACGACGGCGCGCGGCAGCCCCTCGATCGACTCGAAGGTGCGGTCGATCAGCTCGGGCCTGGCGGGCGTGAACACGACGACGGTCACGTCGTCGGGCAGCTCGCCACCGCCGCGCGCGCTCAGCTCGGCGAGGTGCCGGACGAACTCGAAGTCCGTCCTGCTGGCCGACGGGTAGCCGACCTCGATCTCCTTGAACCCCATCGACACCAGCAGGTCGAAGAAGCGCCGTTTGCGGTCGGTGTCCATGGGCTCGGCGAGCGCCTGGTTCCCGTCCCGCAGGTCGACGGGCACCCACAGCGGCGCCCGCTCGATCCGGGCACTCGGCCAGCTCCGCTCCAGGGCGGGGACGTCGACGCGCCGCTGGTGGGGCCGGTAGCGGTGGTGCGGCATGGGACTGGGGCGCTGCGGATTCCAGTCGTACGTGGGGTGGGTGCCGTACGCGGAGTGGGTGGCGTACGTGGGCGTGGTCACGGAGTCTGCTCCTGGGCTCGGTCGTGGGAAGACCGGCAGCACGGCACCCCGCGGCGGGGTGCCGGTCGCTTCAGGCCCCGCCGCGGCAGCCGAGAAGAAGGAGCCCGCGGAAGATCACGGCGCTACACTAGCCACACGTCAGCTCCTCAGACAAGTACTCCTCAGACAAGTACCTGTCCCGGTCTCCCGGCCCGCAGAAAGGCACCCGGCCCCCCATGCCGCTCGGCTCCGTACGCCCCAGCCCCCTCGTAGAGCAGGCCGCCGCCCGGCTGCGCGCACAGATCACCGGCGGCGCCTGGCCCGTCGGCACCAGGCTCCCCGGCGAGACGACCCTCGCGAAGGAGCTGGGCGTGGGCCGCTCCACCCTCCGCGAGGCCCTGCGCGCCCTCGCCGGCGCCGGTCTCGTACAGCCGCGCCAGGGCGCCGGAGTCTTCGTGATCGCGACGGAACCGGTCGCGGACTGGCCCACCCGGCTGCGGCGTGCGGCGGTCACGGACGTGTACGAGGTGCGGATGCTGATGGAGGTGCAGGCGGCCAGGATCGCGGCGCTGCGCCGCACCGACGAGGACATCGCGGCGATGTCGGCCGCGCTCGCCGGCCGCAAGGCGGCGGCCGCCGCGGCCGACCCGGAGTTCGTGGACGCCGACATCGCCCTGCACGCGGCGGTCGTGGCGGCGGCGCACAACCCCGTCCTGACGGACCTCTTCGCGGAGTTCACCCCCGCACTCCGCCAGGGCCTGATCGACTTGCTCGAACTCACCGACGTACGGGCCGAGGAGCAGAACCACGGCGAAGCCGCGCACGCGGCGCTCGTCCGCGCGGTCGAGTCGGGGGACGCCGATGGGGCGGCCCTGGTGGCCGAGCAGGAACTCCAGTCGACACTCGACCTGCTGCGCGCCGGCTAGAGGCCGTCCGCCGCTCACGGAAACCGATCCGGCCGGCCGCCGTGGATCGCCCCGCGTGACCCGCGACCACGGAGATCGTTGGCAGGCCATGACCAACACCAAGCGCGTACTAGCCGCGGTCGCCCTCACCGGCGCCGCCCTGTCCTTCTCCGGCGCCGCCCAGGCGCAGGAGTCCAACCCTTCCTCTCCCGTACCGGTCGGCGACGTGACCAATGACGGGGCCGACGTCGTCGCCGGCCTCGTCCCTGTCGTCGAGAAGCAGACGCAGGACGTGCTCCGCGCTCTCGGCAGGTAGCAGCAGGGGGGGCGGCGCGGTCGGGAAATCGTGGCGGCGGGCGGAATACCCCGGCCTATCCGGAGGTTACCTCCGTTACGACAGTGGATCTCCGGAAGGCGCAGTCATGAAGATCGGCATCATCGGCGCGGGCAACATCGGCGGCAACCTCACCCGCCGCCTCACCGCCCTCGGCCACGACGTCTCCGTCGCGAACTCCCGCGGCCCGCACACCCTGACCGCTCTCGCCGACGAGACCGGGGCCAAGCCCGTCACCGTCGAGGAGGCCGCGCTCGGCGCGGAGGTCGTCGTCGTGACGGTCCCGCTCAAGGCCGTGCCCGATCTGCCCGCCGGCTTCCTCGACGGCGCGGCCGAGCACGTGGCCGTCATCGACACCGGCAACTACTACCCGCAGCAGCGGGACGGGAAGATCGCCGAGATCGAGGACGGCCTCACCGAGAGCCGCTGGACGGAGCGGCAGATCGGCCACCCCGTCATCAAGGCGTTCAACGGCACGTACGCCCAGGACATCCTCGACAAGCCCCTGCCGAAGGGCGCGCCCGGCCGGGTCGCGCTGCCGGTGTCCGGCGACGACGAGGCCGCCAAGAAGGTCGTACGCGACCTCATCGACGAACTCGGCTTCGACACCGTCGACAACGGCGGCCAGGACGAGTCGTGGCGCCAGCAGCCCGGAACTCCCGTGTACGGCAACACCGGTGGCGTGGACGAGATCCGCAAGGCCCTGGACGCGGCGTCGCCGGAGCGCGGGGCGGACTGGCGCGCCTAGGGCCTGCCTTTACCTGGAGTCGTGGCCTGCCCCTACTGGGGCATGGCCCACTCGCGCAGCTCGTCCTCGGTGTCGAAGGCGGCCACGTTCTTGTCTATCGGCGACGACGTGTACTGGTGGATCTTCCACTTCGCCTGGATGCGGGGCTTGCCCGCCCTCACGTAGTCGGCTATCCACAGGCCGTCGCCCGCGTAGGACGTGGTGTCGTGGTTCAGCCAGAAGTCGCGGTTGCAGTAGAGAAGCACCCGGTGGTCCGGGCGGAGCCGCTTCACCTCGCGGATGAAGCGGTCCTTCTCCCCGTTGGTCGCACGCGTGCGGTCGCCCGTCCACTCCCAGTCCGCCGCCAGCAAATCCCCTGCTTCCTCAGGGGCCTTGCTCACGAAATACTCCGCCTGGGCCTTGATGTTCCCCGGCCACAGGAAGTGGTAGTAGCCGACGACGCAGCCGGCGTCGCGGGCGCGCTTCGTCTGGGCGGAGAGCTTCGGATTGACGTACGAACGGCCCTCTGTCGCCTTTATGATGACGAAGGAGAGGCCGTCCGTACTGAAGGTCGTCTGGTGCGAGCTGACATCGATGCCACGGATCACGGGCGCCTCCAGGCGGTGGGGGGAAGGCAGATTTCCGAACTGCCCGTTTGGTGCCCGTTGTCGGCTACGGCCAACCGTCAACCATCAATCGTTCAACGGAAGATCCCCGTGTGCCCGAGCGAGTACCGGCCGGGCTGCGGGTAGACCGCGAGCCCGTGCGGGCCGTCGCCGACCGGGATGCGGGCCACCTGGACTCCGGTGCGGGTGTCGATGGCGTACACCTCGGAGTCGTAACGCCCGGACAGCCAGAGGGTGTTGCCGTCCGCTGAGACGCCGCCCATGTCGGGGCTGCCGCCGTCCGGGAGCTTCCACTTCTTGGTGAGCCTGTTCTTCGGGAAGTCGAAGACGGAGACCGTGCCCTCGCCCCGGTTGGAGATGTACATCTCCTTGGAGTCGCGGCTGACGTACAGGCCGTGGCAGCCCTTGCCGGTGCGCAGCAGCTTCGGTGTCGTGAACTTCTTGCCGTCCAGGACCCACATGCCGTGCGCCATCATGTCGGCGATGTAGAAGGTCTTGCCGTCGGGGGACATCTTCACGTCCTGCGGCATGGCGCCCTTGAAGGGGATCTTCTGCTGGCCGACGATCTTCATCTTCTCCGTGTCGACCTTGAGGAGTTCGCCGGAGAACTCGCAGGACACGATGAAGTAGCGGCCGTCCATGGAGAAGTCTGCGTGGTTGACGCCGGCGCAGGTGACGGGGACGGTCTTGACGCGTTTCATGGTCTCGGGGTCGCGGAAGACGAGTTCGCGGTCCATGGAGGCCATGACGACGGCGTACTTGCCGTTCGGCGTGAAGTAGAGGTTGTAGGGGTCCGAGACCTCGACCGTGCGGCCCGTCTTGCCCGTCACCGGGTCGATGGCGGTGAGGGTGTCGCCGAGGTCGTTGTTGACCCAGAGCGTCTTCATGTCCCAGGAGGGGACGACGTGCTGCGGCTGGTTGCCGACCTCGATGGTCTCGATGACCTCGTACTTCTTGGGGTCGATGACCGACACCGTGTTGGACTCGGTGTTCGGCACGTAGACGTGGTCCAGGAACTTCTTGGCGACGGGCTGGAGGGCGTTCGGCCGGTCCGCGGCGTAGGCGTCCTTGGGGTCGAGGACCGGGGGCATGCCGGGCAGCCCGGGGGCGGCCTTGAGCTTCGCGGGCTTGCGGACGCCGTCGGTACCGATGGCTTCGTCCGACCGCTTGTCGCTGCCGCAGCCCGCGAGGGCGGCGAACACGGCGCCGGCGGCGAGCACGGCCGCGGTGCGCTTGGTCAGGTTCAGCTTCTTGTGGGGCGTCGCGTGCCTCTGGGGCGTCGCGTTCTTGTGGGGCATCAGGTCAGCAGCTCCGTGGTCGTGACCGCGCGCAGGCCGCGGCGTTCCAGTTCTTTCAGGACGGCGGGCAGCGCGGCGACCGTGTCCGCGTACCCGAAGTGCAGGCTCACGACGGATCCCGCACGGACCTCCCCGGCGATCGCGCGGGTGACGGCCGGGGCGCCCGGCGACGTGAAGTCGAGGGAGTCGACGTCGTACGACAGGACGTGCGGGTAGCCCGCGCGGCGGGCGAGACGCTCCACGAGGGGGGTCGCCGTGCGGGTGCGCGAGGGGCGGAACCAGGTGCCGATGGAGCCGGTGAGGCGGCGCAGCCGGTCCGCGCAGCCGGTGATCTCGGCATAGGCGTCGGCCTCGGACATGGCGTTGATGTCCAGGTGGCGGAGGGTGTGGTTGCCCAGGTCGTGGCCGCCGTCGAGGATGCGGCGGGCCAGGCCGGGGTGCTCGTCGAGCCAGCTGCCGACGGCCAGCACGGTGACCTTGGCGCCGGCCTCCTCCGCCTGGCCGAGCAGCGTCTTCGCGATGGCGGGGTCGCCCTGACCGTGGAAGGTGAGGGCGACCCGGGGGCGGGTGCGGGGGCCGTGGGTGATCTGCGCGGGCAGGCCGGGGAGGCGGCGGGGTGCGGGCGCGGCGGCCGGGGCGGGGCGGGCCGGGCGGGGGGTGTCGGCTGCGGGCGGGCGGTCGGGCGCGGCGCACCCGGCGGTGAGCGCGCCCACGGCGGCCAGGCGGGTGCCCGCGCGCAGGACGCTGCGGCGGTCGGTCTCGATCACGCGACCATTTAATGGGGAAAGCGGGGAAAAGATGCTGATTGGCCGCTTTGGGGCTGTTACGGGTCGGGGGTCCGCCGCCCGGCCGCACTTCCCCGGGCCTTGCGTATCGCCTGTCACAGCGTCCGCTTAACCAGCGTTTACCAGGCAGGTGTCCCATCTCACCAAGGATTCACCTCTAAACTGTCATGGTTTGCCCCGATAAGTGACGGTAAGGGCTTTTGGCTCACTGGCGCCCATCTGCCATAGTCGGAGACACGACCCCCATTGACCCGGGCTCAGGTCGTCATCAGCGGTCGTGGATCCCACCCCATACATCCACGGCCCTTCACGAAGGCCCCCAGCACGCCGACCACGGCCACCGGGGGCTTTCGCGTATCAGCGGTCGGCGGCCCGCATCTCGAACCACGTCGTCTTGCCGCGCGGCAGCAGATCCACGCCCCACCGGTCGGAGAGCTTGTCGACGAGGAAGAGGCCGCGGCCGCTCAGGTCCATCTCATGCACGGGCAGCAGACAGGGCAGCCCGCGCGAGGGGTCGCGGACCTCGACGCGGATCCAGCCGCGCCGCCGCTGCATGCGGAGACCGAAGACGCGGGCGCCGGTATGCCGCACGGCGTTCCCGACGAGTTCCGAGACGAGGAGGACGACGTCCTCGGTGAGCTTCGGGGAGAGCCCCCAGTGGCGCAGGACGACGACCTGGGCGAGACGGCGCGCGATGGCGGCGGACTCCGGGCGCGACGGCAGCGGGACCTCCGCATCCGTCGGATTACCGAACAACTCGAGCGCTTTCAGCGCGTGTTCGTCCTCTACCGCCGGCGACCAGCGTGCCGCGGTCGCACTGCCCTGCCGCCGCGGCCGTTCGTCACCCTCCAGCCCCGCCATGCCCCCCATCATGGCCGCCCAGAGCGCTCCGCGGGGCCGTTCCGGCGGAATAAGCCCCCCGGAACCATCCATTCCGGGGGGACCGATTGTCATATGCCAGTGGCAGTTAAGTGGCTGCGAATCCACTGTGACCTGCGATGACTTCCCGCTTACGCATGATCACTTACCGCTTCGGGGTGTTCGCGGTTAAGGCTCCGTTAAGCCGTCCATAATCCGCTCCTTCGAGGGACCCCGCCGCTGACGTACGTTCAACTGAACGATGACGAGGCCGAGTTCAGACGAACTTGGCCTTGCCAGGGCCCTCCTCGACGAAGCTCCGCATGCCCCGCTCGCGGTCCTCGGTGGCGAATAGGGCCGCGAACCACGTGCGTTCGATGGCCAGGCCGGTGTCGATGTCGGTCTGCAGGCCCGCGTCGATGGACTCCTTGGCGGCGCGCAGCGCGATGGCCGGGCCCTGCGCGAGGCGCGCGGCCCAGGCGTGCGCCTGCTCGTACACCTCGGCGGCGGGTACGACGCGGTCCACCAGGCCGATGGTGAGCGCCTCCTCCGCCTTCACGTGGCGGCCGGTGAAGATGAGGTCCTTGGCCTTGGACGGGCCGACCAGGCGGGACAGGCGCTGGGTGCCGCCCGCGCCGGGGATGAGGCCGAGGAGGATCTCCGGCTGGCCGAGCTTCGCGTTGTCGGCGGCGATGCGGAAGTCGGCGCAGAGTGCCAGCTCGCAGCCGCCGCCCAGCGCGTAGCCGGTGACGGCGGCGACGACGGGCTTGGGGATGCGGGCCACGGCGGTGAAGGAGTCCTGGAGGGCGCCGGAGCGCACGACCATGGCCGCGTGGTCCATGGCCTGCATCTCCTTGATGTCCGCGCCCGCCGCGAAGACCTTCTCGCCGCCGTAGATCACCACGGCGCGTACGTCGTCGCGCCGCGTGGCCTCCTCGGCGAGCTCCTTGAGGCGGTCCTGGGTGGCGATGTCCAGGGCGTTCATCGGGGGGCGGTCGAGCCGGATCGTGCCGACGCCTTCGGCGACTTCGAGGTGTGCAGTCATGACAGGCACGTTAGCGGGGGTTAACGCCGAGGGGCCCGGTGCACTTGGTCACAGTGCGCCGGGCCCTCGTGTTCAGCGGGAGCGGGGGGCCTAGGCCTTCCACTTCTCCCAGGACATGTTCCAGCCGTTGTAGCCGTTCTCCGGCTGGATCTTCTTGTCGGCGGAGTTCTTCACGACGACGACGTCGCCGATCATCGAGTTCTCGAAGAACCAGCCGGCGGGTGTCTTCTTGCTGTAGCCGCCGCGCACGTCGCTCAGGCCTATGCAGCCGTGGCTGGCGTTGGTGTTGCCGAAGACGCCGCCCGCCCAGTAGTTGCCGTGGATGAACGTGCCGGAGGTCGACAGGCGCATGGCGTGCGGGACGTCCTTGATGTCGTACTCGCCGCCGAAGCCGACGGTCTCGCCGTTCATCCGGGTCACCTTGAGCTTCTCGCTGATGACCATTTCGCCGTTGTACGTGGTGGTGCCGGGGGCGCCCGCGGTGATCGGGATCTTCTTGATCTGCTTGCCGTCGCGGACGACCTTCATCTGGTGCGTCTTGGCGTCGACGGTGGAGACCTGGCTGCGGCCGATGGTGAAGCTCAGCGTCTTGGCCTGCTTGCCGTAGACGCCCGGGCGGCCCTCGACGCCGTCGAGGTTGAGCTTGACGGTGACCTTCGTGCCGGGCTTCCAGTATTTCTCCGGGCGGAAGTCGAGACGGTCGTTGCCGAACCAGTGGCCCTCGACCGGCACGGACGGCTCGGTCTTGATCTCGATGGCCTTCTCGACGGCCTCCGGGTCGGTGATGCCCCGCGTGAAGTTGACCGAGAACGGCATTCCGACGCCGACCTTCGAGCCGTCCTCCGGAGTGAACTGGCCGATGAAGGTGTTCTTCGGGGTCAGCGTCGTGAAGGAGGTGTCCTTGGCGGAGGCGCGGCCCTCGGAGTCCTTCGCCACGGCGTGGACCTTGTACTTCGTGGCGGCCGCGAGGTGGTGCGCGGGCGTCCAGCTGGTGCCGCCCCCGGTTATCTTGCCCGGCACCGGATTGCCCTTGCTGTCCTCGACCTCGACCTCGGACAGCTTGCCCTTTTCGGCGCCTATCTTCAGGGCACCGCTGGTGGCGACCGCCTTCGCACCGTTCTTCGGGGCTATCGTCACGACGGCCGCCGAGGGGGCGTTCTTGTCCGCCTCGTCCTTGCCGTCGCCGCCCGAGTCCGAGCCGCCCCCGCCGCATGCCGCGACGAACAGCAGTGCCGCCCCCGACACCACCGCCGTCAGTCCCCTGGCGCCCCGCCGCCGCGCGCGCAGCCGCGCGCCAACCGACGTCCCCGATATCGGTCGCCCGTTCAAGATGTCGTCTCCCCTCGCACGGCCTGGATCCAGGCCCGCACCCCAGTGCACCTGCGCGTTTCAGACACGCGCCAGCGATAGATAACCACACGGTTCCGGGCGATGACTCCCCGCCAATGTCACCGTTCCGTTCCAACTGCCCGTGGGGTGCGGGCGGTCCATGATCACCTGGTGGTCGTCCGCCGGTCACCCGGCGGTCACCTGGGCGACCGGCCGGGGGATCAGCTGTTCTTCACCCAGTCCTTCCACTCCATGTTCCAGCCACCGAGGCCGTTGTCGGGAGCGACTTTCTTGTCATCGCTGTTGACCACCTCGACGACGTCACCGATGAGGGTCCGGTCGAAGAACCAGCCGGCGGGGGTGCTGGAGCTGCCGCCCTTCACGTCGCGCAGGCCGACGCAGCCGTGGCTCACGTTCGTGTTGCCGGGGGCGTCCGGCGCCCAGTAGTTGCCGTGCAGGAAGGTGCCGGAGGTCGTCAGACGGATGGCGTGCGGCACGTCGGGGATGTCGTACTCGCCGCCGAAGCCGACGGTGCGGCTGTTCATGCGGGTCACCTCCAGCATCTCCGTCACCACCATCTTTCCGTTGTACGTGGTGGTCTTGGGGGCGCCCGCGGTGATCGGCACGGTGGAGAGCAGCTCGCCGTCGCGGCGTACCTCCATGGTGTGTTCGCGGGCGTCGACGAGGGACACCTGGTGGCGGCCGACCGTGAAGGTGAAGGTCTTGTCCTGGAGGCCGTAGACGCCGGGGGCGGCCTCGACGTCCCGCAGGTGCAGGCCGACGGTGACCTTGGTGCCGGGCTTCCAGTACTTCTCGGGGCGGAAGTCCACGCGGGTCTTGCCGAACCAGTGCGGGCGGATCTCGACGGCCGGCCGCGCGGTGACGTGGATGGCGCGCTGGACGGCCGCGCGGTTCTCGATCTCCCGGTTGAACTCCAGGGAGACGATCATTCCGGTGCCGACGGTGGAGCGGTTCTCCGGCGCGACGTATCCGGTGAAGCGCTCGTCGGGGACGTACGTCCTGAAGGTGGTGTGCCGGGCGGAGCGGCGGCCGTGGCCGTCCAGGGCGACGGCGTCGACCTGGTACGTGGCGGCGAGCGCGAGCGGGCCGTCGTCGAGGGGGCGCCAGGTCATGCCGTCCTCGTCGATGCGGCCCGGCACGTCGAACTTCTGCGCGTCCTGCGTCCGGACCACCTTCACCGACTCCAGGCGGCCGCTGGGCACCGTGACCTCGATGCGTTCGTCCGGCTTGATCCCCTTGCTGTTGTCGCCCGGTGACACCCGGATCGCGTCCGCGGGCGAGCGCGGCTTCCCCATGAATCCGTCGGCTCCCCCGGTGGCGCAGCCCGTCGCCCCGGCCAGCAGGCCCGCCCATGTCAGTACCGCGGCCAGCACGGCCCCTGCGCGCCGTGCGCGCCTCGCATCCTGTCTCACGTGGGTCCCAACGACCGTCCCCCTGCCGGGGAAACGTGAGTGCGACGCGCACGGTGGGCAGAACCATGGAAGGGACGACGCGGGGGGAGCCGCGGCCGGGACGCCGCACGCCCTTCTTCGCGCGTCGACCGACGGAGCCGCCGGGAGGCCGACAGGTGTCGAGCGCAGCCGAGCAAGAGGCAGTGCAGGAGGCAGTGCGGGCGGGGCGGGCGACGGGGCGCGGCACGACCGGGCGGCCCGCCCCCTCGGTGAACGGGAGCAGCCGGGCGACGCCGCGTGCCGCACCCACACGGCCGGTGTGGCCGGGGGCGCCGACGCCGCTCGGGGCCCGCTTCCGGGTCGGCCCCGACGGGGTCGCGGGCACCAACTTCGCGCTGTGGGCGGGCGGGGCGGAGGCGGTGGAGCTGTGTCTGTTCGACTCGGAGGGCGGCAGGGCCGTCGAGACGCGCTGCCCGCTGACCGAGCTGACGCACGAGATCTGGCACGGTTTCGTGCCGGGCGTACGCCCCGGTCAGCGGTACGGGTACCGCGTGCACGGCCGCTGGGACCCCTGGACGGGCGCCCGCTGGAACCCGGCGAAGCTGCTTCTCGATCCGTACGCGCGTGCGGTGGACGGCGGCCCGGGCAACGACTACGGCCGGCTGCCCGCCGAGGTGTACGGGCATGTGCGGGACTGGCCCCAGCAGCATGTGGCGGACACGGTCCGCGACGACAGGGACTCGGCGCCGTACGTCCCGAAGGGGGTGGTCGTGCACGACGACGCGCCGGACGACGAGTGGGCGGACGACCGGCGCCCGAAGACGCCGTGGGCGGACTCGGTCATCTATGAACTGCACGTGCGCGGCTTCACGAAGCTGCACCCGGGGGTTCCGCAGGAGCTGCGGGGTACGTACGCGGGCCTCGCGCACCCCGCCGCGCTCGACCATCTCGTACGTCTCGGGGTGACGGCCGTCGAGCTCCTTCCGGTGCACCAGTTCGCGCACGAGGACCATCTGCTGCGGCGGGGCCTTCGCAACTACTGGGGCTACAACTCGATCGGCTACTTCGCCCCGCACGCGGCGTACGCGGCGTCGGGGACGACGGGTCAGCAGGTCGGCGAGTTCAAGCGGATGGTGCGGGCGCTGCACGAGGCCGGGATCGAGGTGATCCTGGACGTGGTCTACAACCACACGGCGGAGGCGGGCGAGCTCGGTCCGATGCTGTCCCTGAAGGGCATCGACAACCGCGGCTACTACCGGCTGCAGCCGGGCGACGCGCGGCGGTACGCGGACTACACGGGCTGCGGGAACACGCTGCAGGTCGTCCAGCCGCACGTGCTGCGCCTCATCACGGACTCGCTGCGGTACTGGGTGACGGAGATGGGCGTGGACGGCTTCCGCTTCGATCTGGCGGCGGCGCTCGCGCGCTCCTTCCACGACGTCGACATGCTGTCGCCGTTCCTCGCGGTGATCGCGCAGGATCCGGTGCTCCGGCGCGTGAAGCTGATCGCCGAGCCGTGGGACGTGGGCTCGGGCGGCTATCAGGTGGGGGCGTTCCCCCCGCTGTGGACGGAGTGGAACGACCGCTACCGGGGCGCGGTGCGGGACTTCTGGCGGGGCGCGCTGCCGGACGTACGCGATCTGGGGTACCGGCTATCGGGGTCGAGCGATCTGTACGCGTGGGGCGGGCGCAGGCCGTACGCGTCGGTGAACTTCGTGACGGCGCACGACGGTTTCACGCTGCGGGACCTCGTGACGTACGAGAGGAAGCACAACGAGGCCAACGGCGAGGGGAACCGGGACGGCTCCGACGACAACCGCTCCTGGAACTGCGGCACCGAGGGCGAGACGGACGACGCGGACATCACGGCGCTGCGGCGGCGCCAGCTGCGCAACCTGATGACGACGCTGCTCCTTTCGACCGGGGTGCCGATGCTGGTCGCGGGGGACGAGATGGGGCGTACGCAGCGCGGCTCGAACAACGCGTACTGCCAGGACAACGAGGTCAGCTGGGTCGACTGGGGGCTGAGGGAGGAGCCGGGGTGGCGGGAGCTGTGCGCGCTGACGGCGCGCCTGATCGAGTTGCGGCTGCGCCATCCGGTGCTGCGGCGCAGGTCGTTCTTCTCGGGGCGCGCCCACTCGGCGGACGGGCTGCGGGACCTGGCGTGGTTCACGGCGGGCGGCACGGAGATGACGGAGGCCGACTGGTACGCGCCGACGGCGACGCTCGGCATGTATCTGTCGGGGCGCGACATCCCCGGCCGCGACGCCCGGGGCGCGCCGGTCGTCGACGACAGTTTCCTCGCGGTCCTGCACGCGGCGCAGGAGCCGGCGCCCTTCGTGCTGCCGGGGCCGCCGTGGGCCGAGGCGTACGAGGTCGTGGTGGACACGTCCCTGGAGGACCAGGCCGCCGCGCCCGGGACCGTGCACCGGGCGGGGGACGCGATGACGGTGGCGGAGCGGTCGGTGGTGCTCCTGAGGGTGTCCGACAGCTGACGGGCACATGGTCAGTTCTGGTCCGTACCTGAGTATTGCCCCGGCCCACGGGGGACCCCAAGCTCGGCTTATGGACCTGGAGTTGCGGCACCTGAAGACGATCCGGGCGATCGCCGACGCGGGCAGCCTGACCAAGGCCGCCACCGCGCTGGGGCTCGCGCAGCCCGCTCTGAGCGCGCAGCTGAAGCGGATCGAGCGCGCCCTCGGCGGTGAGCTCTTCGAGAGGGGGCGGCACGGGGTGCGGGCCACCGCGCTCGGCGAGTTCGTGCTGGCGCGGGCCCGGGTGGTGCTGCCCGCGGTGACCGGGCTGCGGGAGGAGGCGCAGCGGTTCGCGCGGGACTGGGAGGGCGGGGCGGGGTTCCGGCTCGGCGGCATCCACGGGCCGCTGCTCGGCGCGCTGGTGGACCGGCTCGCCGCCGCGTATCCGGGGGTGCGGGTGACCACCCACACCTCCTGGTCGGAGCGCGAGATCGCGTCGCGCACGGCGGCAGGACGACTCGACTTCGCGCTGGTCGGCACGTGCGGGGCGAGCGCCCCGCCACAGAGCGACCTCCTTGTGTGGCGCGAGGTGGCCCGCGACCCGGTCTTCGTCATGCTGCCGACCGGCCACCCGCTGGCCGGCCACCAGGAGATCGACCTGGCGCGGCTCGCCGACGAGGCGTGGACGGACGTGCCGGGCGACGGCTGTTTCGCGGACTGCTTCTCCGCGGCGTGCGCGCGGGCGGGGTTCACGCCGTCGCGGGTGTACGAGACGGATGTCGCGTCCTGCGTCCATCTGGTGCAGGTGGGGCGGGCGGTGGGGCTGTGCCGGGCGACGTTCCCGCCCACCCCGGGGCTGGTGACGAGGCCGCTGTCGGGGGCGCCGCTGTACTGGCGCCATCTGCTCGGCTGGCACCCCGCGGCCCCGGCCCACGACACGGCGGCGGCGGTGTTCGCCCTGGCCCGCGCGGCCCACGCGGAGGCCGCCGCCCGCAGCGACAGCTACACGGCGTGGCTCGCGGCCCCTTCGCCGCCGCAGCAGTGACGCGCCGAGCCGCTGCCGCCGAGGCCAGGGCCGTCCGTGCCGCTTCCATAACGTCGGGTACGGGGGTCGAGTGACAGCTATTGGCGGGCTGTTGAGGCTTCTACGGTGTGGGCGATCCCCGCTCATCCCTCGCACACCGAGGAGTCCCCCGCATGCTCCCCACCCCTCACAGACGTCTCGCCGCCGCCTGTGCCGCGGTCACCGCGGCCGGTGCGCTCGTCTTCGCCGGCCTGCCCGGCGCCGCGGCCGCCTCCCCCGCCGCCCCCACGCTCTCCCCCGCCGAGAGCGCCGCCGTCGACAAGACCTCTCCCGGAGTCTTGAAGGCCATGCAGCGCGACCTCGGCCTCACGTCGGCGCAGGCCGAAGCCCGTCTGGTCAACGAGGCCGAGGCCGGCGCCGACGCGGGACGTCTGCGGAACGCGCTCGGCCGTGACTTCGCGGGCGCCTGGGTGCACGGCGCCACCTCCGCGAAGCTCACCGTGGCCACCACGGACGCCGCCGACGTCCCCGTGATCGAGGCCCGGGGCGCGCAGGCCCGCGTCGTCGAGCACTCGCTGGCCCAACTGGACGCGGCGAAGGCCAGGCTGGACCGCGCGGCGAAGAAGGTCGCGACGCGCGACGCCCCCGTCTGGTACGTCGACGTGCGGTCCAACGCCGTCGTGGTGGGTGCCGTGAAGACCCGTGCCGCGAAGGCCCTCGTCTCCGCCGCGGACGTCGACCCCTCCCTCGTACGCACGACGAGGACGGCGGAGCGGCCGCGGCCGCTGTACGACCTCGTGGGCGGCGACCCGTACTACATGGGCGGCCGCTGCTCCATCGGCTTCTCCATCACCAAGGGCACCCAGCAGGGCTTCGCCACGGCGGGCCACTGCGGGCGCGCGGGCACGGCGACCACCGGCTACAACCGGGTGGCCCAGGGCACGTTCCAGGCGTCCATCTTCCCCGGCAGGGACATGGCCTGGGTCGCCACGAACGCCCAGTGGACCGCCACCCCGTACGTGAAGGGCCAAGGCGGCCAGCGGGTCGGCGTCGGGGGCTCCACACAGTCCCCGGTGGGTGCGTCGATCTGCCGGTCCGGCTCCACTACGGGGTGGCACTGCGGCACGATCTCGCAGCACAACACCAGTGTCACCTACCCCGAGGGCACCATCAGCGGTGTGACCAGGACGACGGTCTGCGCGGAGCCCGGCGACTCGGGCGGCTCCTACATATCGGGAAGCCAGGCGCAGGGGGTCACTTCGGGCGGCTCGGGCAACTGCCGCAGCGGCGGCACGACGTACCACCAGCCGATCAACCCGCTGCTGCAGCAGTTCGGCCTGACGCTGAAGACCACCGGCGGCGGCGACCCGGGCCCGGGCGACCCCGAGCCGGGCGGCACGTGGGCCGCGGGCAAGGTGTACGCGGCGGGTGACACGGTCACCTACGGCGGGTCGACGTACCGCTGCCTCCAGCCGCACCAGGCCCAGCCCGGCTGGGAGCCGCCGAACACCCCGGCGCTCTGGCAGCAGGCGTAGGCCCCTGCTCCACAGAGGATGCCGCCGGGCCCTGAGGGGTTCGGCGGCATCGGTGCGTCCGGGGCCATGGCCTCGGTGTGTCCACCTTCGCGGTCCGAAACTCGGTGGGCTGTGTCAGTGGCGATCCGTAGGCTCGCTCCTGATGCCGAAATCAGCTGCCCCTGCCAAGGATCGGTCCACCGTACGGACACTGTTGCGCCTCTGGCCGTACGTGCGACCGGTGCGAACTCGCCTCGCCGTCGCGGCGGTCGTCGCGATCGTCGCCTCCTGTACGGGGCTCGTGTTCCCCCTCGTACTGAAGTGGATGGTGGACGGTCCGGTGGCCGACCGGGACTCGGCGGGGGTGTGGCTCGGGGCGCTGCTGCTCCTGCTGCTCGGTGTCACGGAGGCGCTGCTGTTCGGCCTGCGGAGGTGGCTGGTGGCCCGGCCCCTCGCGGGCGTCGAGGCGGCCATGCGGGCCGACCTCTACCGCCATCTGCAGCGGCTGCCGGTGGCCTTCCACGACCGGTGGGCGTCCGGCCAGCTCCTGTCGCGCGGGACGACGGATCTGATGCTGCTGCGCATGTTCCTCGCCTTCCCGCTGACGTTCCTGCTGGTCAACGGCGCGACCATTGTGGTCGGCGTGATCATCCTGCTCGGGCAGGACTTCACGCTCGGGCTTGTGCTGCTCGCGCCCGTGGCCCCGATGGTGATCGCCCTCGCGTACTACGAGGGGCGGTACACCGCCGTGGCGCGGCGCGCGCAGGACCAGGTCGGTGACCTGACGACGGTCGTCGAGGAGAGCGTGCTCGGCATCCGCATCATCAAGGGCTTCGGCCGCCACCGCAGCCAGGCGCGGGCGTTCCGCGAGCTCTCGCACACGCTGCGCGGCACGGAGCTGGCCAAGGCGCGGATCCTCGCCGCGATCTACGCGGTGATCATGACGCTGCCGGAGGTCGCGATCGGGGCGGCGCTGGTGATCGGCACGGTGCGGGTCGCGGACGGCGGCCTGTCGGCGGGCACGCTGGTCGCGTTCCTGTCGACGGCGCTGGCGCTGCGGTGGCCGGTGGAGTCGATCGGTTTCCTGCTCGCGATGAGCCAGGAGTCGGCGACGGCCACGCAGCGGTACTTCGAGGTGCTGGACGCGGAGCCGGAGGGGGCGGGGGCCCCTCAGGGGGCGTTGGGGCCGGGCGACGGTGGTCACGACGTGCTTGCCGCGGACGGAGACGGTCTGCGGTTCCACGGTGTGGAGTTCCGTTATCCCGACGCGGCGCCGGACGCGCCCCCCGTCCTCGCCCGTATCGACCTGCACATCCGCTCCGGCGAGACGATGGCGCTCGTCGGCGCGACCGGCAGCGGCAAGACGACGCTGACCGCGCTGGTGCCCCGGCTGCACGAGGTGACCGGCGGCCGCATCACCCTGGACGGCGAGGACATCACGGCGATGGACCGCGAACGCCTTCGTACGCTCGTCGCCGTCGCCTTCGAGGAGCCCACACTGTTCTCCGCGACGGTCGGCGAGAACGTCCTCATGGGCGCCGAAAAGACCGCCGGTGAGGCCGAGTTGGTCCGCGCGCTGGACGTGGCGCAGGCCGACTTCGCGTACGCGCTGCCGCACGGCACCGACACGCAGGTCGGCGAGCAGGGCCTGAGCCTCTCCGGCGGCCAACGCCAACGCCTCGCCCTGGCCCGCGCGGTGGTGGGCCGCCCCCGCTTCCTGGTCCTCGACGACCCGCTCTCCGCCCTCGACGTCCACACCGAGGCGCTGGTGGAGGCGGCGCTGCGGCGGGTCCTCGCGGACACGACCGCGCTGATCGTCGCCCACCGCCCTTCCACGGTGCTGCTCGCCGACCGGGTCGCCCTGCTGTCGGGCGGCCGCGTCGCCGCCGTCGGCACGCACCAGGAGCTGCTGCGGGAGAGCGCGGAGTACGCGTGGCTGATGTCGGGAGCCGACGCCCCCGACCCCATTGCCGAAGCCCCCGACTCCACCGCCGGCCCCTGCTCCACCCCCACCGCTCCCCACCCCTCCCAGGAGGCTTCCCGATGACCTCGTCGACGCCCGTCCGGGAGAAGGCCGCGGGTCCCGACCCCGAGGAGCCGGATCTCGCGACGGGCCCGGCCGGAGCGGACGACCCCTTCGACAAGGACGAGCTGCCCGCACCGCCGGGCGCCACCCGCACCCTGCTCCTCTCCCTGCTGTCACCGCTGCGCGCCCGCGTCACGCTGGCCGCCGTGCTGCTCCTCGTCCAGCAGGCCGTGGTGCAGGCGGGGCCGCTGCTCGTCGCGTACGCCATCGACCGGGGCGTGCCCGCCGTGCGTGCCGACGACTACGGCCCGCTGATCGCGGTGGGCGTCGGCTATCTGTGCTGCGCGGCCGCCTCCGGCGCCCTCCAGTACGCGTTCATCGTCGCCTCCGCGCGCGTGAACCAGGACGTACTGCTCGACCTGCGCGGCCGCATCTTCCGGCACGCGCAGGCGCTCAGCGTCGACTTCCACGAGCGGTACACCTCGGGCAGGCTCATCTCCCGCTCCACCACCGACGTCGAGTCACTGCGCGAGCTGCTCAGCGAGGGCCTCCAGGAGCTGCTCACGGTCCTGCTGTCCTTCGTCTACATCTCGGCGATGCTGCTCTGGCTGGATCTCGGTCTCGGCGCGGTGGCCGTGGCGTCGTTCGTGCCGCTGTACCTCCTCATACGCCTGTACCAGCGGCGTGCAGCGGTACTGTTCCGCGACCGTTCGACGGCCATCGCCGCCGTCATCGTGAAGTTCGCGGAGACGATGAACGGCATCCGGCCGGTGCGGGCCTTCCGCAGGGAGCGGGCCAACGACGCGGAGTTCGCCGTGCTCAACCAGCGGCACGAGCGGACCAACGGCGCCGCGATCCTGGAGATGGCCCGCTATGTGGTCGGCTCCCGGCTGGTCGCGAACACGGCCGTGGCCGGCATCGTCCTGTGGGGCGCCCAACGCGTCGCGGACGGCGGGCTCGCGCTCGGCGTGCTGGCAGCCGCCGTACTGTACCTGCGGCGCCTGTACGACCCGATCGACCGGCTCGGCATGTTCCTGAACTCCTACCAGTCGGCGGCCGCCTCCCTGGAGAAGATCGCGGGGCTGCTCGCCCAGACGCCGACGGTGCCCGAACCGGAGGCCTCGGCGACCTGTCCCCTGCCCGTCCTGGAGTCGGACCAGCCGGGCCGCGAAGTCCGGTTCGACGGGGTGCGGTTCGCGTACCGCACGGGCGGCGAGGTGCTGCCGCGCTTCGACCTGACGCTGCCCGCCGGGCAGACCGTCGCGGTGGTCGGCACCACCGGCGCGGGCAAGTCCACGCTGGCGAAGCTGCTCGCCCGCTTCTACGACCCGACGGAGGGCCGCGTCCTTCTCGACGGCGTCGACCTGCGGGAGCTGTCGGGCGTCGAGCTGCGGCGCGGGGTGGTGATGGTGACCCAGGAGGCGTTCCTGTTCTCCGGGACGGTCGCGGAGAACATCGCGATCGGCCGCCCGGACGCCACCCGCGCGGACATCGAACGCGCCGCGAAGGCCATCGGCGCCCATGACTTCATCACCTCGCTCCCCGACGGCTACGACACGGACGTACGCAAGCGGGGCGGCCGCATCTCGGCGGGCCAGCGCCAACTGGTCGCCTTCGCGCGAGCGCTCCTCGCCGACCCCGCGGTGCTGATCCTCGACGAGGCGACCAGCTCGCTCGACATCCCGGGCGAGCGGGCCGTGCAGCACGCCATGCACACGGTGCTGCGCGGCCGCACGGCCGTGGTGATCGCCCACCGCCTCTCCACGGTGGAGATCGCGGACCGGGTGCTGGTCATGGAACACGGCCGGGTGGTGGAGGACGGCAGCCCCGACGACCTCATCGCGGGCACGGGCTCGTTCGCGGAACTCCATCGAGCGTGGCGGGAGAGCGTGGTGAGCCCGTGACCCCCGACCTGAGTCGCCTCACCCGGCTGCTGCCGACGCCCGCCACCACGAGTCCCGCCCCCGCCTGGGACACGGCGGAGACCGCTCTGGGGGTCACCCTGCCCGCGGATTACCGGGAGCGGGGAGTACCGCTACTGGCTCGTGGAGCCGGGTGACGGTCCGGACGCCCGCGCCGCGACCGAGATGGGCGCGTAGGCGAGTCGGTCGCCGGCGTCGGAGGCCAGGGCGCCGCACCGCATACCGAACCTCTCCAACCGGCCAACGGACTATTTCCGGCCAACTATTGACGCGGTCCTGACAGGGATGGCGCTCCGGTGTCACTCTTCCCTCGACCGTCGCACGCCTTTCAACAAGGCGACGGTTTCTCTTCACGCAACACCCGTTGTGCACCGCCCAGTTCTGCGTTCCGCCTTGTTCTGCCCGGACGGCGACCCAGCCGTCCGGTAGCTCTGGCCGCGCACCCGCCGCGGCCGCGCAGAAGGAGTCCGTGTTGAGAAGCACCTCCCACAGACACACCCCCCGCACCCGTTCCGTCCGCACGCGTGCGACCGCCGCCGGCGCCCTCTCCGCCGTCGCCGCGCTCCTTGCCGTCGCCGTTCAGGCAGGCCCCGCCTCGGCCGATGACCCGGCCGCCAAGGCGAGCCCCGCGGCGGCCCAGAAGCTCGGCAAGGTCGACCCGGGCGCGCTCGCCGTCAAGCTCTCGCCCGCCCAGCGCGCCGAGCTCATACGTGACGCCAACGCCACCAAGGCGGACACCGCCAAGGACCTGGGCCTCGGCGCCAAGGAGAAGCTCGTCGTCCGCGACGTCACGAAGGACCGCGACGGCACCGTCCACACCCGCTACGAGCGCACCTACGACGGCCTGCCCGTCCTCGGCGGCGACATGGTGGTCGACACCGCGAAGTCCGGGAAGACCGAGGGCGTCACCAAGGCCGTGAAGGCGCAGCTCAAGGGCGTCGACATGAGCGCCGAGGTCAAGGCGTCGGCCGCGGAGAAGCAGGCGCTCGGCGCCGCGAAGGCCGAGGGCTCGAAGAAGACCGATGCGGACCGTGCGCCGCGCAAGGTCGTGTGGCTGGCCAAGGGCGAGCCGGTCCTCGCGTACGAGACCGTGGTCGGCGGCCTGCAGCACGACGGCACGCCGAACGAGCTGCACGTCATCACGGACGCCGCCACCGGCAAGAAGCTCTTCCAGTGGCAGGGCATCGAGAACGGCACCGGCAACACGCAGTACAGCGGGCAGGTGACGCTGGGAACGGCGCAGTCCGGGTCCAACTACACCCTGACCGACACCGCCCGCGGCAGCCACAAGACGTACAACCTGAACCGCGGCACCTCCGGCACCGGCACCCTCTTCTCGGGCCCCGACGACGTGTGGGGCAACGGACTGCCCTCCAACCTGGAGACCGCGGGTGCCGACGCGCACTACGGCGCGGCGCTCACCTGGGACTACTACAAGAACGTGCACGGCCGCAGCGGCATCCGCGGCGACGGCGTCGGCGCGTACTCGCGCGTCCACTACGGCAACAACTACGTCAACGCCTTCTGGTCGGACGCCTGCTTCTGCATGACGTACGGCGACGGTGCGGGCAACGCCAAGCCGCTCACCTCGATCGACGTCGCGGCGCACGAGATGACGCACGGCGTGACGGCCGCGACCGGCAACATGACCTACAGCGGCGAGTCCGGCGGCCTGAACGAGGCCACCTCCGACATCTTCGCGGCCGCCGTCGAGTTCAACGCCAACAACGCCCAGGACAAGGGCGACTACTACGTCGGCGAGAAGATCGACATCAACGGCGACGGCACCCCGCTGCGCTACATGGACAAGCCGAGCAAGGACGGCTCGTCCAAGGACTCGTGGTACTCGGGCATCGGCAACATCGACGTGCACTACTCGTCGGGTGTCGCCAACCACTTCTACTACCTGCTGAGCGAGGGCAGCGGCAAGAAGGAGATCAACGGCGTCCAGTACGACTCGCCGACCTCCGACGGCCTGCCGGTCACGGGCATCGGCCGTGACAAGGCGTCGCTGATCTGGTTCAAGGCGCTCACCACGAAGTTCACCACGACCACCAACTACGCGGCGGCCCGCACCGGGACGCTCGCGGTGGCCGGCGAGCTGTACGGCACCAGCAGCGCCGAGTACGCGGCCGTGGCCCACGCCTGGGCCGCCGTGAACGTCGGCGCCCGCCCCGGTGGCGAGACGCCCGGCACCGACTTCGAGAACACCACGGACGTCGCCATTCCGGACAACGGCGCCGCGGTCACCTCCTCGGTCAACGTCACCGGCCGCACCGGCAACGCGCCCAGCGCCCTGAAGGTCGGCGTCGACATCGTGCACACCTGGCGCGGTGACCTGAAGGTCGACCTGCTCGCCCCCGACGGGACGGTCTACCCCCTGAAGCCCGCCAGCTCCTCGGACTCGGCGGACAACGTCAAGGAGACCTACACGGTCAACGCCTCCTCCGAGGTGGCCAACGGCACCTGGAAGCTGCGCGTCCAGGACGTGGCCCGGCAGGACACCGGCTACATCAACAGCTGGAAGGTCACCTTCCCGTAAGCCGGGCAGTTCCGTAGTCCTACAGCTCCACAGTTCCGCGGTACCGCACAGACACGCCGCCGCTCCGGGTGATCAACTCCCCGGGGCGGCGCGCGCGTTGTGGTCCTCTGCCTTCACCGCCCGTTCGCATTGCGTATGTTGACCATCGCTCAACGGACGAATTCCGGCCAACATCCAGCCGGGGTCCTGACATGTACCTGCTCCCGGTGACACGCTTCCCCACGCGTCCGGGTAGCCCCCCACGCCACCCGGTTCTCTCCCCCCACAGAAGGAGCCTGCGTGACCCCCCACATATCCCGTAAGCGTTCGACGCTCGCCATCGCCACCGCCGTCGCCGCCGGGGCGCTGCTCACCGCCGGACTGACCACCGGCGCCTCCGCCGAGCCGGCCAAGGACGCCACGTCGTCCGGCTCCCCCGTCAGCCTGTCGGCCACGGCCCGCGCGGGCCTCCTCCAGGACGCGAACGCCGACAAGGCCGCCACCGCCGACAAGATCGGCCTGGGCGCCAAGGAGAAGCTGGTCGTCCGCGACGTCGTCAAGGACGCCGACGGCACCACCCACACCCGCTACGAGCGCACCTACGACGGCCTGCCCGTCCTCGGCGGCGACCTCGTCGTGCACGCCGCCAAGAGCGGCAAGGTGGAGGGTGTCACGAAGGCAACGAAGGCCACCGTGAAGGTCGCCTCCACCGACGCGAAGCTCCCCAAGTCCTCCGTCGCGAAGTCCGCCGAGTCGACCGCCGCCAAGGCGAAGACCGCCGAGGCCGACGCACAGGCGCCGCGCAAGGTCATCTGGGCCGCGTCCGGCAAGCCCGTCCTCGCGTACGAGACCGTCGTCACCGGCGTGCAGAAGGACGGCACCCCCAGCAGACTGCACGTCATCACGGACGCCGCGACCGGCAAGAAGCTGTACCAGCACCAGGCCATCGAGAACGGCACCGGCAACAGCCAGTACAGCGGCAAGGTCGAGCTCGGCACGAAGAAGGGCGGCAGCGGGTTCGAGCTGACCGACGACTCGCGCGGCGGCCACGGCACGTACGACCTGAACCACGCCCAGGGCGGCAACGGCAAGCTCGTCACGGACGACGACGACACATGGGGCACGGGCAAGCCGGACGACGTCCAGACCGCCGCCGTCGACGCCGCCTACGGCGCTCAGCTCACCTGGGACTACTACAAGTCCGTGCACGGCCGCAGCGGCATCAACGGCGACGGCAAGGGCGCGACCTCGCGGGTCCACTACGGCAACAACTACGTCAACGCGTTCTGGGACGACAGCTGCTTCTGCATGACCTACGGCGACGGCGAGGGCAACAAGAAGCCCCTCACCTCGATCGACGTCGCGGCCCACGAGATGACCCACGGCGTCACCTCGGCGACCGGCAACATGGAGTACAGCGGCGAGTCCGGCGGCCTCAACGAAGCCACCTCCGACATCTTCGCCACCGCCGTCGAGTTCAACGCCAAGAACCCCGAGGACGTCGGCGACTACCTCATCGGCGAGGAGATCGACATCAACGGCGACGGCTCCCCGCTGCGCCACATGGACAAGCCCAGCAAGGACGGCTCGTCCCTGGACAGCTGGAGCGCGGACGCGGGCAACGCCGACGTCCACCACTCCTCGGGCATCGCCAACCACTTCTTCTACCTGCTGTCCGAGGGCAGCGGCGCGAAGGAGATCAACGGCGTCAAGTACGACTCGCCGACCGCCGACGGCTCCAAGGTCGAGGGCATCGGACGCGACAAGGCCGAGAAGATCTGGTTCAAGGCCCTGACGGCGTACTTCACCTCGACGACCGACTACAAGGCGGCCCGCGAGGGCACGCTGAAGGCGGCCACGGACCTGTACGGGGCGGACTCGGCCGAGGTCAAGGCAGTGGGCGCTGCCTGGACGGGTGTCGCGGTCAAGTAGGCCCTCACAACCGGCTCGACGGGCGGCACCCGAAGGGAAGTTACTCTCTCTCCCTCCGGGTGCCGCCTTTTGCCTACTCCGTTCTCAGCTCGCGGCTTCCGGCCCGGTTCTTCGCGATGTTCCGCGTCTTCTTGGTACGGGCCGACTCGGCGACCACGGTGAGTACGTCCGGCGATTTCGAGAACTCGGCGATGTGGCGCTGCATCCAGTCCGTGACCTCCGCCAACTCGTCGGCTGTCGGCACGTGACCGTCCTTGACGGACAGGTGGAACAGCCAGTCGTGGACGCGGCGGCGGACGAACTCGCGGTGCCCCTCTGCCTCGAACCGGTCGACCTCCGGCAGCAGTCCGTCCGCCCACTCCCGGAACTCGGCAGGACCGGCCGCCCGCATCGCGATCTCGTCCACGAGGGCGACCACCGCCGTCTTGGCCGCCATCTCGTCGGGGTCGCGCAGGATCGTGGCCACGATCGCACGGTCCCGGTCGCGGCCGGGCGAGTCAGCGATCACCGAGACGACGCGTTGGTACGCGGACGAGCGCAGGTGATCGTCCGTGACGGCCTCGTCCACGTCCACGTCCTCGATGCCGGCCTCCGCCAGCAGCGCGGCCACATCGGAATGCAATGTCATCGTTTCTTCCCTACTTGCAGGGTTTCTTGGCGGCCTCGGCGGCCTCGCGCTGCTCCTTCGCAGCCCGCTCCTCCGCCTGACTCCGCCTGCCGAGCTTCCTGACGGCGGTCCTGATCTGCGGCTTGAAGTGCTCCACCGCCTGTCGCTGCTTGCTCGAAAGCTCCGGCTGGTTGTGGAGGGGTTTGCCGTTCGCGCCGATTCTGACCTCGCGGCCCCCGCCACCGGTGACATGAGCGTGCGCCGGCTTGTCCACGTCGTACTCGTGCACGACGATCTTCACCCCGTTCTTGCTGACGTCGAGGAGGGAAAGCCCGAGGGGGTCGATCCACATGAACGGGTTGGGGACGTAGCTGTGCGGCCCGAAGCCACCGGCGAGACCGATCGGGTCCGGCGTGAGGTAGCGGGCGGTCTCGGGGTCGTAGTGCCGGAAGTAGTTGTAGTGCAGCCCCGTCTCGGGGTCGTAGTACTGGCCGGGGAAACGCAGGGGCGTATAGGCGGTGGCGCTTCGGTTCCAGACGGTGGTGCCCCAGAGGGTGGTCCTGGTGCGCCAGGCGATGTCGCCCTGCTCGTCGAGGAGTTCGGTCGGGGTGCCGACGAGGTCCGTGACGATGGCGTAGAAGCGGGCGTCCACTTCTTCGTCGGTGAGGTGTTTGCGCTCTGTCTGCGCCAGGGGGCACAGGCCGTCGTGGTCCCAGGTGAGGGTCACCGACTCCGGTGCGCCCGGGGTGTGGCTCGTCTGTTCGCAGAGGGTCATGTCGTCCCAGGTGAAGTCGGTCTGTTCCGCCACCCCCTCTTCCGTCATGCGCTGTTTCGATATCCGGCGGCCCAGGGGGTCGTAGAGGTAGCGCCACCTTGTGCCGTCGGGGGTCACCACGGACGTGAGGCGGTCTTCCGCGTCCCATTCGTAGTGCCAGGTGTCGGGTTTGCGGGACAGGCGGGTCTTCTGGCGCAGGGTGGTGCGTCCTGCCGCGTCGTATTCGTAGCGGACGCCGCCTGCCGCGGTGATGCGGGTGCCGGTGTAGGTGCGGGGGCCTGTCGCCTCCTGGCCCGGCATGGGGGCGGGCCACGAGGCGTCGGTCTGGTTGCCCGCCTTGTCGTAGGCGTAGGTCTCCGTCCAGCCCGCCGCGCGGACCGCTGTCACGCGGCCTGCCGCGTCCAGGTCGAAGTTCCGCGTGCCGTTGAGCCGGTCCTCCACGCCGGTCAGATGGTCGTCCGCACGGTACGTGTACTCCCGGTGCTGGACGGGCTTGCTGCCCGGGCCCATCAGTTCCTGCTTCGTCAGACGGCCCACGACGTCGTACACGTTCGTCAGTGTCAGGGCCTCGCCGACCGTGCGGGTGAGTTCCCGGCCCGCCCCGTCGTGCGTGAACGCCAGCCTCCGCCCGGACGCGGTCAGTTCGGTGACCCTGCCTGCCGCGTCGTACGTCCAGGTGCTCGTCGCGCCGGACGGTGTGGTGCGGGCGGTGCGGCGGCCCAGTGCGTCGTAGGTGTGGGTCAGGGTGCGGCCGTTGACCGTCTCCGAGATCAGACGGCCCGCCCTGTCCCGCTCCAGGGTCAACGTCACGTCCGGGCTCACCGCCGCGGTGAGGTCGCCCGCCGCGTCGTAGGTGAAGCGCGTGATCGAGGCGCCCGCCACGTCCTGCGTGACCGTCCGGCCCAGCGCGTCCCGCTCGAAGGTGATCTCGTCGCCCGTGGCCGTCGTACGGCTCAGCAACTGGCCTGCCGCGTCGTGGGTGTACGTCAGCGTGCGGCCGTCGAAATCCGTCTCCGCCACCAGGCGTCCCGCCGGGTCGTACTCGTAACTCCAGGTCAGACCCTGCGGGTTGGTGACCTTGCGGAGCTGGAGCTGGGTGTCGTGGTCGAATTCGTAGCGGACGCCGTCGGGGTCCGTGCGGGCCGCGATCAGGTCGAAGTGCGTGTAGGCGTGTGTCGTGGTCGCGCCCATCGCGTCCGTGTGCGAGACGCAGTTGCCCTCGCCGTCGTACGTCCACGACTCCGACGAGCCGTCCGCCTCCGTGCGCCGCGCCAGCTTGCCCTCGACCGTCCACTCGAGGCGTGTGGCCGCGCCCGTCGGGTCCGTGATCGTGATGACACGGCCGAAGGCGTCGAGGTCGTAGCGGGTCACCGCGCCCAGCGGGTCCGTGACCTCCAGCGGCAGGCCCGCCGCGTTGCAGCGCAGCTCGGTGGTGTGGCCGAGAGGGTCCGTGATGGTGGACACGGCTCCGGTGGCGTCGTGGGTGAAGTGGTGGGTCATGCCGTCGCGGGTGGTCACGCTGGTGCGGTTGCCGCGCTCGTCCCAGGTCTGGCGCTCGACGGCGTCGTCCGGGCCGACGATCTCGACCGGCAGGTTGAGGTCGTTGTACACGGCGGTGACGCACGTGCCGTCCGGAGCGCGTGTCGCGATCAGATTGCCGTGCTCGTCCCAGGTGTTCTCGGTGCGGTGCCCCAGCGCGTCGGTGCGGGCGAGCAGGTTGTTCCAGCTGTCCCACTCGGTGTGGACGGTGCCGCCCAGCGGATCCGTCTCGGAGAGGAGCTGGCTGAGGTCGTTGTAGCGGTAGACGGTCGTGTGCCCGAGGGCGTCGGTGTAGCGGGTCTCCCGCTCGTCGGGGCGGTACTCGACGGTGCACGCCAGGTGGCCGGCGGTGCTCTCGCCGCGGACGCAGCGGTCTTCGGCGTCGTAGGTGAAGCGGTACCAGGTGTGGTTGCTGTCGGTCCAGGACGTGATGCGGGCGTCGTCGTCGTAGTCCAGACGCAGCCGCACTCCGACCGAGTTGTGGACCTCGGCCAGATTGCCGACCTCGTCGTAGCCGTACGCGGTCACCAGCGTGTCGCCGGGGGCGCCCTCGGTGCCGGTGTCGGGGGCGAGCAGACGCAGTGCCGTGATGCGGTCGTCGTCGGTGTCCACCTTCAGGTGGTAGCCGCCGGTGTGGCGTATCGCCGTGGGTGCGCCGGTGGCGGGGTCGCGGTCGATGTCGATGCGGTTGCCGTTGCGGTCGGTGACGGCTCGCAGCGGCAGGATCTCGTGCCGTTCGCCGGTAGAGGGCTTCTCGCCGGTGGAGGGCTTCGTCGTGTCGGGTGCGGCCGGGGGGAAGTGGCGTACGTGGCCGGTGTGCGGGTCGGCGACCGTCACCGTGCCCGCGTCGTCCATGCTCAGCGGCCAGCGGGGGCCGTGGGCGGGCAGCACCGGTTCACCACCGGGCTCGGGGTGGGGGTAGGACAGCAGCTGGCCGTCCTCGGTGACGTAGACCAGGCCCTTGTCGTCGGTCTCGACCCGCTCGTCCAGCGTCGAGGCCCACGAGTGGCCGTACCAGTGGCCCCAGCGGTACGTGGACAGGTGGGTGCGCCGGAGGACCAGCGGGAGCAGGCCCGGCAGGGCGATGTCGGTCTGCTCCATGAGCATCTCGCCGGAGATCATGTCGATCGGGTCGCCGTTCTTGCAGCGGCCCTTGGCCGGCTTGCCCTTGCCCGCCACCTTCTTCATGCCGCCCGCGAGGGCCTTGCGGAGCCCCCCGGAACGCAGTCCACGGGCGGCGGCCTTGAGGCCCTTGGCCGCTTTGACCGCGGTGGTGAGTCCCTTGGCGCCCGGGATGCAGTCCAGGGCGGCGAAGGCCACATCCATCAGGCCTGCTTGGCCTTTTCGGTATTTGTTGAGGGTGTCGGCGAGGACGATGGCGCCGGCGACGATGACGATGGCGGCGAGGATCGGGCCGCCGATGATGATCGCGATGATGCCGACGACGGCGACGACGACCTTGCAGACGGCAACGATGGCGTCCCAGTTGTCGGTGACCCAGTCACCGATCTCCTCCCACCACTTGCGGTTCCGGATCCCCGCATCGGACGCCTCGTCGATCTTCCGCTTCGCCGTCCCGGCGGCCTCCTCCCGCATCTTGCGGGCGTCCTCGGCCATCTTCTTCGCCGCATCCAGCGCACTCTTGGCCGAGTCGACATCACCCTGCGCGGACTTCTGCGCCTTCTCCGCGGAGGCCGCGTTGCGGGTGGCGGCACGCACCTTGTCCTCGTCGGGCTTGGGCACGTCCTTGCCCTTGGAGCCGCCGTCCTTGTACTTGTCGGCCTCCTTGCCCGCCTTCTCCACCCAGGAGTCGGCCGAGGAGAGGCGGGACTTGGCGCTGCTCAGATTGGCCTGGGCCTCGCGGCCCTTGACCAGCGCCTTGTCGGCCAAGCTCTGGGCGCGCTCCAGTTCCGGCCAGTACGCGGACAGGGCGTCGCCCGCCATCTCGTAGGACTTCTTGAGCTTTTTCAGCTTGTCCGGGGCGTCCTCGAACTTCTCCGTGAAGGCGTCCGCGGTCTTGCCCGCCCACTGCAGGATCGCGTCCTCGCCCGCCATCCCCTTGATGTCCCGCAGGACCCGGCCCACATCGTCGGCGAAGTCATGCAGGTTCTTCGCCAGCGACCGCACCCGGTGCGGATCACCCGGCGTCGGATCCTTGTCCAGGTCGAGCACATGCCAATCGGCCGGACGGTACGACATTGCCTATTTCCCCCGTGCAGGTAAAAATCGCGCACCCAGCGCACGCTCGCGTTCAGTGGCCGTTGCACCGGCCCTGTTGAACGTTGTCTGGGGGTCTGACGATACCTACGCGCCCCGTGGTTTCACGATGGCGGATTCTGCTCTTGCACTCGTGGTCCTTCTCACCGCATCAGCACCCCCGCCTCCTCCCCCGTCGCCTCCGACGGGACGGCGACGAGCCCCAACTCCGCGCCGCTCGCCAGCAGCCGGTGCGAGGGCAGAATCCGCACCGTGTATCCGAAGGGCCCGGTCCGGTCCAGCGCGAGGGGGCCCTCGTACACCCGGCGCCCCTGCGCGTCGGGCCCGCTCGTCGGCTTCAGCGGCACCGCGGACGCGTCGGCGATGTGGTCCTCCGGGTCGACGCGTCCCGCGAGGACCTGCACCTCCACGTCGTCCGGCGTCAGCTCCCCCAGATGCACGCGCACCCGCAGGGCGAACGTGGCGCCGAGCTCCGCGGTGGAACCGGTCGCCGACGCCTCCACGTGGTCGACGGCGACCCGGGGCCAGGCCGCCCTGACCCGGGTCTTCCAGGCGGCCAGTTCACCGGCGGCCGGCGCGTCGAGGGCGCGCTGGGCGCGCGCGGCGGGTGCGTACAGCTTCTCGACGTACTCCCGGACCATGCGGCCCGCGAGGACCTTCGGGCCGAGCCGGGTCAGCGTCCTGCGGACCATCTCGATCCAGCGGTCGGGCAGGCCGCCGGGGCCCTGTTCGTAGAAGCGGGGCGCGATGCGGTGCTCCAGGAGGTCGTAGAGGGCGGCGGCCTCCAGGTCGTCACGGCGGTCGTCGTCACCCGCCGTGCCGTCCGCGGTGGGGATGGCCCAGCCGAAGTCGGGCTCGAACCATTCATCCCACCAGCCGTCGAGGACGGAGAGGTTGAGGCAGCCGTTCAGCGCCGCCTTCATGCCGGAGGTGCCGCACGCCTCCAGGGGCCTGAGCGGATTGTTCAGCCACACGTCGCAGCCCGGGTAGAGCTTCTGCGCCATCGCCATGCCGTAGTCCGGCAGGAACACGATGTGCCGGCGCACCCGCGGGTCGTCGGTGAACCTGACCAGCTCCTGGATGAGGCGCTTCCCGCCGTCGTCCGCCGGGTGCGCCTTGCCCGCGACGACGATCTGCACGGGCCGCTCGGGGTGGCGCAGCAGCTCCATCAGCCGGTCGCGGTCGCGCAGCATCAGCGTGAGCCGCTTGTACGAGGGGACGCGGCGCGCGAAGCCGATGGTGAGGACGTCCGGGTCGAGCACCCCGTCGATCCAGCCCAGCTCGGCGGTGGCGGCGCCGCGCTGCCGCCACGAGTCGTGCAGCCGCCGCCTGACCTCGTGGACCAGCTGTTCGCGCAGGGTGCGGCGGAGCTCCCAGATGTCGGCGTCCTGGATGTCGGCCACCGCGTCCCACCGGTCGGAGCCGCCGACGGACAGCGCGTCCTCGGTGCGGCGCTCGCCGATCTGGCGGGCGCCGAGCCGGAAGACCTCGGGGGCCACCCAGGTCGGGGCGTGCACGCCGTTGGTGACGGACGCGATCGGCACCTCCTCGGCGTCGAAGCCCGGCCACAGGCCCGCGAACATCTCCCGGCTCACCGAGCCGTGCAGGGTGCTCACGCCGTTGGCGCGGCTGCCGAGCCGCAGGCCCATCACCGCCATGTTGAAGAGGTTGGGCTCGCCGCCCGGGTAGGTCTCCATGCCGAGCCGCAGGACGTCCCCCGCGTCGATGCGGGGCAGCTCGGCGCCGGGGCCGAAGTGGCGGGCGACCAGCTCGCGGTCGAAGCGGTCGATGCCTGCGGGGACGGGCGTGTGGGTGGTGAACACCGTGCCGGCCCGGACGGATTCGAGCGCCGCGTCGAACTCGACGTCGCGCAGGGCGAGTTCATGGATGCGTTCGAGGCCGAGGAAGCCCGCGTGGCCCTCGTTCGTGTGGAAGACCTCGGGTTCGGGGTGGCCGGTCAGGCGGCAGTACGCGCGGACGGCACGCACGCCGCCGATGCCGAGGAGCATCTCCTGGAGCAGCCGGTGCTCGCTGCCGCCGCCGTAGAGCCGGTCGGTGACGTCGCGCTCGCCGGGGTCGTTCTCCTCGACGTCGGAGTCGAGGAGGAGCAGCGGCACGCGTCCGACCTGCGCCTGCCAGACGTGGGCGCGCAGCGACCGCCCGCCGGGCAGGGCGAGCGCCACCATCGTGGGGGTCCCGTCGTCCTCGCGCAGCAGGGCGAGGGGGAGCTCGTTCGGGTCGAGGACGGGGTAGTGCTCCTGCTGCCAGGCGTCGCGGGACAGCGACTGGCGGAAGTAGCCGTGGCGGTAGAGCAGCCCGACGCCGATGAGGGGGACGCCGAGGTCGCTGGCGGCCTTCAGGTGGTCCCCGGCGAGGATGCCGAGGCCGCCGGAGTACTGCGGCAGGGCGGCCGTGATGCCGAACTCGGGCGAGAAGTAGGCGACGGCACGCGGCAGGTGCCCGTCGTTCCTGGCCTGCTCCTGGTACCAGCGGTCCCCTGCGACGTAGTCCCGCAGGTCGTCGGCGGCCTCGTCGAGCCGCCGCAGGAAGTCCGCGTCACCGGCGAGCTCGACGAGCCGCTCGGGCGGCACCTCGCCGAGGAGCCGCACGGGGTCGCAGCCGGAGGCCTGCCACAGCCGGGGGTCGACGGACGCGAAGAGGTCACGGGTGCGCGGGTGCCAGGACCAGCGCAGGTTGCGGGCCAGCTCGGCCAGCCGGCCGAGGGGCTCGGGAAGGACGGGACGTACGGTGAACCGACGGATGGCCTTCACTGCGACTCCACCTCTGCGGGGAATGCCCTACGTATCGACACGTATCGACCTACGTCTCGACGGTAGCGGTGATCGGGTCCCGGCAACTACGGCGCGCGGACGGGCGCAGTCGGGGTGCGGGGTGTGGCGCGCGGGGCGCGGAGTGGCCGGTTCCGGCCGTGATCACCGGTGTGCCGGGCCGGGTTCGTCGTCCCAGATCCGGGTCGTGTGCCGTCCGGCCGTGTGACGCGGCCATCCGCCGCCCGGGTCGAGATCGCGGACGAAACTCACCCAGGCGGCGTGCATCGCGTCGGCCAGGGGCTGCGGCGGGGAGTCGCCCGCGGCGGCGGCGACGCCCTCCGCGCCGAGCAGGTCGAAGGCGAAGGGCAGGTCGAGGCAGTGGCAGGCGAGGCCCTGCGTGGCGCCGGGCACCGGCGTGGGCCAGGCGAACTCGTACAGCCAGGTGGGGTGCGCGCGCCGGGCGCGCGCCCGCGCGAGCGCGAGGGCCGGGCCCCGGAAGACGAGATCGGTCAGCTCCTGGCCGCCGAACGCGTGGAACTCGTGCCGCGTATGGCCGAGGAGCAGCGGTATGTCCGCGGCCAGGGTGCCCTCGGTGAGCTCGGTGAGCGTCGGCCTCGGGATCAGCTCGCCGTCCGCGACCGGCCCGAGCAGCGGGCCGGGCAGCCGCTCGCGGCCGGGGCCCGGCGCGGTCAGCTCGTCCTGGAGGGCGAGCAGCCGGTCGTCGGAGAGGGGGCACAGGGCCGCCGCGGTGGCGGGCACGCCGGTGCGCCGGGTGAACAGTTCGGCCACGGCGGGGCCGACCCAGCGTTCCTGGGGGTCGATCAGCGAGCCGGACATGGATATCGCCGCGCGGAACAGGCCGCGGGCGGCGGGCGTGGCGAGCAGCGTCTGGACGGCGCCGCCGCCCGCCGACTGTCCGGCGACCGTGACCCGGGCGGGGTCGCCGCCGAACGCCGCGATGTTGTCGCGCACCCACTCCAGGGCGGCGAGCCAGTCGCGCACGCCGCGGTTGTCCGGGGCGTCGGCCAGGTGCAGGAAGCCCTCGATGCCGAGCCGGTAGCCGAGCGAGACGAGGACGACGCCGTCGCGGTTGAACGCGGCCCCGTCGTACCAGGGGCTCGCCGCGGACCCGGCGACGTAGCCGCCGCCGTGGATCCAGACCAGGACGGGCAGCGCGGCTCCCGCGTCGGCGGCGGGCGTGAAGACGTTCAGGTTGAGGATGCCCGGGCCGGGGATCGTCGGCTCGGGAATGGTGGCTCCCTCGCCGAAGCCGCGGCGCTGCGCGGTCGGCCCGTACGCGGTGGCGTCCAGCGGCGCGGTCCACGGGTCGGGCGGCGCGGGCGGCGCGAAGCGGAGGGCGCCGACGGGCGGCGCGGCATACGGGACGCCGAGGAACCGGTCCCCGCTCGCACGCCGCTCGCCGCGGACGGGGCCGTGGGTGGTGACGACGACCGGGGCCGGGTCGGGACCGGCGCCGGTGGACGGTGCGGTGTCGTGCGTCCCGTCCCGCCGGGTGTCTCGTGCGCTCATCGATGAGCCCTCCGCGTGCATCCGTCTCCTGGGTCCGGGGGGATCGTGCCAGGTTTACGCGGCATGGGCACAGACCAACAAACCTGGGGCATATGCGAATTGGGACCGGTCCGGCCATTCATGGCGGGACCGGTCTTGCATGCGCCCTTACGCACTAGTAGTTAACAAAGCGCCGGATTGCGCACCCGAAGGCTGTGGGAAGGCTCCTCCGGTACGCACTCGGCTCACGGGCCGGCACGCACCGCGGAAGTCTCCACACCCACGTATCCGTGCACGCGGACAGGAGCGGTCAGACATGCCTCTAGGCTCACCCCCGCCAGACACGTCGGCGCAGCCCACGATCCCCGTCCAGGACGTACGACCCGCCGTCCACGGCGGGCGAAAACCGGCGAAGGCGGTGCCTGGAGAAACGTTCCAGGTCACCGCCACGGTCTTCCGCGAAGGACACGAGGCGGTCGCCGCCAATGTCGTCCTGCGCGATCCCGAGGGGCGCCCCGGGCCCTGGACCCCCATGCGGGAGCTCGCGCCCGGCACCGACCGGTGGGGCGCCGACGTCACACCGGACGCCGAGGGGCGATGGACGTACGCGGTGGAGGCGTGGGGCGATCCGGTCACGACCTGGCGCCACCACGCGCGGATCAAGATTCCCGCGGGGCAGGACACGGAGCTGGTCCTGGAGGAGGGCGCCCGCCTCCACGAGCGCGCCGCGTCCGGCGTCCCCCGCACCGAACGGGCCGCCGTCCTCGACGCGGCACAGGCACTGCGCGACACGGGCCGCTCACCGGCGGCCCGTCTCGCTGCCGCCCTCACCCCGGAGGTGCGGTCGGCGCTCGCGCGGTACCCGTTGCGCGAATTCGTCACCTCCTCCGAGGAGTTGCCGCTCATTGTGGAGCGGGAGCGGGCTCTCTTCGGGTCCTGGTACGAGTTCTTCCCGCGCTCGGAGGGTGCCGTCGTCGAGGAAGGTGCCCCGCCCGTCTCCGGGACGTTCCGTACCGCGGCCGAACGGCTGCCCGCCATCGCCGGGATGGGCTTCGACGTCGTCTATCTGCCGCCGATCCACCCCATCGGCTCCACCTTCCGCAAGGGGCCCAACAACTCTCTCTCGGTGGGCCGGTACGACGTCGGCGTGCCGTGGGCGATCGGCTCGCCGGAGGGCGGTCACGACGCGGTCCACCCGGACCTCGGCACGCTCGACGACTTCGACGCGTTCGTGCGCCGGGCCGGCGAGCTCGGCCTCGAAGTCGCCCTGGACTTCGCGTTGCAGTGCTCGCCGGACCATCCGTGGGTGGAGAAGCGCCCCGAGTGGTTCCGTCGGCGGGCGGACGGCTCCATCGCGTACGCCGAGAATCCGCCGAAGAAGTACCAGGACATCTATCCGATCGCCTTCGACAAGGACATGCCGGGGCTGATCGCCGAGACCGTGCGGCTGCTGCGGTTCTGGATGGCCCACGGCGTCCGTGTCTTCCGCGTCGACAACCCGCACACCAAACCGGTCGTGTTCTGGGAGCGGGTGCTCGCCGAGGTCAACAGCACCGACCCGGACGTCATCTTCCTCGCAGAGGCCTTCACCCGGCCCGCGATGATGCGGACGCTCGCGGCCATCGGCTTCCAGCAGTCGTACACCTACTTCACCTGGCGCAACGACAAGGCCGAACTCACCGAGTACCTCACGGAGTTGTCACGAGAGACGGCGCACTTCCTGCGCCCGAACTTCTTCGTGAACACCCCGGACATCCTGCACGCCTACCTCCAGGAGGGCGGCCGGCCCGCCTTCGAGGTGCGGGCCGTGCTCGCCGCCACGCTGTCGCCGACGTGGGGCGTCTACAGCGGATTCGAGCTGTGCGAGAACACCGCCGTGCGGCGCGGGAGCGAGGAGTATCTGAACTCGGAGAAGTACCAACTCCGGCCCCGCGACTGGGAAGGCGCCGCCCGCCGGGGCGAGACGATCGCCCCGCTGATCACCGCCCTGAACCGGCTCCGGCGGACCAGTCCCGCCCTCCGGCAACTGCGCGACCTGCACTTCCACGAAACGGACAAGGAAGCGGTGATCGCGTACTCGAAGACGGCCGCCGACGAGCACGGATCGAACACGGTTCTGGTGGTCGTGAACCTCGACCCTCACCACACCCAGGAGGCCACGGTCTCGTTGAACATGCCGCAACTCGGCCTGGAATGGCACGAGTCCGTGCCGGTGCGCGACGAGCTCACCGGCGAGACCTACCACTGGGGCAGGGCCAACTACGTGCGCCTCGAACCGGGCCGCGCCCCCGCGCACATCCTCACGGTCCTGCGACCGTCCTCACCGTTGATCGGAGGGTCACCCACACCATGATCGTCAACGAGCCCGTCCAGGACACCTTCGAGGACACACCGGCCAAGGACCGCGACCCCGAATGGTTCAAACGCGCGGTCTTCTACGAAGTCCTCGTCCGCTCCTTCCAGGACAGCAACGGCGACGGCATCGGCGACCTCAAAGGCATCACCGCCAAACTCGACTACCTCCAATGGCTCGGCGTCGACTGCCTCTGGCTGCCACCATTCTTCAAATCCCCCCTCCGCGACGGCGGCTACGACGTCTCCGACTACACCGCCGTCCTCCCCGAATTCGGCGACCTCGCCGACTTCGTGGAATTCGTCGACTCCGCACACCAACGCGGCATGCGCGTCATCATCGACTTCGTCATGAACCACACCAGCGACCAGCACCCGTGGTTCCAGGCCTCCAGGAACGACCCCGAAGGCCCCTACGGCGACTACTACGTCTGGGCCGACGACGACAAGCAGTACCAGGACGCCCGCATCATCTTCGTCGACACCGAAGCCTCCAACTGGACCTTCGACCCCGTCCGCAAGCAGTACTACTGGCACCGCTTCTTCTCCCACCAGCCCGACCTCAACTTCGAGAACCCGGCCGTGCAGGAAGAGATCATCTCGGCCCTTCGGTTCTGGCTCGACCTCGGCATCGACGGGTTCCGCCTCGACGCCGTCCCCTATCTGTACGCGGAGGAGGGCACCAACTGCGAGAACCTCCCGCGCACCCATCACCTGCTGAAGCGTGTCCGCGCCGAGATCGACGCGCACTACCCGGACACGGTCCTGCTGGCCGAGGCGAATCAGTGGCCGGAAGATGTCGTCGACTACTTCGGGGACTTCCAGAACGGCGGCGACGAATGCCACATGGCATTCCACTTCCCCGTCATGCCCCGCATCTTCATGGCCGTACGCCGCGAATCCCGCTACCCCGTCTCCGAAATCCTCGCGAAAACCCCCGCCATCCCCTCCGGCTGCCAATGGGGCATCTTCCTGCGCAACCACGACGAGCTCACCCTCGAAATGGTCACCGACGAAGAACGCGACTACATGTACGCGGAGTACGCCAAAGACCCGCGCATGCGCGCCAACATCGGCATCCGCAGGCGCCTCGCCCCCCTCCTGGACAACGACCGCAACCAGATCGAACTCTTCACCGCCCTGCTCCTCTCCCTGCCCGGATCGCCGATCCTCTACTACGGCGACGAGATCGGCATGGGCGACAACATCTGGCTCGGCGACCGCGACGCCGTCCGCACCCCCATGCAGTGGACCCCCGACCGCAACGCCGGCTTCTCCTCCTGCGATCCCGGACGCCTCTACCTCCCCACGATCATGGACCCCGTCTACGGCTACCAGGTCACCAACGTCGAAGCCTCCATGAGCAGCCCCTCCTCCCTGCTCCACTGGACCCGCCGCATGATCGAGATCCGCAAGCAGAACCCGGCGTTCGGACTCGGCTCCTACACCGAGCTCCCCTCGACCAACCCGGCGGTCCTCGCCTTCCTGCGGGAGGCCCCGTCGACCGGCGACGACGGGGACGACCTCGTACTGTGCGTGCACAACTTCTCGCGCTTCGCGCAGCCCACCGAGCTCGATCTGCAGGCGTTCAGCGGACGCCATCCCGTGGAGCTGATCGGCGGGGTGCGCTTTCCGGCCATCGGTGAGCTGCCGTACCTGCTGACCCTGGCGGGGCACGGGTTCTACTGGTTCCGGTTGCGCAAGGAACCGGCGTAGGCTCCGGCAGCGCGACGCCCTCGCGGGGCGGTTTCCGCCGCCCCGCCCTGGGCACTCCTACGCAACAACCGGCACTCTCCCTCCGCACCACCGGCACTCCCGCACCCTGCCTCGTCCGCGACGCGGAAAGGACGCGACGCCATGTCGGAAGCCGCCATCCGCCCCACCGCACACGCCACCGCGCTGCTCGCCTCGCTCGACCCGCTGCTGCGCGAGTGGCTGCCACGGCAGCGGTGGTTCGCCGGGAAGGGGCGCCCGATCAGCGCCCTGGAAGCGGTGACGGCGACCGAACTCCTGCCGCACGGCTCGCCGTCGGGCCTGCTCCACCTCCTCCTGCGGGTCCGCCAGCCGATCATTCCGGCGCACGGCGCCGCGCTCGACGGCGTCGGCGCCGAACGGCCCACCGACTGCTACCAGTTGCTCCTCGGCGTGCGCCGCACCCTGCCGCCGCACCTGGCCCCCGCCCTGATCGGCCACGTCACCGAGGGCCCCCTCGCCGGAGCGACGGTGTACGACGCGCTGCACGACCGGCACCTCACCGAGCTGCTCCTGGAGCGGCTGCGCATGCCCGGCCGGCACGGCGTACTCCGTTTCGAACGCGACATGAGCGCGGAGATCCCCTCCGGGCTCGTCCCCCGGCTGCTCGCCACCGAGCAGTCCAACTCCTCGCTCATCTATGGAGATACGTTCATCCTCAAGCTCTTCCGCCGCGTGGTGCCCGGCGTCAACCCCGACCTGGAGATACCGCTGCACCTCGCCCGCCAGGGCTGCGCACGGGTGCCCGCGCCCGCCGCCTGGTTCCTCGCCGACCTGTCGGCCGGCGCCGACGACGCCGAGCGCTGCGGCCTCGGGGTGCTCCAGCCGTACCTCGCCGGGGCCGAGGACGGCTGGGAGCTCGCCCTGCGGATGCGCGACAAGGGCGAGAGCTTCACCGGTGAGGCGCGGGCCCTCGGCCGCGCCACGGCGGAGGTGCACGCGGCACTCGCGGCCGCACTGCCCACCGTCACCCTGGGCCGGGCGCAGGTGGAGGCGGCGGCGGACGCCATGGCGGAGCGGCTCACCGCGGCCGCCCAGGCCGTCCCCGTGCTGCGCCCCTACGCCCCGGGGCTGCTCACCGCCTTCGAGGCGCTGGCCGACCTGGGCGGCGAGGGCCAGCAGTGGACGGCCCAGCGCGTCCACGGCGACCTGCACCTCGGGCAGTGCCTGCGCTCCCCCGACGGCGAGTGGTCGCTCATAGACTTCGAGGGCGAGCCCGCGCGGCCGCTCGCCGAGCGCCGCCTGCCGCAGCCGCCGGTCCGCGACGTGGCGGGCATGCTGCGCTCCTTCGACTACGCGGCCTCCCACGGCACCTGGGACCCCGAGTGGGCCGACGAGTGCCGGGCCGCGTACTGCTCGGGATACGCGGAGGTCTCGGGCCGCGACCCGCGCATGGACCCCGTGCTGCTGCGCGCGCACGAGACCGACAAGGCGGTCTACGAAGTCCTCTACGAGGCCCGCCACCGCCCCGACTGGCTGCCGGTCCCGATGGCCGCGGTCCGCCGCCTCACCCAGGACGGCCCCGCCGACGACGCCCACTGACCACCCCTCCGGAGGAGGCCTCTCCCGTGACCCCGCGCCCCCGCAAACCGTCCGACGAGAAGCACGCGAAGACCACCAAGAGCACCAAAGGCGCCAGGAAGACGGCGGCGAAAGCACCGGCGAAGGGCAGCGGAGCGACGGCCGGACCACCCAAGGCACAGCCGAAGTCCGGGGCCGACGGAGGGACCAAAGCGGTGACCGCGCCCGGTGCCGTGCCGCCGCCCGTCACCGAATCGCCCGTCCCGGCGAGCGACCGAGACCGGCTCCTGAGCGGTACCCACCACGACCCGCACGGCGTTCTGGGCGCCCACCCCGTGCCCGGCGGGATCGCGTTCCGGGCCCTGCGCCCGTACGCGAAGGCGGTCGCCGTGGTCGCCGACGACCTCCGTGCCGAGCTGCGCGACGACGGCGACGGCTTCTTCTCCGCGGTCCTCCCGCTGCGGGCCGTGCCGGACGGCTACCGGCTCCACGTCACCTACGAGGACGCGGAGTTGGAGATACATGACGCGTACTCCTTCCTCCCCTCGCTCGGCGAGTTCGACCTGCACCTGATCGGCGAGGGGCGCCACGAACAGCTGTGGACCGCTCTCGGCGCGCGGCCGATGATCCACCAGGGCGCGACCGGCACCCGGTTCACGGTGTGGGCGCCCAACGCCCGGGGCGTGCGGGTCGTCGGCGGCTTCAACTTCTGGGACGGCACCGGCTTCCCGATGCGTTCGCTCGGCGGCACCGGCGTCTGGGAGCTGTTCGCGCCCTCCGTCGGCGAGGGCGAGCTGTACAAGTTCGAGATCACCCGGCCCGACGGCTCCAAGACCCTGCGCGCCGACCCGCTCGCGCGCCGCACGGAGGCGCCGCCCGCCAACTCCTCGGTCGTACACGAGTCGCACCACGAGTGGCACGACCAGGAGTGGCTGGCGCGCCGCACGGCCGTACCGGCCCACGAGGCGCCCTTCTCCGTGTACGAGGTGCATCTCGCCTCCTGGCGGCCGGGCCTCACGTATCGGCAACTCGCGGAGCAGCTGCCCGCGTACGTCGCGGACCTCGGCTTCACCCACGTCGAGCTGATGCCCGTGGCCGAGCACCCCTTCGGCGGCTCCTGGGGCTACCAGGTCACCGGCTTCTACGCGCCGACCGCCCGCCTCGGCACGCCCGACGACTTCAAGTTCCTGGTCGACGCGCTGCACCGGGCCGGGATCGGCGTCCTGATGGACTGGGTGCCCGCGCACTTCCCGCGGGACGACTGGGCGCTCGCCGAGTTCGACGGCCGGCCGTTGTACGAGCACGAGGACCCGGCCCGGTCCGCGCACCCCGACTGGGGCACCCTGGAGTTCGACTACGGCCGGAAGGAGGTCCGCAACTTCCTGGTGGCGAACGCCAGTTACTGGTGCGAGGAGTTCCACATCGACGGCCTGCGCGTCGACGCGGTGGCCTCGATGCTCTACCTCGACTACTCCCGCGAGGAGGGCGAGTGGACGCCGAACGCGCACGGCGGCCGCGAGAACCTCGACGCCGTCGCCTTCCTCCAGGAGATGAACGCCACCGTCTACCGCCGCTGCCCCGGCGTCGTCACCATCGCCGAGGAGTCCACGGCCTGGGACGGCGTGACGCGGGCGACGCACCACCAGGGCCCGGGCGGCTTCGGCGGCCTCGGTTTCGGTCTCAAGTGGAACATGGGCTGGATGCACGACTCCCTCGACTACGTCTCCAAGGAGCCGGTGCACCGCAAGTACCACCACAACGAAATGACGTTCTCGATGGTGTACGCCTACAGCGAGAACTACGTCCTGCCCATCTCGCACGACGAAGTCGTCCACGGCAAACGGTCGTTGGTGTCGAAGATGCCGGGCGACTGGTGGCAGCAGCGCGCCAACCAGCGCGCCTACCTGGGCTTCATGTGGGCCCACCCGGGCAAGCAACTCCTCTTCATGGGGCAGGAGTTCGCGCAGGGCGCCGAGTGGTCGGAGGCGCACGGCCCGGACTGGTGGCTGCTCGACCCGGCGTACGGCGCCGAACCCGACCACCGGGGCGTGCGCGACCTCGTCCGCGAGCTGAACACCGTCTACCGCCGCGAGGGCGCCCTGTGGCAGCGCGACACGGACCCCGGGGGCTTCGCCTGGGTGGAGGGCGACGCCACCGAGGACAACGTCTTCGCCTTCCTGCGGTACCCGGCGGAGGACGGGGACGGCACCCCGCTCCTCGCCGTCTCCCACTTCTCCCCCGTCGTGCGGCACGCCTACCGGCTCGGCGTGCCGGACGGCTTCGGCGCCTGGCAGGAGGTCCTGAACACGGACGAGGCCCGCTTCGGCGGCGGGGGCGTCACCAGCCCCGACCCCCTCAAGCCGGACCCCGTGCCGTCCCACGGCCGCCCCGCGTCGCTGCGCCTGACGCTGCCACCGCTGGCCACGGTGTGGCTGCGCCCGGTGTGACCTGCCGGGCCCCCTTCAGCTCTCGATCCCCTTGAGCGCCACGGGCAGCTCCTCGGTGAAGAACACGCCGAGGCGCTGCGTGGCCCGGGTCAGGGCCACATAGAGGTCGCTCGTGCCGTATCGCGCGGGCTCGACGACCAGGACCGTGTCGAACTCCAGGCCCTTGGCCTGCCGCGGGTCGATCAGGACGACCGGCCGCGTCAGGTCCGGGGCCCGCCCGGCCGTCACCCCGGGCAGCCGTGCGGCGAGCTCCGCGTGGAGGTCGCGCGGGGCGATCACCGCGAGACGGCCCTCGTCCCGCGCCTCCGCGGCCACCGCGTCGGCCACGGCGGCGGCGAGGTCGTCGGTCCGGCGCGCCCAAGGACGTACACCCGTGGACCGCACGGAGCTCGGCGGCCGGAAGTCGGGCTGTTCGGCGCGCGGCACCTCGGCCGCCACCTCCATGATCTCCACGGGCGTGCGGTAGTTGACGCCGAGCCGGGTGTACTCCCAGCGGTCCTCGACGTACGGCGCGAGGATGGACTCCCACGAACCGCAGCCGCCCGCCTCCGCGGTCTGCGCCGGGTCGCCGACGAGCGTCATGGAGCGGGTCGGGCAGCGCCGCATGAGCAGCCGCCAGGCCATCGCGGAGAGCTCCTGCGCCTCGTCGACGATGATGTGCCCGAACGCCCAGGTGCGGTCGGCGGCCGCGCGCTCGGCGGCGCTGCGGTGGTCGGCCTCCTCCTGGCGCTCGGCCATCCGCTCCGCGTCGATGATGTTGTGCGCGAGCAGGACCTCGGCGTCGTCCTCGTCCTTGTCCTCGAACTCGTACGTCCGAGAGGCGCGCGAGACGTCGAGCACACCCTGCGCGTACGCGATCTGCTTGGCCCGCTCGGCCTCGGCCGCGGCCCGCTCGGCGCTGTCGTCGTGCCCGAGCAGCTCGGCGGCCTCGTCGAGCAGCGGGACGTCGGCGGGCGTCCAGGGCGCGTCGTACGGACGGCGGATCGCCCGCGCGTCCGCCTCGCTCAGCCCCGTCGGCTCCTCCAGGAAGTCGGCAAGGAACCGCTCCGGGGTGAGCGTGGGCCACAGCTCCTCGATGGCCGCGTGCACCTCGGCGCTGGCCGCGATGCCCTTGCCGAGCTGGGCGATGTCGTCGGGGCCGAGGAAGTTCGGCCCGCCGTACGGGTCGTGGCCGATGCGCTCGGCGAGCTGCGCGGTCAGCGCGTCGATGATCCGGAACGCGAAGTGCGGCCGGCCGAGGTTGTGCGGCACGTCCGCGGCGCGGGCCGCCTCGCGCGCCTGGTCGGCGATCGTCCAGTCCAGGATCAGGTCGCCGTCGTCGTGCTCGATGATCACCGGCTCGCCCGGTTCGGGGGTCCGCTGCCGGTCCCGTACGGCCGCGGCGAGCACGTCCGCCATCTCCGCGCGGCCCTTCACCTCGGCCGCCTCGGGGCTGTCCGTGCCGGTCGCCGTCACGCCGGGGAACAGCTCGCCGACCGTGGAGAGGAGCACGCCGGTCTCGCCGAGCGCGGGCAGCACCTCGCCGATGTAGCCGAGGAACGCCGGGTTCGGGCCGACGATCAGCACGGCACGCTTGGCGAGCAGCTCCCGGTGGGCGTAGAGCAGGAACGCGGCGCGGTGCAGCGCCACGACCGTCTTGCCGGTGCCGGGGCCGCCCTCGACGACGAGGACGCCGCGGTGCGGGGCGCGGATGATGCGGTCCTGCTCGGCCTGGATGGTCTGCACGATGTCGTGCATGCGGCCGGTGCGGGCGGAGTCGAGCGCGGCGAGGAGCACCTCGTCGGCGTCGGCGCTCTCGTAGCCGGTGCGGGTGGTGTCGCTGAGATCCAGGATCTCGTCGTGCAGGTCCGTGACCTCGCGGCCCTTTGTGGTGATGTGCCGACGCCTGCGCAGGCCCATCGGGGTGTGGCCCGTCGCGAGATAGAAGGGGCGCGCGACATCGGCACGCCAATCGATCACGAGCGGGGTGCGTTCGGCGTCGGACGCGCGGATTCCGATGCGTCCGATGTGATGGTCGCGGCCGTCCCGGAATTCGAGCCGCCCGAAGCAGAGCCCGTTCTCCCCCGCGTCGAAGGCGGCGAGCAGCCCGGACTGCTCCGCCACCAGCACGTCGCGCTCCAGACGCGCCTGGAGACCGGTGCCCACCTGCGACAACGAAGCCTGCACGGCGGTCTCGGCCTCCTCGCGCAGCGCGTCCAGGCGTGCGTACAGCCCGGAGACGAATTGCTGCTCTTCACGCAATTCCTCGGTTGACAATTCAGCCCCTCGCCAGTTACAGTGCTCGTATAAAGCTTCTCGTGAAGTCGTCATGCGCAAATGGCAAGAGCTTCGCGAAAGAATCCAATATACGCAGAGAAATGCCCCGGACGTCAATTCGTCCGGGGCATTTCTCTTGTCGCTCTCCCGTGCCGCCGGCCCTCAGAGCACGTCGGCCAGCTCCGCCAGCAGCTTCCGCTTGGCCCGCGCGCCCACCATCTGCAGCACGGGCTCACCACCACGGAACACGATCATGGTCGGCGCCGAGAGCACCTTGTACGCGATCGCGGTCGCGGGGCTCCGGTCCACGTCCAGCTGAAGGATCTTGATCCGGTCCGCCTCCTCCCGCGCTATCTCGCTCAGCACCGGCGCCAGCTGCCGGCAGGGCCCGCACCAGTCCGCCGTGAACTCCACGAGCACCGGCCGGTCCGCCTCGCGCAGCACCTCCCCCTCGAAATCCGCGTCCGTCACCTCGGCCACGCCTGCTGCCTTCACTGCCACCACTCTCCTCATCCGGTCAGTTCGCACCGCGGCTCGGGGCCGCCTTCGAGCGCCGCCTCGGCGCGCGTGAGCTGCGCCCCGACCTGGTCGCGCACCGCCGTCAACTCGCCGATAAGGGCGTTGAGTTCGGTGAGCTTCCGGCGGTACACGGCGAGCGACGCGGGGCAGGAGTCGCCCTCCGGATGGCCGGAGCGCAGACACTCCACGAAGGGCCTGGTCTCCTCCAGGTCGAACCCGAAGTCCTGGAGGGTCCTGATCTGCTCCAGGAGCCGCACGTCGTCCTCGTCGTACGTGCGGTAGCCGTTGCCGGACCGCCGCGCGGGCAGCAGCCCGCGGGACTCGTAGTAGCGCAGCGTCCGCGTGGTCGTCCCCGCGCGCGCCGCGAGCTCGCCGATTCGCATGGACAGACGGTAATCCTTGACGTGGGCGTCAAGGCCAGGCAGTTTC
Organism: Streptomyces sp. NPDC039462; assembly: GCF_055639375.1. Classification (NCBI taxonomy): domain Bacteria; kingdom Bacillati; phylum Actinomycetota; class Actinomycetes; order Kitasatosporales; family Streptomycetaceae; genus Streptomyces; species Streptomyces sp. NPDC039462. The sequence continues at coordinate 362,415 of NZ_JBVKAO010000002.1, forward strand.
CGCCCGGGGCCGGTCAGGCGGGGTCGCGGATGCCCTCGACGATCGAGGTCCAGTTGTTGGCACCGTGCCCGAGCGCGATCGACCTGTCGGCCGAGGTGAGGACGCCGCGCAGAGCGGCCGCGTCCAGGCCGCGGTGCTCGGCGGCGCGCACGATGTGCCGCACGTTCGCCGCCTCGACGGTGAGGTTGTCCAGGTCACCGGGGAACTTCCCCGAGTCCAGGTCCGCCGCCGTACCGTCGACCATGTCCGCCAGCAGGTCGGCGAGGACCTTCACATACGGGGCGAGGGCCGCCGCCCGCACGCCCTCCGTGGCCGCGAGGGCGAAGCCGTGCACCAGGCCGTGCATCGCCATCCAGAAGAAGTCGAGGACGGCCAGGTCGTGGACCGCCGCGAGCCCGTGGTCCTCCCCGACATACGCGGTCCGCCCGCCCAGGGCCTTGAGCGTCGGCTCGTACTTCTCGTACGCGGACCGCGTGCCGCTGTGGAAGATCAGCGCCTCCGGTGTGCCGATCATCGGCGCGGGAACCATGACGGCGCCGTCGAGGTAGTCGACGCCGAGCGCCTCCGCCCAGGCGGCGGCCTCGCGGGCGCGCTCCGGGGTGTCGGAGGTGAGGTTCACGAGGAGGCGGCCGGGCAGGTCGTCGGCGGCCTGGTCGAGAACGGCCCGCGCGGCGTCGTAGTCGACGACACAGACGACGACCACCTCGGCGGCGCGGACCGCCTGCCCGGGGGTGGCGGCACGGACGGCGCCCCGGGCGACGAGGCCGTCGCCCTTGCCGTCGGAGCGGTTCCAGATGGTGGTGGGGTGGCCGGCGTCGAGGAACGCGCCGGCGAGGGCCTGGCCCATGGAGCCGAGCCCGAGGACGGCGACGGCGGGGCGGGGCTGGTTCGAGAGGGAGTGGTCCGCGAGGCGGTGGTCCTTGAGGGGGTGATTCGTCATGGTCACCATCGTTGGCGGGACGCCAACTCCCCACAAGTACCGACTAATTGGTCAGGTACTCACCGGAAAGTAAGTGTGGCCGGGCAACCGCCGCACGCCTTCAGGAAGTTGACGCACTCCAGCCATTGACGCGCGCCGCGACCATAACTACAAAACCAGCAGCACAGTTCTGAGAGCGCTCTCACCGTTCGCCGTCACACTCCCCGCCCCCACCACGGAGGTGCCCGATGAGCACGGTCCCCACATCCCCCACATCCCCCACGGCCCCCGCAGCCCCCGCAGCCCGCGCGTCTCGCCCGATGCGCAGGACCTCCCTCCTGGCCGGACTCGCCGCCGTCGGCCTGCTCGGGGCGCTGCTGACGCCCGGGACGGCCAGCGGTGATGTGCCGCCGCCCGCCCCCGGCTGGTCACTGAAGTGGAGCGACGACTTCAACGGCCCCGCGGGCAGCGCGCCTTCCGCGAAGAAGTGGCAGGTCGACCTCGGGCACAACTACCCGGGCGGGCCGCCCAATTGGGGCACGGGAGAGATCCAGGAGTACACGAACTCCCGGGACAACCTCGCCCTCGACGGCGCGGGCAACCTGCGGATCACCCCGCGCAGGGACGCGGCGGGCAAGTGGACCTCCGCGCGGATCGAGACGCGGCGCAGCGACTTCAAGGCTCCGGCGGGCGGCACGCTGGCCATCGAGGGACGCATCCGGATGCCGGACGTCACGGGGGACGCGGCGCTCGGGTACTGGCCGGCGTTCTGGGCGCTCGGCTCGCCCTACCGGGGCAACTACCAGAACTGGCCGTCCATCGGCGAGTTCGACGTCATGGAGAACGTGAACGGCATCAACTCGGTGTGGGGCGTGCTGCATTGCGGCGTCAACCCGGGCGGCGACTGCAACGAGACCCAGGGCCTGGGCGCCAGCCGCCCCTGCCCCGGCACCGCCTGCCAGTCGGCCTTCCACACGTACCGCTTCGAGTGGGACCGCTCGGTGACACCCAACCAATTGCGCTGGTACGTCGACGGGGAGCGGTTCCACACCCTGAGCCAGGACCGCTTCTCGACGAAGACGTGGAACGACATGACGTCCCACCAGGGGTACTTCCTCCTGCTGAACGTGGCGATGGGCGGCGGCTTCCCGGACGGCGTGGCGGGCCACAGGACGCCGACGGCGGCGACGCGGCCCGGCCATGCGATGGCGGTCGACTACGTCGCGGTGTGGACGCGCCCGTAGTCCGGGGCCGACGCGGTCGCGGCCAGCGCCTCCCGGAGCCAGTTGTCGGCGGCTCCGGGCGTCGGCTCCGGCGGACCCGACGGCGGGCTCAGGATCTCGGCGGTGAGCTGCCAGTAGAGGTCGATGCGGGGTTCGGCGGCGAGCATGCGGTGCAGCTCGCGGCGGAAGTCCGCGGTGTCGCGCCGGCCCAGCGAGGCGGCGTGGACGGCGACGAAGCAGTCCAGCGCCTCGCCCCGGTGCGGGGCCCGGCCCGCCCGCAGCTGTGCCGAGGCCAGTTCGTACGCCTCGGGGAGGCCTTCGTAGAGGACGGCGGGGCGGTATCCCTTGCCGGGCAGGTGCACCTCGGGCTGGCCGTAGTCGGTACCGGCGCGGGGGCCTGAGACGAAGCAGGGGGTGGTGACGAAGTCCTGCAGCCGGGCGAAGGCGAGGACCTGTTCCGGGGTGGGGCTGTCGGGCGGCGTCGGCACCGCCTGGTCGACGACGGCGGTGACGACCCGGGCCGGGAGCCGTGCGGGCAGCCAGTACCGCCAGAACCGGGCGAGCGCGTCGGTGCCGGGCGGCGTGGCGAGGGCCCCGACCAGCCGCAGCCGCTCGGCGCGTTCCCGCGCGGTGCAGTCGGTCAGGAGCCGCAGGGCCGCCTCCCGCCAGCGCAGGGCGGCCAGCCGCGAGCCGACCTCCCGCAGCTGCCCCGCGACGATGTCCGCCAGCTCGTCCTCCCGGTCGAGGACCCGGCTCACCTCGGGGACCGGCAGGTCGAGGGTGCGCAGGGAGCGGATGAGGCGGAGCCGGTCGAGCGCGTCGGGGCCGTAGCGGCGGTGGCCGCCACCGCTGCGGGCGGCTTCGGGCAGCAGGCCGCGGTCGGAGTAGAAGCGGACGGTCTTGACGGAGACGCCCGCCTGTTCGGCGAGCTGTCCGATGCTCAGCATCCCGTCCGGGGACGCGCCACGTCCGTCCACGGTTCCTCCGGGGGCGGTGCTGCGAACGGTCCCGCCGGAGCCGGTACGGCGAACGGTCTCGCCGGGGCCGGTACGGCGAACGGTCTCGCCGGGGCCGGTGCGGCGAGGTGACTGACCGTCGGACGACGACACGACTTGAACCTCCCTCAGGGGGAGTTCCTACCGTACCGGCGAGCGCGGAGGGCCGACCGGCCGGGCCGCGGGGACCGCAGTGTACGAGGAGGACTCATGACGGCGTTCGTGCTGGTGTCGGGCGGGTACACGGGCGGCTGGCTGTGGCGGGACGTGGCCGCGGGGCTGCGGGCGGCCGGGGCCGAGGCGCACGCGGCGACGCTCACCGGTCTCGGTGACCGCCGCCACCTGGCGGGACCGGACATCGACCTCGACACCCACATCGAGGACGTGGCGCAGCTGATCGACCACGTCGACGCGCCCGAGGTCGTACTCGTCGGCTACTGCTACGGCATCTATCCGGCCGCGGGCGCCGCCGACCGGCGCCGGGACCGGATCTCCCGGCTCGTGTACCTGGACTCGCCGATGCCCCAGGACGGCTACTCCATGATCGACCAGGTGCGGGAGCAGATGCCGGACGGGCCGGCCCGCGACCGCACCCTGCGTCAGCAGGAGCAGGCCGAGGACGGCTGGCGGATCCCGGCGCCCACCCTCGTCGAGTGGCGGGCCCACGGGAACCTCGCGGGCGTCCCCGACGCCGCGCTCGACCGGCTCGCGCGGCTCGCCTCGCCCGCGCCGGCCGGCCCGTACGCCCAGAAGCTGCGCATCTCGGATGCGGTCGCCGCCCTGCCGACGACCGGCGTCTTCTGCACCACGGGCGGCACGATGGACATCGCCGCGCTGGAATCCCTGGTCGCGTCGGGCCTGCCGCTCGTCCAGCACCTGGCCGACCCGCGCGCCACGTTCTTCGAACTGGCCACCGGGCACTGGCCGATGCTCTCCACCCCCGGCGAACTGACCGACGTGCTCCTGCGCGCCGCGGCGGGCGAGGGCCACCGGCTGACGGCATCGGCGGACGCCTACATGGAGGCGGCCGTTCCGCACCGGCGCCGGTAGTACCCGTACGTCAGCGCGAGGATCAGCGGCCCCCACAGCGCCATCAGGCCGCTGGTCACGGCGGCCAGGAGCCGCCACCACCCGCTGGTGTACGGGACGTCGGAGAACCCGGCGAGGTGGAAGGTGCAGAGCGTCCAGTCGAGCAGCAGCGCGGTGAAGAGCAGCCCCAGGAGGGTGGCGGGCACGATCACCGCGTACGGCGGTATGCGTCTGCCGCGCAGCCGGGGCACCCAGCGCGGCACCACCTCGCCCCACGGCCGCACGAGACCTCCGCAGAGCAGCGCGATCGCCTCGGACAGCAGGCTGAGCGTGACCACATAGGACACGTTGGCCCACCGGGACCACGACATCGGGTCGACGTCCGCGCCCATCAGGTGGTCGAACCCGATGGGCAGCCGCCACAGGCACACCGGCAGGGCGAGGAGGGGGAGCAGCCGCGCGACGCGTTCCGCCCAGAGCGGTACGGGCCGTGCCGGAGGTGTGGGAGCCGTGGTGGTCGTCTCGCTGATCGTCATGCGTCCACTCTGGTCGGCGGTGGACGCACGGGAATCACGCGCACGGGGTGATCGGCTCCCCCTCGCGGCGGAGGGCACCTCACCCTGAAGTCCCCCGTGCCCGGCCTCTACGCGGCGTCCCCGGCAGCCTTGTCGTAGGTCAGGAAGATCGTGCCGCTGTCGAGCAGCACGGCGTCCGTCCGCTCGTACAGCACCGGGTCGAACGCGGTCGTCCGCGCGAAGAGGGGCGTGCCCGAACCCAGCGTCAGCGGGGCGAGCTTGACGACGAGCCGGTCGATCTCGCCGCGCAGCGCCCCGGCGAGCTCACCGCCGCCGCACAGCCAGATGTCCTTGCCGTCCTCCCGCTTCAGCTCCCGCACCTTCTCGACGGGGTCGGTGGCGACCAGTTCGACACCGGGGTCGGGGCTCTCGGTGAGGCTGCGGCTGAAGACGAGGTGCCGCAGGTGCGGGAAGGCGTTGGTGAGTCCGGCGTCGACGCCGTTCATGTACGTCTTGCGGCCTTCGAGGACCGTGTCGAAGTGGTCCCCCTCGGCGGTGATGCCGAGGGCCTGCCTGGCCGGGGCCGGCAGGGTCTCGGGATACGCCTGGGCCAGGTGCTGGACGTAGTCCTGGCCGACCGGCCAGAAGCCGTCGGGGCCGGTGGGGTCGGAGCCGTCGGGGCCCGCGATGAAGCCGTCGATGCTGACGGCGATGAAGTAGACGAGCTTTCGCATGCGGGCTCCTTGGAAGCGGGGTCGGGCCACGTCGGTCGTTGTACTCCGACTGAAGTGGTCAGAACGTAGTACTTCACTTGGAGTGGTGTCAACGGTTTTCCGAAGATTGATTTTCGGCACGCACAAAGGCCGGGCCACTCCCGAGGAGTGGTCCGGCCTTCATGGCTTCATGGCGCCCAGAGGGGTCAGCGCTGCGGCTGCCGCTCCCGCGACGACTTCTCCGCGTCGGACTCCGACGAGGCCGTCTCCGACGAAGCCGTCTCCGAGGGGGCGGCCTCGCCCCGGCCCTTGCGCGGCAGCAGCGCCGCGACCAGCACGGTCCCCGCGCCGAGGATCACCGCGCCGATCAGGCTCGTGTGGGCCACCGCGTCCGAGAACGCGGAGCCGACGGCGTCCGCCATCTTGCCCGCACCCTGGGCGAGCTGCTCGGCCTGGCCCTTCAGCTGGGCCGCCTGCTGCTGGGAGCCGGCGTGGGCCGCCTTCTCGCCCACCGCGCGGGCCTGGTCGCCGATGCCCTGGGCGACCGCGTAGCCCGCGCCGACCGAGTCCTGCGCGGTGTCCAGCGTGCCGTCGGGCAGCTTCGCGCCGGAGGCGGCGGCCGCGTCGCTCAGCTTCGAGGAGTACGAGCTGGCGAGCACCGAGCCGAGGATGGCGATGCCGAGCGAGCCGCCGAGCTCCAGCGACGTGTCGTTGACCGCGCCGCCGACGCCCAGCTCGGACTCGGGGAACGCGCCCATGATCGCGTCGGTGCAGGGCGACAGGGCGAGGCCGATGGCGAGGCCCAGGATGATCAGCGGGGCGACGAAGTCCCCGTACGAGGAGGACGCGTCCACCCGCGTCAGGAGCGCGAGCGCCGCCGTGCCCGCGACCATGCCCGCCGACACGGTGATCTTCATGCCGATGCGCGGGGTCAGATAGCCCGTCAGCGCCGAGCCGACGAAGACCGCGCCGGCGAGCGGCAGCATGCGCACGCCCGTCTCCAGCGGGTTGTAGCCGAGGACGAACTGGAGGTGCTGCGTGAGGTAGTAGAACGCGCCGAAGACCGCGAGGAAGAAGAGCGCCACCGCGAGGTTCGAGCCCGCGAAGCGGCGGTCGAGGAAGCGGCGGACGTTCAGGATCGGGTGCGGGTGGCGCAGCTCCCAGGCCACGAAGGCGAGCAGGCCGATGCCCGCGACGACCGCCGCCGAGACCGCCTTGATGTCCCAGCCGAAGTGCGGGCCCTGGATGATCATGTAGATCAGCGCGCCGGTCCAGATGACGGAGAGCAGCCCGCCGACGTAGTCGATCCGGTTGGAGTGCCCGGCCTTGGACGGCGGGATGAGCACGAAGGCGCCGACGATGGCGAGGGCGGCCACCGGCACGTTGATCAGGAAGGTCGAGGCCCAGCCGTGGTCCTCCAGGAGCGCGCCGGCGACCAGCGGCCCCGCCGCGATCGCGAGGCCCGCCGTGGCGGTCCACAGCACGATGGCCTTGGCCCGCTCCGCGCGCGGGAACGTCGCGGCGAGCAGCGACAGCGTGGCCGGCATGATCATCGCCGCGCCGAAGCCCATCACCGCGCGGGCGGCGATGACGCCGCCCGAGCTGTCGACGAGCGAGCCCGCGACCGATCCGGCGCCGAAGACGACGAGGCCGAGGACGAGCGCGCCGCGCCGACTGTACTTGTCGCCGATCGCGCCGAGCAGCAGCATCAGGGCGGCGTACGGAACGGTGTAGCCGTCGATGACCCACTGCAGGTCGGAGCTGGAGAGCCCGAGGTCCTTGGTCATGTCGGGGGCGGCGACGGTCAGTGCCGTGTTCGCCATGACGATGATCAGCAGGCTCAGGCAGAGCACCAGCAGCGCCCACCAGCGGCGTGCGTACGGCCCTTTCATCTCGTCGACCGGTTGCTTCATGAGCAGAGCCACCGAAGTCTCACCCTTCCTTGTCCTCATAAGTCCGTGCTCGTCGCGCTTGTCCGGTGGCCTCGCACAGCACTACCGGTCTGCACAGCACTACTGGTTGCACAGCACTGTGCAATTACACACGACTGTGCAACTTACGCCACTGCACACTGGTGTGCAAAACGGGCGCGTGCACAATGGAGCCCATGAGCCGAGCCGACGCCAACCGCCGCCGCATCCTGGAGGTGGCGCTCGCCGAGCTGCTGCGCGATCCGGACGCGTCCATGGACCAGATCGCCCGCGCGGCAGGCGTCGTACGCAGGACCGTGTACGGCCACTTCCCCAGCCGCGAGGCGCTGATCGGCGCGCTCATCGACGGCGCCGTCGAGGCGGTCGCCGCGGCCCACGCCTCGGGGCGCGCCCGCTCGGACGACCCCGCCGAGTCGCTCGCTCACTCGATGGTGGCCGTCTGGGAGATCGCCGACGGCTACCGCCTGCTCGTCGCCCTCGCCCAGCGCAGCGTCGCGATGGAGGGCATCAGACAGCGCCTCGCCCCGGTCCGCGAGGAGTGCGTGAACGTCCTCCGACTCGGCCTCGGCCAGGGCGCGTTCACCTCCCCCCTGCCGCCCGCCGCCCTCGCGTACGTCCACGAGCAGCAGCTCTTCGGCCTGATGGAAGCCGTCAACGACGGCCTCCTCGCCCCCGAGGCCGCGGGCCGCGCCGCCGCGTCGACGGCCCTCATGTCGGCGGGCGTCCCGGTGGCACGGGTCCGGGAGATCATCGCGGCACTGCCCGAGGGCCGGTGCCGGTCGGCCACGTGAGCGGACACACGAAAGCGCCGCCCGCGGCGTACGAGGAGGAAGCTCTCGTACGTCGCGGGCGGCGCCCGGTGGCCCCGTCCCGGCGGCCCCTTCGTGCGGCGCGCGGCCGGTGACTACACCTTCACCGGCTGCTTGCCGTCGTCGCGCGGCTCCGGCACCGCTTCCGCGTCGGCGTCGCGGGTATCCCCGACGGCGGACGGGCCGTGACCGTCGTCCACCAACGTACGCTCGTCGAAGGGGAGTTGTCCGGCCAGTACCGCCGTGACCCGCTCCTTGTCGACCTCCTTGGTCCAGGTGCCGATCAGCAGCGTGGCGACCGCGTTGCCCGCGAAGTTGGTGAGGGCGCGGGCCTCGCTCATGAAGCGGTCGACGCCGATGATCAGGCCGACGCCGTCGACAAGGGCGGGCTTGTGCGACTGGAGGCCGCTCGCGAGGACCGCGATGCCCGAACCGGAGACGCCCGCCGCGCCCTTGGACGCGATCATCATGAAGAGCAGCAGCGAGATCTGCTCGCCGATGCCGAGCGGCTGGTCCATGGCGTCGGCGATGAAGAGGGAGGCCATGGTCAGGTAGATCATGGTGCCGTCGAGGTTGAAGGAGTAGCCGGTCGGGACCGTGATGCCGACGACCGGGCGGCTGACCCCCAGGTGCTCCATCTTCGCGATGAGCCGCGGCAGCGCGGACTCGGACGACGAGGTCGAGAGGATGAGCAGGAACTCGCGGCCCAGGTACTTGAGCAGCTTGAAGAGGTTGACCCCGGTCACGAGCCGCATCAGCGTGCCGAGCACGATCACGATGAACAGCGCGCAGGTGACGTAGAACCCGATCATGATCGTGGCGAGCGCCTTGAGCGCGTCGGCGCCGGTCTCGCCGATGACGGCCGCCATGGCGCCGAAGGCACCGATCGGCGCGGCCCACATGATCATGCCGAGCACCCGAAAGACGAGCCGCTGGATGTGCTCGATGCCGCGCAGCACCGGTTCGCCGGAGCGGCCCATGGCCTGGAGGGCGAAGCCCACGAGCAGCGCGACGAGCAGGGTCTGGAGCACCTCGCCCTGAGTGAAGGCGGAGACCAGCGTCTTCGGGATGATGCCGAGCGCGAAGTCGACGAGCCCCTTGTCGGCCTCGTCGGCCGCGTCGTGGCCCGCGCCCTTCTCGGACTCGGTGATGTCCATGCCCGAACCCGGGTGCAGGATGTTGCCGACGAGCAGACCGATCGCGAGCGCGACGACGGACATCGCCATGAAGTAGGCGAGCGCGAGACCGCCCACCTTGCCGACCTTGGCGGCCTTGCGCACCGAACCGACGCCGAGGACGATCGTGCAGAAGATGATCGGCGAGATCATCATCTTGATCAGGTTCACGAAGCCGGTGCCGACGGGCTTCAGTTCCTTGGCGAAGTCCGGCCAGATGAAGCCGACGGCGATGCCGAGCAGCACGGCACCGATGACGGCGATGTAGAGGTAGTGCGTGCGGTCCCGCTTGGCTGCGGGCTGCGCCTGTGGGTCGGCCGTGCTGGTCACGGGGCCCTCCTTGAACGACGACGTCGGCGTTGCGGTGCCTGCGGTGCGTGCGGCTCACGTCCCGGTGATCGGCTCCCGTCCCGGGAACTCCACCGGCCGCATGTGCGCAACGGCTCGCCGTCCCGGGCGATCCCGGTGACTATCTCCCGGTCTGTGAGGGCGGTCACCCTTGCGTTCATTTAGTTCGCACTTATACGACCGCTTGTACGAGGAGGCAGACTGGCAGCATGTCCCGCACCCCTCAGGCCCGCCCGCGCCGGCTGCCGCGCAGCCTGGCGGGCCAGCTCTTCGCGATGCAGATCGTGCTGGTCACCGTGGTGGTCGCCGGGTGCGCGCTCTTCACGTACCTGAGCGACAAGCACCAGGCCGAGGAGGGCGCGCGCCACCAGGCGACCGCGGCGGCACGGGCGGTCGCGGACTCCCCTTCGGTACGGGAGGCCATACGCGACAGCGACCCGTCGAAGGAGCTCCAGCCGTACGCGGCACGGGTGCAGCGGGACACCGGCGTCGACTTCGTCACGATCATGGACCCGCGCGGCATCCGCTGGACGCACCCCGACGAGCGCCGCATCGGCGAACGCTTCCTCGGCCACCGGGCGGACGCGCTGCGCGGCAGGACGTTCGCGGAGACGTACACGGGGACGCTGGGCCCTTCGGTGCGGGTGGTCACGCCGATCTGGAGCGGTCCCGAGAACGGGGACGGCCGCATCGTCGGCCTGGTCAGCGCCGGCATCACCATCGAGGAGATCACCGAGAAGGCGCGCGGCCAGCTGCTCGCGCTGCTCGGCGTCGCGGCGGCGGCGCTCGTGCTCGGCGGCATCGGTACGTACGTCATCAACGCCCGCCTGCGCCGGAGCACCCACGGCATGAACGCCGCCGAGCTGAGCCGCATGCACGACTACCACGAGGCGGCGCTGCACGCCGTGCGCGAGGGGCTGCTGATGCTCGACGGGCAGCGGCGCATCGCCCTCATCAACGACGGCGGCCGCGAGCTGCTCGGGGTGGCGGACGACCCGGTCATCGGCCGCAACGTCGCCGAACTCGGGCTCCCCGCCCCGCTGACGGGTGCCCTCCTCGCGGCGGAGCCCCGGGTCGACGAACTGCATCTGACCGCCGACCGCGTCGTGGTCGTCAACACCTCCCCCGTGACGGGCGGCGAGCGCCGCGGGACGGTGGTCACCCTGCGCGACCACACCGAACTCCAGGCGCTCACCGGCGAGTTGGACTCCGAGCGCGGCTTCACGCAGGCGCTGCGCTCGCAGGCCCACGAGGCCGCGAACCGTCTCCACACGGTGGTGTCCCTCATCGAACTCGGCCGCGCCGACGAGGCGGTCGACTTCGCCACCGCCGAACTGGAGCTGGCGCAGGCGCTCACCGACCAGGTGGTGGCCGCCGTCAGCGAACCCGTCCTCGCGGCCCTGCTGCTCGGCAAGGCGGCGCAGGCCAACGAGCACGGTGTGGAGCTGGTCGTCTCGGACGACAGCAGCATCGACGACGGCATGCTCCCGTCGGCCCTGCCCGCCCGCGACCTCGTCACGGTCCTCGGAAACCTCATCGACAACGCGGTCGACGCGGCACAGGGCTCGCCGGCCGCGCGCGTCACCGTGACGGCACGGGCCGACGAGGCGGGCCTCCTCCTCCGCGTCCGCGACACGGGCCCCGGGGTCGACCCCGCGCAGCGCGACGCGGTCTTCGAACGCGGCTGGTCCACAAAGGCCTCCACGGGCCGCGGCCTCGGCCTGGCCCTGGTCCACCAGACGGTGACAAAAAACGGCGGCACCCTGACGGTGAGGGAGTCCCCGGAGGGGGGCGCGGAATTCGAGGTGACCTTGACACCGAGAGCGGGGGGCGTCTCCGCTGCCGCCGCCGCCGCTTCTGCGGGCCCGGCTGTCCCTGCCGGTCCTGCTGTTCCTGCGGGCCCGGCTTCTCCTGCTGGTCCTGCTGTTCCTGCGGGCCCGGCTTTTCCTGCTGTTCCTGCTGGTCCTGCTGTTCCTTCGGGCCCGGCTGTTCCTGCGGGTCCTGCTGGGCGCCACAGGGCCGCCCCTGCTGTGGGCCGCCGGGCCGCAGGTGCCCCCGCTGCGGACGGCGGGGGCGCTCCCGCTGTGGGCAAACGTTCCGCAGGGCGGAACGGGTGGGCACAGCCCCCGGTGCCGGGTGCGCATGGCGGGGGCGCCGAGGAGGACCCGGTGGGCCAGCCCCCGGCGCCGGGCACGCAGGGCGGAGGCGCCGACCAGGTCCCCCCCGTGCCGGGCACGCCGCGCGGAGGCGCCGAGGAGGACGCGAGAGGCCCGGCCCCGGGTGACGGAAGTGAAGACAGGAGCACCCAGTGATCCGCGTACTCGTCGTCGAAGACGACCCCGTCGCCGCCGACGCCCACGTCCTCTACGTGAACCGGGTCCCGGGTTTCGAGGCCATCGCCCGCCCCGCCCACTCCGCCGCCGAAGCCCGCCGCACACTCGACCGCACCCAGGTCGACCTGATCCTCCTGGACCTGCACCTCCCCGACGGCCACGGCCTCCAGCTGGCCCGCTCGCTGCGCGCGGCCGGGCACCCGACGGACGTCATCGCGGTGACGTCGGCCCGGGACCTGGCGGTCGTCCGCGAGGGCGTCTCCCTCGGCGTCGTCCAGTACGTACTGAAGCCCTTCACCTTCGCCACCCTCCGCGACCGCCTCACCCGGTACGCGGAGTTCCGCACCGCCGCCGCGGAGGGCGAGGCCACCGGCCAGGACGAGGTGGACCGCGCGCTCGCCACCCTGCGCGCACCGGGCCCCGTCGCCCTGCCGAAGGGACTCAGCGGCCCCACCCTCGAACGCGTCATCCGCACCCTGCGGGACGCCCCCGACGGCCTGACCGCCACCGCCGCCGCCCAGTCGGCGGGCCTCTCCCGCATCACCGCACGCCGCTACCTGGAACACCTGGTCGACACGGCACGCGCCGCCCGCAGCCCCCAGTACGGTCACGTCGGCCGCCCGGAGCTGGTCTACCGCTGGCTCACCGCGGCGGAATGACCCGGAGCGACGCCCCTCCCCTCCGGACACCCCCCTCGGGGCACCCCCCTCGGGACACCCCCGACACCGTACGTCCTATAACAACGTTGTCACGTTGATGACAAGCGTCAACGCCCATCCGTGGCACGGGCATTGACCTTGTTCCGAGCGCGCCCGTACGTTCACCGGGCAGCCCCGCGCTGCACCCCCGCGCTGTAGGAGGTCGTGCCCGTGCGTCCCACCACCACCCCGCTGCTCCTCACCGCCACCGCCCTGCTGGCCGCCGGCACCCTCACCGCGTGCGGCGGCGGCTCGGGCGACGATCCCGACACCGTGAGGATCTCCTTCAAGCAGTCCACGGACAACCAGATCAGGGTCATGGACACCTATCTGGAGGGGATCAAGAAGCAGTTCGAGAAGGCGAACCCCGGCAAGAAGGTCAAGCTGGTGCCGATCAAGGCGCCGGACTCCGAGTACTACACCAAGCTCCAGCAGATGATGCGCTCCCCGAAGACCGCGCCCGACCTGGTCTACGAGGACACGTTCCTCATCAACTCGGACATCACCAGCGGCTACCTGAAACCGCTCGACACCTACCTGAACAAGTGGAAGGACTGGGACCAGTTCATCGGCACGGCCAAGACGGCGGCGAAGGCGGCCGACGGCAAGACGTACGGCGTGCCGGACGGGACGGACACCCGCGGCCTCTGGTTCAGCAAGGCGATCTTCAAGAAGGCCGGCCTGCCCGCGGACTGGCGGCCGAAGACCTGGGACGACGTCCTCGACGCGGCAAGGACCATCAAGAAGAAGGTCCCGGACGTCACCCCCCTCAACGTCTACACCGGCAAGCCCGCCGGTGAGGCGTCCTCCATGCAGGGCTTCCAGATGCTCGCGTACGGCACGGGCAAGGACCCCCTCTACGACCCGAAGGCGAAGAAGTGGGTCACGGGCAGCAAGGGCTTCAAGGACTCCCTGCGGTTCGTGGAGACCGTCTACAAGGAGAAGCTCGGCCCCGACGTCTCGGACGCGCTCGACCCCAACTTCCCCACCCGCGTACGCGGTGAGCTGCTGCCCGAGGGCAAGCTGGCGATCAACCTCGACGGTTCGTGGCTGCCGCAGGACTGGGGCGAGGGCGCGGGACACGAGTGGCCCGAGTGGTCGCGGGAGCTGGGCCTCGCGGCCATGCCGACACAGCACGGCCAGGCACCCGGCAAGGTGTCCATGTCCGGCGGCTGGACCTGGTCGATCCCGGCCAAGGCGAGCAACCCCGACCTGGCGTTCAAGTTCATCGAGACGATGCAGACGAAGGCCAACGCCAAGAAGTGGTACATCGCCAACTCGGGCATCGCGGTCCGCAAGGACGTCGCGGCCGACCCGTCGTACGTGAAGGCGCAGCCCGGCCTCAAGTTCTTCACCGACCTGGTCTCCTCGACGCACTACCGGCCCGCGTACCCCGCGTACCCGAAGGTCTCCACGGCGATCCAGGAGGCGATGGAGTCGGTGACGACGGGCGACGCGTCGGTGGAGGAGGCGGCGAGCAGTTACGACGACGAGGTCGAGTCGGCGACGGACGGCGAGGTCATCGAGAAGTAACGCGAAGGCCCGCACCCGTCACCGCGGCCACCCCCGCCACTCCCGCCGCAACCGCTCCCGCCACCGTCACAGCCGTCAGCCGTCACAGCCGTCACAGCCGTCACAGCCGTCACCAGAGAGTGAGTGCCGTACGTGACCACCGCATCCTCCGCATCCTCCCCACCCCCCGCGGGCCCCGGCGGCGGCGCCAAGACGGCACCGGGACCGGGGCCGGGGCCGGGCGCCCCACCCCCGCCCGCACGCCGCGCAGGCGCCCGCGCCCGCCGGGGCCTGCTCAGGGCCCTGCCCGTCTCCCCCGCCGTCGTCCTCCTCGCGCTGTTCCTCGCGGGCCCGATCGGCTACTGCGCGTACATCGCCTTCACCGACCTCCAGCTCACCGGCCAGGCCGAGTCGAGCTTCGTGGGCCTGGACAACTTCCGTGAGGCGTTCGGCGACGAGCGGTTCCTGAACGCGGTCTGGCTCACCCTCGTCTTCACGGTCCTCTCCTCGATCATCGGCCAGAACACACTCGGACTGGCCCTCGCCGCTCTCATGCAGCGCGCGTCCAAGTCGGTCCGCACACTCACGGGCGCGATCGTCGTCACGGCCTGGGTGCTGCCGGAGGTCGTCGCGGGGTTCCTCCTCTACGCCTTCTTCCGCCGCGAGGGCACCCTCAACGCCGTCCTCGACGCCCTCCATCTCCCCTCCCAGAACTGGCTGTTCACGCTCCCGATCCTGGCGGTGTCGTTCGCGAACGTATGGCGGGGAACGGCCTTCTCCATGCTCGTCTACTCCGCCGCACTCAACGAGATCCCCAAGGAGATCACCGAGGCGGCGGAGGTCGACGGCGCGAGCGGCTGGCGCCGCATGTGGCACATCACGCTGCCGATGATCCGCCGCTCGATCGGCACGAACCTCATGCTCAACACCCTGCAGACACTGTCCGTCTTCGGCTTGATCTGGGTGATGACGCGCGGCGGCCCGGGAAACGACAGCCAGACACTGCCGCTCTTCATGTACGAGCAGGCCTTCCAGAAGAGCATGATCGGCTACGGCACGGCCGTGGCCCTGCTGCTCCTCCTGGTCGGCTCCCTGTTCTCCGTCGTCTACATGCGCCTGCTGCGTACGGAGGCCTGAGTGCCCGTCAACTTCCCTGCCCTCCGCCCTCGTTCCCGCCGCGCGAAACACCGCCTCGCCGCCGACGCGGGCCTGCTGGTCGTGGCGGCGGCGTTCGTACTGCCCCTCGCCTGGGTGGTCCTGTCCTCCTTCGACCCGAAGGCGGACCTGAGGGTGCGGCTCCCCGACAGCCTCACCCTGGACAACTACGACCAGGTCCTCACCCCCGAGATCACCTTCACCCCGCTCCTCAACAGCCTGCTGCTCTGCGGCGGCGGCACCCTGCTCACAGTCGTCTGCGCGGCCCTCGCGGCTTACCCCCTCTCCCGCTACACGTCGCGCCTCAACCGCCCCTTCATGCTGACGATCCTCTTCGCGACGTGCCTGCCGATCACCGCGATCATGGTTCCGGTCTACGCCCTCTTCGTCCAGGTCGACCTGATCGACACGATGCACGGCACAATCTTCTTCTTCGCGGCGTCCCAACTCCCGTTCGCCATCTGGCTGATGAAGAACTTCATGGACGGCGTCCCGAAGGAGCTGGAGGAGGCGGCATGGACGGACGGCGCCTCGTCCTTCCAGTCCCTCCTCCGGATCGTCCTCCCCCTGATGGGCCCCGGCGTGGCCGTGGTGACCGTCTTCTCCTTCGTCATGATGTGGGGAAACTTCTTCGTCCCCTTCATGCTCCTGCTCACCCCGGAACAACTGCCGGCATCGGTCAGCATCAACGACTTCTTCGGCAACAAGGGGACGGTGGTCTACGGCCAGTTGGCCGCGTTCTCGATCATCTACTCGACGCCGGTGATCCTCTTGTACGTCCTGGTATCGCGGAAGCTGGGCGGGGGCTTCGCGCTGGGCGGAGCAGTAAAGGGCTGACCCACCACCTGCTCGGCAACTTCTCACTGGCCCCCGGCGGACACAGAACTGTGACATGACTTCGGCCCGATACATCCCACCCGCCCCATTCATACCCACACATCTCCCTGGTATCGCCCCCGGGACCGCACTAGCGTGCTGACCCCGCGCCATGCCCCCCACCAGCCAGGAGCCGAACAGTGACCCGCCCCCTCCGCCTCGCGACGGCCGCGCTCACCGCGTCCGCAGCCCTGCTCTTGACGGCCTGCGGCAGCGACGACGACAAGCCCACGAACGACGACAAGATCGCGGGCGCGGAACAGGGCGACAAGGAGACCTCGGCGCCGCCGAGTGAATCTCCTGCGAAGAACCCCGACCGCCCAAAGATCAAGCTTCCGCCGGACCTCACCATGACCTTCGAGTCACCGCAGACCAGCGACCCGGTGAAGAAAGCCGTGCTCGCAGACAACGCCGAACGCATGCGCGCGGTGAACGCGGCCATCGCGGGGACGGATCCCAAGAGCGAGGGCATCGGCTTCTACAACACCGGAAAGGCCCTGGAAGCCTCGGCGACATGGGTCGCGAAGTTCAAGGACGCGGGCCTCGGTCTCACCGGAGAGATCCGTTACTACAACCGGCAGGTGACGATCAAGGACAAGAAGACGGCCACACTCGTCTTCTGCGCCGATGAGGGCAAGGGCTACACCAAGAAGAAGTCGACCAAAAAGGTCAACAAGACACCGGTGACGAAGAACAGCTACGTCGCGTACAACACACAGCTGATCAAGAACTCCGAGGGGACATGGCAGACCGCGCAGATCTTCTCCACGAGGGGGGCGGCTCAGTGCCAGCCATAAGAAGAGTTCCCGCCTTCGCCGCCGTGCTGGCGGGCGCCGGCGTGGTGCTTGCCGCGAGCAGTTCACCCGCCTGGGCCGACATCGACCCGGGAGGCGGCGCATCCGAGACGCAGGTGGACGCGGACACCGACCAGCAGACGGTCTCCACCGTCGCGGGCGGCATCGTCTACGACCGTTCGAAGAACGGCAAGGGCGGCAACGCGGGACCCGTCACACCGGCGACCAACTGGACGCCTCCTGCCTGCTATTACGCTCCCGCCTACTCCCCCGCTCAGCTCAAGAAGAAGCTCGAGCCGATCTGGGCGGTCGATTCCACCGGACCGGAGTGGGACCTCTCGCAACGCAACCGGTACGTCAACGGAAAGCCCTACAAGGACTTCAACAAGGAGAAGGCCGGCAAGGGCTACTGGTGGGACAGCTTCATTCCGGAAGGCCGGGAGAGCGCACCGGGAGCTTTCGACTGCGACAAGCCGTATTTCTGGGTCGACGAGGGTGACCCACCCCCGGCGGACACACCCGAGGCCGTCACCCCAGAGCTCCTCGCACACCTCGCCTACGCAGAGATCCGAGTCCCCGACACCGAGGTCACCCTGGCCCCTGAAGACGCGACGAAGGTGAACCTGCCTACGTGGGCCTGGCTGGACAAGGCGGAGTTCAAGCCCGTCTCGGTCACGGCCTCGGTACCGGTCCTCAACATTCACGCAACGGCAACCGCCGAACCCGTCTCCCTAAAGATCGACCCAGGCACACCGGACGCCGAGAGGTACCCCGCATCCGGCGTCTGCGAGATCGTCGACGGCAAGATCGGCGCACCCTACGCCAAGGGCAAGGCGAAGGAGACCCCGCCCTGCGGCGTGAAGTACCTCCGCTCCTCGGGCGACGGCTCGTACCCGCTGAAGGCCACGGTCACATGGAAGATCCACTGGACGGGCACCGGCGTAACCGAGGAACGACGACTCCCCGACGGCGAGTTCGGCGCAGAGCAGGACGTAGTCGTCGAGGAGGTCCAGTCCATCAACCGCTAGGACGGCCTCAGCCGGAGAGGACGACCATGGGAGGCCCCGAACCCAGTACGGGCACCACCACCGGCGACGCCTCTCCCTCCCCCGTGGACCTGATCCTCTTCGCCGACGAAGAGGGCAACAGCGTCCGCGTCACCGTCCTCGGCGCCTACCCGGGACAACCGCACATGCGCTCGGCGGAGCTCTCCGTCGAGACACCCTTCGTCCGCGGCCGCCTCGACCTTGCCCTGTGGCTCTCCAGGTTGGGCGGCAGAGTCCTCTGCGGTGGCGCAGCACAACAGGAGACAGTAATACCGTCATGCGCGAGAACAACGGCACCGACATGGACCTTGAAGAGATCATGGAGATGTGCGCGGCGGCCACACCCGGCCCCTGGTACGTCAGGAATCTGGACGACGACCACGCCATGAACCTCGTCGCGGTCAGCACGGTGGAGGACACCGGGCGCGGGGAGCGATGGCCCGCCTTCAACGAGGGCGGGATGATCGCGGCGACACTCGTGCAGAGCCCACGCTACGTGGACTGCGCGGACAGTCGGTGGGACGAGAACGCGGCGTTCATCGCCATGGCCCGGGAGGCGGTCCCCCGGCTCGTGGCGGAGGTCAAGCGCCTCCGCGAACTGGTCGCCGACGCCGACGCTCGAGAGTGAACCGCCGGGCCCGGCCGCAGGCCCGTACCTTCCCACCAATCCGCAACCTCGTAGGAACGCACCGTAGTCGCCACCCCCGGTGGCGCCTACCGTGTGCCCGTGCAACCGAGCCAACCCAGCCAGCCGCCGCACCAACCCACGCCCCCTTTCAACTTCCCCGCCGCCCGGCGCCTGCGGGAGGCGCTGGGGATGGCCCACGGGCACGTCGCCTACGGGCTGCGGGCCAGTTATGGACTCACGTACATCACCGCCGACACCGTCGCCGCGTGGGAGCGCGGGCTCACCTCGCCCACTTCCGCCGAGCTCACCGCGCTGGCCGCGACCCTGTGGTGCTCCCCCGGGGAGCTCATGGGCGCCCCGCGGACGCTGCGCGAGCACCGCGTCGCGCGCGGGCTCGCGCCTGAGGACGTCGCCCGTCAGGCCGGCGTGGAGATCCAGGCATATCTGCGCATGGAGGAGACCGACACCTGGCGCGGGAACGAACGGCAGTCCGAAGCCCTCGCCCGGATCCTCCAGCTCTCCGTGCCCGACTTCGTCACCGTCACCGGGCGGGCCGAGCCCCTCGCCGAGCTGCTGCGCAGCGCCGTCACCACCCGGTGGCAGGGGTATGTGCGGCCCGTCAGCAAGCTGCTGCCGCTGGACAAGCGGCACGTCGAGGACGTGCTGCGGCAGATGCACGAGGACTACCAGTCCCGCATGGCGCGGACGCTGAGCTGGGGCGGCGGGGCCGGCTCGGACGCGTCGGGCGAAGCCGGGCGCGACTTCCTCGACCGAGTACTCGAGCACTTCTGGGCACTCGCCCGGGGCAGCGGCCGGTCCACCTGAGCATCACCCGGTGCCCGGGGCAGCGGCCGGTGCGGCGGCCGTGCCTCGCCACCGCCCGGACCGGCACTGCCACTGCCCCACCAATGAACCGCTAGAAACTAGAAAACCGACTCCGCCTCGTCCATTCGGTCCTTCGGGACCGTCTTCAGCTCCGTGACCGCCTCCGCCAGCGGCACCATCGTGATGTCCGTACCGCGCAGCGCGGTCATCTTGCCGTACTCGCCGCGGTGCACCGCCTCCACCGCGTGCCAGCCGAAGCGGGTCGCGAGGACGCGGTCGTACGCCGTGGGGGTGCCGCCGCGCTGGACGTGGCCGAGGATGACCGGCTTGGCCTCCTTGCCGAGGCGGGCCTCCAGCTCGTACGCGAGCGCCGTGCCGATGCCCTGGAAGCGCTCGTGGCCGAACTGGTCGATCGCGCCCTTGCCGTAGTTCATGGTGCCGTCCTGCGGGTGCGCGCCCTCGGCGACGCAGATCACCGCGAACTTCTTGCCGCGCGAGAAGCGCTCCTCGACCAGGGCGACCAGGTCGGCGGGGTCGAAGGGGCGCTCGGGCAGGCAGATGCCGTGCGCGCCGCCGGCCATGCCGGACTCCAGCGCGATCCAGCCCGCGTGGCGGCCCATGACCTCGACGACCATCACGCGCTGGTGCGACTCGGCGGTGGTCTTGAGGCGGTCCATCGCCTCCGTGGCCACGCCGACCGCCGTGTCGAAGCCGAAGGTGCGGTCCGTGGAGGAGATGTCGTTGTCGATGGTCTTGGGGACGCCGACGACCGGCACGCCCGCGTCGGCCAGCATGCCCGCCGCGGTGAGGGTGCCCTCGCCGCCGATCGGGATGAGCGCGTCGAAGCCGCTCTTCTCGATGAGTTCCTTGGCGTTGTGGCAGGCGGCGCGGAAGCGGTCGCGCTCCAGGCGGGAGGAGCCGAGGATGGTGCCGCCCCGGGCCAGGATGCCGCTGACCGCGTTCAGGTCGAGAGCGCGGTAGCGCCCCTCGAGCAGGCCCGCGTAGCCGTCCTCGAAGCCGATGACCTCGTCGCCGTAGTGGGTCACGGCGCGGTGTACGACCGACCGGATCACTGCGTTGAGGCCGGGGCAGTCGCCGCCCGCGGTGAGAATTCCGATACGCATCGCGCTGTGTCTCCTGCTCGCTACTGGTACTTGTGAGCCGGTCCGATTGTTCCACGGCCGGAAGGGGGTCGCCGCTCACACCTGTCCGACGGATGCCTGTCCGATCCAGGGGCAGGGGTGCTGGTGACCCGTTGCGCCGGGGCTTCGTCCGGCGGGCGGCCTAGCCAGCCGCAGAGGTATTGTCAAGAGGGCACAGCCGCGATATCAGGTAATTTGTCCAGCTCGATCGGGGTACCCCACAGACCTCGGCAGGCAGGAAAGAAGGGAAGAGCACGCGTGACGCGCAGCGTGTACGTGACCGGGATCGACCGGGGCGACGGTCGCCAGGTCGTCGAACTGGGAGTCATGGAGCTCCTCACCCGCCAGGTCGACCGGGTCGGTGTCTTCCGGCCGCTCGTCCACGACGGCCCCGACCGCCTCTTCGACCTGCTGCGGGCCCGCTACCGCCTCTCGCAGGACGCCGCGACCGTGTACGGCATGGACTACCACGAGGCGTCCGCGCTCCAGGCCGAGCAGGGCACCGACGAACTGGTGTCGCAGCTCGTCGACCGGTTCCACCGGGTCGCGAGGGACTATGAAGTCGTCCTCGTGCTCGGGACCGACTTCGCCGCCACCCAGCTGCCCGACGAGCTCGCGCTGAACGCCCGCCTCGCCAACGAGTTCGGTGCCTCCGTGCTCCCCGTGGTCGGCGGCAAGAACCAGACCGCCGAGTCGGTGCGCGCCGAGACGCGGAACGCCTATCGCGCGTACGACTCGCTCGGCTGCGACGTCCTCGCCATGATCACGAACCGGGTGGCCCCGGCCGACCGGGACGAGATCCACGAGCGGCTGAAGACCCGCCTCCCCGTGCCCTGCTACGTCCTGCCGGACGAGGCCGCTCTCTCCGCGCCGACGGTCGCGCAGATCACCCACGCCCTCGGCGGCCGCGTGCTGCTCGGCGACGACTCGGGGCTCGCGCGCGACGCCTTGGACTTCGTCTTCGGCGGCGCCATGCTGCCGAACTTCCTGAACGCCCTGACGCCGGGCTGCCTGGTGGTCACCCCCGGCGACCGCGCCGACCTCGTGGTGGGCTCGCTCGCCGCGCACAGCGCCGGTACGCCGCCCATAGCGGGCGTCCTGCTGACCCTGAACGAACAGCCGGGCCCGGAGATCCTCACCCTCGCCGACCGCCTCGCCCCCGGCACCCCGGTCGTCGCGGTCTCCGGCGGCTCCTTCCCCACCGCGGCGGAACTCTTCGCGCTCGAGGGCAAGCTGAACGCGGCGACGCCCCGCAAGGCGGAGACCGCGCTCGGCCTCTTCGAGCGGTACGTCGACACCGCGGACCTCCTCAAGCGCGTCTCGGCCCCCAGCAGCGACCGGGTCACGCCGATGATGTTCGAGCACAAGCTCCTGGAGCGGGCCCGCGCCGACCTGCGGCGCGTCGTGCTGCCCGAGGGCACCGAGGAGCGGGTGCTGCGCGCCGCCGACGTGCTGCTGCGCCGCGGCGTCTGCGAGCTGACCCTGCTGGGCCCGGTCGAGCAGATCCGCAAGAAGGCCGCCGACCTCGGCGTGGACCTCGCGGACTCCGAGCTCATCGACCCGCAGACCTCCGAGCTGCGGGACCGTTTCGCCGCGAAGTACGCCGAGCTGCGCGCCCACAAGGGCGTCACCGTCGAGCTGGCGTACGACGTGGTGGCGGACGTGAACTACTTCGGCACGCTGATGGTCCAGGAGGGCCTCGCCGACGGCATGGTGTCGGGCTCCGTGCACTCGACGGCGGCCACCATCCGCCCGGCCTTCGAGATCATCAAGACCAAGCCGGACGCCTCCATCGTGAGCTCCGTCTTCTTCATGTGCCTCGCCGACAAGGTCCTCGTCTACGGCGACTGCGCGGTCAACCCGGACCCGAACGCCCCGCAGCTCGCGGACATCGCCGTGCAGTCGGCGACCACCGCCGAGCAGTTCGGCGTCGAGCCGCGGATCGCGATGCTCTCGTACTCGACGGGCACGTCCGGCACGGGCGCGGACGTCGACAAGGTGCGCGAGGCCACCGAGCTGGTGCGCGCCCAGCGCCCCGATCTGAAGATCGAGGGGCCGATCCAGTACGACGCCGCCGTGGAGCCCTCGGTCGCGGCCACCAAGCTGCCCGACTCGGACGTCGCGGGCCAGGCCAGCGTGCTGATCTTCCCCGACCTGAACACCGGCAACAACACCTACAAGGCCGTGCAGCGCTCGGCCGGCGCGATCGCCGTCGGCCCGGTCCTCCAGGGCCTGCGCAAGCCGGTGAACGACCTGTCCCGCGGCGCGCTCGTCCAGGACATCGTCAACACCGTCGCCATCACGGCGATCCAGTCCCAGGCCCAGCCGCCGAACCAGTAACCCCCACAGAAGGTGTCTCGATCAGTGACCGCCACGCGCGTACTCGTCCTCAACTCCGGCTCGTCGTCGGTGAAGTACCAGCTCCTCGACATGCGTGACAGCTCACGTCTCGCCGTCGGCCTGGTAGAGCGGATCGGCGAGGAGACCAGCCGGCTCAAGCACACCCCGCTGACCGGCGGCGGCGCCGAGTCCCGTGAGCGCGAGGAGCCGATGGCGGACCACGAGGCGGCGCTGCGGGCCGTCGCCGACGAGCTGGCCGCCGACGGGCTCGGCCTCGACTCCCCCGAGCTGGCCGCGATCGGCCACCGGGTGGTGCACGGCGGCCTGAAGTTCACCCAGCCGACGGTGATCGACGACGCGGTGCTCAAGGAGATCGAGCGCCTCGTCCCGGTGGCCCCGCTGCACAACCCGGCCAACATCACCGGCATCCGCACCGCCCAGGCGCTCCGCCCCGACCTGCCGCAGGTCGCCGTCTTCGACACGGCGTTCCACACGACGATGCCGGAGTCCGCGGCGCGCTACGCGATAGACGTGGCGACGGCCGACGAGCACCGCGTGCGGCGCTACGGCTTCCACGGCACCTCCCACGCGTACGTCTCGCGGGCGACCGCGAAGCTGCTCGGCAAGGCGCCCGAGGACGTGAACGTCATCGTGCTGCACCTCGGCAACGGCGCGTCGGCGAGCGCGGTGCGGGGCGGCCGTTGCGTCGACACGTCGATGGGGCTCACGCCGCTGGAGGGGCTCGTGATGGGTACCCGGTCCGGTGACATGGATCCGGCAGTGATCTTCCATCTCGCCCGGGTCGGCGGAATGTCCATCGACGAGATCGACATTCTGCTCAACAAGAAGAGCGGTCTGATCGGCCTCTGCGGCGACAACGACATGCGGGAGATCAGGCGCCGTATCGACGCCGGTGACGAAGAGGCGGCACTCGCTTTCGAGATCTACATCCACCGCCTGAAGAAGTACATCGGCGCCTATTACGCGGTACTCGGCCGGGTGGACGCCATCGCGTTCACGGCCGGTGTCGGCGAGAACGCCGCTCCGGTGCGGGAGGCCGCGGTGGCGGGCCTGGAGGAGCTGGGGCTCGCGGTGGACGGCGCACTCAATTCCGTACGTTCCGACGAAGCCCGGCTCATTTCGCCGGAGTACGCGCGCGTGGCCGTCGCCGTGGTGCCCACCGACGAAGAACTGGAGATCGCCGATCAGACGTATGCATTGGTCAGCGACCGCAACGCCTGAGCGCACAGGCGCCCATTTGTAGATTCCACCAGACGGAATATTCCGTAGCGAAACAAACCGATAGGATCGCCTCATGCGCCGTTCCAAAATCGTCTGCACGCTGGGCCCCGCCGTCGACTCCGAAGAGCAGCTCGTCTCGCTGATCGAGGCCGGCATGAACGTGGCCCGCTTCAACTTCAGCCACGGCACGCACGCCGAGCACCAGGGGCGTTACGACCGCGTCCGTTCGGCCGCCGCGAAGACCGGCCGTGCCGTCGGCGTCCTCGCCGACCTGCAGGGTCCGAAGATCCGCCTGGAGACCTTCGCCGAGGGACCCGTCGAGCTGGTGCGCGGTGACGAGTTCACCATCACCACCGAGGACGTCCCGGGCGACAAGTCGATCTGCGGCACGACCTACAAGGGTCTGCCGGGCGACGTCTCCAAGGGCGACCAGATCCTGATCAACGACGGCAACGTCGAGCTGCGCGTCGTCGAGGTGGACGGCCCGCGCGTGAAGACGATCGTCGTCGAGGGCGGTGTCATCTCCGACCACAAGGGCATCAACCTGCCCGGCGCGGCCGTGAACGTGCCCGCGCTCTCGGAGAAGGACATCGAGGACCTCCGCTTCGCCCTGAAGATGGGCTGCGACATGGTCGCCCTGTCCTTCGTGCGCGACGCCAACGACGTCAAGGACGTCCACAAGGTGATGGACGAGGAGGGCCGCCGGGTCCCCGTCATCGCCAAGGTGGAGAAGCCGCAGGCCGTCGCCAACATGGAGGGCGTCGTCGCGGCGTTCGACGCCGTGATGGTGGCCCGTGGCGACCTGGCCGTCGAGTACCCGCTCGAGAAGGTCCCGATGGTGCAGAAGCGCCTCGTGGAGATGTGCCGCCGCAACGCCAAGCCGGTGATCGTCGCGACCCAGATGATGGAGTCGATGATCACCAACTCGCGCCCCACGCGCGCCGAGGCGTCCGACGTCGCCAACGCCATCCTGGACGGCGCCGACGCGGTCATGCTGTCGGCCGAGTCGAGCGTCGGCGCGTACCCGATCGAGACCGTCAAGACGATGTCGAAGATCGTCACCGCGGCCGAGGAGGAGCTGCTCTCCAAGGGGCTGCAGCCGCTCGTGCCGGGCAAGAAGCCGCGTACGCAGGGTGGTTCGGTGGCCCGCGCCGCCGCCGAGATCGCCGACTTCCTGGGCGGCAAGGCCCTGGTCGCCTTCACCCAGTCCGGCGACACGGCCCGCCGTCTGTCCCGCTACCGCGCGGCCCAGCCGATCCTGGCCTTCACCACGGACGAGGCGACCCGCAACCAGCTGACGCTGAGCTGGGGCGTGGACACCTACGTCGTGCCGCACGTCGACAACACCGACGCGATGGTCGAGCTCGTCGACGCCGAGCTGATCAAGCTGAACCGCTTCAACGACGGCGACACGGTCGTCATCACCGCCGGTTCGCCCCCCGGCGTCCCCGGCACCACCAACATGGTCCGGGTGCACCACCTGGGCAACGGCGAGCGCGACTGACCGTCGGCAGGACCGCACACATACGCCGAGGGCGCCCCCTGATCCAGGGGGCGCCCTCGGCGTATGAGCCATGACCGGCTCCGGCCGACGTCAGCGGGTGATCGTCTGCTCCAGGCCCGGCACCTTCAGCGTTCCGCCGAACTGGGCCGCCTGCAACACCTTCACCTTGGTGAAGTACGCGATGGGGACGTTCAGCGGCGGCGGGTGCTCGGGGTCGAAGACGATCGGGATCAGCCCGAACAGGTTGCCCTGGAGCCGTTCCGTGTACATGATCGTCTGCCCGTCGCGGATCGTGGACGTGGAGCCCTCTTCCGCCCTGATGTGGTACTTCGAGCCGTCGGGGCCCGGGGCGATCTGGTGCAGGTCGCCGATGTCCGTGCCGTTGTCGACGGTGAACTTCAGCGCCTGCTTCTTCTTGCCGCCGGCCGTCGTGAGGTTCACGACGCCCTTGTAGTCCAGGCCCTTGAGGAGCAGGGAGCTGGCCTCCAGCTCCCACGGGTCGTCGGGGATCGGCACGGGCGTCTGCTCGGCCTCGCCGTCGACCTTCTTCTCGACCACGCACGGGAACGGCTTCTTGCCGTCCGCGTCCGGGGCCATGGGGTCGGTGACCTCGTCGTCCTTGGCCGCGTCGCCCTTGGGCTCGTCGCCCTCGGCCGTGTCGTCGGCCTTGTCCTCGGCGTCGTCCTTGAGGTCGTCGGCCGTGTCCTTGAGCTTGCCGGCGCCGTCCTCGACCTTGTCGGCCGTGTCCTCGACCGGATCGGTGGCCTTGTCCTTCGTGTCCTTGGCCGGGTCCTCGGGCGACGTGGACTTCTCGGAGTCGGAGTCGGAGTCGGTGTCGGAAGGCGTCGGCGTCGGGCTCGGGGACTTCTCGTCGTCGGGCGTGAAGACGTCCTTGAGCGCGTCCCCGACACCCAGCGGGTCCCAGGGGTTCCTGGTCTCGGAGGGCGCGGGGTCGGGCGCGGGCTCCTTGGCCGCGTCCTTGTCCTTCGCGTCCGGAGACGGCGACGTGCCCCCGGCGTCCCCGCCTGAGTCGGCCTTGTCGTCCGCGTCGGCCTTGTCGTCCGGGTCGGCCTTGTCGTCCGGGTCGGTCTTGTCGTCCGGGTCGGTCTTCGTGCCGGCTGAGGGCGAGGGGGTCGCCTCGGGCTCGGTGGTGTCCTTGCCCGGCTCGTCGCGGTC
Source organism: Streptomyces sp. NPDC039462 (assembly GCF_055639375.1). Classification (NCBI taxonomy): domain Bacteria; kingdom Bacillati; phylum Actinomycetota; class Actinomycetes; order Kitasatosporales; family Streptomycetaceae; genus Streptomyces; species Streptomyces sp. NPDC039462. The sequence goes on from NZ_JBVKAO010000002.1 coordinate 389,343, forward strand.
GGTCTTCTTCCCGGCGTCCTTCGCCTCCTTCTCGACATCCTTGGAGGCGTCGTCCGGCGCCGTGACACACGGGCCGTCCCGGAAGGGGTTCTTGGGGACACCAGGCTTCGCCTGCGCGAGCGTCGGGGTCAGGCCCATTCCCATGAGGACCGCACTCGGCATGGCCGCGAGGGCTATCGCCTTGCCCGCGGGCATCTGGAGACGGGTGAGCAGCGGCTTCCTGGGGGCCGCGTGACGCGGCCCGGATCTCGCACGGGACGCCGCCCCCGCGGCGTCCTCGTGGTGCACCTCGTCAGCCTGCACGGTGCCTCCCGTTCGTCCCGTCCACCGGGCTCGTTCCTGACAGATCGTCGGTAGCGCTCGCACCGTCCACACCGGTCGGGCCGCCCGCGACCGCGGGCTCGGGCGTCTTCCCCGTCCGCCCCTTCGCGCCCTTCACCGGTACGCTGCCGGGCTCGCCCCAGGCGATGCCGAGGGCGCCGCCGATCAGCGCGAGCAGGAAGCCGATGAGGAAGCCGCCGATGTTGGAGACGACCAGGGAGACCAGGGCGAGCAGGATCGCCGCGACGCCCGCGAAGACCCGCGTGTGCACCTGGAACCACATCGTCAGACCGAGCACCATCAGGAGTACGCCGATGATCAGCGAGCCCGCTCCCGCCGTCGTGGCCAGGGCCAGCGTCAGGTTGCCGAGCTTGATGTTGCCGTAGGGCAGGTAGGCGATCGGCACGCCGCCAAGGATGGTGAGGAGGCCTGCCCAGAACGGGCGGGAGCCCCGCCAGGCCCGGAACTTCCTGCGGTAGACCTTGAGGAAGTGCTCGTTCGGCCCCGGTGACTTGGCGCTCATGGGAAAACAGCTCCTTGGAACCGGCGGTACGTGAATTCGGTGAAGCTCTGTGGTGGCGGGCGGGAGAGACGTCCTCCGCGCCCGCCGGGCCAGTCGCTGTCCCGTGGTGCCCGCCCTGACGGGCCGGCGGGTCAAGGACTCAGCGCGTGCTCGAGCGGGTGCTCAGAAGCACTCGTTCTTGCCCTTGTGCAGCTTCATGTTGAGGCCGCTGAGCTTGAAGGTGCCCGCGCTGGTCGCCCAGGCCGTCTGCTCGATGTCCCGCAGGATGGCGCGGTCGGCCTCCTGGGCGAAACCGTTCGGGTTCGCCTGCTCGTTGCCGCCCTTCATGCCGGGGCCCTTTTTGGAGGACCCGGCGGCGACACCGATGTTGATGTTCCTGAACTCGGCGTCGGCCTTCAGCTGCGCCACGTCGATGTACAGGTTCTTGGCCTCGACGGGCGTCTTGCCGCCGCCCGCCCTCAGCTGCAGCGTGACATCGCCGAGCACCGGGATGTGCGTCACGACGGACTGGCACATGTTGGTGATCTTGGCCTTCTTGAAGGCCGAGACCGACACCGGGTGGGCGGCCTTCTCGCCCTTCATGTCGACACCGACGTCAACGCCGCCGTACTGGACCATTCCACGGCCGTCGAGCTTGTCGGCCGAGACCTTGAACGACTGGCCGGACACGCTGAAAGATGCCGCGAGCGCGCCCTGCGAGAGGGCGACACCTATCGCGGCGGTAGCCGCGACGCTCGGCACCATGACCACGGCGAACCGCTTCCATCTGGTTCCGCCACGAGCCACAGATTCCATGACTTTCCTCCTTCTCGGACGTACATCTCCGGCCCTGACTGCTCCCTTTCGGGCGGCTCAGCCGGGCAGGGATGGGAGAAGTGCTACGTCCTCGGGAAGGAGAGCGCCCGCATCGGAGGCGCGCAACCGCACCACGTTCACCGGCGATCACCCCCGAGCGACAACCACTGGTCGCGCCTGACGCATCACGCACAACCTCACGGACAGGCCCTGCCGGGAACGGCAGAGACCCCCCTGTCCAGACCGGCGACGGCGTCACCGGCCTGCTCGGTGGGGACCCAGAAGGCCCGCTCCCGACTGGCTTTCGGGTTGCGGGTCATCGGACCGAGCGTGGCCGATCGTGGTGCATTCTCGGCGCCCGCACAAGGGGGTTCGTTACTCGCTAGTAACGGCCCGATAACCGAAGCGCGACCGCGCGGTATCGGTCGGGCACGGACGGTGGCTCAAAGAGGCGGCGCAGAACGGAACATCAGTGGGCGTAACGGCCCAGAAGGATGCCGATGTCTTACTCCAAGTAACAGCGGCCGCGTTTGCCAAGTTTTGGCAAAGCGCGGCCACTGTGGTGCCTCGGGAACAGAGTTTTCACTTCTGCACCACGACACCCCGGGTTTAGGGACTGGTCAGAGAATCCCGGCTCAGAAGAGAACGCGGGCAAGCGCCGTGCGCGCCGACGTCACGCGCGGGTCCTCGGCGCCCACGACCTCGAAGAGTTCGAGGAGCCGCACCCGCGCGGCGTCCCGGTCGTCGCCCGCGGTGCGTCGCACCGTGTCGATGAGCCGCCCGAAGGCGTCCTCGACATGACCGCCCACCAGATCCAGGTCGGCCGCGGCGATCTGGGCCCGCACATCAGCCGGATTGTCGGCGGCGTCCTTGCGGACGACCTGCGGGTCGAGACCCTGGACGCGCTGGAGCAACTCGGCCTGCGCGAGCCCGAGTTTGGCCTCCGTGTTGGCCGGATCGTCGCTGAGCACGTTCTTGTACGCCTGGACGGCACCGGCGAGATCGCCCGCGTCCAGCGCCTGTACGGCCGCTTCGAGCAGGGCGTCGTAAGGACCGGCCGGCACCTCGGCGGGCGCTGCGGTCTGCTGCCCCTGCGCGTCGGCGTCGACCACGAGGCCGGTCAGGCCGAAGCGCTCCTCGCCGACCTGGATGAGCTGGTCCAGGGTCTGGCGGATCTGCGCCTCGGGAGCGGCGCCCTGGAAGAGGGGCAGGGCCTGTCCGGCCACCACCGCGAAGACAGCCGGGATCCCCTGGACCCCGAACTGCTGCATCAGCATCTGGTTCGCGTCGACGTCGATCTTGGCAAGGAGGAAACGGCCGTTGTACTCCTGCGCGAGCCGCTCCAGGAGGGGGCCCAGCTGCTTGCACGGCTCGCACCACTCGGCCCAGAAGTCGATGACGACCGGGACCTCGGTGGAGCGCTGGAGGACCTCGCTCTCGAAGCCCGCCTCGTCGACGTCGATGACGAGGGAGGCCGGGGAGACCGCGCCTGCCGCGCCCCCGCCCTGCCGTGCCGCGTCGGCGCGCGCCTGCTCCGCCTTCGCCTTGGCCTCCTGGGCCGCCTTCACCGCGGCGAGGTCGACGACTCCGCTCATGGACATGTTCCGTGGCTGCATGAGTACATCCTCCCCCAACCCGTGCGGGAACCGCGCCCGTCCGTCGGCCCCCGCCGGATTGCGGGGTCGCGGGCGGCACGGTTCGAGGCTCCGATGACGACCGGAGGTCCGGTGATCGGCCAGGGGTCCCCACCCCGTGCCGGTGATCGTGCTGCGTGGTTGTCGCTCGTGGCTTTCGCTACAGGTCGTAGCGTAACTGCCCTGTCACGGCCTGGGGAAGCACCCTCCGGTGATCTCCCTCACTCCGCACCCCGAGCGGCCGCGTACCGGCCGGTATGGTCGCGGCCATGCAGAGCCGTACGTCCACCACTCCGCCCGCCCGCACCGGCGGCCGCCCGCGCAGCGCGACCGCCGACGCCGCGATCCTGGAGGCGACCCGGCAGGGCCTCGTCGAGCTGGGCTGGTCCAAGCTGACGCTGGGCGCCGTCGCCACGCGCGCGGGCGTCGCCAAGACGACCCTGTACCGGCGCTGGGCGGGCAAGAGCGAACTGGTCGTGGACGCGGTGGCGGAGCTCTTCGACGAGCTGGAACTCCCCGACCGGGGCAGTCTGGCCGCCGACATCGAGGGCGTCGTCCTGCAGTTCGCGGTGCTGCTCGGGCGCCCCGAGACGAAGACGGCGCTGATGGCGGTGGTCGCGGAGTCCACGACGGACGAGCCGCTGCGGGACCGCATCCGCGCGTCCATCGTCGACCGCCAGAAGCGGCTGGTCCTCGCGGGCCGGGAACGGGCACAGGCGCGCGGCGAACTCCCGCCCGAGCCCGACCCGCTCGCCGCGTCCCGCACCGCCGACCTCATCTTCGACGTGATCGCGGGCGCGGTGGTGCACCGCGCCCTGGTCAGCGCGGAACCGGTGGACGAGGAGTGGGCGCGCCGCTTCACCCTCCTGCTCCTGAGCGGCTTGGCAGCGGCAGCGGCGCAGCCCTGACGGCTGACAGAGGCACGGTTCGGCCAGGGGCGCGGGGAACTGCGCGCCCAGCCCCCACCGGGCCGCAACCGAGAATCAGACCTGGTAACGGTCAGGGGCAAACAGCTCCAGGTTCTCGGCGACCCAAGCCGACGTGTGCTTGAGCCCCTCCGCGAGGGAGACCTCCGGAACCCACCCCGCCCACTCCCGGGCCCGGGAGTTGTCCGAGAGCAGCCGCTCGACCTCACTCCCGGAGGGACGGAGCCGCGCGGGGTCGACGACCACGGAAGCCTCCCGCCCCGACGCCGCGATCAGCGCCTCCGCGAGGTCCCCGATGGAGATCTCCCGGCCCACGCCGAGATTGACCGCGTGGCCGAGCGCCCGGTCGGCGACCGCCATCGCCATGAACCCCCGCGCCGTGTCCGTCACGTACGTGAAGTCCCGCGTGGGCGTCAGCGACCCCAGCTTGATCCCCCGGGCGCCCGAGTGCAGTTGGGCGAGGATCGTGGGGATGACGGCGCGGGCCGACTGCCGCGGACCGTACGTGTTGAAGGGGCGCACCACTGTCACCGGCAGCTCGAAGGCGTGCCAGTGCGAGAGCGCCATCATGTCGGCGCCGATCTTCGACGCGGAGTACGGCGACTGCGGCTGAAGCGGGTGCGCCTCACTGATCGGCGCCGTCAGCGCGGTCCCGTACACCTCGCTGGTGGACGTGTGCACCATGCGTCGCACGGAGTGCCGCCGACACGCCTCGGCGACGTTCTCCGTGCCGACCACGTTCGTCTGGACGTACGCGCCCGGGGAGTCGTACGAGTACGGGATGCCGATCAGCGCGGCGAGGTGGAAGACGGTGTCGCACCCGGCGACCGCGTCCATCACGCGCCCCGCGTCCCGCACGTCCCCCGCGATCATCTCGACCCGCGGGTCGCCCAGGAGATGGGCGAGGTGCCCCTTCTCCGCGTACGGCTTGTAGTGCACGAAGGCGCGGACCCGCGCACCCGCCGCCAGGAGCTGGTCGACGAGCGTCGAGCCGATGAAACCCTCGGCGCCGGTGACGAGGACGGTGCGGTTCTGCCACGAAAAGGCGGTCATGCGTACTCCAGGTGAGACGTGTGGTGGTGGGTGAGTCCGAGGACCCGCTCGGCGAGCAGGTCGGCCGCGCGGGCGTGCGGCCCGGGGTCCGCGGCGCCGCTCATCGCGGCGAGCCGCACCGGGTCCGCGAGCAGCGGCCCGATGAGCCCCACGAGACGGTCCGCGGTGGTCTCCGCGTCGGGCAGGAGGAGTCCCGCGCCGGCGTCGGAGAGGACCCGCGCGTTGTGGGTCTGGTGGTCGCCGGGCGCGTGCGGGTAGGGCACGAGGACGGCGGGGACGCCGGTGGCGGCGAGTTCGGCGACGGTTGCGGAGCCCGCGCGGCAGACGACGAGGTCGGCGGCGGCGTAGGAGAGGTCCATGCGGTCGAGGTAGGGGACGGCGCGGGCGATCGCGCCCCCGCCCTCGAAGGCGAGCCGGGCGCGCGTCTCGTCGAGCGCCGCGGGACCGGTCTTGATCAGCAGGTGGACGTCCCGTCGCTCCCGCCAGCGCGCCGCGAGGCCGACCGCCGCCTCCGTGAGGCGGGCCGCGCCGAGGCTGCCGCCGTTGAAGAGGACGAGCCGGGCGCCGGGCGGCACCCCCAGCTCGCGCCGGGCCTCGTCGCGCAGCGCCGCCCGGTCGAGCGCGGCGAGCGGCGCGGCGATCGGCATTCCCGTGGTGTGCGCGCGCTCGCCGCCCGGCAGGTGGGCGCGGCTGCGGTCGAAGGCGACGGCGATGTTCGGGGTGAGGCGGGCCGCGAACCGGTTGGCGCGCCCCGGCACGGCGTTGGACTCGTGGATGAGGCTGGGCAGCCCCGCCATGCGGGCGCCGACGATGACGGGGGCGCTGGGGTAGCCGCCCATGCCGACGGCGACCTGCGCGCCCTGCTCGCGCAGGATGGCCCGGCACTGGGCGCCGGATTTCAGCAGCGCGGCGGGCAGCAGATAGCGGCGGGCGCCGAGCGACGGGTCGAAGGGGATCATGTCGACGGTGTGGAGGCGGTAACCGGCGTCCGGTATCAGCCGGGTCTCCAGGCCGCGTTCGGTGCCGACGAAGGAGATCACCGCGCCCGGCACGGCCCGGCGCAGCGCGTCGGCGAGGGCGAGGCCGGGGTAGATGTGCCCGCCGGTGCCGCCCGCGCCGATGACGACGGAGAGAGTGGTTCGCATGGCAGTGGAGCTTCACGCGAGGGTCTAAGAGGGTTTTAAGAGCCGTGTTTGGCACCTTTGGTGCATGAGTTTCGCGAGCGTGACCAGCAAGGGCGGCCCGCCGGGCGCGGGCGGGGCGGCACCGCACCGGATCCTCGTCGTCGACGACGACCCCGAGGTCCGGGCCGCCGTCGAGGACGCCCTGACGGTCGAGGGCCACCATGTCCGGGGCGCGGCGGACGGGCACCGGGCGCTCACGGCGGTGGCCCGCTGGCAGCCGGACCTGGTGGTCCTCGACGTCCTGATGCCGGTCATGGACGGGCTCGCGGTCTGCCGTCAGCTGCGCGCCGCGGGCGACCGCACCCCGGTCCTCGTGCTGACCGCGCTGGACTCGGTGAGCGAGCGCGTCGACGGCCTGGACGCGGGCGCCGACGACTATCTGGTCAAGCCGTTCGCCCTGGACGAGCTGGTGGCCCGGGTGCGGGCGCTGCTCAGGCGTGCGACGCCGGAGCGGGCCGCGGACGACGGCGACGACCTCTCGTACGGCGATCTCGTCCTCGATCCCGCGACGCGCACCGGCAGCCGCGGCGGACGCCGCGTCGAGTTCAGCCGTACGGAGGCGGTCCTGCTGGAGCTGCTCCTGCGCAACGCGGGCCAGGTCCTGCCGCGGGACCTGATCCAGCAGGCCGTCTGGGGCCGGGACTTCGGCCCCGACTCCAACTCCCTCGCCGTGTACGTCGGTTATCTGCGCCGCAAGCTGGAGTCGGGCGGTGAGCCCCGCCTGGTCCACACCGTGCACGGCATCGGCTACCGGCTGGGCTCCCCGTGAGCGCGCGGCGCAGGCTCGGCGCGCGCTGGCGGCGCCGCAGGCCGCTGCGCACCCGCCTCGCGGTGATGGCGGCGGCCGCCGTCGCGCTGGTGGCGATCGGGGTGTGCGCCGCCGCGTTCTTCGTGATCCGCTACAAGCTGTACCAGCAGCTCGACCAGAACCTCGCCCAGTCGGCCGGGCTCATCGCCCAGCAGCACCGCACGGAGGGGCCCGGTGTGGTCACGGGCGAGTGCCGGTTCCTGGGCGCGCCGGCCTGCTCGCAGATCGTTCCCGCGGACGCGGCGGACGACCCCGCGAAGCCGTATCTGCTGCCGGTGAACGGGCCGACCCGAGAGGTCGCCGCGGGCCGCCGCGCCCCGTACTACTCGAACTTCACGCTGCCGGGCGGCAAGCCGGGGCGTCTGTACACCACCACCTTCGGCACCGAGGGCGAGGCGGTGCAGGTGGCGCTGCGCGCGGACATCGCGGAGCGCGGCGTGCGGCAGGCCGCGGGGCTGCTCGCCGCGGTGGGCGGCGCGGGCGTGCTGTTGTCGGCGGCCGGCGGCTACTGGGTCTCGCGCACCGGTCTGGCGCCGATCACCCGGCTCACCGCCACGGCCGAACGCATCGCGGCCACCCGTGACGCCCGCCACCGCATCGAGCTGCCGCCGGGGCCGCCCGGCCGCGAGGGGCACGAGGACGAGGTGACCCGGCTCGCCGCCACGTTCAACACGATGCTCGCCGAGCTCGAGGAGTCCGTGGCCGCGCGCCGCCGGCTGGTCGCCGACGCCTCGCACGAGCTGCGCACCCCGCTGACGGCGCTGCGCACGAACGCCGAGCTGCTCGCGAAGGCGGACCGGTTGACGGACGCGCAGCGCGACCGGGCGTCCGGTGCGCTCGGCCGGCAGCTGCGCGAGGTCACAGGTCTGGTCAACGATCTGATCGAGCTGGCCAGGGACGCGGAGCCGCAGCCGCTGCTCGAAGAGGTGCGGCTCGCCCCGCTGGCCGCCCACGCGGTGGACGCGGCCCGCGGCCACTGGCCCGCCATCCCTTTCACGCTCCAGGTGGCGCCGGAGGCCGCGGAGCTCAGCGTGCCCGGCGTACCGGCGCGGCTTTCCCGGCTCCTCACCAACCTCATCGACAACGCGGCGAAGTTCAGCCCGCCCGGCGCGCCCGTCGAGGTCGCGCTGACCACCACGGAGCTGACCGTGCGCGACCACGGGCCCGGCATCGCGGAGGAGGACCTGCCGTACGTCTTCGACCGCTTCTACCGCGCGGAGAAGGCCCGCGCGCTGCCCGGCTCGGGCCTCGGCCTCGCGATGGCCCGGCAGATCGCGCACGCGCACGGGGCGGAGCTCACGGCGGAGCGGGCGCCGGGCGGCGGCGCGCTGTTCCGCCTGACGCTGCCCGCGCCCTGAGGGCCCGCCCGGCTACTTCTTGTTCCAGGCGCAGCTGCCCAGCGTGGCCTTGCCCCTGCCGACGAGCCGGTCGGCGTCACGGGCCATCAGTACGCGGGTGTGGTCGCCCTTGCACACCACGGTGCGGTCCCCGTGCCCGGCCAGGTCGACGAGGATCTGGTCCCAGTGCCGGTACTGCACGTCGTGCCCGGAGTCCGCGTACGAGCGCACCTTCGCACCGCCCGGCAGCGCGTCCCGCCAGGTCTTCAGCGTCGCGGGCGGCACGGTGGTGTCCTTCTCGCCGCCGTAGAGGTACACGGGGGCGTCCAGCTTCGACAGGTCGGGTCCTGGACGCTCGCAGTACAGCTTCTGCTCGTGCACCTGGGGCGCCGGGTCGGCCTGCTGGCCGCGCTGGTTGTAGGTGCGCGCGCCTTCCTCGTACGCCGTGTCGGCGAAGCCCGGGATCGACTTCACGGGGCTGTCGTCGGGGAACGCCCACCACTTGCGCGGGTCCTTGATCTGGTCCTTCACGGCGGCGGCGAGCCGGTCGTCGGAGAGGGAGCAGTAGGCGGGCTTCGTACCGAACGGCGGCAGCGCGGCCGCGAGGTGCAGCTGCGAGATCCGCTCGGGGGCGCGCTCGGCGAGTGCCGCGGCGTAGGGTCCGCCGCCGGATATCGCGACGACGGACACGTCGTCCACGCCGAGCCGGTCGAGGACTTCGAGGGCGTCCTTCGCGAAGTCGGCGGTGCCCAGCTTCTCGTCGAACGCGGTGTCGCCGAAGCCGTTGCGCTCCACGGAGATGAGGCGCAGGCCCAGGTCCTCGCGGGTCGAGCGGAAGAAGTCGGTCATGTGCGAGGCGCGGGCGCTCGTGCCGGTGCCGCCGATGAACAGGACCGGCTTGCCGTCCTTGTCACCCGTGTCCGAGTAGTGGGCCGTACGCCCGTCGGAGAGCTTCGCGGCGCGCACCTCGGGGCCGAGGGAGTCGAAGTCGTCCTGGACCTTGGGCTCGGGCGGCGGGCTCGCACTCACCTCGCCGGAGCCGCCGACCATCAGCGCGCCGAGGACGGTGGCGGTGGCGGCTCCGATGGCGATGGCGGCGGTGCGGGCGTGGCCGGTCGAGGTCACGGGGTCTCCTGGGACGGGGGGTGGTTGACCGGCTCGGCGCCTGCCCTGACCCCTGCCCCTTAAACCTACGAATTCGCACCGCCCGGCGGGCGGGGGCACTCCGCCCGTTTTGCCCCCGTCTGCCGGCGCAGGCAGTGGGGCGTCCGCCGCTTCGCGTGTACCTGCGGGCCGGTGGGGGTTGCTCGCGCAGTTCCCCGCGCCCCTAAAAGACCCCGGCACGCCCCGATCGCACCCGTCAGGGTGGGCCCCGACCGTCCCCCTCAGGGTGGGCCCCGAACGCCCCCGTCAGGGTGGGGGCTGCATGCAGGCGGCGGGGCGCAGGTGCAGGCAGGGGCGCGGGGAACTGCGCGACCAGCCCCCACGGCCCCGCAGACAGCGACGAGGCGAGCCAGGAAGCGACCAGCCGCAACAGACCCGCAGGCAAAGGGAGCGCGCCCTCAGAACCCGGGCGGCTCCACGTAGACCCCCCACTCATCGCGAAGCACCCCACAGATCTCACCGAGGGTCGCCTCGGCCCGCACTGCCTCCAGCATGGGGGCAATCATGTTCGACCCGTCCCGCGCAGCGGCAAGCATCGCGTCGAGCGACCCCCGCACCCGCGCATCGTCACGCCGCCCCTTGCGCCCCGCAAGCTCCCGCACCTGCTCGCGCTCGACCTCGTGGCTGACGCGCAGGATCTCCAGGTCGCCGGTGACGGAGCCTTCGAGGCAGTTGACGCCGACGACCCGCTTGTCGCCCTTCTCCAGGGACCGCTGGTACTGGAAGGCGGACTCGGCGATCTCGCCGGTGAACCAGCCGTCCTCGATGCCGCGCAGGATGCCGGAGGTGATCGGCCCGATCGGGTGCTGCCCGTCGGGGCAGGCCCGCCGCCCCCGCTCCCTGATCTGCTCGAAGATCTTCTCGGCGTCGGCCTCGATGCGGTCGGTGAGCTGCTCGATGTACCAGGAGCCGCCCAGCGGGTCCGCGACGTTGGCGACGCCGGTCTCCTCCATCAGCACCTGCTGTGTGCGCAGCGCGATCTCCGCGGCCTGCTCGCTCGGCAGGGCGAGGGTCTCGTCGAGGGCGTTGGTGTGCAGGGAGTTCGTGCCGCCGAGCACCGCGGCGAGGGCCTCCACCGCCGTCCGCACCACGTTGTTGTACGGCTGCTGGGCCGTGAGCGAGACCCCCGCGGTCTGCGTGTGGAAGCGCAGCCACTGTGCCTTCTCGGTCTTCGCTCCGTACTCGTCCCGGAGCCAGCGCGCCCAGATGCGGCGCGCGGCGCGGAACTTGGCGATCTCCTCGAAGAAGTCGACGTGCGCGTCGAAGAAGAAGGAGAGGCCGGGCGCGAAGACGTCCACGTCCAGGCCGCGCGAGAGGCCCAGTTCCACGTACCCGAAGCCGTCCGCGAGGGTGTACGCGAGCTCCTGCGCGGCCGTCGCCCCGGCCTCGCGGATGTGGTAGCCGGAGACCGAGAGCGGCTTGTACGCGGGGATGTCGCGCGCGCAGTGCTCCATGAGGTCGCCGATGAGGCGCAGGTGCGGCTCGGGCTGGAAGAGCCACTCCTTCTGGGCGATGTACTCCTTGAAGATGTCGGTCTGCAGCGTGCCGTTGAGGACGGCCGGGTCGACGCCCTGGCGCTCGGCCGCGACGAGGTACATGCAGAAGACGGGCACGGCGGGCCCGCTGATGGTCATGGACGTCGTGACGTCGCCGAGCGGGATGTCCTTGAAGAGGACCTCCATGTCGGCGGCGGAGTCGATGGCGACACCGCAGTGGCCGACCTCGCCGAGCGAGCGCGGGTCGTCGGAGTCGCGGCCCATGAGGGTCGGCATGTCGAAGGCGACGGAGAGGCCGCCGCCGCCGTTGGCCAGGATCATCTTGTAGCGCTCGTTCGTCTGCTCGGCGTTGCCGAAGCCCGCGAACTGGCGGATGGTCCAGGTGCGGCCGCGGTACCCGGTGGCGTAGAGCCCGCGGGTGAAGGGGTACTCCCCCGGCCAGCCGATCCGCTCGAACCCGTCGTACGTGTCCCCGGGCCGGGGGCCGTAGACGGGGTCGACGGGGTCCCCGGAGAGCGTGGTGAAGTCCGCGTCGCGCTTGCGGGCCTTGTCGTAACGGGCCTGCCAGCGTCGGCGGCCTTCCTCGATCGCGTCAGCGTCCATACCATCGAATTTACTAGGACGTCCTAGTAAAAGTCGATGGCCAACCGCCACGGACCTGCCCGTGGCGGTGCGGGTTACGCCTTCGCGGTGACCGGGGAGCCGTCGGCGATCAGCGGCTCTACGTCACGGGCGACCTTGCGCTCGACGAAGAAGGCGGCGGTCGGGATCGTGCCCGAGACCAGCACCCAGAGCAGCTTGCCGAACGGCCACTTCGCCTTGGAGCCCAGGTCGAAGGCGAAGATCAGGTAGATGATGTAGAGCACGCCGTGCACCTGCGACACGACGAGCGTCAGACCCTCGCCCTTGTCGAAGCCGTACTTGGCCACCATGCAGGCGCACAGGATGAGGAGCATGACGGCGGTGACGTAGGCCATCACCCGGTAGCGGGTCAGCACGCTGCGTTTCATGGCTACGAGCGTAACCGCCCTTTTCACGCGATCTTCGCCGCCCCCGCCCGTACCGGAACGACCCGATCCCACTTCCCGCCGGGCGGGCCCTACTGCTCCTCGAAATCGCGCGCCGCCACCCGCAGGGGCCGCAGCATCGCGAAGATCTCCCCGCACTCCTCCGCGTCGTACACCCCGAGCCCGAAGTCCATCGCCATCAGCTCGCGGGTGGCCGCCTCGACGACCTCGCGGCCCTTCTCCGTGATGGAGGCGAGCGTGCCGCGGCCGTCGTTGGGGTTCGGGCGCTTGTCGACCAGGCCGGACTTCACCAGGCGGTCCACGGTGTTCGTGACCGAGGTCGGGTGCACCATGAGCCGCTCGCCGATCTTCGACATCGGCAACTCGCCGGCCTGCGAGAAGGTGAGGAGCACCAGCGCCTCGTAGCGCGCGAAGGTCAGTCCGTACGGCTTGACGACCGCGTCGACCTCGGCGAGCAGGATCTGGTGCGCCCGCATGATCGAGGTGATCGCGCCCATGGCCGGGACCGATCCCCAGCGCTGCTTCCAGAGCTCGTCGGCGCGGGCGATGGGATCGAAGGGGAGGCTGAGCGGCTTCGGCACGGCATCGACCTTACCCGCCGGTCATATGGTGGTCAGCCCCGTCTCGCAATTCGGTCGTACGTACGGCTCCGCGGCCACGGCCGGGCTCTGGCGCCCGCCGGGTTCGCGCTCGGCACCGGAGGCGGTGTGGCACAAGAGCTTGAATAGTCCTTTATGTAACGATTGCCGGGCTGACTGACCGTCACTGTCACCATCGCCCAAGGGGGCTGGATGCACCGGCTGCTCCGCACGTTCACGGCACTCGCGGCCCTCGCCGCCCTCGGGCTCCCGGCAGGCTGCTCCTCCTCGGACCCGGGGTCCGACGGCACGAAGGAGGAGGCGGCCGTGCGCAAGCCCGCCACCGCGAGCGCCGGGCCCCCCGCCGGCACCTTCTGGGTCGACCCCGACAGCCCCGCCGCGCGCCAGGTCAGGCAGTGGGAGGAACAGGGCCGCGCCGAGGACGCCGAGACGCTCAGGCGCATCTCCGAACGGGCCATGGCCGTGTGGCCGGCCGGGGACGATCCGGCACCCGACGTCGCGAAGGCGACGCGGGGCGCGGTCAAGGAGGACCGCACCGCCGTGCTCGTCGCGTACAACATCCCGCACCGCGACTGCGGCCAGCACTCCGCGGGCGGCGCGGCCAGTGCGGAGGCCTACCGGAGCTGGGTGGACACCTTCGCCGACGCGATCGGCGACGCCCCCGCCCTGGTGATCCTCGAGCCCGACGCGATCCCGCACATCGTGGACGGCTGCACCCCGGCCGAGTACCACGCGGACCGCTACCAGCTCCTCTCCGAGGCGATCCAGCGCCTCAAGCGGCAGCCGGAGGTGAAGGTCTACCTCGACGCGGGGAACCCCGGCTGGATCACCGAGCCGTACAAGCTCACCGAGCCGCTCCAGAAGGCGGGCATCGCCCAGGCCGACGGCTTCTCGCTGAACGTCTCCAACTTCCAGAGCGACGAGACGATCAAGTCGTACGGCCGCACCCTCTCGGCGACCGTCGGCGGCAAGCACTTCGTCATGGACACCAGCCGCAACGGCAAGGGCCCCCTGTCCGGCGACCGCGAGGACGCCTGGTGCAACCCGCCGGGCCGCGGCCTCGGCACCCCGCCGACCGACCGCACGGGCGACCCGCTGCTGGACGCCGTCCTGTGGATCAAGCGGCCCGGCGACTCCGACGGCCCCTGCCGCGGCGGCCCGGCGGCCGGCCAGTGGTGGCCGGACTACGCGCTGGGCCTCGCGCGGAACGCCAAGGGGGCCTGAGAGCCTGTCCTTGAGCCCGGAGCGCGGTGTTCAGCGGTCCGTGCCGACGTGGATCCACTTCGCCTCGGACGACGTGCCGTCCTTGTCGGTGACGAACAGCATGTACCAGCCCGGCGGGACGAGCGCCCGGTCCTCCCGCGGCACGTCCACCGTCACCTTGCCCTTGCCCTTGCTGAGCGCCAGCGCGATCGAGCGCTGTTCGACGTCCGTCGTGTGCGTCACCGCGCTCGGGCGCATCAGGCGGGCCGACGCGATGTTCTCGGGGTGGTCGGTGCGGAACGTCGCGCGGCCGTCCGCCGCCAGCTCCTGCGGGCCCTCGCCGAGCACCGGCCGGTTCTTGCCGCCCCGGTGCAGCGCGGGCGGCGTGAAGATCTCCATGCGCTGCTCGAAGTGGCCGAGCTTGGTGTTCTGCTCGTTGTCGTAGAGCGGGTCGGAGCCGAACGTGGCGACGCGGCCGTCGGGCAGCAGCAGCGCCTCCGAGTGGTAGTTGCGGCCCACCTTGGGCGCCGCGGCCTCGCGGAACTCGTTCGCCTTGGGGTCGTAGAACTGCGCCTTGTAGATGTTGCTGCCGCTGCGTCCGCGGTAGTCCTTCGAGCCGTTCGTCGTGAACACCGAGTCGTTCGGCATCAGCACGCTGTTCAGGTAGCGGGTGCCCTGCGGCAGTTGGGGGCCGGTCCTGAAGGACGGGTTGTCCTCCTTGAGGTCGATCACGGCCGTGCGCCGCGTCGCCTTGTCCGACTCGCCCACGCCCCCGCCACCCATGATCATCACCTTCTGGTCCTGGGCGGGCGGCAGCAGCACGGACGCCGACGTCTCGGTCTGGTCGAGGTCCTCCAGGCCTGGGACCTTTTCGAACTTGTTCGTCTCCAGGTCCCACAGGCCCGGCTCACGGCCCTTGTCCGCGGGCCCGTATCCCGCGTTGGACGCCGGGTAGAAGAGCTTGCCGCCCTTGGTGAGGAAGAGCGCGGGGTACGTCGGGAAGTACCGCTTGGGACCGTCCGACCACTTCTTCGTCTTCGGGTCGTAGATCTCGTTGTCGCCCGGGTCGACCACGCCCACGTCGTCGAGTCCGGAGACCGCGAGCACCTTGCCGTTCTCCAGGCCGACGAGCGTCGGGTACCAGCGGGCCTTGTCCATCGGCTCCACCGGGACGTACCTCTCGGCCTTGGGGTCGAACTCGTACGCCGCCTTGATCCCCTGGAAGTCCTGCTTCTCCATGTCGATCTTTTCGGCGATGCCGTAGGTGTTGTCGGCCTCCTCGCCGGTCAGTCCCTCGATCTCGTACTGCGCGGACTTCTCGGTGACCGCCTGCTCGCCCTCCTGGACCGCCTCGACGAAGACCCGCGCCTCGCTCGCCTTGACCTTCGTCTTCCAGGGCTGCATCACCCCGGACTTGGAGTACGTGATCTCGTAGTCCCGCTTCGCCTTCGGCACCTCCACGTCGAACTTGCTGACGTACTCGACGCCGGACGGTGAGCGGAACTTGGTGCCCTTCTTCAGGACCACCGGCTTGTCCGGGTTCTCGTTCTTCACGCGCATGCCGCCGCCGGCCCGCTCCACCTCGCCGTCGAGCAGCTCGTAGCGCGCGGTGCCGCCCGCCACCAGGAGCCGCCCGTCGGGGAGTTGGGCGTGCCCGGAGCAGAAGAAGTCCTCGGGCGTGGGGATCTTCTTGAACGTGTCGTTCTTCGGGTCCCACAGGACGGTGTCGAACGACCCCGCGTCGAATTTCTTCTGCTCGTTGCCGGAGCCCGCGACGATCAGCACCTTGCCGGTGTGGAGCAGCGCGGCGTGGATGGCGTTGGTGCGGTACTCCTTGGGGATGGAGACCTGCTTCCAGGAGCCGTACTTCTTCTTGTAGCCGGGCTGGGAGATCTTGTACTCGTAGTACTGCTCCTCGGCGAAGGAGAGCGCGGCGGGAGCGTTCAGTCCGACGAGCAGCGCGCCCGCGCCGACTCCGATGGCGGTCTTTCTCGTGCGCTTCGAGGGCCGGTAGGCCATGGGTCAGTTCCCTCCTGTCGTCGTGCCGGTGGCGAACGCCGGCTCCGGCTCGCCCTCCGGGCCCTCGGCCCGCAGGCCCGGCTCGCTCTCGGCGCGCAGGCTCGGCTTCTCCGCCTCCCGCCGCTGCCGGGCCGCTCTGCGCTCCTTGACGAGGCCGAAGGCCCAGACGCTGACCGGGGCCAGCGAGATGACCATCGCGAGCACCGACCAGGTGCGCATCGCCACGTGCGTGTGGTCGAGCACGAAGGAGGCGGCCAGCGACGTGCCGAGCACCACCGCCCAGAAGAGGTGGATGCGGAAGGTGAGGAGCCGGTCCGGGCTCGTGCCGTCGCCCTTGGGCGTGACGACGAAACGGCTGGGGCGGCGCAGGACGGCCGCGCCGAGCGACTTGGCGTAGATGGGTGCGGAGAGCGCCGACATCGCCATGCCGGCGAGGCCTCCGGAGCCCTCGGGCTCGTGCGGGGAGACGTTGTGCCTGCGGTTCCAGAGGTAGAGGCCGATCTGGAGTGCGGCCGCGTCGCTGTAGAGCATCAGCCAGACGGACGCGGCGACCTGGGTGCCGCTGGCCCCGAACCACAGGAAGAGCACACAGCTCAGCACGCCGAGCAGCCAGTTGACGGCCGTCATCGGGTAGTACACGAGCATCAGGGAGTACGAGAAGAGGCGTCCGGGCGGCATCGTGAACGGTGCCTTCCAGTACTGCTTGAACAGCGTCTCGTACGTGCCGCGCGACCAGCGCATCTGCTGCGTGAAGAAGTCCGTCCAAGAGGCCGGCCCCTCGCCGACGGCCAGCACGTCCGGGGTGTAGACCGAGCGCCAGTGCTTCTTGGTGACCGGGTTGCGGTGGCGGTGCAGCTCGAAGCCCGTCGCCATGTCCTCGGTGATCGAGTCGTGCAGGCCGCCTATCTGGGTGAGCGCGCTGATGCGGACGACGTTGTTCGTGCCGACGAACATGGGGGCGCGGTAGCGGTTGCCCGCGCGCTGGATGAGCGCGTGGAAGAGGAACTGCTGGGACTCCGCGGCCTTGGTGACGGGCGTCTCGTAGTTGCCGTAGACCTGCGGCCCCACGACGAAGGCGACGTCCGGGTCGCGGAAGTAGCCCATCATCCGCTCCAGGAAGTTGGGGAGCGGGACGTGGTCCGTGTCGACGGAGGCGAAGAAGTCGTACTCGGCCTGGTGCATCGCCAGCCAGGCGTTGTAGTTGCCGTGCTTGGTGCGGGCCTTGTGGGGCCCCTTCTCGCGATTCCACTCCGGCACCCCGTGCCGCGTGAAGTACCGCACGCCGAGCTCTTCGCAGAGAGCCTTGGCCTCAGGGGTGTTCCCTTCATCCAGCAGCCATACGTCGAGAGGACCGGGGTGGTGTATCCGGACCGCCCCTTCGAGCGTCGCCCGGACCATCGACAGGGGCTCCTTGCCCGGCACGTACGTGGTGAGGAACGCGACGCGGGTGCCGGCCTCGGGATACACGGGTATCGGATCCCTCGCCACCATCGTCGCGTGCGCGATCGAGACGACGTTCACGAGCATGAAGAGCTCGATCAGCCCGATCGCCACGAGCATCGTGATGTCCAACCCGATCAGCCAGCTGTCGGCGCCCTCGCGTTCGGTCCAGTGGGTGGGCCAGACGAGGTAGACGAGGAGGAGGCCGGTGAGGAGGGGGGCGAGGGTCATGAGGAGTACGGCGCGTATTCGGTGCGGTTCGCCGGCGAGCAGCTTCCGGTACCGGACCTGGTACGTCCCGTCCCCGCTCTCCTGCCCGCTCCCCTGCCCGTTCCCCCCTCCCTTCCCTTCGCCGCCTGCGCCGCCGTCCGGCTCCGTGAGCGGTCCGGCGAGCGTGCTGTGGGTCTCGTAGTCGTAGCCCTCCGGCTGCCGCACAGCGCCCTCCAGGTTCTGGTAATCCAAACGAGCCGATACCCACACAAAAGTGGACTTTCCCCGGCGTGTCGAACGGGGTTCGCCCGTGCGAGCGGTTTTGGGGTGGGGGGTTGCGGTGGGGGGTGGCTTGTGTGGGGGGCCGAGGGGGACGCCTTGTGCGCGTGGGGGTCGCCTTCGCTTCGTCTGTGGGGCGGGGCCGCGGGGGTATGTGCGTACTCGCCATCCCTGCGCCGCGCCTCAAGCCCAAAGACGCCACAGTGCGCTCAGTGCTCCGTTCGCACATACCCCCACGTCCCCTCGGGCGCGCTCGCGGCTGCGGCCCGGTGGGGCCCGCGACAACCGCCCGCGCGTGCGGGACGGCGTGGTGGCCGCCTCACGTCTCCCCTGCGGGCGTTATGGGGCGGCCTTGCCCGACAGAAGCCTTGCGCCCGCCCTGCGGGCCGTTGCAGGACCTTGCCCAACAGGAGCCTTGCACCTGCCCTGCGAGCCGTTGCAGGACCTTGCCCAACAGGAGCCTTGCGCCTGGCCTGCCGGCGTCGCGGGGCCTTGCGCGAGGGGAGCCTCGCCCTGCCCCGCACGCCGTTACGGGGCACCCGCCCACCCAAGCCCGCCGAACGTCACGGGGCACCGGTCTACTCGAACCCGCCGAACGTCACAGGCCACCCGTCTACTCAAGCCCGCCGAACGTCGCGGGGAACTCCCCACCCACCCGCCGCACTCCGCCGAACCTCGCAGGGGCCACCCCCACCCGCCCCACCCCTACCCTCGCGGGACAGCGCAGGGAGATCCCCACCCACCCGCCCATTTGCCCTCAGGACGTCGCAGGACAGCCCCACCCACCCCACCCCCACTCCCGCAGGACGTCACAGGGCAGCCCCACCCACCCCGCCCCTACCCCCGCAAAACGTCGCGGGGCAAACGGGTGGGTGGGTGGGGAACATCCGCCGCGGAGCGGCGGGCTTGGGGCTCCTACCCTGGCGGGACGGTGCGGGGAAGCCCGCCCACCCGCCCCCGGGAGGAAGGCCGTTACGGACGCGTGCGGCGCAGGCGGTGGCGGACCGCGCGCTGGGCGAGGGGCCCCAGGTCCTCGACCGCCGTCACGAGGACGGAGAGCTGCTCTAGGGAGTCGAGCGCTCGCGACGCGCCGACCGCGTCCACCCCCTCGTACAGCTCCATCCCCACGAACGACGCCCCCACCGCCCGCGCGAGCCCGACGGGGTCGACGAACTCCCCGAGCGGGGAGGCGGAGAGGACCCGCGTCAGGACCTTCTCGATCTCCGCAATCCAGAGGGCGAGCCCCGCCCCCGTGGCGGCGGCCAACCGGGGCTGGGTCTGCGCCCCGGCGAGCAACTGCCCGAGGACGGCGACGTGCCCCGCCTCGCGTTCCTCCTCGTGCATCTCCCGCCCGAAGGCGAGGAGTTCGGAGAGGGAGCCGATCCCGGCGAGGCGTTCGCGGTAGCGGGAGACCCGCTGCTCCGTGCCGTACCTGCACGCCTCCGCGAGCAGGTCGTCGACCGAGCCGAAGTGGTAGAAGACGAGCGCCTGGTTGACGCCGGCCGCCGCCGCGATGCTCCGCGCGGACGTCTTGGCGATGCCCTGCTCCGTGAGGGTCCGCAGGGCGCCGTCGAGGAGCTTGACCCGGGTCTCCTGGGCCTTGGAGGGATCCTTCGCGGCGCTCACGCGCGCGCCTCCTCGCGAACGGGACGCAGCCCGGGCCTGACCCCGCACGTCCGGACGTCGGTGTACGTCGCCTCGAAGGACCCCTCGTACCCGAAGAGCGGCCCGAAGTGCCGGTTCGTGACCCGTACCCGGATGCGGAAGCGTCCCGACGCGTCGTCGTAGGACTCCCGTACCTCCGCGTCGCCGCCGATCAGCGACGGCACGCGGCAGTCCACCGGGCCCTCCCGGAACCGGTGTTCGCCGGAGCGGATCAGGAGCGAGCCGTCGGGCTCGGCCCGGAAGTGCAGGTCGCTGGCGAGGTGCTGGTGCGTGCCGAGGTAGTCGAGCACGCGGTCGCCCCCGGGGCCAAGGACCATCTGGGCGTCGAAGCGGCGGGGCCCGCCGGGCAGATCGAAGGTGCGCACGAAGGTCACCGTCTCACGGCCGTACGTGTCGGTGTACGGCACGTTCTCGATGACGAAGGGTACGTCCCTGCCCTGGCGCGGGACGAGGATGTTGCGCGTGCCGCCGACCGCGAGGAACGGTTTCACGAAGCCACGCCCGTGCCAGATGCGGTCCATCACGCCCCGCCCCGTGCAGGCCTCGCCGCTCGCGAGGCCGACGGAGAAGCGGCGCCGGAGCTGCGGGTGCAGCCGGTCGAAGTCGGCGCCCATGGCGGTACGGAAGATCGATGTGTGCTGCGTCACGAGTGCTGCCCCTTCGGCGCGGTGAGCGGCGCGAGTGTGGCGAGGAGCCGTGGGTCACGCGCGCGTGCCGGTGGGGTGCGCAGGCAGCGGCGGGCCGCCGGCGTCGTGGGCAGCGGCGGCAGCATCAGCATCAGGGCCGCTGTCGCCAGGGCCGTCATGGGGGCGAGGACGACCGCGGCCACGACGAGGAGGACGCGGGCGGTGAACTCCGCGACCGCGTGCAGGAGGGCGCGTTCCGGGGTGATGCCCCGCTCCAGCCAGAGCCTGAGGCGGTCGAAGGACCAGGCCGTCGCCCAGCCCATCAGGGGGCGCAGCACGGCGCGGTCGGCGATCCTCCCGAAACGGCCCCAGCGCGGGCGGTAGTCGTACCCGGTGAGGAAGCGGATGTCGCCGTCCGGCGTCGGTACGTAGCGCCAGTAGCCGCTGCCCTCTTCGAGGAGGGAGAGCGGGTGCGGGCAGGCGAAACGCAGGGCGGAGGTCCTGGTGCCGTCGGGGCGCCGCTTCTCCCCCGCGGAGATCCCGGTGCCGGCGATGGTCAGGAAGGGCAGCACGCGCGTGGCGTAGCGGAAGTGCCGCGGCTCGCCCTCCCGGCACGGCAGGTAGTCGATCTCGGTGAAGCGAAGGTCCCACCGTTGGTGTGAGCCGGGCTCCTGGGTGCGTGCCCAGAGGTCGTCCAGATCGGCGCGTATCCGTGCCTCGATGTACAGGCCCACGACAAACCCCCACGTCAACGTGTTTTTGAGCGACTGCTCAACACGAAAGTACGGCTTTTTGAGCAGTCGCTCAAGTCGCTGAGCGAAAAAGAAGCCCCCACCCAAAGGGCGGGGGCTTCTCGGAGCGCGGGAGGGCTACGCGGACAGGTGGCGCTCCACCGTCTCGACCTTGGAGGTGAGGCCGTCCGTCACGCCGGGGCGGATGTCCGCCTTCATGACGACGGAGACGCGCGGCGCACGCGCCTCGACCGCGGCGACGGCGCGCTTCACGACGTCCATCACCTCGTCCCACTCGCCCTCGACGGACGTGAACATGGCGTCGGTCCGGTGGGGCAGCCCCGACTCGCGGACCACGCGGACCGCGTCGGCGACGTACTCACCGACGTCCTCGCCGACCCCGAGCGGGGTCACGGAGAAGGCGACGATCATGCGTTGACGACACCTTCCTTGCGGGCGCGCGAGGCGATCACGGCGGCCTCGGCCTCACGCTTCAGCTTGCGCTCGGCCATGAAGCCGCCGCCGGGGATGATCGAGAACGCGAAGTAGAGGATGCCGGTCTTGGCGTCCCACTTCGTGCGGTTCCAGGCGTCGAGCCAGAAGAGCACGTAGAGGATGAAGAGCACACCGTGGATCGGGCCGAGCACCGGCGCGACGTTGAACCCCTCCGCGACCGTGTACTTGATGATCGTGCAGACCAACAGCACGATCCAGGAGATGCCCTCGGGCACGGAGACCAGGCGGAGGCGGCGGAGTGCGGAAGCGGTTTTGATGTCCACGGGTCACCTTCGGTGGGACGGACGGCAGGCACGGGTGGGGGCTCGTCGGCGTCGATCTTGTGAACGGACGCACAAGCGACCCCCATTGTGACATCGGGGTGTTCTCCGGGTTCGCTCAGGGGCCTTCACCCTGTTCTGGGTGAGTACGCGGCGGCTACCGTCGATTCGTGGCTACATTTCGGCTCCAAGGGAGCAGAGTGCTCGCCGTCGACATGACCGGCGACGCCGTCAAGGCGAAGAACGGCTCAATGGTGGCGTACGACGGCCGGATGGCCTTCAAGAAGATGACCGGCGGCGGCGAGGGCATCAGGGGCATGGTGACCCGCCGCGTCACCGGCGAGCAGCTGACGGTGATGGAGGTGAAGGGGCACGGCACCTGCTGGTTCGCCGACCGCGCCGCGGAGATCAACCTGGTGCGCCTGCAGGGCGAGAAGCTGTACGTCGAGGCGAGCAACCTGCTCTGTACCGACGCCGGCCTGCGCACCGGCACCAGCTTCACGGGCCTGCGCGGCGCGACCCAGGGGAACGGACTGTTCACCACGACCGTCGAGGGCACCGGCCAGGCGGCGATCGTCTCCGACGGCCCGGCGGTGGCCCTGCGCGTCTCCCGGCAGTATCCGCTGACGGTGGACCCGGGGGCGTACATCGCGCACCAGGGCGACGTCCGGCAGAGCTTCCAGTCCGGTGTCACCTTCCGCACCTTCATGGGCGAGGGCGGCGGCGAGGCCTTCCAGATCCGCTTCGAGGGCGAGGGCCTCGTCTATGTCCAGCCCAGTGAGCGCACCACGATCGCCGGGGACGTGTGACATGCCCTTCCGTGAGATCAATTCGAAGATGGTCGAGGCCACCGTGCGGCCGGGCGCCAAGATCTTCAGCCAGCGCGGCGCCATGCTGGCCTATCAGGGAGACGTCTCCTTCACCCCGAATCTCCAGGGCGGCCAGGGCGGTCTGGCGTCCATGATCGGTCGCCGGGTCGCGGGCGAGGCGACGCCCCTGATGACCGTCGACGGCAGCGGCACGGTCCTCTTCGGGCACGGCGGCCACCACATCCAGGTGATCGCCCTCTCCGGAGACACCCTGTACGTGGAGGCGGACCGCCTGCTCGCCTTCGACGGCACGCTCCAGCAGGGCACCATGTTCCTGGGCTCACAGGGCGGCGTCATGGGCATGGTGCGCGGCCAGGTCAGCGGCCAGGGCCTGTTCACCACGACCCTGAAGGGCCACGGTTCGGTCGCCGTCATGGCGCACGGCGGCGTCATCGAGATCCCGGTCACCCCCCAGCGCCCCGTCCACGTCGACCCCCAGGCGTACGTTGCCCACCACGGCGACGTGCGCAACAAGCTCTCCACCGCGCTCGGCTGGCGCGACATGGTGGGCCGCGGCTCCGGCGAGACCTTCCAGCTGGAGCTCTCGGGGACCGGCGCGGTCTACGTCCAGGCATCGGAGGAAAAGCTGTGATTCCGAACGTCTCGACCGCCGCGGGGGCGCCCGCCGTGTTCGACCCCCTGACCCTGCCGAGCGACGACAACGTCAACGCACACACCTTCTGCGTGGAGCTCAAAGGCTCCCAGTGGTTCCTGCAGAAGGGAAAGATGAT
This sequence comes from Streptomyces sp. NPDC039462, assembly GCF_055639375.1. NCBI lineage: Bacteria > Bacillati > Actinomycetota > Actinomycetes > Kitasatosporales > Streptomycetaceae > Streptomyces > Streptomyces sp. NPDC039462. The sequence goes on from NZ_JBVKAO010000002.1 coordinate 412,760, forward strand.
CGCCTACTACGGCCGGATCGACTTCAACGGCATCGGGCACGGCCGCCTCGACCGTTTGGTCCGGACCAGTTTCCATTCGCCGCTGCACGCGAGCGACTGGGTCGTGGCGGACGGCCAGGGCAAGATGCTCCTCGCCGACCGGGCCTTCGACGTGAATTCGTATGACTTGGAAGAGGGCAACCTGACCATTCGCTCCGGCAACCTCCTCGCTTTTCAGCCAACTCTCGCGCTCAAGCAGTCGATCGTTCCGGGTTTTCTGACGCTCATCGGCACGGGCAAGTTCGTCGCCGCGTCGAACGGCCCGGTGGTCTTCATGGAGCCGCCGATCCGCGTCGATCCACAGGCGCTCGTGGGCTGGGCGGACTGCCCCTCACCCTGCCATCACTACGACCACGGCTACCTCACCGGCGTGATCGGCGGCGTGCGGGCGCTGACCGGCATCGGCGGAACATCCGGCGAGGAGCATCAGTTCGAGTTCGTGGGGGCCGGCACGGTCCTGCTGCAGTCCACCGAGGCACTGCTGCCCGAGCAGGCCACGGGCGAGGTGCCGCACCAGGGGGGCGTACCCGGCGGACGGGGCACTCCGGGGCAACCGGGTCAGCAGCCGGGGGCACCGCGCCTTCCCGGACAACTGGGGGACCTCCAGCGTCGCTTCGGGCTGTGAGCGGTAGTCTGCGGAGTGTGACGGCGAACGCCTGTGCCCCTCCGAGAGGCAGGTGGTGCGAGGCGCGTCACATCCCACCATTCGTTCACCTTTCAACTTCTTAGGTAGAATCGATTCCATGGAGACCGAGACGGCCCCGCAGTGGCTGACCGACGAGGAACAGTGCGCCTGGCGTACCCACGTGGAGGTCAACAGGATGCTGACTTATCAGCTCGAAAAGGACCTTCAGCCGTTCAACCTGACCATGAACGACTACGACATTCTCGTTTACCTCTCCGAATCGGAAGAGCGGCGGATGCGCATGAGTGATCTTGCCGCCGCCACCCTGCAGTCCAAGAGTCGCCTGTCCCACCAGATCACCCGCATGGAGAACGCGGGCCTGGTGCGCCGGGAGAACTGCGAGTCCGACCGGCGAGGGCTCTACACCGTCCTCACCGAGGAAGGCATGGAGACCATGCAGAAGGTGGCTCCGCACCATGTCGCCTCCGTCCGGCGGCACTTCGTCGATCTCATCTCCGCCGAGGCCCTCGACGAACTGCGCAAGGCCCTGACCCCGATCGCGGAACACCTGCGCTCCCAGCGCGGAAAGCCCTGACCCGCTCCGCCACGGCCGGCCGCACCGATCCTCACTCCGCCGACGATTGAGGGCAGGGCAGCCGGAGCTCGAACAGCGCACCACCGGACGGCGCCTCACACACCACGAGCGTGCCGCCGTGCCGCACCGCCACGTCCCGCGCGATGGCGAGGCCCAGACCGGCCCCGCCCTCGTCGCGGGTCCGCGCGTCGTCGAGCCGTACGAACCGCTCGAAGATCCGCTCCCGTTCGCTCTCCGGCACGCCGCTCCCGTCATCGGACACCTCGAGGACCGCCCAGGCGCCATCTCTCCGGGTGGACACCGTGACGCGGGAGCGCGCGTGCCGCTGGGCGTTGTTCAGCAGGTTCCCGAGCACCCGCGCCAACTGACCGCGCGAGCCCGCGACTTCCACGCTCTTCAGCTCGGTGTGCACGTCGACGCGGTCCCGGGTGCGCTGCGACAGCTCCTCACGGACGAACGCCGCCAGGTCGACCCGGCCCTCCCCCGGCTTCTCCCCCGCGTCCAGGCGGGCCAGCAGCAGCAGGTCGGCGGCGAGTTCCTGAAGCCGCACGGTGTCCTCGACGGCGCCGTCGACGTCCAGCAACTCCGGGTGGGCCACGCCCACTTCGAGCTGGGTCCGGAGCGACGCGATGGGGCTGCGCAGCTCGTGCGAGGCGTCCGCCACGAACCGGCGCTGGCGCTCCACCGAGGTCTGCAGGGCGGTGAGCGTCTCGTTCGTGGTGCGGGCGAGCCGGGCGATCTCGTCGTGCGTGTCCGGCTCGGGCACGCGGCGCGCGAGATCCTCCGACGCGGTGATCGCGGACATCTCCGCGGTGATCGCCGCCACCGGGCGCAGCGCGCGCCGCGTCACCAGCCAGGTGACCCCGGCGACGACCGCGAGGAGCAGCGGGAAGCCGATCAGCATGGACGTCAGCGCCGTCGACGTGGCGCTCTGCTCGTCGGCGAGCGAACCGCCCGCGTAGACCGTGAGGTCGCCCCGCTTCTCCGTGCTCACCTCGACGGCGGCGAACCGGTAGTCGGCGCTCTCGCCGTCGACGGTGGCGGACCCGGAGCTGTACTCGGCGTCCTCGTCGATCTCTCCGAGCTCGGCCGCCTCACCGGCCTCTGCCGCGTCGCCCTTGTCGTCCCTGTCGTCCCTGTCGTCCGCGTCGTCGCTCCTGTCCTCGCCGCCGGAGCGCGCGGGGGCGGCCCCGACGGGCTTGACCGCGCCGGTCCCGGTGCCGCTGATCCACTCCAGGTCGTCGCTGGCGGCGACCAGCCTGCCCTGCTCGTCGAGGACCTGCACCGGGCTGTCGTCCTCGTCCGGCAGGTCGAGGTCCGCGAACGGCCGGCCCGCCACCAGCTGCGAGGCGACGTCGCGGGCCGCCGAGTCGGCGCGCCCGTCCGCCTGATCGGTGAGGTTGGCCCGCAGCGCGAGCAGCACGGCGGCGCCCGCGGCGACCAGGGCGAGGGCGACGACCAGGCTCGCGCCCAGCGTGGCCCTGGCCCGCACCGATCCGAACAGCCTGCTCATCGCGGGGCCTCCAAGCGGTATCCGGCGCCGCGCACGGTCTTGATGAGGGCCGCGCCGAGCTTGCGCCGCAGCGTGCTCACGTACACCTCGACGATGTTGGGATCGCCTTCGTACGCGAAGTCCCAGACGTGCTCCAGGATGTCGCCCTTGGAGACCACCTCGCCCGCCCGCAGCACCAGCTGCTCAAGGACCGCGAACTCCTTGGCGGTGAGGGTGATCTCGTCCTCGCCGCGGAAGACGCGGCGTGCGGCCGTGTCGACCTTGAGGTCGCCCAGGACGTGCACCGGGGACGGGCCCGCGCCGCCGCGGCGGCGCAGCAGCGCCTTCACGCGGGCGACCAGCACGACGTACGAGAAGGGCTTGGTGAGGTAGTCGTCCGCGCCCGTGTCGAGGCCCTCCGCCTCGTCGTACTCGCCGTCCTTGGCGGTGAGCATCAGGATCGGCACCTCGTTGCCCGCCGCGCGCAGGGTGGAGCAGACGCGGTAGCCGTTCATGCCGGGCAGCATGATGTCGAGGATCACCAGGTCGTACGTGCCCTCGCTCGCCCGGTGCAGCCCGTCGACGCCGTCGTGGACGACGTCGACGGCGTAGCCCTCGGCGGTCAGGCCCTTGGCGAGCGACAGGGCGAGCCGCTTCTCGTCCTCCACGATCAACAAACGCATGCGCTCAGGGTGGCAGAGCGAAGCTGAAGAGTTCTTCAGGCGGCTTCAGCGTGGGTTCAGGATCGCCCCGGCAGATTGGTCCTCGTCGCAACAACGGCTCGCAACAACAGCCCGAAGCGACAGCTCGCAGCAACAGACCGTCTCGGGAGGGACCCCATGAAGCGCAACATCGTCATCGCCACCGTCGCCGCACTCACGCTCGTCGGAGGTGGCACCGCCACCGCCCTCGCGGTCACCGGCGACGACGAGTCGGGCGCCGCCAACCGGTCGAGCGTGCAGCTGAAGGACCACGACCGCGACGACGACCGCAAGGACGACGACCGCGACGACGCCGCGGAGAACACCGCCGAGGCGAAGGCCGCCAAGGTGAACGCCGCGGACGCCGTCAAGGCCGCCCTCGCCGACACCAAGGGCACCGCGGTCTCCGCCGAGCTCGACGACGAGGACGGCGGCTTGGTCTGGGACGTCGACATCCTGAACGGCAAGACGTGGCACAGCGTCGAGGTCGACCCGGGCACCGGCAAGGTTCTCGGCTCCTGGACGGAGAAGGACGACGACGGTGACGACGCCGCCGACGCGGCCCGGCTGAACTCCGCGCTGAAGGGCGCCTCCGTGACCGCCGCGGACGCCGCGCGGGCCGGCGCCGACAAGGGCACCGTGACCTCCGTGGACCTGGACGACGACAGCCGGGCGACCACCTGGAGCGTGGAGACCACCGACTCCAAGGGCGCAGAGTCCGAGTACAACGTCGACCTGAAGACCGGCAAGGTCACCGCGGACCACGACGACCGTGACGACCAGGGCGACCACGACGACGACGGCTCCGACGACTGATACGGACCATCGCCTCCCAGCACATCGATACACCTACGGCCCGGACCCCAGGTCCGGGCCGTACGCGTCCGCCCTGGCTCGGCCTAGCTGTCCGTGAGCCCCTCGACCAGCTCGTCCGCGGCCGTGTACGGATCCAGCTCCCCCGCCACGATGCGCTCCGCGAGCGCGGACAGCCTGAGGTCGCCGTGCAGGGACCCGATCCGCTCCCGCAGCGTCGTGACGGCGATCGTCTCGACCTCCCGGGAGGCGCGGGCCACCCGCCGCTCGGCGAGGACACCGCGCTCCTCCATCCACGCCCGGTGCTTCTCCAGCGCCTCCACGACCTCGTCGACGCCTTCGCCGCGCGCCGCGACCGTCTTCACGATGGGCGGCCGCCAGTCGCCGGGGCCGCGGGACTCACCGAGGCCCAGCATGTGGTTCAGCTCGCGCGCGGTCGCGTCGGCGCCGTCGCGGTCCGCCTTGTTCACGACGTACACGTCGCCGATCTCCAGGATTCCGGCCTTGGCCGCCTGGATGCCGTCGCCCATGCCGGGCGCGAGGAGCACCACCGACGTGTCCGCCTGGGAGGCGATCTCCACCTCGGACTGGCCGACGCCGACGGTCTCGACGAGGATCACGTCGCAGCCCGCCGCGTCCAGGACGCGGATGGCCTGCGGCGCGGCCCACGCGAGCCCGCCGAGGTGACCGCGCGTGGCCATGGAGCGGATGTAGACACCGGGGTCGGACGCGTGGTCCGACATCCGGACGCGGTCGCCGAGGAGCGCGCCTCCGGAGAAGGGGGACGACGGGTCCACGGCGAGGACGCCGACCCGCTTTCCGGCCCGCCGGTAGGAGCTCACGAGCGCGGACGTCGATGTCGACTTGCCGACACCGGGCGATCCCGTGAGACCGACCACGTAGGCGTGGCCCGCGAGCGGCGCCAGCGCCGCCATCACTTCCCGCAGCTGCGGTGACGCCCCCTCGACCAGTGAGATCAGCCGGGCCACGGCCCGCGGCCTGCCCTCGCGGGCCTGCGCCACCAGGGAGGGGACGTCCTGCATCACAGCTCCGTTCACTACGTACGCGTACGGGACGGGAGTACCGCCCCCTACGCGTCACGTCACGCACACGTACAGGACGGGATACCGCCGGGTCAGGCCTTGGCCACCTTCACGATCAGGGCGTCGCCCTGACCGCCGCCACCGCACAGCGCGGCCGCGCCCACGCCGCCGCCCCGCCGCTTCAGCTCCAGGGCGAGGTGCAGTACGAGGCGCGCGCCGGACATGCCGATCGGGTGACCCAGCGCGATGGCTCCGCCGTTGACGTTCACCTTTTCCGTGGAAACTCCGAGGTCGTTCATTGACTGCACCGCGACGGCGGCGAAGGCTTCGTTGATCTCGATCAGGTCGAGGTCGGAGACCTCCAGGCCCTCCTTCTTCAGCGCGTGCTGTATGGCGTTGGACGGCTGGGACTGGAGCGAGTTGTCGGGTCCCGCCACATTGCCGTGCGCACCGATCTCGGCGAGCCAGTCGAGGCCCAGCTCCTCGGCCTTGGCCTTGGACATGACGACGACCGCGGCGGCGCCGTCGGAGATCTGCGAGGCGGAGCCCGCCGTGATCGTGCCGTCCTTGGCGAAGGCCGGGCGCAGCTTGCCGAGGGACTCGGCGGTGGTCTCCGGGCGGATGCCCTCGTCCTTGGCGAAGAGCACCGGGTCGCCCTTGCGCTGCGGGATCTCGACCGGGGTGATCTCGGCCTCGAACAGGCCGTTCTTCTGGGCGGCCGCGGCGCGCTGGTGGGAGAGGGCGGCCACCTCGTCCTGCACCGCACGGCGGATGCCGAGGCGGGTGTTGTGCTTCTCCGTCGACTCGCCCATCGCGACGCCGTCGAAGGAGTCGGTGAGGCCGTCGTGCGCCATGGAGTCGAGCATCTCGATCGCGCCGTACTTGTATCCCTCGCGGGACTTGGGGAGCAGGTGGGGGGCGTTGGTCATGGACTCCTGACCGCCGGCCACCACGATGTCGAACTCGCCGGCGCGGATCAGCTGGTCGGCGAGCGCGATGGCGTCGAGGCCCGAGAGGCAGACCTTGTTGACGGTCAGCGCGGGGACGTTCATGGGGATGCCCGCCTTGACGGCGGCCTGGCGTGCCGGGATCTGCCCTGCCCCGGCCTGGAGCACCTGGCCCATGATCACGTACTGGACCTGGTCGCCGCCGATTCCCGCGCGTTCCAGCGCGGCCTTGATCGCGAAGCCCCCCAGATCCGCACCCGAGAAGGACTTCAGCGAGCCGAGGAGACGGCCCATGGGCGTGCGTGCGCCCGCGACGATCACTGAGGTGGTGCCGGTCGTTCCTGCCATGTGCGACGACCCCTTGGGAGGAGAGGAGTTAACGAGGGTTTATCTGAATGTACTGAGCAGTACCCCTGCCGTCATCGGGCGGCGACTGTGATCGCGCGCACGTTGCGTAATCACTGCGGCAAGCGCTGCACTTGAACCATGCTGACGCGAATCGACCACATCGGGATCGCCTGTTTCGACCTCGACAAGACCGTCGAGTTCTACCGTGCGACGTACGGATTCGAGGTCTTCCACACCGAGGTCAACGAAGAGCAGGGCGTGCGCGAGGCCATGCTCAAAATCAACGAGACGAGTGACGGAGGTGCCTCCTACCTCCAGCTCCTGGAACCGACCCGCGACGACTCCGCGGTCGGCAAGTGGCTGGCCAAGAACGGCGAGGGCGTGCACCACATCGCCTTCGGCACCGCGGACGTGGACGGCGACGCCGCGGCCATCAAGGACAAGGGCGTACGCGTCCTCTACGAAGAGCCCCGGATCGGCTCCATGGGGTCGCGCATCACGTTCCTGCACCCGAAGGACTGCCACGGTGTCCTTACGGAACTTGTCACTTCGGCACCCTCCGAGGCACCGGAGCACTGACCTCCGTATATCTGGGCCGGTAGGGTTAGTGGCGGCCGTCCGAACTTCGGGCGGCCACATACCGGGGTCCGGGTTTCGGGGGACGAGCGTCGGGGCAGCAGCTCATGCTCCGCTGTTGATCTGACACCATTCCCCCGGGGGCCCCGTTCGGCGGATGGACGGGGCTCGTTGGAGAGAATTGCGACCAGGAGTGGGGCCTCCCCTGCTCGAGCGCAGCCGAGAGCTCGGGGAAGGATGGGACCGCGCAGTGCGGGGCTACGAACGCCAAGAGAACTCGCGGGCTGAGACCGACAGTCTGTCGCGGTTCGAGGCCGAGATGGATCGGCTGAAGACCGAGCGGGAGAAAGCCGTCCAGCACGCCGAGGACCTCGGCTACCAGGTCGAGGTGTTGCGCGCCAAGCTGCACGAGGCGCGCCGCAACCTCGCGTCCCGCCCTGCCTACGACAGCGCGGACATCGGGTATCAGGCCGAGCAGTTGCTCCGCAATGCCCAGATCCAGGCCGAGCAGCTGCGCGCCGACGCCGAGCGCGAGCTCCGCGACGCCCGCGCGCAGACCCAGCGGATCCTCCAGGAGCACGCCGAGCAGCAGGCCCGCCTCCAGTCCGAGCTGCACGCCGAGGCCGTCTCGCGCCGCCAGCAGCTCGACCAGGAGCTGGCCGAGCGCCGCAGGACCGTCGAGTCCCACGTCAACGAGAACGTGGCCTGGGCCGAGCAGCTCAGGGCCCGCACGGAACAGCAGGCCCGCCGCCTCCTCGACGAGTCGCGCGCCGAGGCCGACCAGGCCCTGGCCGCCGCCCGCGCCGAGGCCGCCCGGATCGCCGAGGAGGCCCGCCAGCGCCTGGCCGGCGACGCCGAGGCCGCCCGCGCCGAGGCCGAGGCGATCCTGCGCCGCGCCCGCACCGACGCCGAGCGCCTGCTGAACGCCGCGTCCACCCAGGCCCAGGAGGCCACCGACCACGCCGAGCAGCTGCGCTCCACCACGGCGACCGAGTCCGAGCAGGCGCGCCGCCAGGCCGCCGAGGCGAGCCGGGCCGCCGAGCAGCGCATGGCCGAGGCCGAGACGGCGCTGCGCACCGCGCGCGGCGAGGCCGAGAAGGTGCTCGCCGAGGCCAAGGAGACCGCGGCCAAGCAGCTGTCGGCCGCGGAGGCGGCGAACGAACAGCGCACGCGGACCGCCAAGGAGCAGGTCGCCCGCCTGGTCGGCGAGGCCACCAAGGAGGCCGAGTCCACCCGATCAGAGGCCGAGCAGCTGGTCGCCGACGCCCGCGCGGAGGCCGAGAAGCTGATCGCGGACGCCGCCGAGAAGGCGCGCACGATCACCGCCGAGGAGACCGCGAGCCAGCTCGCGAAGGCCGCGCGGACCGCCGAGGAGGTCCTCGACAAGGCCTCGAAGAACGCCAAGGAGACCACGAAGGCCGCCACCGAGGAGGCCGAGCGGATCCGGTCCGAGGCGGAGGCCGAGGCGGACCGGCTGCGCGCCGAGGCGCACGACATCGCCGAGGAGCTCAAGGGCGCGGCGAAGGACGACACCAAGGAGTACCGCGCCAAGACCGTCGAGCTGCAGGAGGAGGCGCGCCGGCTGCGCGGCGAGGCCGAGCAGCTGCGGGCCGACGCGGTCTCCGAGGGCGAGCGCATCCGGGGCGAGGCGCGGCGCGAGGCGGTCAAGGAGATCGAGGAGGCGGCCAAGTCCGCCGAGGAGCTCCTCGCCAAGGCGAAGGCCGACGCCGAGGAGCTGCGCACGGCCGCGGCCACCGAGAGCGACCGGGTCCGCACCGAGGCCGTCGAGCGCGCCACGACGCTGCGCACGCAGGCCGAGGAGACCCTGGAGCGCACCCGCGAGGAGGCCGAGCGGCACCGCGAGGAGGCCGCCGAGCAGGCCGAGGCCACCAGGTCCGAGGCCGAGGAGGCCGCGCGGGCGCTGCGCGAGGAGACCGAGCAGGCCATAGCGGCACGGCAGGCCGAGGCCGCCGAGGAGCTGACGCGGCTGCGCACGGAGGCCGAGGAGCGCCTGTCGGCCGCCGAGCAGGCGCTGACCGACGCCCGCGCCGAGGCCGCGCGCATGCGCAAGGAGGCCACGGACGAGACGGACCGGCTGCGCGCCGAGTCCGCCGAGCGGATCCGCACGCTCCAGGCGCAGGCCGAGACCGAGGCGGAGCGGCTGCGCGACGAAGCCGCGGCCGACGCCTCGCAGGCCCGCGCGGAGGGCGAGAACATCGCCGTACGCCTGCGTTCGGAGGCCGCCGCCGAGGCGGAGCGGCTCAAGACGGAGGCGCAGGAGTCGGCCGACCGGGTCCGTGCGGAGGCCGCGGCCGCCGCCGAGCGCGTCGGCACGGAGGCCGCCGAGGCGCTCGCCGCCGCCCAGGAGGAGGCGGCCCGCCGCCGCCGCGAGTCCGAGGAGACCCTGGCCTCCGCGCGTGCGGAGGCCGACCAGGAGCGTGAGCGGGCCCGCGAGCAGAGCGAGGAGCTCCTCGCGTCCGCCCGCAAGCGCGTCGAGGAGGCGCAGGCCGAGGCGATCCGGCTCGTCGAGGAGGCCGACCGCCGCGCGACCGAGCTGGTCTCGGCCGCCGAGCAGCACGCCCAGTCCGTACGCGACTCCGTGGCCGGCCTGCACGAGGCGGCGCAGGAGGAGGTCGCGGGGCTGCGCTCGGCCGCCGAGCACGCCGCCGAGCGCACGCGGACGGAGGCGCAGGAGGAGGCTGACCGCGTCCGCGCCGACGCCTACGCCGAGCGGGAGCGCGCCACCGAGGACGCCAACCGCACCCGGCGCGAGGCGACGGAGGCCTCGGAGGCCGCCAAGGAGCTCGCGGAGCGCACGGTTGCGGACGCGATCGCGGAGGCCGAGCGGATGCGCTCGGACGCCTCGGAGCACGCCCAGCGGGTGCGCACGGAGGCGTCGGACACCATCGCGCAGGCGGAGCAGGACGCCGCACGCACGCGTGCCGACGCCCGCGAGGACGCCAACCGCATCCGCAACGACGCGGCGGCCCAGGCCGACACCCTGATCGGCGAGGCCCGCAGCGAGGCGGAGCTGCTGCAGAACGAGACGGCCGCGGAGGCCGAGCGGGTCCGCACGGAGGCCGTCGAGCAGGCGGAGCGGCTCACGGCCGAGACCGCCACCGAGGCCGAGCGCGTCCGCACGGAGGCCGTCGAGCAGGCCGAGCGGCTGCGCGCCGAGTCCACCGCCGAGGCGGAGCGGGTGCGCGCGGAGTCCGTGGCGAAGGCCGAGAAGCTCATCTCGGACGCCTCCGGCGACGCGGAGCGGCTGCGCGCCGAGGCCGCCGAGACGGTCAACTCCGCACAGCAGCACGCCGAGCGGATCCGCAGCGAGTCGGAGCGCGTCAAGGCGGCGGCGGCGAGCGAGGCCGAGCGGCTCACGTCCCAGGCGCGCGAGGAGGCCGAGCGCACCCTCGACGAGGCCCGCAAGGAGGCCAACAAGCGCCGTCAGGAAGCCGCCGAGCAGGTCGACACGCTCATCACGGAGGCCGCGGCGGAGGCCGAGAAGCTGACGTCGGACGCCCAGGAGAAGGCGCTGAAGGCGACCACGGACGCCGAGGCGCAGGCCGACACGATGGTCGGCGCGGCCCGCAAGGAGGCCGAGCGCCTGGTCGCCGCGGCGACGGTCGAGGGCAACTCCCTGGTGGAGAAGGCCCGTACGGACGCGGACGAGCTGCTCGTCGGCGCCCGCCGCGACGCGACCGCCATAAGGGAGCGCTCGGAGGAGCAGCGCGACCGTCTCAGCGCCGAGATCGAGGAGTTGCACGACCGCGCCCGCCGCGAGTCCGCCGAGGCGATGAAGTCCGCGGGCGAGCGGTGCGACGCGCTGGTCAAGGCCGCGGAGGAGCAGCTGGCCGAGGCCGAGGCGAAGGCGAAGGAGCTGGTCTCGGACGCCAACTCGGAGGCGGGCAAGGTCCGTATCGCCGCCGTGAAGAAGGCCGAGGCGCTCCTGAAGGAGGCCGAGACCAAGAAGGCCGAGCTGACGCGCGAGGCCGAGCGGATCAAGGCCGAGGCCGAGGCGGAGGCGACCCGTATGGTCGAGGAGGGCAAGCAGGAGCTGGAGGTTTTGGTGCGGCGCCGCGCGGACATCAATGCGGAGATCTCCCGTGTCCAGGACGTGCTGGAGGCGTTGGAGTCTTTCGAGGCCCCGTCGAGCGGTGCGAAGACCGGGTCGGGCGGCGGCTCCGGCGCGGGCGGCGTCAAGGCGGGGGCCGCGGCCGGATCGACACGTTCGAGTGGGAAGCAGTCGGAGGGGTAGTCAAAGGGAATCTGCCGTGCTCCGAAAGGACCTTTGGCCCTGTCCCTGGCAAGCGCTCTGACGGTCAGCCACTCAAAAGGGGTGTCATTCTCCAGATCAAACAGGCATCTGCTCGATGACACGCCGCTTGGACCCCTAGGATTCCCTCTATCACCTCACCGGTCTCATTCGACAGGAACCCCATGAGCGACACTTCCCCCTACGGCTTCGAGCTTGTGCGGCGTGGGTACGACCGCGCTCAGGTGGACGAACGTATCTCCAAGCTCGTCTCCGACCGTGACAGTGCTCTTGCCCGTATCACTGCTCTGGAAAAGCGCATCGAGGAGCTGCACCTCGAGACGCAGAACGCCCAGGCCCAGGTCGCCGACGCCGAGCCGTCGTACGCCGGTCTCGGTGCCCGCGTCGAGAAGATCCTCCGCCTCGCCGAGGAGGAGGCGAAGGACCTGCGCGAGGAGGCCCGTCGCGCGGCCGAGCAGCACCGTGAGCTCGCCGAGTCCGCCGCCCAGCAGGTGCGCAACGACGCCGAGTCGTTCGCCGCCGAGCGCAAGGCCAAGGCCGAGGACGAGGGCGTCCGGATCGTCGAGAAGGCCAAGGGCGAGGCGAGCGCGCTGCGGGCCGAGGCCCAGAAGGACGCGCAGTCCAAGCGCGAGGAGGCCGACGCCCTCTTCGAGGAGACCCGCGCCAAGGCCGCCCAGGCCGCCGCGGACTTCGAGACGAACCTCGCCAAGCGCCGTGAGCAGTCCGAGCGTGACCTGGCCTCGCGGCAGGCCAAGGCGGAGAAGCGCCTCGCGGAGATCGAGCACCGTGCGGAGCAGCTGCGCCTGGAGGCGGAGAAGCTGCGCACCGACGCGGAGCGCCGCGCCCGGCAGACCGTCGAGACCGCGCAGCGCCAGGCCGAGGACATCGTGGCCGACGCGAACGCGAAGGCGGACCGGATCCGTTCGGAGTCCGAGCGCGAGCTCGCCGCCCTCACGAACCGCCGCGACAGCATCAACGCGCAGCTCACCAATGTGCGGGAGATGCTGGCGACGCTCACCGGTGCGGCGGTCGCCGCCGCGGGTACGCCCGCGGACGACGAGCCCGTCTCGCGAGGCGTGCCGGCTCAGCAGACCCGCTGAGGCCGTAGCGGACCTGCGGGCCCGGCTGTGGCTGAGCGCGCGGTTCCCCGCGCCCCTTCCCAGGGGCGCAGAGCCCCCTGTTCTCCAGTGGCAGGGGGCTTTGTCCCGTTTTAGCGTTGCCGCATGATCGAGCTAGAGGGGCTGACCAAGCGGTACGGCGAAAAGGTGGCCGTCAACAACCTGACCTTCACCGTCCGCCCCGGCATGGTCACCGGCTTCCTCGGCCCGAACGGCGCGGGCAAGTCCACCACCATGCGCATGCTGCTCGGGCTCGACCACCCCTCGGCCGGCGCCGTCCGCATCGACGGCCGGCACTACACCCAGCTGAAGGACCCGCTCAAGTGCATCGGCGCGCTCCTCGACGCCAAGGCGATGCACGGCGGCCGCAGCGCCTTCAACCACCTGCTCTGCCTCGCGCAGAGCAACGGCATCCCGCGCGCCCGCGTCACCGAGGTCCTGGACACCGTCGGGCTGACCGCCGTCGCCAAGAAGAAGGCCAAAGGCTTCTCGCTCGGCATGGGCCAGCGGCTCGGCATCGCGGGGGCGCTCCTCGGCGACCCCGAGATCCTGATGTTCGACGAGCCGGTCAACGGCCTCGACCCCGAGGGCATCCACTGGATCCGCAACCTGATGAAGTCCCTTGCCGCACAAGGGCGTACGGTCTTCGTCTCCTCGCATCTGATGAGCGAGATGGCGCTCACCGCCGACCACCTCGTCGTCATCGGCCAGGGCCGCCTCCTCGCCGACCTGTCGATGTCCGACTTCATCCGGCAGAACTCCCGCTCGTACGTCAGAGTCCGCTCCCCGCAGCGCGAACGCCTCCTCGACGTCCTGCACCGGGCGGGCGTCACCGCCGTCGACGCGGGGGACGGCGCCCTCGAAGTGGACGGTGCCCCCGCGGAGGAGCTCGGTGAGCTCGCCGCGCGAAACCATGTCGTCCTCCATGAGCTGAGCCCCCAACAGGCGTCCCTGGAGGAGGCCTTCATGCAGCTCACCGCGGAGTCGGTCGAGTACCACGCGCACGCCGACCACAAAGGGCCCGGCCAGGGCTGGCAGCCGCGGAAGGGAGCCTGAGCGATGGCCGCGACGCAGGTACTGCGATCGGAGTGGACCAAGATCCGCTCGGTCTCGTCGACCGTCTGGACGCTCGGGCTCGCCCTCGTCGTGACGGTCGCGCTCGGCGCGTTGATCAGCGTCCTGTCCAAGAACGACTACGACAGCCTGGACGCCAGGGACAGGCTGACCTTCGACCCGACGTTCATCAGCTTCGCCGGGATGTCCCTCGGTCAGCTCGCGATGATCGTCTTCGGGGTGCTCGTCGTCTCGAACGAGTACAGCACCGGCATGATCCGCACCTCGCTCGCGGCGGTCCCGCAGCGCGCCGCGTTCCTCTTCGGCAAGATCACCGTCGCGACACTGCTCGCCTTCGTGGTGGGCCTGGCCACCAGCTTCCTCACCTTCTTCGTCGGGCAGGCGATGCTCGGCCCGTACAAGGCGCAGATCGGCGACCCCGGAGTGCTGCGCGCCGTGATCGGCGGCGCGCTCTACATGACGCTCATCGCGCTGTTCTCCATGGGCGTCGCGGCGATGCTGCGCAGCCCGATGCTCTCCCTCGGCATCCTGATGCCGTTCTTCTTCCTCATCTCCAGCATCCTCGGCAACGTATCGGCGACGAAGAAGATCGGCCGCTTCCTGCCCGACCAGGCCGGCAGCAAGATCATGCAGGTCAAGTCGCCGTTCGACGACGACACCCCGTACGGGCCGTGGGGCGGCCTCGCGATCATGGTGGCGTGGGTGGTGCTCGCGCTGCTCGGTGGGTACGTACTGCTGAAGAAACGGGACGCGTGATCTCGGCGTCCACAGGGACGTACGACCGCCGTGCCCCGGAGGGACATGTGACGACGCAGGACCGCGGGCTCGCGGCGCTCGGCCTTGACGGCGTGCCCGCGCTGCAACCCCTCACCTACCCGGGCCTGCCGGTCACGGTCCCCGCCCTGCTCACCGGCGCCGAGCTGCTCGAGCTGCGCCCGCGCCCCGGCGGACTCGGCGCGTGGACCGTCGACGGCGCCGGCCACCGGCCGCACCGCTCACTGGACGACATCCTCACCGCTCTCGGCCGGACACCCGTCGCGGGCCGCCACCCCGTCATCGCCGTCGGCTCGAACGCCTCCCCCGGCCAGCTCTCCCACAAGCTCGCCCGGCGCGGCGTCCCCGGCGCCGTGCCGATGGTGCCCGTGCGGCTGCGCGGCCTCGGCATCGGCTGCTCCGCCCACATCGGCCGGGCCGGGTACGTGGCAGCCGCCCCCTACGGATTCCGCACCGCGCGGACCACCCTCGTCGTCTCCTGGCTGGACACGGCACAGCTGCCCGCCGTCGACGCCACCGAGCTCCCCAACTACCGGCGCGTCCTGCTGCCCGGGGACGCGTACGAAATGACCCTGCCGTCCGGCGAGCGGCTCGACGAGGCGTACGTCTACGTCAGCGTGCGCGGCGTCCTCGCCGACCCGGTGACCGGGCTGCCGCGGCCCGGCGGCGGCGACCAGGCCGCGCTGCTCGACGCGCTCCTCGACGCATCGGCGCGCCTGCGGGAACTGCTCGGGCCCGACGCGGCGTCCTGGGTACGGCGGGCCGCCGCCGACCCCGAGCTCCGCGCGCGGGGCACGCGGCTCTTCGCGGAAGAGGGCTGGGTGCTGCCGTGGACGGAGCTCCCGGTGCCGTAAACGCTTTTACTCGCTCTTGGCTGGAACCGTCAGCTCCCCGTTATCCTCCTAACCCTTACGGGGGCGTGTGCCCCGACGTCCTGAACCATTCGATGGGTGCGGAGAATGATCGAGGCAGTCGGCCTGACGAAGCGCTACGGCGCCAAGACAGCCGTGTACAACCTTTCCTTCCAGGTGCGGCCCGGAACCGTCACCGGCTTCCTCGGGCCCAACGGCTCCGGCAAGTCGACGACGATGCGCATGATCCTCGGGCTCGACGCGCCCACCACCGGGCAGGTGACGATCGGCGGCTACCCGTACCGCAAGCTGCCGAACGCCCCGCGCCAGGTCGGTGCGCTGCTCGACGCCAAGGCCGTGCACGGCGGCCGGCACGCCCGCAACCACCTGCTCTGCCTCGCGCAGCTCTCCGGCATCCCGGCCCGCAGGGTCGACGAGGTGCTCGGCGTCGTGGGTCTGCAGGACGTGGCGAAGAAGCGCTCCAAGGGCTTCTCGCTCGGCATGGGCCAGCGGCTCGGCATCGCGGCGGCGCTCCTCGGCGACCCGCAGGTGCTGCTCTTCGACGAGCCGGTCAACGGCCTCGACCCCGAGGGCATCCTCTGGGTCCGCAACCTGATGAAGTCGCTCGCGGCCGAGGGGCGCACGGTCTTCGTGTCGTCCCACCTGATGAGCGAGATGGCGCTGACCGCCGAGCACCTCATCGTGATCGGCCGCGGCCAGCTGCTCGCCGACATGAGCGTCAAGGACTTCATCTCGCACAACTCGGCGGACTTCGCGCGGGTGCGCACGCCGGACAGCGAGCCACAGCACCGCGAGAAGCTGACGGCCCTGCTGACCGAGGCGGGCGGCCAGGTGCTGCCCGAGCAGGACGGCGCGCTGCGCGTCACCGGTCTGCCGCTCCCCCGTATCAGCGACCTCGCGCACGGCGCGGACGTCCGCTTGTGGGAGCTCTCCCCGCACCAGGCCTCGCTGGAAGAGGCGTACATGCGGATGACGCAGGGCGCCGTCGACTACCGCTCCACGGTCGACCAGCGCGCGGGCCTCCAGCAGGAGATGCCGCCCGGCGCCATGCCCCCCGGCGCGCTGCCGCAGGGCGTGCCGGTGCCCGGCCAGGGCCAGCCCGGCTGGTACGCCCCGCCGCCGCCCCAGCAGGGCGGCGGTCAGCCCTTCGCGATGCCGCAGCCGCAGGGCGCGCCCGCGACGCAGAACCCGTACGCCGCGGCTCCCCCGCAGCAGGCGCCGGCCGCGGCCCCCGCCGCGCCCACCCCCGACATGGCCAAGCGCGCCACCGCCACCGACAACGAGGACGCCGCACGATGACCACGCCTCCGACTCCGCAGCAGCAGCCGCAGGCGCAGCAGCCCCAGCAGATGTACGCACCGGCCGGCGCGCCGGCGCCGCAGGGCGCCCCGATGGCTCCGCCGCCCGCCGCCCCCGCGCCGCCCTCCGCCTGGCAGCAGGCGATGGCCAACGCCTACACCTCGCCGATCCCGATCAAGAAGACCCACCTCGGCAACGCCCTGGCCTCCGAGTGGACGAAGATCAAGTCGGTCCGCTCCACGATGTGGACCCTGGGGATCTTCCTGCTCCTGGTCGTCGGCATCGGCCTGCTCGCCGTGGCGAACACGGACCCGGTCGACTACGCGGACATGCCGTTCACCGTCCCGGCCTTCTTCGGCCTGATGCTCGGTCAGATCTGCCTGATCACGCTCGGCGTGCTCGTCACCTCGTCCGAGTACGGCACGGGCATGATCCGTACGACGTTCACCGCGTCCCCGCAGCGCCACCGCGTCCTCGCCGCGAAGGTCATCATCTACTTCGTGGTCGCCTTCGTGGTCTCCGCGGGCTCCATCCTGCTCGTGGGCCTGGCGGCCTCGGCCGCCCACAGCGGCCCGGAGGCGGGTGACCTGCCGTGGGCGGGCACGGTCTTCAAGGGCGGTCTGTACGTCTCGCTGCTCGGCGTGCTCGCGCTCGCCGTCGGCTCGATGCTGCGGCACTCCGCGGGCGCCATCACCGCCATGCTCGGCGTGGTCCTGGTCCCGGCGATCATGCCCGCGTTCCTGATGATCTGGGAGAGCACGCAGCCGCTCGGCGAGAAGATGAACGACTACAACGCCATCACGGCGCTCGCCAAGATCTTCGGCGCGGACACCGCGGACGGCCCCGGCGGCGGCTCGCAGCTGACGCTGCTCGTCGTCGTCACGGCGGCCGCCGTCGCCGGCGCGTTCGCGCTCCTGGAGAAGCGCGACGTATAACCGCACGACACGGTGGTACGACGCCTCAGCCTCAGTACCTCGGCGCGTTACGGGACCGCTGCACCCGCGTGGTGCGGCGGTCCTTCGCGTTCCAGCACGCCTTGTGCCAGTGTCTGCGCTCGTCCACGCCGGAGTGCTCGGGCCAGGCCACCACGTGCGCGAGGGCCGAGGGGATCTCCTGGTCGCAGCCCGGGCAGCGGTACCGCTTGCCCGCCGCGCTCGCGCCCGCGACGTGGCGCACGCTCCACTCCTCGCCCTGCCAGCTCTCGGTGGACTGGAAGCCGCCGTAGCGAACCGGCGGCTGCGCGCCCGCGGACGCCTTCGGCTCTCCGGCGCCCTTGGGGCGGTTGCGACGCGGGGACACGGAAACACCTCACGGGCTGTACGGCGGTCAGGGGTGTGACCAGCCTACGCGCCACGCCCAGGGGTACCCGTGCCGCACCGAGGGCCGTCGGTCCCCTTTGCTGCACGGAAAATCCAACAATCTTCTTGCCAGGCCGTGCCTTTGGCACGTGTCACGCGTTGTTGCCCGTAGGGGGAGTGCCTGCGTCGGCGCCAAGGAGGCAGGAGTTCGATGCGTGTAGGTAGTTTTGTTCTGGCCGCCCAGTTCCCCGGACAGGGGCAGGGGGAGGCACTGCACCGCGCGGTGCGGTCCGCCGAGGTGGCCGAGGAGGCGGGGCTCGATTCGGTCTGGCTCGCCGAGCACCACTTCGTGCCGTACGGCACGTGCCCGTCGGCGGTGACCCTCGCGGCCCTGCTGCTCGGGCGGACCCGGCGGATCCGCGTCGGCACGGCCGTGAGCGTACTCCCGACCGTGCACCCCGTGGCGCTCGGCGAGCAGGCGGCGCTGCTGCACATGACGTCCGGCGGCCGGTTCTCGCTCGGCGTGGGACGCGGCGGCCCCTGGGTGGACCTGGAGGTCTTCGGGGCCGGCCTGGAGGCGTACGAGAAGGGGTTCCCGGAATCGCTCGACCTGCTGCTCCGGTGGCTGACCGAGCCCCGGGTGGAGGGCAGCGGCGGCCGGTTCTCCTTCCGCGAGGTGGCCGTCGTGCCACGCCCGCAGGAGGCGCTGCCCGGCCAGGGCGACACCGCGGGGCCCGAGGTGATCGTCGCCTGCACCTCGCCGTCCAGCGTGCGGCTCGCGGCACAGCGCTGCCTGCCCATGCTCCTCGGCATGCACGTGGGCGACGACGAGAAGGCCGAAATGGTGGCCTTGTGGAATCGGCACGCCCGTGCCGCCGGGCACACCCCCGAGAGGGTCGCCGCCGCCTCGCACGTCTCCGCCGGGGTCGCGCAGATCGCGGACCGGCGCGTGGAGGCGGCCGAGACCTTACAGAAGGCGATGCCCGGCTGGCTGAAGCAGGGCCTGGACGCCCATGTGACCGTGGACGGCAGGCACCGGGCCATGCGGGACCCTGCGGCCTACACCGAGCTGCTGTGCGGGCTCCATCCCGTGGGCACCCCGCAGGTGTGCGCCGACCGGCTCGCCGCCACGTCCGAGCGCACCGGCATCACGCGCTTCGCGCTGCTCGTGGAGGGCTCGGGCGACCTCGCGGCCACGGAGGAGAACGTGCGAAGGCTGGGCGCGGAAGTACTGCCCCAGCTCGGCTGAGATCCACCGTCCGGCTGAGGAGCTGCCGCTCCGGACTGAAACACCTCCCGCGTACGGAGCGGCAGCAACAGACGTCAGCAGTCCCGCAGTTCGGGCGACTGGTTGAGCAGCTGCCCCCGGATCGACGTGAAACGGGCGAGCCGGTCGTCCACCGAAGGATCCAGCGGGAACACCGCGACGCGGTGGCAGTTCTGGAATGCCAGACGCACTCCGAAGTGCCGCTGCAGGGCACCGCGAATCGCGTCACTCGCGAGCGCGCGCAGCAGCTGACCGCGTGCCTGCTCGTCCGGCGGCGGGGTCTGGTTGTCGGCGAACTCGCCGCCGTCGACCTTGAGCTGGGCCACCAGGGAGCTGATCATCTCCCATGCGTAAGGCAGGGAGGTCCGGACGCAGTCGACGAATTCTGCTTCATCGACCTCGCCTCGCTCGGCCTGTTCCAACAGTGCCGGTGAGACGTCGAGCGACATGGGTTCTCCTCTCGCACCCCCGGGGAGCGGGGGCCTACGGACAGGGATGGAGTCCGCCTACGCAGCGTGCACGGATGACGACCTCTTGCTTCTACGGTAGGCACCGGGCGGTGCCTACACCAGAAGATTGGGCGCATAACCGGCCAGGATCGAACAGGTCCATCGCCGGACAAGTCGCTCCCGCGGCGGGTGAGGGGTGGGCGAATCGCGCGCACCCGCCCCGGTCGAGTAGCGTTGCGCCCCATGCGTCTCGTCATTGCCCGATGCTCCGTGGACTACGCGGGCCGGCTCACCGCCCATCTCCCGTCGGCCCCCCGCCTGATCCTCGTGAAGGCGGACGGCAGCGTCTCGATCCACGCGGACGACAGGGCTTACAAACCGCTCAACTGGATGTCTCCGCCCTGCACATTGAAGGAGGGGACCGGGGACGACGCGGGTGTGTGGACCGTCGTGAACAAGGCGGGCGAGAAGCTCATCATCACGATGGAGGAAGTCCTCCACGACTCCTCGCACGAGCTGGGCGTGGACCCCGGCCTCATCAAGGACGGTGTGGAAGCGCATCTCCAGGAGCTGCTCGCCGACCGGATCGAGACACTCGGCGAGGGTTACTCACTCATTCGTCGCGAGTACATGACGGCGATCGGCCCGGTGGACATCCTCTGCCGCGACGCCGACGGGCAGACCGTCGCCGTCGAGATCAAGCGGCGCGGCGAGATCGACGGCGTGGAGCAACTCACCCGCTATCTGGAGCTGTTGAACCGCGACCCGCACCTGGCGCCCGTCCGGGGCATCTTCGCCGCCCAGGAGATCAAGCCGCAGGCCCGCGTCCTCGCCACGGACCGCGGCATCGGCTGCACCGTCCTGGACTACAACGCGCTGCGGGGCATCGAGGACGACAAGCTGCGGCTGTTCTGACCGCACGCACATGCCGAAGGGCCGGGTCCTGAGGGGCCCGGCCCTTCGGCGTGTCGGCTCAGGCGCCGGGCGTCGTCCCGCCCGAGCCGCTCGCCGAGTCCGACTGGTCGGGCGAGGTGGGCGGGTCGTCGGTCGCCGGCGGTGTCGACGGCGGGGTGCTGGGGGGCGTGCTCGGCGGGGTCGTGGGCGGAGTGGTCGGCGGGTCCGTCGGCTTGTCGGACGGCTTCGTCGGCTTGTCCGAGGGCTTGGTCGGCTTGTCCGTCGGCTTGTCGGACGGCTTGTCCGAGGGCGAGCCGGACGGCTTGCCGCTGCCGCTCGGCGTGGTCGACGGCTGCCCGCTGCCGCTCGGCTTCGGGTCGTCCGAGGTGCCGGCGGCGCCGCCGTCGCCCGGGGTGTCGCCGCGGCTCGTGGCGTCCTGCCGCGGTTTGTCGGCGGTGAGGCCGTCGTCGTCGCGGTCCTCCTTCGCGGACTGCTCCGTGGTGACCTTGTCGTCGGGCGGGTCGTTGTTGTCGGACGTGGCGCCGAGGGTGACGACGGTGCCGAGGACCGCGGCGAGGAGGGCTCCGGCGCCGGCGGCGACGAGGTTGCGCCGGGTGCCGCTGATGATGGAGCGGCGGCTCGGTGCGGGGCCCGCCCCGACGGCGGGCGTCACCTTGCTGGTGACGAGCGTGTCCGGCTCCGGGGGCGGCTGGGGCAGCGCGAAGGCTGCGGGTATGCCGCCGGGGGGCGACGCCGACTCCTCGTAGCGGGCGTCGGGCACCTCTTCGCCCGCGGCCGTGCGCCCGCCGGGCTGCGCGCCGCCCGAGCGGTCGGCGACCAGGGCGAGGGCCCTGCGCCCGGAGATCATGCCGCGCTTGTCGGCGAGCGCGCCGCGGAGCCCGATGGAGGCCTCCAGCTCGGCGCGGGCCCGGTCAAGCTGGCCGCCGCAGAGCGCGAGGATCCCCAACTCGTGGTGGAAGTACGCCTCTTCGGCGACCTCGCCCGCATTCCGCGCGGCTTCCTGGCCGGACCGCAGGGCACGCTCCCAGGCGCCCCAGTCGAGCCCGCCGGCGAAGGCGGGCGCCGCGGTGCGGGCGAGCAGCACGGCCGCGCCGGCCTGGGTGGCGACCAGGGCGCCGAGCGCGGCGTGCACGGCGTCGGCCTCGGCGGCGACGCGCTCCGGGGTGACGGAGGGGTGTCCTGCCCACCAGGCGTAGTGCTGGGCGGCAGTCAGGGCGTGCTCGGCCGCCTCGTCGGCGTATCCGGCGGCCTCCAGCTGGGCGCGCACGCCCGCGGCGAGGCGGTAGTGGGCGCCGACCGGGGTGACGAGGGCGCAGCTGACCAGTTCGGCGAGGGCCGCGTCGGCGTGGGTGTCGCCGACGAGGGCGGGCAGGTGGGCCTGGTGCGGCAGCTCGCCGCCGAGGGCGACGGCGAACTTCAGGGTGGCGCGGGCGGACGGGCTGAGCCGTGCGGCGAGCAGGGCGGCGGGTGCGGCGCCGTCGGCGAGCGAGGGCAGCGGGATCTCGGGGACGTCGTCGGGGTCGGCGTCGACGGGGGTCTCGGCGAAGTAGCCGTGCTCCTCGAAGACGTGCGGGTCGGCGCGCAGCTGGTCGCGCTGGCGGAGCAGGGCGCCCGCCTGGACGAAGCGCAGCGGCAGCCCCTCGGACTCGAACCACAGGTCGCCCGCCCAGTTGGCCTCCTCGTCGTCGAGGACGCGGCCGACGGCGCGCTCCAGGAGTTCCAGGCCGCCGCCCCGGCCGAGCCCGCCGAGGAAGACCTCTTCGAGGTGGCAGTCGGCGGAGGGGGCCGCCACGTCGGGCGTGGTGGCGATGAGGAAGGCGCACTCGGGGGTCGCGTCGAGCAGCTCGTCGAGGCCGGCGCCGCCGAACTCCAGGTCGTCGAGGACGACGACGGCGCCGATGTCGCGGACCAGGTCGAGCAGCTGGGCGCGGTCGGGGCGGTACAGGGGTGCGTCGTGGACGGCGGCGAAGAGGTCGTGGAGCAGCTCTCCGGGTGTCCTGCGGTAGCCGGAGAGACGGACGACGCCGTCGGGGGCGAGGTCCGCGCAGTCGTCGGCGACCGCGTCGAGGAGGGCGGTGCGGCCCGATCCGGCGGGTCCGGTCAGCCGTACGGAACGGCCGCGCGCGAGGAGCCGTGCGAGGCGCTCACGCTCTTCCTGGCGCTCCAGGAGCGGCAGCCTGGGCAGCGCGGGGCCCGGCGGCACGGGCGGCAGCGAGGCGCGGCGCAGTTCGGCGCGCTCGGCGGCGGTGCGCTTGGCGGGCCGCTCCGGCTGCTCCCCGGGCGGGCAGGGTTCTATCTCGCTGCCGTCGACGGGGTTGACGGTGAGCAGGAAGTCGCCCGAGACGAGCTGGACGGTGCGGGCGAGGGCGGGCGCGGGCTGACCGAAATCAGGGGTCAGGGGGTCGCGCGGCGGCCGCCCGGTGCGCGCCGCCGCGTCGGTGCCGTCGCGCATGCCGTCTTCGGTGCCGTCGCGGCCGTACTCTTCGGGTCCCCGGTTCATCGGGTCCATGGTCTCAGCCCCCCAGATGCGTCGTGTGCACAGCCCCCTCCGGCCTTCGTGCACACTGCGCTGTCGCTTCTGGTCCGGTGCCCCCGTGCGGGTCCGTCTGTCGGTGGGCGACCGAACCCTAGACCTTCGCTCAGTATCTACGAGTGGGCGGGGTACCGCCCCGTCCGAGACGTCACAGTCTCGTGAGGATTGTGCGTGAGGTGCGGTTCAGGATCGTTCAGGCTCTGGGGAGCGATTCGACACCGATGCCGCCTTCGATGGCGAGGATCCGGTGGAGCCGGGTCGCCACGAGAAGGCGCTGCATCTGCGGTGGCACGTGGCGCAGGACGAGCCTGCGTCCGCACCGCCCGGCGCGGCGGTGCGCGCCCATGATGACGCCGAGTCCCGTGGCGTCCCACGAGTCGAGTTCGGACAGGTCGAGCACCAGGTCGCCGGCGCCGTCGTCGACGGCCGAGTGCAGGACCGTGCGGGCGTCCGCCGCGCTGCGTACGTCGAGGCGTCCCCCGACGACCAGCTGGGCCTGGTCGCCCCTGATGTGCATATGCGCTCCCCGAGAGTGCTGTGTCTGCTGTGACGCCCGATACGTAGGGCGTCTGCGTATGTCACTGCAACTGACTGCCGCGTGGGCGAGGAAGTTGCCGTCTGTAAGCGAACCGATACCGAATTCACTCCGAGGGGTGACCCGCCGGGTGGCAAAGCACCCGACGGGGCGTCAGACGGCGTACGTCAGTGCTGGTTCAGTGCTTGTAGAACCCTTGCCCGCTCTTGCGCCCGATGTCACCGGCGTCAACCATCCGGCGCATCAGCTCCGGCGGCGCGAACTTCTCGTCCTGGGACTCCGTGTAGATGTTGCTGGTGGCGTGCAGCAGGATGTCGACGCCGGTGAGGTCGGCGGTCGCGAGCGGGCCCATGGCGTGGCCGAAGCCGAGCTTGCAGGCGATGTCGATGTCCTCGGCGGTGGCGACGCCCGACTCGTAGAGCTTGGCGGCCTCGACGACGAGCGCGGAGATCAGCCGGGTCGTCACGAAGCCGGCGACGTCGCGGTTGACGACGATGCAGGTCTTGCCGACCGACTCGGCGAACTCCCGGGTGCGGGTGAGGGTTTCGTCGCTGGTCTTGAGGCCGCGCACGAGCTCGCAGAGCTGCATCATCGGGACGGGCGAGAAGAAGTGGGCGCCGACGACGCGCTCCGGGCGCTCCGTGACGGCCGCGATCTTCGTGATCGGGATGGCCGAGGTGTTGGAGGCGAGCACGGCGTCGTCGCGCACGAGCTTGTCGAGCGTGCGGAAGATCTCGTGCTTGACCTCCAGCTTCTCGAAGACGGCCTCGACGACGATGTCGGCGTCGGCGACGGCGTCCATGTCGGTGGTCGTCGTGATGCGCGCGAGCGCGGCCTCGGCGTCGTCGGCGGCGAGCTTGCCCTTGCTCACGAACTTGTCGTAGGACGCCTTGATCCCGTCGGTGCCCCGGGTCAGTGCCTCGTCGGTGACGTCGCGCAGGACGACGTCCCAGCCCGCCTGGGCGGAGACCTGAGCGATGCCGGACCCCATGAGTCCGGCTCCGATGACGGCGAGCTTCCGTGCCACTGTTCCGACTCCCCTACCGCTTGTCTCGCTTGGCTCACACGCTGTTCACGTATGCCTCTCCGGCGCACGTTAGCGGTCGTGAGCGCGCCTGTGGCGGTGAAGAGATGCGCGTCACGTCTCAAATGACGGACATCACACTGGTACGCCTCACCGGGCGGCGCGCACCGCGTAGTTGAGGACCTTCTCGCCGAGCAGGTCCTCCATCTCGTCGAGCAGCACGAGCGCTTCCCGGGAGACCTCGGCGGGCTCGCGGGACTTGGACATCTCGTCGCCGATCCAGGCCATGAGCGTGCTGTGGAGCCAGGAGAGCTGACCCGCGATCAGTCCGGGCATGGGGTCGTCGGCGGCGGCCCCGGTCTCCTCGGCGAGGGTCTTCGTGAGGTGCGTGAGCGCTTCCTGCTGGATCGCCCAGAGCCGGGAGCGCAGGGCGTGCGCCTCGGTGATGACCTTCATGAAGTCGGCCCAGCCGGGGAAGAGCCCGATGCCGGGCGAGACACCTTCCACGTCGGCGCGCAGCTCGCGCAGGACGGCGGCCGCGGCGGACTCCCCCGACCGGCGGCCGCGCACATAGCCGGAGAGGCGGTCGACGACGGCCTCGCCCCGGTCGAGGAACAGGTCCTCCTTGGCCGGGAAGTAGTTGTAGACGGTGTTGACGGAGACGTCCGCCGCCTCCGCGATCTCCGCGATGGTCACCGCGCCGAAGCCCCGCTCCAGGAAGAGCCCGGTCGCGATGTCCGAGATCCGCTGCTTCGTCTGCCGTTTCTTGCGCTCCCTCAGTCCCTCACTCATGGCCCCATCCTAGGGTCTCTGAAATTTTGGGGCGATTGCAAAATTTCAGAGACTCTGTTTTTGTGGTCTACATGGCAATCATCAGCACCTCCGGGCTCGCCCGGACCTTCCAGACCAAGGGCGGCCCCGTCGAAGCCGTGCGCGGCATCGACCTGCGCGTACGGCCCGGCGAGATCCTCGGCTTCCTCGGGCCGAACGGCGCGGGCAAGACGACCACGCTGCGCATGCTCACCACGCTGCTCGCGCCCACCGGCGGCGCCGCCACCGTCGCGGGCTGCGACCTGGCCAGGGACCCCGCCGGCGTCCGGAGCAGGATCGGGTACGTGGCCCAGTCGGGTGGCGTCGACCTGAGCGTCTCCGTACGCGAGGAACTCGTCACCCAGGGCCGGCTCTACCGCCTGTCGAAGTCCCGCGCCGAGGCCCGCGCCGACGAGCTGGCACACGACCTCGGCCTCACCGAGCTGCTCGAACGTCCCTGCGCGGCGCTCTCCGGCGGCCAGCGCAGGCGGCTCGACATCGCCATGGGGCTCACCCACCGGCCCGAGGTGCTCTTCCTCGACGAGCCGACCACCGGCCTCGACCCGGGCAGCCGGGCCGACCTGTGGGAGCTGGTGCGGCGGCTGCGCGACGAGCACGGCACGACGGTCTTCCTCACCACGCACTACCTCGACGAGGCCGACGCGCTCTCCGACCGCCTGGTCGTCGTGGACCGGGGCGTCGTCGTCGCCGACGGCACGCCGAGCGCCCTCAAGCTCCAGTACGGCGGCTCGATCGACGCCACGCTCCAGGACACCTTTCTCGCCATCACCGGGCGCGACATCGCCCCCGCGGACACGACCCCCGTCGCCGTCTGACCTTCACGCACCGATCCGGGACCCCCACCATGCCTGCACTGCTCTCCGACACCGCGCTGATCTTCGGGCGGTACGCCCGGCAGACCCTCCGCTCCAAGTTCCAGATCCTCTTCGGCGTCCTCACTCCCCTGCTCTACCTGCTCTTCTTCGGTCCGCTCCTCACCGATCTGCCGCTCGGCTCGCAGGGTGACTCCTGGCAGGTGCTCGTGCCCGGGCTGCTGCTGCAACTGGGCCTCTTCGGCGCCACGTTCAGCGGTTTCGCGCTCATCATCGAGAAGCAGTTCGGCGTGGTGGAGCGGATGCGGGTGACGCCCGTCAGCCGGCTCGCGCTGCTCCTCGGGCGGATCCTGCGCGACGCCGCGCTCTTCGTCTTCCAGGCCGTGCTGCTCGTGCTCGCCGCGCTGGCGATGGGGCTCAGGGCGCCGCTCGGCGGCATCCTCATCGGCTTCGCGTTCGTGGCGCTGCTGACCGCGGGGCTCGCCTCCCTCTCGTACGCGCTGGCCATGAAGGTCTCCAAGGCGCACGAGTTCGGCCCCGCCGTGAACGCGGTGAGCATGCCCTCGATGCTGCTGTCGGGGCTCATGCTGCCGATGGCCCTCGCGCCCACCTGGCTGGACGTGGTCTCCCACTTCATGCCGTTCCGCTATCTGGTCGACGCGGTGCGCGCGGGATACGTCGGGGAGTACGCGACCACGACCATGCTGTACGGCGTCCTGATGGCCCTCGCGTTCGTCATGCTCTCCGTGACGGTGGGCACACGCGTCTTTCAGCGGACCGGGGCCTAGGCCTCACAGGAACCGGCGAATGGGCCGGACACTCACCTCACGGGCCCGCTGGAGGAGGGAACGTCTCTTCCACCGGCCCACCCGGATCAGCTCACTGGCCCGCACGTCGTCGTCGAAGTGCCCGTCCAGCGTCGCGGTGAACTCCTGGTCCAGGACGGCGAGCATGACCTCCTCGTCGTGATCGAGGGAGCGACGGTTGAAGTTGGTCGAGCCGATCAGCGCGGCGACGCCGTCGACGGTGATGACCTTGGCGTGCATCATCGTCGGCTGGTACTCGTGGATCCTCACCCCACAGCCGATGAGGTCCTCGTAGTAGTGCTGCCCGGCCAGCCGGCAGACCCGCTTGTCGGTGTGCGGCCCGGGCAGCACGATCTCCACCTCGACCCCGCGCCGCGCGGTGGCGCAGAGCAGCTCGACGAAGTACGCGTCCGGGGAGAAGTAGGCCGTGGCCAGCCGGAAGCGCTCCTCGGCGGACTCGAGCATGACGCGGATCAGGGTCTGCATGTCCTGCCAGCCGAAGCTGGCCGAGCCGCGCACCACCTGCACGACGGCGTCGCCCTGGGGGCGGTGCCTGATGAACCGGTCCCGGTCGTCGAAGAGTTCGCCGTGGCACTCGGCCCAGTTCTGCGCGAACGCCGCGGCGATGCCGTCCACCGCGGGGCCGTGCACCTCGACGTGGGTGTCGCGCCACTCGCCGGGGTTGCGGGCGTCGCCGCACCACTCCTCGGCGATGCCCACCCCGCCGGTGAAGGCGGTCTCCTCGTCGACGACGAGGACCTTGCGGTGACAGCGGTGGTTCTGCTTGAGGGGCGACAGATGCAGCGGCTTGCGGAACCACGTCACCTGCACCCCGGCCCGCTCCATCACCCGCAACTGCTCGTCCTCGATCAGCCGGCTGCCGAAGCCGTCGAGCAGCAGCCGCACCCGCAGCCCGGCGCGCGCCCGCTCCGCGAGGGCGTCGGCGAACCGGCGGGCGATGTCGCCCTTCCAGTAGACGAAGGTCATCATGTCGACCGTGTGCTCGGCGGAGTGGATCGCGGCCAGCATGGCGGTGAAGATCTCGTCGCCGTTGCGCAGGACGGTCAGCGCGTTGCCCTCGGTCGCCGCGATGCCGATCAGCCGCTCCAGGCGCCGCCGTATCCGCGCGACGCGATCCGGTACCGCCGGGCGGCCGGGCGCTCCGGTGGCGTCCGAGGCCGGCTCGGCGGACTCCTGCGTACGGGTCATGACATTCCCTGGCCGGAACACGACGAGGAAACGTCGGGCCGCGGCGCCCGGTCCGGCACGGGCTGAGCGGCGAGCCGACTGTACCCCCGCCCCGCGGGCGGGCCGCGGGCGCCGCATGGGCCGTCGCTGCGGGGGCACACGGCAGACGTACCCGACCTCAAGGAGCCCGTCATGATGGTTGTCGGTATCGTCGCCGTCTGCGTCGTCCTGGCCGTCCTCGCCTTCCTCGTCCCCCGCCTCTCCCGGCACCCCGAACGCGGCACCCAGCGCACCCTGGGAGCCGGTTCGCGCGCCGGCGGCAAGGCCCCCGGCATCCTGGGCCGGATCTTCAGCAAGCCCTTCCGCAGCAGCTCCAAGGCGGTGGGCCGCAGCGGCTCCGCCGGCCGCCGTGCCCGGGGCCGCATGCCGTTCTGACTACGCTGTCCCGCATGGTCAATCTGACGCGCATCTACACCAGGACCGGCGACCAGGGGACGACGGCCCTCGGGGACATGAGCCGCACCGCCAAGACCGATCTGCGGATCGCGGCGTACGCCGACGCCAACGAGGCCAACGCGGCCATCGGCACGGCGATCGCGCTCGGCAGCCTCGACGAGGAGGTCGTGAAGGTCCTCGTCCGGGTCCAGAACGACCTCTTCGACGTGGGCGCCGACCTCTCCACTCCGGTCGTCGAGGACCCGAAGTATCCGCCGCTGCGCGTCGAGCAGAGCTACATCGACAAGCTGGAGGCGGACTGCGACCGCTTCCTTGAGGACCTGGAGAAGCTCCGCAGCTTCATCCTGCCGGGCGGCACGCCGGGCGCGGCGCTGCTGCACCAGGCGTGCACGGTGGTGCGGCGGGCCGAGCGGTCGACATGGGCGGCCCTGGAGACGCACGGAGACGTGATGAATCCACTGACCGCGACCTACCTGAACCGCCTCTCCGACCTCCTCTTCATCCTGGCCCGCACGGCCAACAAGGAGGTGGGGGACGTGCTGTGGGTGCCGGGGGGCGAGCGCTAGGCCCCTCGCTCTCAGGCTTTCGTCAGGGGCCGGTCCTCGTCCCGCTCCCGCGGGGCAGGTCCCGGGCCCTTCTTCGGGAAGAGCGTGTACGTCCCGGCGATGACGACGTTGATCCCGATCACCCACAGCATCTTCTGCTGCCACATCCGCAGCGACGAGATCTCACCGTCCCCGCCCACGTACCAGACCGCGCCCTGCAGCAGGGCCATGGCGATCAGCGCGGCGAGGATCCAGCGGGCGGCGAGCTTCCACTCGTGGACGGCGCGGGCGGTGCCGTACTTCGGGGTCGAAGGGGCGGGGCCGCCCGCGAAGCGGTGGGCGACTCGGACGTCCACCCACTTGATCGTGTAGTGGCCGAGCGCGATCGAGTAGCCGATGTAGACGGCGGCGAGGCCGTGCTTCCAGTCCGGCTCGGCGCCGTTCTTCAGGTCGATCGCGGTGACGACGAACAGCAGGACTTCGAGCAGCGGCTCGCACAGCAGGACGGCGACGCTCGTGCGCGGCATCCTCGCCCAGTAGCGCAGGGCGAGCCCGGCGGCGAGCAGCACCCAGAAGCCGACCTCGCAGATGACGATCAGCGCGACGATCACGGCGCTCTCCTTGTGTTCGCTTCCCCGGTCACCCTTCAAGGCTCGCGTTCCGGAGGCCGCTGATCGTCGTCGTCAGTGACGATGTGGGACTGCATCCTTCGATGTAGCGGGCGGTTCCTCCCTCAGGATCAGGCAGGGGGCCGCCGCGCCGTGTTGGATGGACCCATGGCCCTGTCCCTTCCCCGCCCGCAGCGCGTCGACGTGCAGATCGCCGCGGCCAGCCTGTTCTGCGGGCTGATGCTGGAGGCGCTCGGGCTGCACTCCCAGGGGGGCCGGCCGTTCGGCGGCCACTGGTCGCTGCTGCCGCTCCTCGTCCTCGCCGGGCTCGAACTGCTGCGCAGCACCAGGCCGCAGACCGCCCTGACCTGCGGCACGATCGCGCTGGTGGCCGACCAGTTCACGTCGGGCAACCTCGCGTCGATCCTGATGTTCACGGACATCGTGTACGCGGCCGTCGTGTACGGCACCCCGGCCGCGGCCCGGCGCATCCCCGTCACCACGGGCCTGGTGACGGTGGCGGTCACCCTCGGCTTCCTCGCCTGGTTCCAGGAGGCGG
This sequence comes from Streptomyces sp. NPDC039462, assembly GCF_055639375.1. Classification (NCBI taxonomy): domain Bacteria; kingdom Bacillati; phylum Actinomycetota; class Actinomycetes; order Kitasatosporales; family Streptomycetaceae; genus Streptomyces; species Streptomyces sp. NPDC039462. The sequence goes on from NZ_JBVKAO010000002.1 coordinate 443,175, forward strand.
AGGCCGTCCTCATCGGCTTCGTCACCGGCGTGGTCTCCTTCGCGCCCGCCACCACGGGCGTCCTCGTGCGCAACCACCGCGAGGCCGCCGAGGCGGCGAAGCTGCGGGCCGAGCAGACCGCGCTCCTGGCGGAGATGGACCGGGCCCAGGCCGTCGGCGCCGAGCGCGCCAGGATGGCCCGCGAACTGCACGACATGGTCGCCAACCACCTCTCGGCGATCGCCATCCACTCCACGGCGGCGCTCTCCCTGGACGACCCGAAGACCAGCAAGGACGCGCTGGCCGTCATCCGGGAGAACAGCGTCGAGGGGCTGGCCGAGATGCGCCGCCTCATCGGCATCCTGCGCGACGACAGCGGCGACCTGGAGCCCGCGGCCGCGCCCACCCTGGACGGCCTGGGCGCCCTCGTCGCCACCGCCCGCACGAACGGCCTCGACGTCACACTCGACGACGCGCGCACCCCGGACGGCCCGAAGCTGCCCACACCGGTGGAGCTCGCGGCGTACCGGATCGTGCAGGAGTCCCTGACGAACGCCCTGAAGCACGCGTCGCCCGGCCGCGTCACCGTGTCCCTGGTCCAGGAGCCGCGCGCCCTCACGGTCCGTGTGACCAGTCCCTACGGAGATCCCTCGGGGCCGCGCGCCCCGGGCTCGGGCGCCGGCCTCGTCGGCATGCGCGAGCGCACCGAACTGCTCGGCGGCACCTTTGAATCGGGCCCCGAGAGCAGCCCCGACGGCAAGGTCTGGAACGTCTTCGCGACCCTGCCCGTCGACCCCGCCGACGAAGGAGCCAAGGAATGATCCGGGTACTGGTCGCCGAAGACCAGTCAGCCGTGCGCGCGGGACTCGTCCTGATCCTGCGCAGCGCGTCCGACATCGAAGTCGTCGGCGAGGCGGCGGACGGCGAGGAGGCCGTCGCGCTCGCCCGCGAACTCCGTCCCGACCTGGTCCTGATGGACATACAGATGCCACGTCTCGACGGGGTGGCGGCGACCCGGCAGGTCGTCGCCGAGGGCCTCGCGGACGTCCTGGTCCTCACCACCTTCGACCTCGACGAGTACGTCTTCGGGGCGCTGCGCGCGGGCGCCTCCGGGTTCATGCTGAAGAACACGGAGGCGAAGGACCTCCTCGAAGGGGTCCGCACGGTCGCGCGCGGCGAGGGCCTGATCGCGCCGGCCGTCACCCGCCGCCTGATCGCCGAGTTCGCCGCCCCCTCGAAGGCGGTACGCGGGGAGAACGCGCCGGACCCCGCCGTCCTGGACGGCCTCACCCGCCGCGAGCGCGAGGTCCTGTCCTGCATCGGTGAGGGACTGTCCAACGCGGAGATCGCGGCCCGCCTCTCCATGGCGGAGGCGACGGTGAAGACGCACGTCAGCCGGATGCTGGGCAAGCTGGAACTGCGCAGCCGGGTGCAGGCGGCCGTCCTGGCGCAGGAGTTGGGGGTCTGAGCCGGCGGTGAACGGCTCGGAGGGGCGCCGTGGACCGTCGCGATTCGGCCATTGGTTCAGACCTCTTGACCGTTGGTCCAGACCTTTCTATTCTCACCGCACTGCGGTGAGCACTCCCCCACGTGTCCACGTGCTCACGGGCGGCGCAGGGTCCCAACCCCTAAGACCCCCGGATCTCACCCGAGGAGCACCTCGTGCGCTTCAAGAAGAGCACCAACCGCTCGAGACTCAAATTCAGACACAAGGCCGTGGCGGGCGTCACCACGCTGCTGCTCCCGCTCGCCACCCTGGTCGCCCTCGGCTCCTCCGCCGAGGCGGCACCCGACGCCGCCCCCGAGGCCACCGCCACGTACGCCAAGACCCAGGACTGGGGCAGCGGCTTCGAGGGCAAGTGGACGATCAAGAACACCGGCACCACGAGCATCAGCTCCTGGAACGTCGCCTGGGACTTCCCCACCGGCACCAGGGTGACGTCGGCCTGGGACGCCACCGTCACCAACTCGGGCAACCGCTGGACCGCCAAGAACCTCGGCTGGAACGGGACGCTCGCCCCCGGCGCCTCGGTCTCCTTCGGCTTCAACGGCACCGGCTCCGGCGCCCCCTCCAACTGCGAGCTGAACGGCGCGAGTTGTGACGGCGGCGGCGTCCCCGGCGACAACCCGCCGAGCGCCCCCGGCACCCCGACCGCCTCCGGCATCACCGACACCTCGGTCAAGCTCGACTGGAAGGCCGCAACCGACGACAAGGGCGTCAAGAACTACGACGTCCTGCGCGACGGCGCCAAGGTCGCGACGGTGACGGAGACCTCGTACTCCGACACGGGGCTGACCAAGGGAACCGACTACTCGTACACCGTCCAGGCCCGCGACACCGCAGGCCAGACGGGACCCGCCAGCGGCGCCGTCAAGGTCCGCACCACCGGCGGCGGCGACCCGGGCCCCGGCCCCGGCGACAAGGTCAAACTCGGCTACTTCACCGAGTGGGGCGTCTACCAGCGCAACTACCACGCGAAGAACATCGCGACCTCCGGCTCCGCCGAGAAGATCACGCACATCAACTACAGCTTCGGCAACGTCCAGGGCGGCAAGTGCACCATGGGCGACTCCTACGCCGCCATCGACAAGGCCTACACCGCCGACCAGTCCGTCGACGGCGTAGCCGACACCTGGGACCAGCCGCTGCGCGGCAACTTCAACCAGCTGCGCAAGCTCAAGGCCAAGTACCCGAACATCAAGATCCTCTGGTCCTTCGGCGGCTGGACCTGGTCCGGCGGCTTCACCGACGCCATGAAGAACCCGGCGGCCTTCGCCAAGTCCTGCCACGACCTGGTCGAGGACCCGCGCTGGGCCGACGTCTTCGACGGCATCGACCTGGACTGGGAGTACCCGAACGCCTGCGGCCTGTCCTGCGACACGTCGGGCCCGGCCGTCTTCAAGAACATGATGCAGGCCTTCCGCACCGAGTTCGGCGCGAAGAACCTCGTCACCGCCGCCATCACCGCCGACGCCTCCAGCGGCGGCAAGATCGACTCCGCGGATTACGGCGGCGCGGCGCAGTACAGCGACTGGTACAACGTCATGACGTACGACTTCTTCGGCGCGTGGGCGGCGAAGGGGCCGACGGCACCGCACTCGCCGCTCACGTCCTACCCGGGCATCCCGCAGGAGGGCTTCAACTCCGCGGCCGCCATCGCCAAGCTCAAGGCCAAGGGCGTGCCCGCCTCGAAGCTGCTGCTCGGCATCGGCTTCTACGGGCGGGGCTGGACCGGCGTCACCCAGAAGGAGCCCGGCGGCACCGCGACGGGGCCCGCGCCGGGCACCTATGAGCAGGGCATCGAGGACTACAAGGTCCTCAAGAACTCCTGCCCGTCCAACGGCACGGTTGCCGGTACCGCCTATGCCCACTGCGGCAGCAACTGGTGGTCGTACGACACGCCGTCGACCGTTCGCTCCAAGATGGCCTGGGCCAAGGAGCAGGGGCTTGGTGGGGCGTTCTTCTGGGAGTTCAGTGGCGATACGGCCAACGGAGAGTTGGTGTCGGCCATCAATGACGGCCTGAAGTAGCCGTCCCTGATACGAAGCCGGGAAGACAGGATCGCCCCCTGTCTTCCCGGCTTCTTCATGCCGTACGGGAAGTACTACGCCACGTTCACGCGCTGGCCCGGAGGTGCCGCCTCCAGCCACGCCAGGAAACCCGTCAGCGCGTCCTCGCTCATCGCCAGTTCCAGGCGGACGCCACGGTGCAGGCAGCCCAGGACGATCGCGTCGGAGAGCAGGGCCAGCTCCTCCTCGCCATCCGGGGCGCGGCGGTCCACGACCTCGATGGCGGAGCGCTCGAGGACCCGGCGCGGCCGGGGAGCATACGAGAAGACGCGGAACCACTCGACGCGGTCGCCGTTGTAGCGGGCGACCCCGTACCCCCAGCCCTTGCCGGACGTGTCGCCCTTCTCCGGGGCGTCCCAGCGCAGGGAGCAGTCGAAGGTGCCGCCGGAGCGCTGGATCAGCCGGCGGCGCAGTCCGAAGACGAAGAGCCCCACCAGAACCAGCACGATCAAAGCAAGTCCGCACACGAGCAGAGTGAGGATCATCGGCACCGACCTCCTCGCCTCTACTGTCGGCCGACGGGCCGACAACGGACCAATACATTGCACCCGCATTGCCTCAGCCGCGACCCGGTCCGGAACCTTCCCGGACCTGGCCGCGGCTGAGTCACGTTACGCCGCGCGCTGGGGTCAGCGCGTCGCCACCGCACGCAGTCGGACGTCGGCGCGCCGCTCGGCGGAGGCGTCGGCCTCCGACTTCGCGCGCTCCAGCGCCCGCTCCGCACGCTTGACGTCGATCTCGTCGGAAAGCTCCGCGATCTCGGCGAGCAGCGACAGCTTGTCGTCCGCGAAGGAGATGAATCCTCCGTGGACGGCGGCCACGACCGTGCCGCCGTCGCTCGTACGAATGGTCACCGGGCCCGACTCCAGCACACCGAGCAGCGGCTGGTGACCGGGCATGACGCCGATGTCGCCGGACGTGGTGCGCGCGACGACCAGGGTGGCCTCACCGGACCAGACACTGCGGTCCGCTGCGACCAGCTCGACATGCAGCTCAGCAGCCAAGAGTGGCTCCTCGGGTCACCACCCGGCGGTTCAGCCGGGTGTTGGGTCAAATTCTAGTGGGCGTACGGGGAGGGGCGGGACACTGCCCCTGTGCGGGGTGCCCCCGCCCCTCTCCGTTTGAGCTACTGAGCTCAGGAGACGCCGAGCTCCTTGGCGTTCTTCTTCAGGTCCTCGAGACCACCGCACATGAAGAAGGCCTGCTCGGGGAAGTGGTCGTACTCGCCGTCGCAGATCGCGTTGAACGCCGCGATCGACTCCTCGAGGGACACGTCCGAGCCGTCCACGCCGGTGAACTGCTTGGCGGCGTGGGTGTTCTGCGACAGGAAGCGCTCCACGCGACGGGCACGGGCGACGACGAGCTTGTCTTCCTCGCTGAGCTCGTCGATACCGAGGATCGCGATGATGTCCTGGAGGTCCTTGTACTTCTGCAGGATTCCCTTGACGCGCATGGCGCAGTCGTAGTGGTCCTGCGCGATGTAGCGCGGGTCCAGGATGCGGGACGTGGAGTCCAGCGGGTCCACGGCCGGGTAGATGCCCTTCTCGGAGATCGGACGGGAGAGAACCGTCGTCGCGTCGAGGTGGGCGAACGTGGTGGCCGGGGCCGGGTCGGTCAGGTCGTCCGCGGGGACGTAGATCGCCTGCATCGAGGTGATCGAGTGACCACGGGTCGACGTGATGCGCTCCTGGAGGAGACCCATCTCGTCGGCCAGGTTCGGCTGGTAACCCACCGCGGACGGCATGCGGCCGAGCAGGGTCGAGACCTCGGAACCGGCCTGGGTGAAGCGGAAGATGTTGTCGATGAAGAACAGCACGTCCTGCTTCTGCACATCGCGGAAGTACTCCGCCATGGTCAGACCGGCCAGGGCGACGCGCAGACGCGTGCCCGGCGGCTCGTCCATCTGGCCGAAGACCAGCGCGGTCTTGTCCAGAACGCCGGCTTCCTCCATCTCGACCATGAGGTCGTTGCCCTCACGGGTGCGCTCGCCGACACCGGCGAAGACGGAGACACCGTCGTGCAGCTTGGCCACACGGACGATCATTTCCTGGATCAGCACGGTCTTGCCGACACCGGCACCACCGAACAGACCGATCTTTCCACCCTTGACGTACGGGGTGAGAAGGTCGACGACCTTCAGGCCGGTCTCGAACATCTCGGTCTTGGACTCGAGCTGGTCGAAGGCCGGGGCCTTGCGGTGGATCGTCCAGCGCTCGGCGTCGGCGACCGTGGACGGGTCGTCGTTCAGCACCTCACCGAGGGTGTTGAACACGCGGCCCTTGGTCACGTCGCCGACCGGCACCGAGATGCCCTTGCCGGTGTTGGTGACCGGGGCCTGGCGGACCAGGCCGTCGGTGGGCTGCATCGAGATCGCGCGGACCACGCCGTCACCCAGGTGCTGGGCGACCTCGAGGGTCAGCGTCTTCTTCGCGCCCTCGGTCGACGGGTCGTCGACCTGGACGTGCAGGGCGTTGTAGATCTCCGGCATCGCGTCGACGGGGAACTCCACGTCGACGACCGGGCCGATCACCCGGGCGACGCGGCCCGTGGCAACGGCCGTCTCAACAGTGGTCGTCATTACTTGTCACTCCCCGCGGTCGCGTCGGCCAGCGCTGCTGTGCCGCCGACGATCTCGCTGATTTCCTGGGTGATTTCGGCCTGGCGGGCCGCGTTGGCAAGCCGGGAGAGGCTGTTGATCAGATCCCCGGCGTTGTCGGTCGCCGACTTCATCGCGCGGCGCGTGGCGGCGTGCTTGGAGGCAGCCGACTGGAGCATCGCGTTGTAGATACGGCTCTCGACGTAGCGCGGCAGCAGGGCGTCGAGGACGTCCTCCGCCGACGGCTCGAAGTCGTACAGCGGAAGGATCTCGTCCTTGGTGGACTTCGACTCTTCCGCCACCTCTTCGAGGCTGAGCGGCAGCAGGCGGCCGTCGATGGCCGTCTGCGTCATCATCGAGATGAACTCGGTGTAGACGATGTGGAGTTCATCCACGCCGCCCTCCGCCGTCTCCTTCTCGATGGCCTCGATCAGCGGCACCGCGACCTTCTTGGCGTCCGCGTACGTGGGCTCGTCGGTGAAACCCGACCACGACTCCACGACCTTGCGCTCGCGGAAGTTGTAGTGGGACAGACCGCGGCGGCCGACGATGTACGTGTCGACCTCCTTGCCCTCGGCCTCCAGGCGCGCGGTCAGCTGCTCCGCGGCCTTGATGGCGTTCGAGTTGAAGGCGCCGGCCAGTCCGCGGTCGCTCGTGAGGAGCAGCACCGCGGAACGGGTCGCCGTCTCCGGCTCGGTCGTCAGCGGGTGCTTCGTGTTCGAGCCGGTGCCGACCGCCGTGACCGCGCGGGTGAGCTCGGTCGCGTACGGCGTGGACGCCGCCACCTTGCGCTGGGCCTTGACCACGCGCGAGGCGGCGATCATCTCCATCGCCTTGGTGATCTTCTTGGTCGCGGTGACGGATTTGATGCGACGCTTATAGACCCGGAGCTGGGCTCCCATGAGTCAGGTCCCTTCCGTCGTCACTTGCCGGCGGCGGCCGGAGCGTCCTCGCCGAGAAGCTTCCCGTCCGAGGTCTCGAACTGCTTCTTGAACGCCGCGATCGCGTCGCCGACGGCCTGCAGCGTGTCGTCCGACATCTTGCCGCCCTCCTTGATGGAGGTCATGAGGCCCTGCTCCTGCCGGTGCAGGTAGGCGAGGAGCTCACGCTCGAAGCGACGGATGTCGTTGACCGGCACGTCGTCCATGCGACCGGTGGTACCGGCCCACACGGAGACGACCTGGTCCTCGGTCGCCATCGGCTCGTACTGCGGCTGCTTGAGCAGCTCGACCATGCGCTGGCCGCGCTCCAGCTGCGCCTTCGACGCGGCGTCCAGGTCGGAACCGAAGGCGGCGAACGCCTCCAGCTCACGGAACTGGGCGAGGTCCACGCGGAGGCGGCCCGAGACCTGCTTCATCGCCTTGTGCTGCGCGGAACCACCGACTCGGGAGACGGAGATACCGACGTTCAGCGCGGGGCGCTGACCGGCGTTGAAGAGGTCCGACTCCAGGAAGCACTGGCCGTCGGTGATGGAGATGACGTTGGTCGGGATGAACGCCGACACGTCGTTCGCCTTGGTCTCGACGATCGGCAGACCGGTCATCGAGCCCTTGCCCAGCTCGTCCGAGAGCTTCGCGCAGCGCTCGAGCAGACGCGAGTGCAGGTAGAAGACGTCACCCGGGTAGGCCTCGCGCCCCGGCGGGCGGCGGAGCAGCAGGGACACGGCGCGGTAGGCGTCGGCCTGCTTCGAGAGGTCGTCGAAGATGATGAGGACGTGCTTGCCCTCGTACATCCACTGCTGGCCGATGGCCGAACCGGTGTAGGGCGCCAGGTACTTGAAGCCCGCCGGGTCGGACGCCGGGGCGGCGACGATGGTCGTGTACTCCAGCGCGCCGGCCTCTTCGAGGGCACCGCGCACGGAGGCGATGGTGGAGCCCTTCTGACCGATGGCGACGTAGATGCAGCGCACCTGCTTGTTCACGTCGCCCGTGCGCCAGTTGTCGCGCTGGTTGATGATCGTGTCGACGGCCAGGGCGGTCTTGCCGGTCTGGCGGTCACCGATGATCAGCTGACGCTGGCCACGGCCGATCGGGGTCATCGCGTCGACGGCCTTGTAGCCGGTCTCCATCGGCTCGTGCACCGACTTGCGCTGCATGACCGTGGGGGCCTGCAGCTCGAGGGCACGACGTCCGCTGGTCTCGATCTCGCCGAGGCCGTCGATCGGGTTGCCGAGCGGGTCGACGACGCGGCCGAGGTAGCCCTCGCCGACGGCGACCGACAGCACCTCGCCGGTACGGCTGACCGACTGGCCCTCTTCGATACCGCTGAACTCGCCGAGGACGATCGAACCGATCTCGCGCTCTTCAAGGTTCAGCGCGAGACCGAGGGTCCCGTCCTCGAACTTCAGCAGCTCGTTGGCCATGGCCGAGGGCAGGCCCTCGACCTTCGCGATGCCGTCGCCGGCAAGGGTGACCGTACCGACCTCCTCGCGCGAGGCCGCGTCCGGCTTGTACGCCTGGACAAAGTTCTCCAGCGCGTCCCGGATCTCCTCCGGCCGGATCGTGAGCTCCGCCATCTGGGTTCCCTGCTCTCCTTGTTGGGCCCGAAGTTTTCTTGGGGGGTCTGGGGTCAGCCCCCAGGAATCCTCTGCACGGCCCAACTAGGGCCGTAGGTCGTGCTTCTTTGTCTTAACTACCGGCCACGCGGCGGCCGGCTTCCTCGATACGGTCCGCGATGGAGCCGTTGATGACCTCGTCGCCCACCTGGACCCTGATCCCGCCGAGGACCGTGGGGTCCACGTCGAGGTTGAGGTGCATCTGGCGTCCGTACACCTTCGCCAGGACGGCGCCGAGGCGCTCCTTCTGCCGGTCCGAGAGCGGAACGGCGGAAGTGACGACGGCGACCATGCGGTTGCGGCGGTCCGCGGCCAGCTTGGCGAGGGACTCCAGTCCCTCTTCCAGGCTACGTCCACGCGGCGCGGTGACGAGGCGCTCGACGAGACGCTCCGTGACGTCCTCGGCGCGACCCCCGAGCAGGCTGCGCAGCAGCTCGCTCTTGGCCGTGCCCGTCGCGGCGCGGTCGGTCAGCGCGGCCCGCAGCTCGGTGCTGGAAGAGACGATCCGGCCGAACCGGAAGAGCTCGTCCTCGACGTTGTCCAGGGCGCCGGCCTGCTGCGCGCCGGTCAGGTCGGCGAGGATGGCGAGCTCTTCGAGAGCGTCCACCAGGTCTCGCGACTGCGACCAGCGCGAGCGGACCATGCCGGCCACCAGGTCGGCGGTCTCGCCGCCCACCTGGCCGGACAGCAGGCGCCCCGCAAGCTCGGCCTTGGCCTCACCGGACTGCGACGGGTCGGTCAGGACCCGGCGCAGCGAGACCTCGCGGGCGAACAGCGCCGTGACGGCGGCAAGCTCATCCGCGAGCTGCTTGGCGTCGACCGAGGTGCTGTCCGTCAGCGCGTCGAGACGCTCGCGCGCGGCGGCCAGGGCCTCGCGGCTCGCTCCGTGCGCTGTCATCGAGCTGCCTCGGCCTTCTCCTCGAGCTCGTCGAGGAAGCGGTCGATCGTGCGGCTCTGGCGGGCGGAGTCCTCCAGGGACTCGCCGACGAGCTTGCCGGCCAGGGCGGTGGCCAGCTGGCCGACGTCCTGACGCAGCGACTGCGCGGCGGCCTTGCGGTCGGCCTCGATCTGGGCGTGACCGGCGGCGACGATCTCCTCGCGCTGACGCTGGCCTTCGGCCCGCATCTCGGCGATGAGCGTGGCGCCCTGCTCCTGCGCCTCCTGGCGCAGACGCGCGGCCTCGTGCCGGGCCTCGGCGAGCTGAGCCTTGTACTGCTCAAGAACGCTCTGGGCCTCGGTCTGAGCGGCCTCGGCCTTCTCGATACCGCCTTCGATCGCCTCCCGGCGCTCTTCCAGAACCTTGTTGATGTTCGGGAGGAGCTTCTTCCAGAAGAAGAAGAAGACGATGGCGAAGGCGATGGCGCCGACGAGCAGCTCAGGACCGGGCGGCATGAGAGGGTTCTGCTCCTCGCCATGCTCGGCCGCCAGCTGTACCAGGTTGGCGATCACATCATTGCCTTTCGTCGAACGGGACTAATCGTCTCGGGCGATCAGGAGCCGTAGACGAACGGCATGACGATGCCGATGAGGGCGAGCGCCTCACAGAAGGCGAAGCCGAGGATCTGGTTGGCACGGATCAGACCGGCAGCTTCGGGCTGACGAGCCAGGGCCTCGGTGCCCTTACCGAAGACGATGCCAACACCGATGCCGGGGCCGATGGCCGCGAGGCCGTAGCCGATGGAGCCGAGGGCCTTGATGTCACCCTGGAGGGCGGCGAGCTCGAGAGTCGCGGACATGCCGTTACTTCCTTCTCTTTCATGGACCGGTGGGGGTTGGCCACCGGGCGCTTAGGGGTTTCGGGGAGGGGCTCAGTGGTGCTTGGCCAGAGCGCCCTGGATGTACGAGCAGGCGAGGAGCACGAAGACGTACGCCTGGACGGCCTGCACGAAAAGCTCGAAGAGGATCATGCCCATCGTCATCACGAAGGAGACGCCGGCCGCCGGGATCATCCAGCTGTTCAGCAGGTACCAGGAGGCGACGGTGAACATCACCAGCATCAGGTGACCGGCGAACATGTTGGCGAACAGTCGCACCGCGTGCGTGAAGGGACGCACGAGCAGGTTCGAGAAGAACTCGATGAACGACACGAGCCACTTGATCGGGCCGAGCGAGTTGTCGTAACCGGTGATGTTCTTCCAGCCGCCCACGAAGCCGTGCTTCTTGAAAGTGAGGGGCACCCACACCAGGTAGACCACGGCCGCCAGCACCGCCGGGTAGGCGATGATCGACGAGACCGGGAACTGGGTCAGCGGGATCACGGACCAGATGTTCATGATCCAGATGAAGAAGAACAGCGAGACCATGAGCGGGACGTACTTCTCGCCGTCCTTCTTGCCCATCGTCTCGTAGACGATGCCGCGGCGTACGAAGTCGTATCCCGCCTCGCCCATCATCTGCAGCTTGCCCGGGACCAGCTTGGCCTTGCCGAACGCCACGTAGAAGAAGGTGACGACGACGAGCGTGGTCAGCAGGGCGAGCAGCATGACCTTGTTGAACTCGAACCCGCCGACGGTGAAGATCGGCTTGAAGAGGAACGAGTGCAGACCCGGAGCCGGGAAGCCACAGCCGTTGTCGGACATGATCCGACAGCTCCAGTCAAAGGCGAGCTCATTTTGGTCAGCACTCACCGCGGGCTCCTTCGGCGTGACGCATAGGTACGGCAACCTCGTTGTCGTGTCGGCGCGGCACGCGGCCGCGGTTCGGCACCGGACTGGTGTTTCGGAAGTGTGAGCGGCGTTCAGGCATCGAGCCTCGCGATCGTGCAGGCGTCAGCTCAGATGCCCGCGCCAGCAGTGCCGCAGTTGGCACCGGACGATAGCAGCATCTCGAACGGGCATTTATCCCGCCCCTACCCTTCACTGCGAGGACCCCGACTTCTCCTGCTTCTCGCTCTTATCCGAGTCGGGCTCGACATAAAGGATCTTGGCCTTCATGTGCGCGCGGGCCTGTGCGGCCATCCACACGATGGTCGCCGCCACAAGCGCGGCCGCGAAGGCCCTCGGATTGAAGAGATCCGTGTCCTTGAACAGGCCCATGAAGACGAGCAGCAACAGGAGTTGGGCGACATAAAGCATCATGCCCATCGCCTGGAACAGCTGCGGAAGCGATTTTGCCGTCCGCTGCAGGACGAAGAGACCGAGCCCCATGAAGGCGATGACGACCAGGGTGCCGACGACAGCCCCGATGGCCCCCTTTCCGCCGGCCACCACGGCACTGACAGCGGCGACGATCGCGCCGACGGCAGCTGTGGGCACAGCGGACTGGAGGAGATTTCGGGTGTCTTGAGACGGCATGGCGGCAGCTCCGCTTACTGATGGGGGCAGGGTGTCGTCATGGACGAGCGTAGACCCGGGTCGAGAGGGGCCCTCGGGCCAATGGACCGTCGCACTACGGTCCTTCGGCTCTATCCCGGGATCTCGTGAACCGTATCACAAACTATTTGATGAGGTCTTTACCTGCTGGGTGTGCCCACTGTCACACATGAGAAGTAATCCGCGCGCATGTGCACGCAGCGGGCCGACTTGTCTGGTAATGGGGCGTTTTAGGATCGGGCGTCAACGGGACGTCTCGGCTTCCCGTCGCTCCTCGAAGCGCGAGCGGGCGCCGATCGCGGTCGCTCCGTTGACGCCCACGGGGACCGGAGCCTCCTCCTCCGCCGGCATCGCGTCGTGGGCGGCCGGTTCGGCGGCGGCAGCGGCACGGCGCCGGTAGCGCGGCGGCACGAAGGCCTCCGCCCACCGCGGCGTGCGCGGGGTGAAGCGCGGCAGGAGGAGCAGCACGAGACCGAGGCCGCTGAGGGCGACGATCATCAGCAGGATCCACATGCTCGTCGAGTGCACGGAGTACGCGACGGTGCCGAAGGCGATGAGCGCCGACCAGAAGTACATGATCAGCACCGCGCGGCTGTGCGAGTGGCCGATCTCCAGGAGCCGGTGGTGCAGGTGGCCGCGGTCCGCGGCGAACGGCGACTTGCCGTTCCAGGTGCGCCGGACGATCGCGAGGACCAGGTCCGCGAAGGGGATCGCGATGATCGTGAGCGGCATCAGGAGCGGGATGAAGACCGGCAGCATCGCGTGAGTGGCGTCGCGGCCGCCGCCGAAGTTCAGCTTCATCGCGGCGGGGTCGACCTGCCCGGTGACGGAGATGGCGCCCGCGGCGAGGACGAGGCCGATGAGCATCGAGCCCGAGTCGCCCATGAAGATCCTGGCCGGGTGCATGTTGTGCGGCAGGAAGCCGAGGCACATGCCCATGAGGATGGCGGCGAAGAGCGTGGCGGGGGCCGCGGCCTCGATGCCGTAGCCGTACCAGATGCGGTAGGCGTACATGAAGGACGCCGCCGAGGCGATGCACACCATGCCCGCCGCGAGGCCGTCGAGGCCGTCGACGAAGTTGACGGCGTTGATCGTGATGACGACGAGCGCGACCGTCAGGAGGGTGCCCTGGCCGGAGGTGAGCGAGACCGTGCCGACGCCGGGGACCGGGATCCACAGGATCGTCAGACCCTGCATGACCATGACGCCGGCGGCGATCATCTGGCCGCCGAGCTTGATCAGCGCGTCGATCTCGAACTTGTCGTCCAGGACGCCGATGAGCCAGATCAGCGCCGCCCCGGAGAGCAGCGCGCGCGGCTCGTTGGAGTTCTCGAAGACCGTGTTCAGGTTCGGCAGGTGGTCGGCGACCAGGAGGCCCGCGCACAGGCCGAAGAACATCGCGATCCCGCCGAGCCGGGGCGTCGGCTCCCGGTGCACGTCACGAGCGCGGATCTCCGGCATGGCACCGGCCACGATCGCGAACTTCCGCACCGGGCCGGTCAGCAGGTAGGTCACCGCAGCCGTGATGCAGAGCGTCAGCAGGTATTCACGCACGGGCTTCCCCACAGGTCTCGCTGGCCATCTCGGCTCACACCCTAGCTTCGTGAGCCTCACGGTCGTGCCCACTCACGTTCTCGTCACGAGTCTCCTCCGTCAGAAGATAACTGGCACCACCAGGCCCGACTCCGCCCGGCCCGTGAGTGCCCGGGCAGGGCGCGCGTGGCCTCTCCGCAGTACGCGATTCTCGGGGAAACGCCACGCCGGAGGCAACGGAAAACCGCCAACCTGCTCTCGATGGCGCTTCCCCTTGAAGCGGAGGGAGCTGCTGCACAAGCGCTTTACCTGCCCTTTCTTGATCACACCCTTCGGCTCCGATCAGCTCGTGATCAGCTTTGCAAGTTGCCTTCAGGACAGCGTACATATCGTACGCATCTCAACCACATGAACTGCTTGGAAGGGCCCAGGCCTCCGCGATAGAAATAACGCGCAAACGGGGAATCGGCGCGAATCCATAAATGCGTAGCCGATGCCTTTACCTCCTCTTCTGACCAAGGAGACAAATGCGTAAGGCAATGGGCATCGTTGCGGCAGCAGCGATGGTCGCAGGTTCTATAGGGCTCGCGGTCCCGGCAACGGCCGACGACTCTGCGAGTGCACCCCGCTCTGTCGTAGAAAAGGCAGACGTCTCCGCCGCCACGGGGGACATGGCTGAGGTCCAGCGGCTGAGGTGCGGCGGCACCATCAAGCGGCTCGATGACGGGCCCGGCCCGTGGGGGAACAAGCGCTGGAACATCTACTACAAGAACTGCGGAAACCGCACCGTGAAGCGCAAGGTCGATATCCAGTTCGCGGAAGACCTTTCCTGCAAGAAGGTGAAGCCAAGGAAGACCGTGAAGTGGTACTACGAGACGGGACACTTCGGCCCTGACAAGCCGCGCAAGGTAAAGGCCTGCTGAGGCTGCAACTAAAAGTCGAGCCCGGTCGGCGGTCACACGCCGCCCGGGCTCGACTTGTGATTGCACCTATTACTGGTAGGGCGGAAATCTTCCCACCAGTTCGCGTACCTCTTCTCGTACGTTCGACTCCTCGTGCACCGCCTCGGCCAGCAGGGCCGCGATGCGGGCCATCTCCGGGGCGGTCATGCCCTGGGTGGTGACGGCGGCTGTGCCGAGTCGGAGGCCGCGGGTGTCGCCGTGGGGCAGGGCGCAGGTGTCGAGGAAGATGCCGGCCGCCGCGAGCCTGGCGCGGGCGGTGCGTGCGTCGACGCCCAGGGGGGCGGGGTCGGCGAGCACCAGGTGTGTGTCCGTGCCGCCCGTGGCGATCGCGAACCCCGCCGCGGCCAGCGCCGCCGCGAGGGTCCGTGCGTGCTCGACCACCTGATGGGCGTACGTCGTGAAGGCCGGTGTCGCCGCCTCCCCGAACGCGATGGCCTTGGCGGCGATCGTGTGCATCTGGGCGCCGCCCTGAGTGAACGGGAAGACGGCCCTGTCGATTCGTTCGGCGAGGTCCGCCCCGCACAGCAGGAGGCCGCCTCGCGGGCCGCGCAGGACCTTGTGGGTGGTCGCGCAGACGACGTCCGCGTACGGCACCGGGCTGGGCGCCGCTCCCCCGGCGACCAGGCCCATGGGATGCGCGGCGTCGGCGATGAGGTAGGCGCCCACGTCGTCGGCGATCTCGCGGAAGGCCGCGTAGTCGATGTGCCGGGGGTAGGAGATCGAGCCGCACACGATGGCCTTGGGCCGGTGCGAGCGGGCGAGGGCGTGCACCTGGTCGTAGTCGAGCAGGCCGCTCTCGGGGTCCACTCCGTAGCCGACGAAGTCGAACCACCTGCCGGAGAAGTTCGTGGGCGAGCCGTGCGTGAGGTGTCCGCCGTACGGCAGCCCGAGGGCCAGGACCGTGTCGCCGGGCCGCAGCAGCGCGGCGTACGCGGCGAGGACGGCGGAGGACCCGGAGTGCGCCTGTACGTTGGCGTGCTCGGCGCCGAACAGGGCCTTGGCGCGGTCGACGGCGATCCGCTCGGCGACGTCGACCAGTTCGCAGCCGCCGTGGTGGCGGGCGCCGGGGTAGCCCTCGGCGTACTTGTTGGCGAGCGGCGAGCCGAGGGCGGTGAGGACGGCGGGCGACGTGAAGTTCTCGGCGGCGATCAGCTGGAGCGCGTCGGACTGCCGGGCGACCTCGCCGATGAGGACGTCGGCCAGCTCGGGGTCCTGCCTCCGCAGCCCCTCGAGATCCGTGTACGCGGCGGAAGCGGTGGGTGCGGTGCTGACCGTGCTGAGCGACATCGTGGGCTCCGGGGCCGTGCGGGGGGTGACCTCAGATCCAATGTAGGCCGCTACATGTGCGCGGGCACCCCGGTCAGCGCCGTCACCACCGGGTCGAGTGCCTGGTTGATCTCGTCGCCCACGGAACGGAAGAACGGCAGGGGCGCCCCGTACGGGTCGTACACCTCGTCGGCCTCCACGTTCGGCGCGAGGAGCCAGCCGCGCAGCGCCGCGGCGGCCCGGACCAGGGCCCGCGCCCGCTCGACCACGCCGTTGCCGTCGGGCTCGGGCAGGGTCGTCGGGTCTATGGCCCGCACGAGCCGGGTGAACTCCTTGAGCGTGAAGGTGCGCAGGCCCGCCGAGTGGCCCATGGAGATGACCTGCGCCCGGTGGTCGCGCGTGGCGGTCAGGACCAGGTCGGCGCGGATGACGTGATCGTCGAGGAGCTCGCGCCCCATGAAGCCGCTGGCGTCCGCGCCGAAGTCGGCGAGGACCGTCTCGGCGTTGGTCTCCATGGGGGCGCCCTCGTGGCCCCAGGTGCCCGCGCTCTCCACGATGAGACCGCCGGTGAGCGGGTCGCCGAGGCGGTCGGCCAGGGCATGCCTGGTCAGCCGCTCGGTGATGGGTGAGCGGCACACGTTGCCGGTGCTGACGTGGAGGATGCGGAAGGCGTCCGCAGAGCCCGGGAAGCCCGCTATGCCACGCCCCGTCTCAGGGGCTGTCAATTCGCCACCTCGAGGTCGGGTACCACCTTGCGCAGCTCGTCCGCGGTCAGCGCGCCCGCGCGCAGCAGCACCGGCACCTTGCCCGTGACGTCGACGATCGACGACGGGACGATGCCGGGGGTCGGGCCGCCGTCCAGGTACACGGAGACGGAGTCGCCGAGCATCTCCTGCGCGGCGTCGCAGTTCTCCGGGGCGGGGTGCCCCGTGAGGTTCGCCGAGGAGACGGCCATGGGGCCGACCTCGGTGAGCAGTTCGATGGCGACGGGGTGCAGCGGCATGCGGATGGCGACCGTGCCGCGGGTGTCGCCGAGGTCCCACTGGAGCGACGGCTGCTGCTTGGCGACCAGGGTCAGGGCGCCGGGCCAGAAGGCGTCGACGAGCTCCCAGGCCATCTCGGAGAAGTCGGTCACCAGGCCGTGCAGCGTGTTCGGCGAGCCGATCAGGACGGGCGTCGGCATGTTGCGGCCGCGGCCCTTGGCGTCCAGCAGGTCGGAGCACGCCTCCGGGGTGAAGGCGTCGGCGCCGATGCCGTAGACGGTGTCGGTGGGCAGCACGACCAGCTCGCCACGGCGGACGGCGGACGCGGCCTCGCGCAGACCGGTCGTACGGTCGGTCGCGTCGTTGGTGTCGTATCGCCGTGCCATTAGTCCGGACTCCTCACTGAAAAGCTGACACTGATGTTCTGGGTCGTCACGGCATCGCCCTGCGGGCGGTCGCGAAGCGCGGCCTGTTGTTGAGGTCGGGGTGGTCGGCCGCGTCGGCCCAGCCCCGCTCCTCGGTGAAGATCCACGGGACCTGGCCGCCCTGGGTGTCCGCGTGTTCGATGACGACGACTCCGCCGGGGCGCAGCAGCCGGTGGGCGGTGCGCTCGATGCCGCGGATCAGGTCGAGGCCGTCCTCGCCGGAGAAGAGGGCGAGTTCGGGGTCGTAGTCGCGGGCCTCCGGGGCGACGTACTCCCATTCGGTGAGCGGGATGTACGGCGGGTTGGAGATCACGAGGTCGACCTGTCCGTCGAGCTCCGGGAAGGCGTCCCTGGCGTCTCCCCGCCGCAGCTCGACCCTGGATCCCTCGACGTTCTTCCGCGTCCATTTGAGGGCGTCCTCGGACAGCTCCACGGCGTGCACGCGCGAGCGCGGGACCTCCTGCGCCATGGCGAGCGCGATGGCGCCGGAGCCGGTGCACAGGTCGACGATGAGCGGCTCGACGACGTCCATCGCGCGGACGGCGTCTATGGCCCAGCCGACGACGGACTCGGTCTCCGGGCGCGGCACGAAGACGCCGGGGCCGACCTGCAGCTCCAGGTAGCGGAAGAAGGCCCGCCCCGTGATGTGCTGCAGCGGCTCGCGGGCCTCGCGCCGCGCGACGGTCTCCCAGTAGCGGGCGTCGAAGTCGGCGTCCTTGACGGAGTGCAGCTCGCCCCGCTTCACGCCGTGCACGAAGGCGGCCAGCTCTTCCGCGTCGTTGCGCGGCGAGGGCACGCCTGCGTCGGCCAGCCGCTGGGTGGCCTGGGCCACTTCCGCGAGCAGCAGGTTCACGCTGGTCCTCCGGGGCGGGTCGGGACGGGTCGTACGGGGGTGCCTCAAGCGGCGGCGAGCTTGGCCGCGGAGTCCGCGTCGACGCAGGCCTGGATGACCGCGTCGAGGTCGCCGTCGAGCACCTGGTCCAAGTTGTACGCCTTGAAGCCGACGCGGTGGTCCGAGATCCGGTTTTCCGGGTAGTTGTACGTCCGGATCTTCTCGGAGCGGTCGACGGTGCGGACCTGGCTGCGGCGGGCGTCCGCCGCCTTGCTCTCCGCCTCCTCCTGGGCCGCGGCGAGGAGCCGGGAGCGCAGAATGCGCATCGCCTGCTCCTTGTTCTGCAGCTGGCTCTTCTCGTTCTGGCAGGAGGCGACGACGCCGGTGGGCAGGTGCGTGATGCGCACCGCGGAGTCGGTGGTGTTGACGGACTGGCCGCCGGGCCCGGAGGAGCGGTAGACGTCGATCCGCAGGTCGTTCGCGTGGATCTCGACGTCGATCTCCTCGGCCTCGGGCGTCACGAGCACGCCGGCCGCGGAGGTGTGGATGCGGCCCTGGGACTCGGTGGAGGGCACGCGCTGCACGCGGTGCACGCCGCCCTCGTACTTCAGCCGCGCCCAGACGCCCTGGCCCGGCTCGGTGGCGCCCTGGCCGCCCTTGGTCTTCACGGCGACCTGGACGTCCTTGTAGCCGCCGAGCTCGGACTCGGTGGAGTCGATGATCTCGGTCTTCCAGCCGACGCGCTCGGCGTACCGCAGGTACATGCGCAGGAGGTCGCCGGCGAACAGGGCCGACTCGTCGCCGCCCGCGCCCGCCTTGATCTCCAGGATGACGTCCTTGTCGTCGGACGGGTCCCGGGGCACGAGCAGCAGCCGCAGCTTCTCGGTGATGGCCTCGCGCTGCCGCTCCAGGTCCTTGAGCTCGGCGGCGAAGTCCGGGTCGGCGGCGGCGTACTCGCGCGCGGTCTCGATGTCGTCCCCGGTCTGCTTCCAGGAGCGGTACGTCGCCACGATCGGGGTCAGCTCGGCGTAGCGCTTGTTGAGCTTGCGCGCGTTGGCCTGGTCGGCGTGGACCGACGGGTCGGCGAGCTTCTTCTCGAGATCGGCGTGCTCGCCGATCAGTTCCTCGACCGCCTCGAACATCGGGGGCTCCTGGTTTTCTACGCGGTGGTTCTACGCGAATCGGCTGCGGGACGGCAAAAGCGCCGGTCCCGGCCACCCCCTCCCGAGGGCGGCCGATGACCGGCGCAGTGGCTCGCTACTTGTTGGCGCCTGCAGCCTTGCCGAAGCGGGCCTCGAAGCGGGCCACGCGGCCACCGGTGTCGAGGATCTTCTGCTTGCCCGTGTAGAACGGGTGGCACTCGGAGCAGACCTCGGCACGGACGGTGCCGCTGGAGATCGTGCTGCGGGTGGTGAACGACGCACCGCAGGTGCAGCTGACCTGGGTCTCGACGTACTCGGGGTGGATGTCGCGCTTCAAGGTGTCTCCTAGTTTCGGGAGGGCGCCGGGTCGTACGCGCGGATTGCTCGTACGTGAACCGGGGCCGACGTACCAGTCTGCCAGGACCGGCCGTATCTCCCAAAACCGGGGTGGGCGCCGTTCTATTCCTGGCGGGCTCCCGGCGGGTGCCGGGCGGGTGCCGGGCGGGTGCCCGGCCGGGTCAGTGACCGGCCACCACGTCGCCCACGTCGCCCTTGTCGCCGGCCGACTTCTCGGTGGCGGACTTGGGTATCGCCTTGTCGGCCCTGAGGGCGTCCCAGACCTGCTGGTCGGCCTCCTCCAGGGGGAGGACGCGGTTGGGGTCTGCGGGGTCGTACTGGATGGGCAGCGTGACCATCTTCATGTCGCCCGCGCCGATGCCCTTGAGGCCGTTCGCGAAGCTCGCGAGGCTCTTGACGTCGTTCAGGTCGGAGTCGGTGGTGATGGCGCTGGTCGCGTCGTTCGCCAGGTCGAACAGCTTCTTGGGGTTGCTGAAGACCCCGACGTCCTTGACCTGGTCGAGGAGGGCCTTGATGAAGGCCTGCTGGAGCTGGATGCGGCCGAGGTCGCTGCCGTCGCCGACGCCGTGCCGGGTGCGGACCAGGCCGAGGGCCTGCTCGCCGTCGAGCGTGTGGGTGCCGGCGTCCAGGTTCAGGTGACTGTCCTTGTCCCTGATGTCCTTCTTGGTGGTGATGTCGACGCCGCCGAGGGTGTCGATGAGCTTCTTGAAGCCCGTGAAATCGACTTCCACGTAGTGGTCCATCCGGATGCCGGACATTTTCTCGACGGTCTTGACGGCGCAGGCGGGGCCGCCCACCTCGTACGCCGTGTTGAACATCTGCCGCTCGGCGCCCGGCGCGTCCTTGCCGTCATCGGTCTTGCAGTCCGGCCTGGATATGAGGGTGTCGCGGGGTATGGAGACGACGCTGGCCTTCTTGTGGCCCTTGTAGACGTGCACGATCATCGCGGTGTCCGAGCGGGCCGCGCCCTCGTCCTTGCCGTACTTGGCGTTGTCGCCGGAGCGCGAGTCGGAGCCGAGGACGAGGATGTCCTGGGAGCCGTTGTCGATGTCCATGGGGCGGTCGGTGCCGAGCGCGGCGTTGATGTCGACGCCCTTGATGTTGCCGTTGAGCTTGAAGTAGACGTAGCCGAGGCCGGTGCCTCCGAGGACGGCCGCCCCCGCGGCGGTCCAGGCCGTGACGACGAGCACCTTCTTGCGCTTGCTGCGCGGCTTGCGGCGGCGACCGCGCTTGCCGCGCCTCGGCGCGTCGGCGGCCCTGCTCTCGTCGGTCATGCGCTCCTCAGTCCTCGTCGGTCGGTTACCCCCTGCTTTCAGGGCCAGGCGTGGCTTTCCGTCACTTGTCAGACGGCAAAACCGAAAGAAGGGTTGCACGACGCCCTGTGTGCGCCACGGGATCCGACCACTACGGAGAGTGGCCCCAGCGCCCCCATTTCAGCCCCTCACCTGCGCTTTCAACCGCTTCCGTGCTACCCGCAGTGACCGTGAGAATCTCTTAGACGTGTGGCCAAGGTCTCGCTCCGGTCACGCCGGGCAACAGCAGAGCCGCCCCGTCACAGGAGTGACGGGGCGGCTCTGGGACCGCTGAGGACGACTAGTCGTTGCCGTTGCCCGGCGTCGGCGTCGTCTTCTGGATCTGCAGCAGGAACTCGGCGTTCGACTTCGTCTGCTTCATCTTGTCGAGAAGCAGCTCGATCGCCTGCTGCTGGTCGAGCGCGTGCAGCACGCGGCGCAGCTTCCAGGTGATGGCGAGCTCGTCGCTGCCGAGCAGGATCTCTTCCTTACGGGTGCTGGACGAGTCCACGTCCACCGCCGGGAAGATCCGCTTGTCGGAGAGCTTGCGGTCCAGCTTGAGCTCGAGGTTGCCGGTGCCCTTGAACTCCTCGAAGATCACCTCGTCCATGCGCGAGCCGGTGTCGACCAGCGCGGTGGCCATGATGGTCAGCGAGCCGCCGTCCTCGATGTTGCGCGCGGCACCGAAGAAGCGCTTCGGCGGGTACAGGGCCGTCGAGTCGACACCACCGGACAGGATGCGGCCGGAGGCCGGCGCCGCGAGGTTGTACGCACGGCCCAGACGGGTGATCGAGTCGAGCAGCACGACGACGTCGTGGCCCAGCTCGACCAGGCGCTTGGCGCGCTCGATGGCGAGCTCGGCGACCGTGGTGTGGTCCTCGGCCGGGCGGTCGAAGGTCGAGGAGATGACCTCGCCCTTCACCGACCGCTGCATGTCGGTGACCTCTTCCGGACGCTCGTCGACCAGGACGACCATCAGGTGGCACTCGGGGTTGTTGTGCGTGATCGCGTTGGCGATGGCCTGCATGATCATGGTCTTGCCGGTCTTCGGCGGGGCCACGATCAGACCGCGCTGGCCCTTGCCGATGGGCGCGACGAGGTCGATGATGCGGGTCGTCAGCACGCCCGGGTCGGTCTCCAGGCGGAGCCGGTCCTGCGGGTAAAGGGGCGTCAGCTTGTTGAACTCCGGTCGCCCGCGCCCGGATTCGGGCGCCATGCCGTTGACGGAGTCGAGGCGCACGAGCGCGTTGAACTTCTCGCGGCGCTCGCCGTCCTTGGGCTGGCGGACCGCGCCCGTGACGTGGTCGCCCTTGCGCAGGCCGTTCTTGCGGACCTGGGCCAGCGAGACGTACACGTCGTTGGGACCGGGGAGGTAGCCCGACGTACGGATGAACGCGTAGTTGTCGAGGATGTCCAGGATGCCCGCGACGGGGATCAGGACGTCGTCCTCGGAGACCTGCGGCTCGTTGCCGAAGCCCTGCTCGTCGCGGCCGCGGCGGCCACGGCGGTCGCGGTAGCGGCCGCGGCGGCCACGACGGCCACCCTCGAAGTCATCGTCGTCCTGAGGACCGTTGTCACGCTGGCGGTCCTGACGGTCCTGACGGCCGCCGCCCTGCTGCTGACGGTCCTGGCGGTCCTGCCGGTCCTGGCGGTCCGGACGGCCGCCACCCTGCTGGTCGTCGCCCTTGTTGCCGCGGCGGTCGCGGTCGCGGCCGCGGCCCTGCCGGTCACGGCGGTCGCGGCGGCCCTCGGCGCCGTCGCCGGAGTTGTCGCCGCCCTTGTCGCCCTTGGCCTCGGACGCGTCGCCCTTGGCCTCGGTCTTCGCCTCGGCGGTGACGGTCTCCGGGCTGCCCGCCTCGGCGGTGGCGCGACGCCGACGGCGCTCGGTCGGCTGGTCGTCTCCCCCGCGCTCGGCCTCGCTCGTGCGGCCGGGGCCGCCGGCGGGCTGGCCGGGGATGTCGATCTGCTGCTGGGTCGCGGCCTTCTCGGCCTTGGCGCCCTTGGCGTCGTCGGCCTTGGCCGCCTTGGCGGCGGGCTCGGCGGCGTCCTCGCCCGTACGGGCCTTCGAGGTGGCCCGGCGCTTGGGCTTGGTCTCGGTGGTCTCACCGGAAGCCGCGGCGCTCTTCGCCGGGGCTCCGCCCCCTGCCTGCGCCTCCTTGATGACCTCGATCAGCTGGCTCTTGCGCATGCGCCCGGTGCCCTTGATTCCAAGGCCCGATGCGACCTGCTGCAGTTCCGCCAGCACCATGCCCTCAAGGCCGGTGCCGCGGCGCCGCCGGGACCCGGCCGAAGCACCGGTGGCAGGCGCCGCGGAGGCGTCCGTGGCGGGCGTGTCGGCAGTCACGCCCATCAGATCGGTGGTGTCGCTCACGAAGGGTCCTTCCCTGGAGCGGACGTCGGCCTGTCTGGCTCGGCGACCGGTTGTGCTGTCCGACGATCGGTCCTTGCATTCTGTGGACCGTGCCGGGGCGGTGGTCCGCCAACGCGGCGGAAGAATTCATTGGTGATGGCGATTCCCGGTGCGGTGCCACTGATGTGCGGTGGTCACCCGGCTCGGTCACGCCGGTTCCGGAGCGTGCTCAGGACCGCTCAGTGCAAGGCACGAAGCAGTTTGGGAGGCTCCCGGAAGAATGGTTGTCCCGGACGGGGACACAAAGCACCTCGCCATGGTGAGGTCGGGTGCAGACTTGAGATTAACACTACCGGATCCAACAAACATTCCCCCTCTCAGGATCGGGACACCCCGAAATCCCTTTGTTCACTGCGTCAGGGCGCGAGCGGCAGCACGCTCGTACCCGTGGCGTCGAGCGCCAGGCGATTGGCCGCCCAGCCCTCCCCCGCCAGTCGTGCGACCTTGTCGGCCGCACTGTCTTCGACCAGCGCGAGGACCGTGGGGCCCGCGCCGGAGATCATCGCGGGCACGCCGTCGGCGCGCAGCCGCTCCACCAGGGCGGCGCTCTCCGGCATGGCCGGGGCGCGGTACTCCTGGTGCAGCCGGTCCTCCGTGGCGGGCAGCAGCAGCTCGGGGCGCCTGGTCAGGGCCTCGACGAGCAGGGCCGCCCGGCCCGCGTTGGCGGCCGCGTCGACGTGCGGGACGGTGCGCGGGAGCAGGCCGCGCGCCATCTCGGTGAGGACGGGCTTGCCGGGGACGAAAACCACCGGAACGATGGAATCGGCGGGTTCCATCCTGATCGCCCGCCCGGCTCCCCCGTCCATCCAGGAGAGCGTGAAGCCGCCGAGCAGACAGGCGGCGACGTTGTCGGGGTGGCCCTCGATCTCGGTGGCCAGGTCGAGCAGCGCGGCGTCGTCGAGCCTGGCCTCGCCGCCTATCGTCACGGCGCGCGCGGCGACGATGCCCGCGCAGATGGCGGCGGACGACGAGCCGAGGCCGCGGCCGTGCGGGATGCGGTTGGCGCAGACGATCTCAAGACCGCGCGGCTGTCCGCCGAGCAGGTCGAAGGCGGTGCGCAGGGACCGGACGAGCAGGTGCGACTCGTCGCGCGGCAGGGTCTCGCTGCCCTCCCCCGCGATGTCGATGTTCAGGCCGGAGTCGGCCACCCGGACGACGACGTCGTCGTACAGCCCCAGGGCCAGGCCGAGGGCGTCGAAGCCCGGGCCGAGGTTGGCGCTGGTGGCGGGGGTGCGCACCCGGACGGCGGCGGCGCGGAACGCGGGACCGGCCATCGCTCGATGACTCTCCTTGAGCTGCGTGTTTTCGAGGCTGCGTATTTTTCGGTACGTGCCACATGTACGGAACACCCGAAGGCCGCGAACAACGGCGGCACCGCGGCATATGCGGCGGGGCGGGTTCGGTACAGCCTATCGAAGGAAGGTTCTGTGGCGACATAGGGCGCACAGGAGGCGCACGATGCGTGTCGTAAGCCCCCTGTGCCACCCCCCGTACGGAGTCGCGGGTTTTGCCTGCGGTTACGCGAGGCCGAGGCGCTCGGCCGCGGCGGCCGCGTCGACCGGGACGGTGACCGGCTGCGGGGCGCCCGCGACGGCCCAGTCCGGGTCCTTGAGGCCGTTGCCGGTGACGGTGCAGACGATGCGCTGTCCCTTGTCGACCTTGCCCTGCTCGGCGGCCTTCAGCAGACCGGCGACCGAGGCGGCCGACGCGGGCTCCACGAAGACACCCTCCTGGGACGCCAACAGCTTGTAGGCGCGCAGGATCTCACGGTCCGTCACCTCGTCGATGAAGCCGTCCGACTCGTCGCGCGCGTCGAGCGCGTACTGCCACGACGCGGGGTTGCCGATGCGAATCGCGGTGGCGATCGTCGACGGGTCCTTGACCACCTCGCCGCGCACGATGGGCGCGGAACCGGAGGCCTGGAAGCCCCACATCCGGGGCGTACGGGTCGACACCGCGTCGGCCGCGTACTCCTTGTAGCCCTTCCAGTAGGCGGTGATGTTGCCGGCGTTGCCGACGGGAAGGACGTGGATGTCGGGGGCGTCGCCGAGGGCGTCGACGATCTCGAACGAGGCGGTCTTCTGGCCCTCGATGCGGAACGGGTTCACCGAATTGACCAGCGCCACCGGGTAGTTGTCCGACAGGCCCCGAGCGAGGTTCAAGCAGTCGTCGAAGTTGCCGTCGACCTGGAGGATCTTCGAGCCGTAGACGAGGGCCTGGCCCATCTTGCCGAGCGCGATCTTGCCCTGCGGCACGAGGACCGCGCAGACCATGCCCGCGCGTACGGCATAGGCGGCGGCGGACGCCGACGTGTTGCCGGTGGAGGCGCAGATGACGGCCTTCGCGCCCTCCTCCTTGGCCTTGGTGATCGCCATGGTCATGCCGCGGTCCTTGAAGGACCCGGTGGGGTTGGCACCCTCGACCTTGAGGTGGACCTCGCATCCCGTGCGCTCGGAGAGCACCTGGGCGGCCACGAGCGGCGTGCCGCCCTCGCCGAGCGTCACGACCGGCGTGGTGCCGGAGACCGGAAGACGGTCCCGGTACTCCTCGATGATTCCGCGCCACTGGTGGGTCATTGCTGCTTACTCCCCTTCAACCCGCATGATGCTGGCGACACCACGCACGGTGTCGAGTTTGCGCAGCGCGTCGACGGTGCCGGTGAGGGCGGCGTCGGGCGCGCGGTGGGTGACGACGACGAGGGAGGCCTCGCCGTCCTTGCCCGTCTGACGGACCGTATCGATCGATACGCCGTGCTCGGCGAAGACCGTCGCGACCTGGGCGAGGACGCCCGGCTTGTCGGCCACGTCGAGGCTGATGTGGTAGCGCGTGACGACCTCGCCCATGGAGCTCACGGGCAGCTGCGTGTACGCGGAGTCGCCGGGCCCGGTGGCTTCGGCGAGCTTGTTGCGGCAGACGGCGACGAGGTCGCCGAGGACTGCGGACGCGGTGGGCGAGCCGCCCGCGCCGGGCCCGTAGAACATGAGCTGCCCGGCGGCCTCGGCCTCGACGAAGACGGCGTTGTACGCGCCGCGCACCGACGCCAGCGGGTGGCTGAGCGGAATCATCGCGGGGTGCACGCGCGCGGTGACGGACCCGCCGTCGGCGGCCCGCTCGCAGATGGCGAGGAGCTTGATGGTGCAGCCCATGCGCTTCGCGGACGCGAAGTCGGCGGCGGTCACCTCGGTCATGCCCTCGCGGTACACGTCGTCGAGACGCACGCGCGTGTGGAAGGCGATGCCGGCGAGGATCGCGGCCTTGGCGGCGGCGTCGAAGCCCTCGACGTCGGCGGTGGGGTCGGCTTCCGCGTACCCGAGAGCGGTGGCCTCGTCCAGGGCTTCCTGGTAGCCCGCCCCCGTCGTGTCCATGGCATCGAGGATGAAGTTCGTCGTGCCGTTCACGATGCCGAGGACGCGGTTGACCTTGTCTCCCGCCATGGACTCGCGCAGCGGCCGGAGCAGCGGAATGGCACCGGCGACGGCGGCCTCGTAGTAGAGGTCCCGGCCGTGCTCGACGGCGGCCTGGTGCAGCGCGGCGCCGTCCTGCGCGATGAGCGCCTTGTTCGCGGAGACGACCGAGGCGCCGTGCTCGAAGGCGGTGGTGATGAGGGTCCTGGCGGGCTCGATCCCCCCGATCACCTCGACGATGACGTCGATGTCGCCCCGCTTGACCAGCGCGGTCGCGTCGGTGGTGATGAGGTCCGGGTCGATCCCCTCACGCACCTTGGAGGGCCGGCGGACGGCGACCCCGGCGAGCTCCACCGGGGCGCCGATCCTGGCTGTGAGGTCGTCGGCGTGCGTCGTCATGATGCGCGCCACCTCTGAGCCGACCACTCCACAGCCCAGCAGCGCCACCTTCAGCGGACGCGTACGCATCATCCGACCTCACTTCTCATACATCTACGGTGGAACCAGTCTCACCCACCGGAACAGACTTTCTGTCCATTGTCCGGATCCTGAGACATCTATTTCATGTTTTTCGTCAGCCGACGTCGAGACGCAGGAGATCTTCCTCCGTCTCACGCCGCATGATCACCCGCGCCTCGCCGTCCTTGACGGCGACGACGGGCGGGCGAAGAGCGTGGTTGTAGTTGCTCGCCATCGAGCGGCAGTACGCGCCGGTCGCGGGCACGGCGATCAGGTCGCCGGGCGCGAGGTCCGCCGGAAGGAAAGCATCCCGTACGACGATGTCCCCACTCTCGCAGTGCTTGCCGACGACGCGCACGAGCACGGGCTCGGCGTCGGAGGAGCGGGAGACGAGGGCGACGGTGTACTCGGCGTCGTACAGCGCGGTACGGATGTTGTCGGACATGCCGCCGTCCACGGACACGTACGTACGCAGCCCTTCGAGGGGCTTGATCGTGCCGACCTCGTAGAGCGTGAAGGCGGTCGGGCCGACGATGGCGCGGCCGGGCTCCACGGAGATGCGGGGGGTGCGGAGCCGCGCGGCCTCGCACTCCCGCGTGACGATCTCGCGCAGCGCCTTCGCGATCTCGTGCGGCTCGCGGGGGTCGTCGTCGGAGGTGTACGCGATGCCGAGCCCGCCCCCGAGGTCGATCTCGGGCAGCTCCACGCCGTGCTCGTCCCGCACCTCGGCGAGCAGCTGCACGACGCGCCGCGCGGACACCTCGAAGCCGGCCATGTCGAAAATCTGCGACCCGATGTGGGAGTGGATCCCGATGAGCTCGAGACCGTCGAGCTTGAGGGCGCGCCGCACGGCCTCGGCGGCCTGCCCGCCCACGAGCGCGATGCCGAACTTCTGGTCCTCGTGGGCGGTGGCGATGAACTCGTGGGTGTGCGCCTCGACGCCCACGGTCACGCGGATCTGCACGCGCTGCCGCTTGCCGAGCCGCTCCGCGATGTGCGAGACGCGCACGATCTCCTGGAAGGAGTCGAGCACGATGCGTCCGACGCCGGCCTCGATCGCCCGGTGGATCTCGCTCTCGGTCTTGTTGTTGCCGTGGAAGGCGATGCGCTCGGCGGGCATGCCGGCGTCGAGGGCGGTGGTGAGCTCGCCGCCGCTGCACACGTCGAGGTTCAGCCCTTCTTCGTGCAGCCACCGCACGACGGCCCGGGACAGGAACGCCTTGCCGGCGTAGAACACATCGGCGTCGCTGCCGAAGGCGTCGCGCCAGGCCTGGCAGCGGGCGCGGAAGTCGGCCTCGTCGATGAAGTACGCGGGGGTGCCGAACTCCTCGGCGAGCCGCGTCACTTCGATGCCGCCCGTGCTGACGACGCCTTCGGGCGTACGGGTGACGGTGCGGGACCAGACCTTGGGGTCGAGGGCGTTCAGGTCGGCGGGCGGAGCGCTGTAGTGGCCCTCGGGGAGTACGTCGGCGTGGCGGGGACCGGCGGGGTGCGCGGAACGGCTCATGGCGGTGTCGTCTCGTCTTTCACATGTCACAGGTGGTCGGGTGCGCTGATGCCGAGCAGGGAGAGGCCACCGGCGAGCACCGTCCCGGCGGCTTCGGCGAGCGCGAGCCGGGCGCGGTGGGCGGCCGAGGGTTTCTCGTCTCCCATGGGCAGGATCTGCCCGCGGTCGGCGCGTCGCGTGGGCCCTTGTGGGGCGCGGTGGGGAGCGCTGTGCGGAGCCCCGCATGGAGCGCTCTGTGGAGTGCTGTGTGGAGCGCTGTGTGGAGCGCTCTGAAAGGCGAGGAAGGCGTCGGCGGTGACGACGAGGTGCCGAGCGAGCCGGTCCGGGGCGCGGTGGCGCGCGGCGGAGGCGAGGACTGCGGGGTGGGCGGCGAGGGCGTCCAGGAGGGGGGTGAGGGGGTGGTGGGGGGTGCCGGTGTCGCCGGGGGCGGCGGTATCGAGGGGGAGGCCCGTGTCGCCGGGGGCGGCGGTGAAGCCGAGGTCGGCGGCGTTGCGGAGGAGGGCGCGGGAGCGGGCGTGGGCGTACTGGACGCGGAAGAGAGGGTTGCTCTCGCGCTGCACGAGGTGCTGGTCGCCGCCCTGCTCGGGGGTGACGCGGGGGTGGTCGTGGGCGGCGGGGTGGAGCAGCGCCCAACGGGCGGCGTCGCGGCCGAGGCGGAGGGGACCTTCGCGGCCGTCCGCGGGGGCGTGTGCCGGGACGGGGCGCAGGGTGGGGAGGGACTCGGGCGGCCGCCCGTGGGCGTCGACGCGCACGCCGAGGACATCCGCCCAGGCGGGGTCGGGCGCGTCGTCGCAGGTGACGCGGACGAGGACGCCCTGGGAGCGCAGGATGCGGCGGGCGCTGTCGGCGATGACGACGGCACGGATCTCACGGGGCACGTGGATCTGGGCGAGGGCGCCGGTGTCGGGGTGCACGTGCCCGTAGCAGGCGCCGCGCTCCAGGATCTCGCGTACGAGGGCTTCGTCGCGCGCGCCCGCGAGGGTGATGTTGAGGAACCCGGGCCCGGTGATGTCGACGCCGGCGATGCCGGGCTCGGCGGCGAGCCGCGGTGACAGCACCTCGGCCACTTGCCGCGGGGTGCGTCCGGCGGCTCGGGCGAGCTGGAGGGCGATGTTGGTGGCGTAGTCGCCGCGGCCGCCGGGGCGGGGCTTTTCCACGCGTACGGGCAGAGGCCCTGACTCCACGGAGGCGTCCGGGTCCCGGCTCAGGCCCAGGCCCCGACCCAGGTCCCGATCCAGGCCCCGGCCCACGTCCACGCTGAGCTCACCGGCATCGACGGCCTGGCGCATGGCGCGCAGCACGGTGCGGGAAAGCTCGACGGGGGTCACGGGACCAAGCGTATGGGAGGAGGGGGGTGGGAAGGCGACTCGGTTTAGCGGATGGTCCGGGATGTGGACGGGGTGCGCGGGGGGGGGGGTGCGGCTGGACTGGAGTAGGGCGGAGCTGGACCGGGGCGGGGGCTGGGGCTGGGCGGAGCTGGATCGGGGCTGGGGCTGGGGCTGGTGCTGCGACTGGGCTGGGTCTGGGCCCACCCTGGACCGAGGCTGGGGCTAGGCCGAGCTAGACCGGGGCTGAGGCTGCGGCTTGGGTGGGCCTGGGCCCACCCTGGGCCGGGCTGGGGCTGAGGTGAGGTCAACCTCTGGGAGGTGTGACGCGCTCCGCTTCGCCGACACCGCCACCCACCACACCGCCACCCACGGCGCCTTCGCCCCCGGCTCCACACCCACTGACCCGGCACTCGGCCGCTTCCAGAGCCCCCTGGTCGGGGTCACGGTCACGGTCCCGGTCACGCTGGCCCGCACGCCCGCCCTCACCGCTCACCTCTCCCCTCCCCCCGAACATCAACTGCCGGACGATCCCGACCAGTTCGTTCGGCTCGAAGGGCTTGGCGAGGAAGGCGTCGACGCCGACCTCCAGACCGCTCTCGACCTCGTACTGCGTGCAGGCGCTGATGACAACGACGGGCACATCACGCGTACGCGCGTCGGCACGGAGCCGTGCGGCGGTCCGTAGTCCGTCGAGCCGGGGCATCACGACATCGAGGGTGATCACATCGGGCTGGACCTGCTGCACGACGTCCAGGCATTCGACACCATCGGCCGCGGTCACGACCTCGAAGCCCTCCAGCTCGAGGTTGACCCTGATCAGCTGCCGGATGACCTTGTTGTCGTCCACAACAAGCACGCGGCCGGGCACGCCTGGCACAACTCGAGAGTAGGTCCGCGCCCACCACCGCGTCCCGGTTTTCCCTACTTCCGCCGCCCACACACAGGCCGGCGCCGCCTCCCGCCCCCACCGACGCGAGCCACCCGCCCCGCCCCCACGCGAGCACCGAAATACCTGTTCATGGGGAGCCCCGAAGAGCTGGTAGGGTTCTACCCGTCGCCGCGCAACCCGCGACGATACGCCCCCGTAGCTCAGGGGATAGAGCAACGGCCTCCGGAGCCGTGTGCGCAGGTTCGAATCCTGCCGGGGGCACGGACAGCGTCCGTGCCGGATGTATCAGCAGTAGGCAAAGGGCCGGTGATCTCAGTGATCACCGGCCCTTGTGCGTGCTCCGGCCGGGGGCGTTCACCGTCATGGCTTCTGTGCACCGTGACGGTCCAACTCCCCGGCGGGGAGGGGCCGGTTGACCGGTGGAATCTTGGGTGTGCGCGCCTGCGGCCGCCTAGGCTGCGTAAACGCAGTCACCGGGAAGGGCCTCGGATGGATCAGTACAGGACCACGAACTCCATTCATGGCGGGCACTACGCGGGGCCAGTGATTCAGGCTGCTTCGGTGACGGTGCAAGCCCCGGAGCCGGTCCCGCCGAGGGAACCGTGGGTCCGGGCCGTGCTGGAGTCGGCCGTCTGGGCGCACGCGGCTCCGCGCGATGTGGAGGCACATCGCGGACACGCGGCGCGGCTGGTCGCGCGTCTGGCCGCCGTCAGAGACGCCGCCGGCCTGCGGGCCGCCGGCGACGCGTGGGCCGACCCCGGTTTCGCGGCGCGCTTCGCGGACCGGGTGGAGTGGCTGCTCGGGGAGCCCGACGGCACGCTCGACCTGTCTCCGTCGGAGGCCGGGGTGCTCGTGCTGATGCCCTACCTGTACCAGGCCCGTCAACTCCGCCGGGTCGCCTCCCGGATGGAGGCCGGCCCGGCCGACCTGCGTGTCCGGCCGGACGCGTGCCGATGGCGCAGTGAGTATCAGTCGTTCCTCACCGGCCACGACCGGCTGGTGAAGCGGGCCGAGCGGCGGCCGGAAGCCGCGCCGGTGATCGGCTGGTGGCTGTTCCACCGCTGGCTGGAGCGGGAGGAGGCCGCGGACCAGCTCTCCGGCCTGGACGCCGAGCTCGGCGAGGAGAAGGGTCCTTTGTCCCAGGCCCTGGATCCTCGTCGGCTGGCCAGGCTCCTCACCGGCCTCCGCCTCGGATCCGACGTCTGCAACGCGGAGCATGTGGGTCAGCTGGAAGCGGACGAGCTCCTGCCAGGGCCTGGCCGACAGCGGATCCGGGAGCGGCGCATGAGTCTGCTCCTGTCCGTCGCGTACGGCGCTGCGATCGAGCTCTCGGTCCTGCCGGACACAGTGGTCGAGCACACCGGCGTTCCCAACGGCGTCGACTTGGACGGGGTGCGGCGCACCCTCGCCTCCATCACGTGGGGTGGCCCTCCGGAGCTGCCGGTCCTGAAGGCGGTCTGCGAGCACGAGGCGGTGGTGGAGGCCCTGCGCGAGCATGCCGAGCGGCTGGACGGACTGCTGCTCGCAGTGGGGCGCACCGTCCCCGACCGGATTGCCCAGCCGATGCCGCGGTTGCCCGGGCGGATCTCGGCGGACGGCGTGGTGCCCGCGGAGGGGACCTTCATCAGCGGGGCGCGGTTCCGGCTGGACGACCGCAGGGTGCGCGACATCCTGACGGGCACCCAGCTCTACAAGGACCGCGGCCTGGCGGTCCGCGAGCTGTACCAGAACGCCCTGGACGCCTGCCGCTACCGGCGCGCCAGGACACAGTTCCTGGAACGGTCCGGACGCCCCTTCCACCCGTATGAGGGCGGCATCGAGCTCGTTCAGGGAGTGGACGACGAGGGCCGCGCCTACCTGGAGTGCTCGGACGACGGGATCGGTATGGGCGAGGCGGAGCTGCGCGGGGTGTTCTCGCATGCCGGGGCCCGCTTCGCCGAGCAGCCGGACTTCCTGCTGGAGCAGGCCGAATGGGAGCGGGTGGAGCCCCCGGTGCGGCTGCACCCGAACAGCCGGTTCGGGATCGGAGTCCTGTCGTACTTCATGCTCGCGGACGAGATCCGGGTGGTGTCGTGCCGGATGGGGCTGGACGGCGCACCCGGCCCCGTGGTGGAGGCCCGGATCCTCGGGCCGAACCAGTTGTTCAGGATCGTGGAGAAGGAAGGACGGGGCGCCACACCCGGTACCCGGGTGCGGCTCTACCTCCGGGAGGAGCCTCGTACCTGGTCGGCGATGAACACGCTGGCCGAAGTGCTGCACATCGCCGAGTTCCGGACGACCGCCGAGCACTCCGGACGACGGAGGGTGTGGGAGGCAGGAGTCCTGGGTCGGTCGGACACATACTCGGCGGAGGGGCAGGCCAGCGGTGGCCTGGTGGTCTGGGAGGACAGCCCGCCGGGTGCGCAAGTGATCTGGTGCGAGTACGGAGGCATGCTGCTGGTGGACGGCATCCTGGTCCAGCCGCAGCAGCGGGTGGGCGTGCTGTCCGGTTTCCGGGGTGTCGTGGTGAACCTCAGCGGGGACTACGCACCGCAGCATCTCAGCACCGATCGTGCGAGCCTGCTGACCGACGTGTCGGGGCGGGTCGAGGAACTGCTCGCCGCCGCGGCGCCCACCCTGGTGACGAGCGGAGCGAAGTTCCTCACCCTGAACTGGATCAGCGAAATGGCCGAGAGCAGCCCGCGCACCGCGGATCTGGTGGCCGAGGCGGCGTTCGAGGCAAAGAGCCGGTTCGGGATTCGCCACAGTCAGCGAACGGTGCCCGCTGCATCCGGCTGCTTCCCTCTCGACCGACTGCTTCTCGACAACTTGCTGGCGCCGAACGGCCTGCGTGGTTACTTCGACGACTCGGCGTTTCTCTCTCTTCCGGACCATCTGCTGCTCTGGCGGGTGCTCGCCCATGGGAACACTGATCTGTCCCGGCAACTGACGGATCTGGTACCGGAACTGGCGGATGTCCGTCAGGTGATGAGAGCCCGGCCGTCGGACCCGGAGCTGCTCACCGGAAGACGTAAGACGCAGGTGGCGACCGGTCCCTCGGCCGTCTTCGGTGTCGCCCGGCGGCTCGGCTGTGGCCTCGCGGGTCCCGTGGAACGGCGACGGCGCTTCGGAGACAACGGTCTCACCCTGCCCACCGCCCCCGAGCCGGATCTCTCGGACGGCTCGGACATGACCTGGCTGGACAGGCCGCACAACTACCGGCACGCAAGCGCGACCGTCGACGATCTGCTGAGGATCGGCGAAGAGCTCGGAGTGGACGCCACACAGGCGGCGGCCCGTCTGCGGTCCTACGGCATCCCGGTCGTGCCGTGCGACCTGCCGGACGGCGGACCCGATGAGACGGATCTCCAGCTTCTCCACCGGGACGGCGTGGTAGCCGAGTACCGCGGTATCGCGGATGACGGTCCCGTGCCGCCAGGCCATGTGGCCCAGGCCGCCCTGCGGACGGGACTGCACCCGGCGGAGGTGAAGCGCCGAATCGAACGCTACGGCGTGCCAGTGGAGCCGTTCGACCTGCCGGAACGCCCGGACAAGGAGTACGTCGCCTGGCTGAGTCAGGATCACAACGGCAGGTGGCCGTGGGTGAGTGCCACCCGGCCGCTTCCCCCTTGGCAACTGATCGCCGTGCAAGGATGGCTCGGGCTGTCGGCCGACGACGTGCGTGCCGAGTATGAACGCCTCGGTTTCTCGCTTCCGCCACGACCCACCTGCCGTGAGCTGCCCGACGACTTCGAGCTGCTCGGTGGCAGCGACGGAGTCGACTGGTCGCCCTTCTGGACCGATCGCGCCCCTGACTTCCATCAGCTCATCACGGTCGCGGAGGAACTGGGGCTCAGCCTGCGCTCTCTGATCAACCGGCTGGCCAAGTACCACGTGAGAGTCGGCATGGTGCTGCCGTCACGCCCCACCGAACTCGACCGCGAGCTCTTCCGTTACGAGGACCTGCTGCGTGTATCCGACGACGAGCGGGACGCCCCTTGGTGGTATCGGCTCGGACCGGACGACGAGATCCCCTTCTTCCTCGTGGTCCTGTCCGCCCGGGAACTCGGCCGGCGCCCGAAGGAACTCGCCGCCCGACTGAGCTCCTACGGCCTCCGGGTCTCCCGCGACGACCTGCCTCCGGGCCTCGGCCACAGCGCCACGCTGCGACTGCTGACCTCCGACGAGTACTCGTTGCCGCTGCCGGAGGACCCGCCCATGCCGCTCGCCCAGCTCGTCCGCATCGCTCGTCGGGCCGACCTCCCTGTGGCCGAAGCCGCTCAGCACCTGCGTGACCTCGGTGTTCACGTCGACGACCCGGCGGAGACCGTGCGGGCAGCTCTGTCGCGGGTGCCGGCCGGGTGAGTTCAAGGCGGTCCCGGCTTGTTTCCCGGCGCATGGCGTCGTAGGGGAAGGGAAGGGGAGACGCGGAGGGGCGTGTGGGGGAGGGAGAGGGGAGAGCATGATTCGGTCGTGCTTGACCAGTGAGGGTGTGCCGCCCGAGGAGCGGTTCGGGTGGTGGGGTGGGCTGAAGTCCGCTTCGCCCATCGCGACGACTCTGCGGAGTGATCACACCGATGACTTTCCCGTCGCGGTCGACCATGTCGATCTCGGGGCCGCGACGGTCACCACCATGTCGTATCCGTCGGCCGAGGTGCGGCGTACGGAGCGGCATATCCGTCGAGGGGATCCCGGGAGTCTGCAGGTCTCGCTGACCCTGTCGGGGCTCAGCGGGTTCGAACAGTGCGGGCGCAACGTGAAGTTCGGGG
The DNA here is from genome assembly GCF_055639375.1 of Streptomyces sp. NPDC039462. Classification (NCBI taxonomy): domain Bacteria; kingdom Bacillati; phylum Actinomycetota; class Actinomycetes; order Kitasatosporales; family Streptomycetaceae; genus Streptomyces; species Streptomyces sp. NPDC039462. The sequence continues at coordinate 478,722 of NZ_JBVKAO010000002.1, forward strand.
CCGGAAACTTTCTGCTGTACGAGTCCTCCTCGCCCTTCGAGGGGTGGATGCGGCAAAACGGTGACGGGAGTGATCCGACGCGGAGCATCGTGGCCACGCTGCCCCTGCACCTGCTGCCCTTCCCCGTCGACCGGCTCTCCGAGCTCGTGTCGCGGCCGCTCTCGGGCCGGGAGGGGTTCGGGGCCCTGCTCGCCCAGTTCATGCAGCAAGTCGCCGGGGATGTGGGGCAGTTCGGGGAGTCGCGTGACGTGTCCGATCGGCTCAGTCATACCCTCGTCGACCTTGTCGGGCACCTTGGCGCCCAGCACCTGGACCGCGTGGCGGAGTTGCCTGTCGAGAGCCGTAAGCGTGCCCTGTTGCTCCAAGTGCAGAGTCACGTGCGGCGGCATCTGCGCGATCCTGGGCTGAACCCGGACAGCATCGCCGCCGCGCACCACATCTCCACCCGCTATCTGCACCGCCTCTTCCAGGAGCAGGGGCTGACGGTCTCCTCCTGGATCCGGCGGCTGCGTCTGGAGCGCTGCCGTCGGGCGCTGGCCAATCCCGCGTTCGCCGCCGTGCCCGTCGGCGCCATCGCGGCCCGGTGGGGGTTCACGCAGCCCGCCGTCTTCACGCGCGCCTTCCGTGCCGCGTACGGGCTCACGCCCAGCGACGTACGCGCGCGGGCGCTGGCGGGATACGGGAGTGCGTCAGGGGTCAACGGGTGTGCGCCCATGGTCAATGACGTCGGGTGAGGGGCTGGGAAGACTGTTGCGCGGCGGCGAGGTCGGGGGCGCCGCCGGTGTCCGCCACTGCGCCCGTGGAACGGGGGAACCCATGGAACGGGTGGAACCCGTTGAACGGGGGAGGGCGTAGGGGCGGGCACGGGGGGGCGGGTGCGGGGGGGGCGGGTGCGTTTCTTTCGGTTCTTGTGACCGTGCGTGATCTTCTTCCGGCCGTCCGTGCATCCACATCATGTCGATCCTGTGCATCTTTGCCGTCGGCACCATGGAAGCCGGACCAGGCGGTCCATCTTGCCGGGGGCTCCTTCGAATGCCGTGATAGCACGGGGTGATCACTTTCGAAGGAGGGGACGACCTCGTGGGCATCTTCAGCCGTCGCCAGACCGGCACCACCGCCACCGTCGAGCCGACGCCGGCCGGCGGTGTCGCGCTCGACTCCGCGTTGCGGGAGCTGACGGGGCAGTGGACCATCGACCGGCCGCACAGCCGTGTCGGGTTCTCCGTGCGGCACGCGATGGTCACCACCGTGCGGGGTGCCTTCGCCGACTACGACAGCACGCTGTACTTCGACGGCGACCGGCCCTCCGAGTCGCGCGCCGAGATCGTCGTCCGGGTCGGGAGCGTCGACACCGGCGTGGAGCAGCGGGACGCCCATCTCGTCGGCACCGACTTCTTCGACGCGCGGCGCTACCCGGAGATGGTGTTCCGCAGCACCTCCACCGTCCATGAGGGCGGGGAGAGCTTCCGCATGTACGGGGATCTGACCATCCGGGACGTCACCCGCCCCGTCGACCTGCAACTCGACTACCTGGGGTCGGTCGTCGACCCCTTCGGCTTCGAGCGGGTCGGCTTCGACGGCACCACCACCATCGACCGCACCGAGTGGGGTCTGGTCTACAACCAGCGGCTCGCGGCCGGCGGCACGATGGTGAGCGAGAAGGTGCGGCTGCAGTTCGACATCTCCGCGATTCGGCTCGCCGCCGGGTAGGTCCCGTCGGGGAGTGGGGCTTCGGCGGGTAGGCGCTTCGGTGCCGGCCGTGTGTCAGTGCGATGCTGGCGGGCGTCGTACGCAGAACGCCGTGGTCGTCGTGATCACCGTGAACACCGCCGCCGTACGCGGCACGCGAAAGGAGGGCGCGCTCGTGGGCGACTGGATACGTTGCTTCCACCCCGCACCCCACGCCGGGACCCGTCTGCTCTTTTTCCCGCACGCGGGTGGTTCCGCCAGCGCCTACCACCCGCTGTCGGCCGCTGTGAGCGGGGTCGTCGACCCGTTGGTCGTGCAGTACCCGGGGCGCCAGGAGCGGTTCGGTGAGCCGTTCGCCGAGCGGGCGGACGACGTCGTGGACGCCGTGCTCGCCGCGCTCCCCGGGTGGGACGCCGGGGAGCCGACGGCGCTGTTCGGGCACAGCATGGGCGCGGTCCTCGCGTTCGAGACGGCGCGGCGCATGACCGCGGCGGGGCATCCGCCCGCGGCCCTGTTCGTCTCCGGGCGGCAGGCACCCTCGCTGCCCTGGCGGCCGGCGGCGGTGGTGCGGCCCGTGGCCGAGATGTCCGACAGCGAGCTCGTGGAGGAGATGCGGAAGCTCTCCGGCACCGCGAGCGAGCTGCTGACCTCCCCCGATCTGCTGCCGATCATCCTGCCGCCGGTGCGCGCCGACTACCGCCTCCTGGACAACCACGTCCACCGGGACGGCCCGCCGCTCGACTGCCCGGTCGTCGCCCTGACCGGCGACGCCGATCCCCGCGTCACGGTCGAGAGCGTGCGGGCCTGGGAGAGCGAGACGCGCGGCGACTTCTCCTGCCATGTGCTGGAGGGGGGCCACTTCTTCCTCGACCGTCATCGGGCGTACGTCACCGAAGTCGTCGCCTCCACGCTGGTGGGGCGGAACGCGTCGACTCGGTGACGTCCTGCGTCCCCGTGGCCCCCTCGCGGGCCCTGGTGCCTCGCCGCTACTCCGCCTCGAACTCCGCGAGGAGCGCGTCCAGCGAGTCCTCCGCCTCGTCCGGCTCCTTCGACGCGGCGATGCGGTCGGCCAGTTCCTGGAGGGTCAGCTCCTCCAGGAACAGGGTGATGGGTACCTCGATGCCGAAGTCGTCCCGAAGCCTGCCGACCAGGTGGACGGCGGTCAGCGAGTCGCCGCCCGCCGCGAAGTAGGTCATCTCCGGGGAGACGGGGGGCTCCAGGCCGAGGGCTTCGGCGAGGAGTTCGGAGATGGCCCCCGTCGCGGGGACCTCGGGCGCGGAGGCCTCAGGCAGCTCCCTCGCCTCCGTCGCCTTCGTCGACTCCGTCGGCGTCTGGTCCGTCGGGGTGTGCGCCGTGGGGCGCGGCAGCGTCAGTGCTCCGTGGCTCTCCCCCGCGAACGGGTACGTCGGCAGGCTCACTCTGCGGCCCCCGCCCGTCTCCTCCGGCCAGAGGACCGTGCCGCCCTTCAGCCACACTTCGCCGAGCTCCCTCAGCCCGTCGGTGTCCGGCTCCTCCTCCGTGTCGTCCGCGGGGCGGCCCTCCGCGAGCGCCGTCAGCCGCTCGGCGGCTTCCGCCGGGTCCGAGGCCAGGACGTACGCGCGTACGTCCATGGGGGTGCGGCCGGTCCGCAGGGTGTGCGCCACGTCCGCGAGGGACGGGGCGTCGGGGGCGCGGAGTGCCGTGGCCAGGGTGCGCGCGAGTGCGGTGAGGGCCGACTCCGTGCGGGCGGAGAGGGGCAGGAGTTCGGCGCGGGAGCGGGGACCGGACGGGGTGGCGGTGTCCGGGGGCGTGGGGCGTTCCGGGGCCTGTTCCACGACTACGTGGACGTTCGTGCCGCCGATGCCGAGCGAGCTCACTCCCGCGCGGCGCGGGCCCTCCGCCGGGCGCGGCCACGGGGCGGCGCGGTCGACCACGTGGAACGGGGTGGCGTCCAGGCGCAGTTCGGGGTGGGGGCGGGTGATGTTGACGGTGGGCGCCAGTGTGGCGTGCTCCAGCATGAGGACGACCTTGATGAGCGAGGCCACGCCCGCGGCCGCGTCCAGGTGGCCGATGTTGGACTTCACTGAGCCGATGCCAATCCGGGTGCCGATGCCGGTGCCGGTCCCGGTGCCTGTCCTGGTCTCCGGCTCCGGTTCCGGCTCCGGCTCCGGTTCCGGCTCCGGCTCCGGTTCCTTCGTCGTGAACGCCTCCGTCGCCGCCGCCAGCTCGATGCGGTCGCCCAGTTCCGTCGCCGTTCCGTGGGTCTCCACGTACTGGGCCTCCGACGGTCGCAGACCCGCCGCCGACCAGGCCTCGACGACCGCCGCCGTCTGCTGCTCGACTCCGGGGGCGGTGAAGCCGACCTTCGTGGCGCCGTCGTTGGTCAGCGCGGTGCCGCGTACGACCGCGCGGATCGGGTCGCCGTCGGCGAGGGCATCAGCGAGGCGGCGCAGCACGACGACGCCCACACCGCTGCCCGGCACGGTGCCGCCCGCCCGTTCGTCGAAGGGGCGGCAGCGGCCGTCGCGCGAGAAGATGCCGCCCGCGTAGTGGACGTAACCCTGTCTGCGTATGGTGTCGACGCTCACGCCGCCCGCGAGCGCGGTGTCGCACTCGCCGAGGAGCAGTGCCTGGACGGCGAGGTGCACCGCCGTCAGTGAGGTCGAGCACGCCGTCTGGACGGTCAGGCTCGGTCCTTCGAGGCCGAGGCGGTAGGAGATCCAGGGGGCGAGGAACTCGCGGTCGGTGAGGATGCGGATCTGCATCGCGCCGATCGAGGCGGCCAGGCGGCGGTCGGTGTGGGCGGCGAGCATGTGCTCGGTGGGGCTGCCGCCGACGTACACCCCGGTGCGGGCCGGCGTGGCGAGCGGGTCGTGGCCGGCGTCCTCCAGGGCGGCCCAGGCGGTCTCCAGGAGGAGCCGGTGCTGGGGGTCGAGCGCGGCGGCCTCGGTGCGGTTGAAGCCGAAGAGTTCGGCGTCGAAGCGGTCGGCGCCGGCGAGGTGGCCCTTGGCCGGTACGTGGTTCGGGTCGCGCAGCTCAGCCGGGTCCGCGCCGTCGGCCAGCAGCTCCTCGTCGGTGAAGTCGACGATGGAGCAGACGCCGTCACGGAGGTTCGCCCAGTAGGTGGCGAGGTCGGGGGCGCCGGGGAACCGTCCGCTCATCCCGACGATCGCGACGGCCGAGTCGAGGTCGCCGGAAGGGTCGGAGTCCGGACCGGGGTGCGGACCGGAGTCGCGGTCCCAGGGTGCTGGCTCGGTCATCGTGACGTGCCCTTTCTGGAGCGGAGCCGTTGTGCGGCGGCGTTCTGACGTGCGCGGCGGTCGCTTCCACGGCGCTCGGCGGGGGTGGCGGACATGGTGGGGCCGGTGGGGGTGCCTTCCGGTTCGGGCGACGGGACGGCGGCTCCGTCCAGGTGTGCCGCGACCGACGCGACCGTGGGATGGCGGAACAGGTCGACCAGCGTCAGGTCCTCCGCCGTCTGCCGGAGCGCTTCGAGAACCCCCAGCAGGCGTACGGAGTTGCCGCCCAGGTCGAAGAAGTTGTCGTGGACGCCGACCCGGTCCAGCGTCAGGACGCGGGCCCACACCTCCGCCACGCGCCGCTCTGTGGGGGTGCGCGCCTCGGCGTACGTACGGGTCAGCTCCCGCCGCTCCGTGGACGGTTCGGGCAGTCGCGCCCGGTCGATCTTGCCGGAGCGGTTGAGGGGCAGCTCGTCGAGGTGGACGTAGACCTCCGGCAGCATGTAGCCGGGCAGGCGTGCGGCGAGGTGGGCGCGGAGGGACTCGTCCGAGGGGGTCGCGCCGTCCCGGTGGACGACGTACGCGACGAGGCGCTGTTCGGCCCCGCTCCCCCGTACGGCGGCCGCGGCGACCACGACGTCCGAGGAGCCCGCCAACAGCGCCTCGATCTCGCCGAGTTCGATACGGATGCCGCGCAGCTTGACCTGGGAGTCGGAGCGGCCGAGGTAGTGGAGGCGTCCCCGGGCGTCGACGCGGGCGAGGTCGCCGGTGCGGTACATGCGGGAGCCGGGCGGGCCGTACGGGTCGGCGACGAAGCGTTCGGCGGTCATGTCGGGGCGGCCGATGTAGCCGCGGGCGAGCGAGGCGCCCGCGATGTAGACCTCGCCGGTCACGCCGGTCGGCACGGTCCGCAGCCGGGCGTCGAGGACGTACACGCGCGAGCCGGGCACCGGGCGGCCGATCACCACGGGCTCGCCGGGTTCGAGGTCCCCGGTGGTGGCGTAGACCGTCGCCTCGCTCGGGCCGTAGGCGTTGACGATGCGGCGGCCCGGCTCGCTGAGCCGCTCGACGAGTTCGGCGGGGCAGGCCTCACCGCCGACGGCGAGCGTACGCAGATGGGGCAGGCGGCCCGTCACGTCGGGCAGCAGCATCGCGGCGGACGGCGGCAGGAACACGTAGGTGATGCGGGAGTCCCGCAGCCGGGCGTACAGCGCGTCGCCGAGCCGTTCGTCGTCGCGCGCGATGTGCAGCTCGGCGCCTGCGACCCAGGGGAAGAAGAGGTCGGAGACGGCCACGTCGAAGCCGAACGACACGAACTGCAGCACGCGGTCGTCGGCGGTGACGGGGAACGCGGGCCGCACGCCCACGGTCAGGTTGAGCAGCGCGCGGTGCTCGACGGCCACGCCCTTCGGTACGCCCGTGGAACCGGATGTGAACAGGACGTAGGCGAGGTCGTTCGGAGACGGCGACCGGTCGTCCGTCTGCTGCAGAGGCGTCACTGGTGGCGTCCCGGGCCTGTCGGGGTTGTCCGCTCGCAGGCACGGCACCCCCAGGGTCTCCCCCAACGTCTCCCCCTTGGCGGCCGTCTCCGCCGCCGTCACGAGCAGGCCCGTGCCCGACGCCTCGACCATGTGCGCGAGGCGCGCGTGCGGATGGGCCCGGTCCAGGGGTACGTACGCGCCGCCCGCGCGGAGCACGGCGAGGGCCGCGATGCCCATCTCGGGCGAGCGGGGCAGCAGCAGGCCGACCCGGAAGCCGGGCCGCGCCCCGGCAGCACGCAGCCGGGCCGCCAGCTCGTCCGCGGCGGCGAGGAGTTCGCGGTAGCTGAGCCGGACGTCGCCGCAGACGAGGGCGGTGGCGTCGGGACGGGCCGCGGCGACGTCCGCGATCAGGTCGGGGACCAGCCGGTCGGTGGGCGCGGCCTCGGCGGTGCGGTCGGCGGCGGCGAGGACGCGGGCGCGTTCGTCGGCCGGGACGGGGTCGAGGGTGGAGAGCGGCGCGTCGGGGCGGGCGAGGGCCGCGTCGAGGAGGGTTTCGAAGGTGCGCACCCAGCCGCGCACGGTGGCGGCCTCGAAGAGGTCGCTGCGGTAGATGAACTGTGCGGCCAGCTCGCCGTCGTCGGCACCCGCGCGCCGGGTACCGCTCCACCGCTCCACATGCAGGTGGAAGTCGAACTTGGCGGTCGGCAAAGCGAGTTGTACGCGCTCCACGTGTGCGCCCGTGAGCACGAGGGAGAGGTCGGTGTCGTCGTCGTAGGCGAAGACCAGCTGCACCACCGGGTCGTGGCTGGTCTCGCGGGCCGGGGCGAGCGCGTCCACGACGGACTCGAACGGGGCGTCCTGGTACGGCTGTCCGGCGAGCAGCTCGGACCGGATGCGCGCGATCAGCTCGGTGTACGACGGGTCGCCCGTGAGGTCGACGCGGAGCGCCAGGGTGTTGGTCAGCATGCCGACCATTTCCTGGAGCTCGGGCCTGTCGCGCCCGGACACCGGATAGCCGATGACCAGGTCGTCTCGGCCGCTGAGCCGTCCGAGGAACGCGGCGTACGCGGCGAACAGCGCCATGAACGGGGTGGCGTCCCGGGTCCTCGCGGTCTCCGCGAGACGGGCACGGACGTCGCCGCCCAGCAGGAAGTGTTCGCTGCCGCCCGCCGACGAGCGCACGGCGGGGCGCGGCCGGTCCAGGGGCGGCGAGACGACCTCGGGGGCGCCGCGCAGCCGGCCGGCCCAGTGCGCGACGGCCTCGGCGTAGGCGCCTTCGGCCTGGCGCTCGCGCTGCCAGACGGCGAAGTCGGGGTATTGGAGCGGGGGTTCTGGTTCGGGGACGGTGTGGGCTGCATCGCCGGGCCCTGCCACCACGTCATACCCGGACTCGGCTTCATCGGCGGGCTCGGTCTCGTACTCATACGTGGACTCGGCTTCGTACCCTGCGGACAGGTCGCGCAGGATGACGCCGAGGGACCAGCCGTCGCAGATCAGGTGGTGGGCGACGAGCAGGACGCGGTGGCTGCCGTCGTCGACGGCGTACACCGTGCACCGCAGCAGCGGTCCGGTCGCCGGGTCGAAGGGGCGTGCGGCGTCGGTCCGCAGCCGCGCGTCCGCTTCGTGTGCCCGCACGTCCTTCTCGACGGTGAGGTGCGCGCGGCCGGTGGCGGCGACGATCTGCGTCTGCGTGCCGTCGGCCGCGGTGCGGAAGACGGTACGCAGGGACTCGTGCCGGGCGACCAGGGCGTCGAGTGCCCGCGTGAACGCGCCCAGGTCGAAGGGGCCGTGTACGGCGAAGGCGGCGGGGACGTTGTACTGGGCGGTGCCCGGGTTCATCCGGTCGAGGACCAGGAGGCGGCTCTGGGCGTCGGAGACGGGGAACTCGTACTCCTCGATGTCCACTGGTTCACTCTCCCTGGAGGGTGTGTTCAAGGACGGCGGCGATCCGGGCCGCCGGTTCCGCGTCGAGCACCTCGGCGTGGGCGCACGCCAGTTCGTGCACGTCGACCGCCGCGGCGGCGCGCCGCCAGCCCGCCGCCTTCACCTCGGTGGGGATGGCCTCGGGGTCGCGGGTGGCGGCGAAGAGGGTCACGGTGCCGTCGTACGGGGACGGGGTCCAGCTCCGTCCGAGCGTCACGTGGTGGGCGATCGCGCGGGTCAGGGCGGCGAGGCGGTGTTCCCCGATGCCGTCGAGGGCGGCCCCTTCCTCCCGGATGATGCGCCGCGCCTCGTCGTCCGCGACGCCGGCGGCGAGGGGTGTGCGGGCGGTCTCCGGCGGCTTCGGCATGGCGTCCACCACGGCGAGCAGGGCGACCTCCTCGCCGGCGGCCCGCAGCCGCACCGCCATCTCGTGGGCGACGGGCCCGCCGAAGGACCTGCCGAGCAGGAGGTACGGGCCGTGCGGCCGGACGGTGCGTATGCGCTCCAGGTAGGTGTCGGCCAACTCACCCACGGAGCGTGGGAGTCGCCGCCCCATCCCTGTCGCCTCCTGCCCCTCCCCCTCCTCCTCCGACAGGGCGGGGGTCTGGAGGGCGTACACCGGGCGGCCGGGGTGGAGGTGGGGCAGCAGGGCCGTGTAGGCCCAGCTCACGCCGAGCCCGGGGTGCACGCAGAACAGCGGGGTGCGGTCGCCCGCCGCGCGCAGGGCGAGCAGGGGGGCCAGGCTGTCGGCGACGTCCGGCCCGGGTCCCTGGCCGGGCGCCGGGTCCTGTCCCGGTCCCGGCCCGTCGATGCGGTCGATGAGTGCGGCGGGCGTCGGCGCGGCGAAGAGCGTGGCGACCGGGACGCGTACGCCCCACTCGCCTTCGATGCGGCCCACGAGCCGCAGCGCGCTCAGCGAGTGCCCGCCGGCCGCGAAGAAGTCGGTGCCGGGCCCGGCGTCCACGATCCCGAGCACCTCCCCGAACAGCGCGCACAGCTCCTTCTCACGGGCGGTACGCGGGGCCTGCGCGGCCCGCGCGGGCGTCGTCCCGGCGCCGGGCTCGGGCAGCGCGGCCCGGTCGGTCTTGCCGTGCGGGGTCAACGGCACGGCGTCGATGCGGGCCCAGGCGGTGGGCAGGAGGTGGGCGGGAAGAAGACGAGCGGCGGCTGCTCGGACACGGTCCAGGGGGTCGGGGGCGTTGGGATCGGGGGTGAGTTCGGCTTCCGAGTCGGAGGCGGAGGCGGAGGCGGAGTCAGGGTTCGGCGCCGGGGCGGGTGGACGTGTCGTGTTTTCGGTCAGGACCACCCATGCCGTCAAGCGCTTGGCGCCGTCCGGGGCCCGTGTGGCTGCGACCACCGCGCGGGTCACCCCGGGGCAGGCGGTCAGGGCCGCCTCGATCTCGGCGGGCTCGATGCGGTAGCCGCGGATCTTCAGCTGGTCGTCGGCGCGGCCCGCGAAGACGAGGGCGCCCGAAGGTGTTCTGCGGGCCAGGTCGCCGGTGCGGTACATGCGGGTGCCCGGGGCGCCGTGTGGATCGGCGACGAAGCGCTCCGCCGTGGCGGCCGGCCGGCCGACGTACCCGTGGGCCAGGCCCGCCCCTGCGACGTACACCTCCCCCACACAGCCGTCCGGCACGGGCCGCAGCCGGGCGTCGAGGACGTGGACGCGGGTGCCGTCGAGCGGCAGGCCGATCGGCACCGGGTGGCCTCGCCGCACGGGTTCCGTGACGCCGACGCGGTGCGCCGTGGCGAACACGGTCGTCTCCGTGGGGCCGTAGCCGTTGACGACGGTCGTGCCGGGGCAGTGTTCGCGGACCCGGCGCACCGCCTCCGGGTCCACGACGTCACCGCCGGTCCACACCTCTCGCGCCCCGCGCAACGCCTCGGGTGACAGCTCCGCGACCGCACGGAACAGCTCGGCGGTGAGCCACAGCGCGGTGACGCCGTGCTCGGGCAGCACCCGGGCCAGCAAGGCCGGTGTGACGGGCTCGTCCGGGCAGATCACCACCGTGCCGCCGGTCAGGAGCGGCACCCACACCTCGTACGTGGCTGCGTCGAAGGTGTGCGGGCTGTGCAGCAGCACGCGGCGGTGCGCCGGGTCCGCGAAGCGTCTGTCGGCGGCGAGCTCGACCACAGCCCGCTGCGGGACGGCGACGCCCTTCGGCGCGCCGCTCGACCCGGACGTGTACATCACGCAGGCGGTGGACTCGGGGTGGGAGGCGTCAGCGGGGAAGGAGGCCTCCGGTGATGTCCCGCGTATACGCAAGTGGCGTGGGTGGGCTGGGAGTTCGGAGGCCAGTCCCTCTGTTTGCAGCTCCCCTTCCACCACGACCAGCTCCGCCGACGCCGCGTCGAGCAGCCGCGTCAGCCGCTCCTGCGGGTGGGACGGATCGAGCGGCAGCCAGCACGCGCCCGCCTTGAGCACCGCGAGCTGCGCGACGATCAGGGACGGCGAGCGGCGGAGCAGCAGGCCCACGGTGGAGCCGGGGGTGACGCCCGCCGCCACGAGACGCCGGGCGACGCGGTCGGACTCTGCGTCCAGTCGGGCGTACGTCATGACCTCGCCGTCGGCCTCGACGGCGGGCGCGTCCGGGGTGCGGGCGGCCTGCGCGGCGAACCGTGCCGTGATGGTGGCCGGTCCGGCGGTGCCGTCACCCGGCGCGCCCGCGGCCCGTGCCAGCAGCTCTCGGCGTTCCCTCTCCGGGAGTACGTCGATCCGGCCGACCGGGGCGGTGGGGTGGGCGGCCAGCTGTTCCAGGGCCCGCTCCATGCGGGCCGCGACGGCTGCCGCGGAGATGCCGAGGCGGCAGCTCACCGCGAGGAGCATGCGCTCCCCCGCGACGACCGCGAGCGTCACGGGGTAGTGCGTGGCGTCGCGGACGTCGATCACCCGGACCGTGTTGACCGGGTCCGGACTGCCCTGCTCCCCTTGCGCTCCCTGTGCCGTTCGGGGGAAGTTCTCGAACGCCAGGACCGAGTCGAAGAGCTCACCCACTCCCGCCCCGGAGCCCGCCCCCGCCGCCCTCTGCACCTTCGCGAGGCGCACGTGGTGGTACGTGGCGAGGCGCGACTGCTCGTCCTGGATGCGGGTGAGCAGCTCGGTGACGGTCTCGCCGTCGCGGAGGCGGACCCGCACGGGCAGCGTGTTGATGAACAGGCCCACCATCTCCCCGGCTCCGGGCAGGTCGTGCGGGCGGCCCGACACGACGCCGCCGAAGACCACGTCCCGGGCGCCGGTCATCCGGGCGAGCACCAGGGACCAGGCGGCCTGCGTCAGGGTGTTGAGGGTGACGCCCGCGTCGGCGGCGCGGCGCACCAACGCGGCGGTCAGTGCGGCGGTGAGGTGGAGTCGGACGGTGTCGGGCTCCGCCCCCGTCACGGACTCCTCACCGGAGGGTTCCGCGGGCGCCAGCCGTGGCGGTCGCTCCAGGCCCGTGAGTGCCTCGCGCCAGGCCGCCTCGGCCCGGCCCTGGTCCTGGCGGCTGAGCCACAGGGCGTACTGGCGGTAGGGCACGGCCGGCGGCAGTGTCCCGCCGGTGACGAGTGCCGCCAGGTCGCGCTCCAGGACAGGGATCGACCAGCCGTCGAGCAGGATGTGGTGGAAGGACAGGAGGAGTTCGTGGCCCGCGTCGTGCCGCACGAGCGCGGCGCGGAGCAGGGGCGGGCGCGCCGGGTCGAAGCGCCGCGCACGGTCCTGCGCAAGCAGCTCCGCCACGCCCGCCTCGACTGCCACGCCCGGCTCGGCCGCCTCGACTGTCTCGGCCGTCTCGACGTCGCCGGGCGCGCGGCCGGTCAGGTCGACTTCCGTCCACGGCACGGTGACGGCGTGCGGGATCACCTGCACGGGCCGTTCGAGGCGTTCGTGCCGGAAGCAGGCGCGCAGGTTGGGGTGCCGCGCCATGAGGGCGTCGAGTGCGGCCCGTACCGTGTCCGGGGCGACCTCGGGGCCGATACGGAAACGGGCCTGGACCAGGTAGGGGTCGGGGCCCGCGCTGTCCCGCACGGTGTGGAAGAGCAGGCCCTCCTGGGCCGGGGTGAGCGGCAGGACGTCCGCGATGCGTCCGCTCATCGGGCGCCCTCCGTGCCGGGCTCGCCGTCGAGCAGGTCGGTCATGTCGCCTTCGAGCATGGCGAGTTGGTCGGGGGAGAGGCTGACGAGCGGGAAGTCGGAGGGGGTCGCGCCGACCGGGCCGCCCCGCTCCGTCTCCCGCACGAGGGCGTCGAGCGTCTCGCGCCACAGCGCGACGAGTTCCCGTATCTCTTCCTCCGCCAGCACCCCTTCCGCGTACGAGAAGGTGGCTTCGAGGCGCAGCAGCCCGTCCGCGCCCTCCCTGGCGAGGGCGTCGACCTCGACCGCGTGGCCGAGCGGCACCGCGTCGACGCCGCCGTCGAGCAGTTCGCCGCCCGCCGCGTCACCGGCGGCGAGACGGCCCAGGTAGTTGAACCGCACGTCGGGGGAGGGGTGTTCGGCGAGGACCGGGGACGTACGCGGGTTGAGGTAACGCAGCAACCCCCAGCCGATGCCTCCGTTCGGCACGGCCCGCAGCTGCTCCTTGACGGACTTGAGCACCTCGCCCAACGCGGCGCCACCGGTCAGCGCGTGCTGTCCGATGTCGAGCAGCACCGGGTACTGGGTCGTGAACCAGCCGACCGTCCGGGACACGTCGGCGGGCCGGGACAGCGCCTCCCTGCCGTGGCCCTCCAGGTGCACGAGGAGCCCGGTGCCGGCGCCAGTGCCGGTATCTGTCCCCGTGCCCCGGTGGCGTACGGCCGCGACGGTCAGGGCCGTGAGCAGGACCGCGTCGGGGCCGCAGTTGTAGGCGGCCGGCAGCGTGGTGAGCGCGGCCGTGGTGAGGTCGGCGGGCAGCTCGACGGTGAGGGTCGCGCGACGGGCGCCCGAACTCGAAGCCGACCCCAAGCCAGATCGACTGGCCACCTGGCGTCGCCAGTACGGGAGTTCGGCCTCCAGCTCCTCCCGTACCGCCTCCTCGGCGAGCAGTTCCGCCCACCGCCGGAAGGAGAGCCCGGTGCCGTACTCCTCCCCCGCCGCTCCCTGTCCCGACAGCGCGGCCGCCAGTTCCGGGCCGATGATCCGCCACGAGACGCCGTCGACAGCCAGATGGTGCAGGGTCAGGAGCAGCAGGCCGGGCCGCTGCGGGCCCGCGTCGAACCAGACCGCCCGCATCATCTCGCCGTCCTCCGGGGCGAGCCGGGTCGCCGCCGCCCGTTCGCGCGCGGCGGCCCTCGCCTCCGCCTCGCCCTCGACGCCGACGCGCACCAGGTGTGCCCCGGCCGGGACCTGCTCGGTGACCTCCGCCGCCGAGTCCTCCGGCAGGAGTCGCATCCGCAGGACCCCGTGCCGCTCGGCGAGCCCTCGGACGGCCTGCTCGATCCGTCCCCGGTCCGTGCCGGGCGGCACGGGGAAGGCCATCGACTGGGTGAACGCGCCCCCGTCACCGCCCTGTTCGCGCCACCACCGCATCACAGGCGTGAGCGGGAAGTGCCCGGTACCGGTGTCGATGAGGCCTTCCACCGGTGCATCGGGCAACGAGCTGGCGTGGAGGGCGAGTTGGGCGGGCGTACGGAGCGTGAAGACGTCGCGCGGAGTCAGTACGAGCCCCACAGCCGAGGCCTGTCCCGCCAGTTGGATGGCCATGATGCTGTCGCCGCCGAGCCGGAAGAAGTCGTCGTCGGCGCCGGCCTCCTCGACGCCGAGGATCCGTGCGTAGAGGGCACACAGCTCCTTCTCGCGCGCGGAGGCGGGCGCGCGCGTCGCCGTGGCGGCCCGGGGTGCGGGCAGGGCCGCGCGGTCGAGCTTTCCGCTCCGGGTGAGGGGCAGTTCGGGGAGTTCCACGAGGTCGGAGGGGACCATGTGGGAGGGCAGCCGGGTGGCGGCGTACGCGAGGAGCGTGTTCGGGTCGACGGTGTGCCCCGGGGCGGGCACCGCGTACCCGACCAGCTGCGGCCCGGACCGCGGGCCCATCCGTGGTCTGCCGATGGCGTTGGCGTCACCGTCGTCGCGTACGGCCGCGGCGGCCGCGGCCACCGTCGGGTGCTCCGCGAGGACCGCCGCGACCTCGCCCGGTTCGATGCGCAGCCCGCGCAGTTTCACCTGCTCGTCGGTGCGGCCGAGGTAGTGCAGGGTGCCGTCGTCGGCGCGGTGCACCAGGTCGCCCGTGCGGTACATGCGGGAGCCGGGGGTGCCGTACGGGTCGGCGACGAAGCGTTCGGCGGTGGCGCCGGGGCGGTTCAGGTAGCCGCGGGCCAGGCCCGCCGAGGAGAGGTAGAGCTCGCCCGCGACCCCGGTGGGCACCGGGCGCAGCCGCGCGTCGAGGACGTGGGCGGTGGTGCCCGCGACCGGGGTGCCGATGGGCGGGGGTGTGCCGTCGCCGGTCAGCGGTCCCGAGAGGGTGGCGGCGACGGTGGCCTCCGTGGGCCCGTACGCGTTGTGGAAGCGGCGGCCGCCGACGGCCCAGCGGGCCACGAGGGCGGGCGGGCAGGCCTCCGCGCCGACCGCGAGGGCGCGCAGCGCCGGGTACGCGCCGTCGGGCACCGTCGCGAGGACGGACGGCGGCACCATCGCGCAGGAGATCCGCCGCTCGGCGAGGACCCGGCCGAGCGCGTCGCCGACGAGCGGCCCCGGCGGGGGCACGACCAGCGTGCCGCCGGGCCCGAAGGCCATGCACATCTCGGCGACGGAGATGTCGAACGCGGGTGAGCCGAGTTGCAGCACCCGGACGTCCGCGTCCAGCGCGAAGCGGTCCTGGAGGCTGCGGGCGAGCGCGGCGACTCCCGCGTGGGGGACCACGACTCCCTTGGGGGTGCCGGTGGATCCGGAGGTGTGGATGACGTAGGCGGCGTGTGCCGGGTCGATGGGCTGGGCTGGGGCCGGGGGCTCGCCCGCGTACGTCGTATGCGTCGCGTACGTCTCGTCGTCCAGGACGATGCGGGGCACGCCGGTGTGCGGCAGGACGTCGGCCTCGGCCGTACGCGCGTCGGTGACGAGGAGCACGGGGGCGGCGTCGTCGAGCGTGCGGCGGACGCGCTCGGCCGGGTAGTCGGGCTCGACCGGCAGATAGGCGGCCCCGGCGCGCTGCACGGCGAGCGCGGCGACCGGGAGGTCCGCGCCGCGCCCGAGGGCGAGCGCGACGGTCCGCCCGGGTGCCGCCCCGTGGCGGGCGAGCAGACCGGCCAGCCGGTCGACGCGGGCCGACAGTTGGGCGTACGTGAGGCACAGCCCGTCGGCTTCGAGGGCGACCGCGTCCGGGGTGCGGGCCGCGTGCCGCGCCACGGTGTCCGGCAGCGTCTCGGGCGCGGGCGCGGCGGGGCCCGCCGACAGGTCGAGGACGCGGCGGCGCTCGGCGGTGGACAGGACGTCGAGGTCCCGTACGAGTGCGGTCGGATCGGCGGTGACCTGCTGGAGCAGTGTGAGGTAGCTGTCGGCCCAGCGGGTCACGGCGGCGGCGGAGAACAGGTCGGTGCGGATCTCGAAGCTGCCGTCCATGCCGTCGCCGCTGTCCCGCACGACACCGACGAGGTCGTGCTCACCGCCGGTGTGGATGCGCTCCGGTTCGGCGAACTCGCGTACGGCCGAGACGCTCGGCTGCTCCGTCAGGTGCATGAACACCCACTGGAACAGCGGGGATCGGCCCGCGCTGCGCTCGGGCGCCACGGCCGACACGATGCGGCCCACCGGCAGGTCGGCGTTGGCCATCAGCGCGGCGAAGTCGGTGCCGAAGCGGGCCAGGACGTCGGCGAAAGAGTCTCCGTCGGCGATGCGCCAGCGGGTCGGCACGGCATTCATGACGTAGCCGATGACCCGGTCGAGGCCCTTGGCGGAACGGTTGGCGACCGGGGTGCCCAGCACCAGGTCGTCGGCGCCGGTGACGCGGTGCGCGAGGACCGCGAAGGCGGTCATCAGGACGACGTACACGGAGGCGCCGCGCTCGCGGGCCAGCGCGCGGACGGCGCGGGCGGTGGGGGCGTCGACGCGGAAGCGGATCTGGACGATGCCGTCCTCGCCGCCTTCCCCGGCCTGCTCTCCCTCACCGGTGCTGTGGCCGCCGTGGCCCGGCACGGTCAGCGGGCCCGGCGGCCCGTCCAGATAGCGGCGCCAGAAGTCGAGGCGTGCGTCGAAGACCCCGGCGGCCTCCAGCTCGCCCTGCCAGGAGGCGAAGTCGGCGTACTGCACGGCGGGGCGGGTCAGCCGCGGCTCGACGCCGTCGCGCACGGACCGGTACGCCTCGGCGAACTCCGTCTGCAGGACGTCGAAGGACCACCAGTCGGTGATGATGTGGTGCAGGCTCAGCATCAGCGTCGAGCGCCGCTCGTCGACGCGCACGAAGCGGCCGCGGATCAGCCGCTCCGCGCCGAGGTCGAACGGGCGGCGGCGGAAGGCACGGAAGGCTTCCTCGATGGTCGTGCCGGTGCCGCGCAGGTCGTCGCGCTCCAGTACGAAGGGACCCTCGTCGGGGAAGTCGACGCGCAGGTCGTCCGCCGTGCCGGTGATCCGGCTGCGCAGGATGTCGTGGTGGCGCTGGACGAGAGTGAGCGCGGCCTCCAGATGGGCCGGGTCGACGGAGCCGGCCGGTGTGACGGGCCCGTCGGGCTCCTCGAAGTGGTAGGCGCAGCAGAGGTTGAGCGCCGGGGTGCCGGGATAGAGCGACTCGTACACCCACAGGTCCCGTTGCGCGGAGCTGAGCCGCACGGGCCCGGCGGTGGCGTCGCGGGGCGGCACCACCGCGGGGATCTCGCGGGCGCGGCCCGCCTCGACGAGGCGGCGCATGAGCCGGACCCGCTGCTCGCCGGTGAGCGCGCTGAACCGGTCGGCCATGGAGGAGGTGGCCGGACTCTTCGGGTTCTCCGGGGCCTTCGGGTTCTCCGGGGCTTCCGGGGCCTTCGGGGTCTCCGGGGTTTCCGGGTTCTTCGGGGTCACAGTGCGGCCTCTCTCAGTTCCGCGAGGCGGTGCAGTCCGGTGAGGACCTCGTCCCGTCCGATGCCGAAGTCGATGAAGCAGGCCACTTCGTCGCAGCCCAGGTCGCGCAGGTCGGCGAGCATCTTGGCGCAGGTGCCGGGCGAACCGAGCAGACTGCCCCAGTTGAGGTACCGCTGGAACGCGAACTCGGCGAGCATGCCGGTCTGTTCCTCGGTCAGCCGCTCGCCCTCGCGGCCCTCGGCCGCGCGGTTGGCGGCGGTCTGGCCCAGGTACTTGGCGAGGTACGCCTTGAGGGGCGCGGCGGCCAGCCGCCGCACCTCCGCGTCGTCCGCGCCGACGTAGGTGTGCGCCATCAGCGTCACCCGCCCGTGGGCGTCGGTGCCCGCCTGGTCGGGGGCGGCGGCGCAGGCCGCGCGGTAGCGGGCGATCTTCTCGGCGAGCTCGTCCCTGCTCTGGCCGACGGTCGCGCCCAGCACGCCGGCGCGGAGCCGTCCCGCGGCCTCCCAGGTGGCGGGGTTGCCGGACGTGGTGACCCAGAGGGGCAAGGTCTCCTGTACGGGGCGGGGTTGGGGCACCACGCTGACGGGCTGCCCGGTGCCGTCCGGGTACTGGCCCGGCTCACCCGCCCACAGCCGCCGCAGCTCGGGGATGGCGCTGAGGGTGCGCTCCCTGCGGTCCTCGTAGTGGTCCGGGGCGAGGGCGAAGTCGGCGGAGTGCCAGCCGGTGGCGACGGAGAGGCCGGCCCTGCCGTGCGAGAGGTTGTCGACGACCGCCCAGTCCTCGGCGACCTTCAGCGGGTGGTGCAGGGGCAGCACGACGCTGCCCGCGCGGATCCCGATGCGCTCGGTCGCGACGGCGAGCGCCGCGCTGAGCACGGGCGGGCTGGGGAACACCTGGCCGACCTGCTGGAAGTGGCGCTCGGGCGTCCACACGGCGTGGAAACCGAGCCGGTCGGCGGTGCGGGCGACGGTGAGGATGTCGTCGTACGTGTCCGCGTGCCGGACGCCCGCTCCCGAAGGACCGGAGCCGGCCCCCTGCGCGGGGACGCCGCTGTCGGCGCCGAAGAACATCACGCTGAGGTCCACGGCTTCTCCTCCTGGGTGGAGCGGGGGCGGGGCGAGTGGGACTGGGGCGGGGGCGGGGGCGGGGGCGGCTCGGGCTGGTCCAGACGGTTCTGACGGTCCTGCTGGCGGGGGACGCGCGGCACGCGTGGGCGGCGCGGGATGGGCGCCGGGGCCGGGCCGGCCTGGGCGGGTGTCCGCGCCAGTTCGGCGGCGAGGGCGGCGACGGTCGGCGCGGCGAAGAGCTGGGCGGCCGTCACGGGGCGGGACTCGGTGGTGAGCCGCGCGGCGACCCGCACCGCGCGCAACGAGTTGCCGCCGAGGGCGAAGAAGTTGTCGTGCCGCCCGATGGGCGGGCGGGCGTCGGGTTCGGCACCGGGTCCGGCTCCAGCGGCCTGCAGACCGAGTACGTCGCGCCAGACCGCGGCGATCTCGCGCTCCAGCGCGTCGGCCGGGGCATCGTCCGTGGGCCCCTCGGCGGCCGGGGCAGCCCCCGGCACGAGTACGTCCCGGTCGTCCGCGCGGCGCGGCGGGCCCGTGGGGACGAGCCGCGAGAGCGGGGTGTCCGGCGCGGCGGCCGCCGCCTCCAGTGCCCGGGGCAGCGCGTCCGCGAGCCACGCCACGAAGCGCTCCTCCAGGGATTCGGTGCGGTACTCGAAGGTGAGGGTGAGTCCTTCCGGTACGCCGCCGGGGCCCGTCGCGTCGGTGACGTCCACGAGCAGTTCGAAGCGGGCGGCGCCGGTGCGGACCACCTCGACGCCCTGGTCGGCGCCGGGGAGTCCGACGTCGGCGCGCGCGTTGTTCTGCAGGGCGAGGACGACGTCGGTGAAGGGCTGCCTGCCCGGCGTCCGTACGGGGTTGAGCTCGCCCACCACGTGCTCGAACGGCACGTCCTGGTGGGCGAAGGCGCCGAGGTCGGTGTCCCGGACCCGGGCGAGAAGTTCCCGTGCGCCGGGGTCGCCCGAGACGTCGGTGCGCAGGACGAGCATGTTCACGAAGAACCCGACGACGTCCTCGACGCCGCCGTCCCCCGCGCGCCCGGCGACCGGCGCGCCGATCGCGAGGTCCTCGCCCGCGCCCGCCCGCACGAGGGTCGCGGCGAGCGCGGCGTGCAGGGCCATGAAGAGGGTGGCGCCCCGGGCGCGGGCGGCCTCGACGATCCGGGCGTGGGTGGCGGCGTCGAGGCGGCGTACGACCGTGGCGGCGGCCGGTCCGGGTACGGCGGGCCGTTCCGGGCGCCTGGGCAGCAGGGGCCCGGCTGGGTCGAGCCCCGCCAACGTACGCCGCCAGTAGGCGACTTGGCGGGCCATGAGGGAGTCCGGATCGTCGGCGCGGCCGAGGCGGGCGGCCCGGTGGCGGGCGTGCTCGGCGTAGGAGACGGGTAGGGGCGGCAGCAGTGCGGTGACGCCGCTCGGGCCTCCACCAGCCCTACCGGCCCCACCCACCCTGGCCGCGTAAGCCCGCGACACATCGCGGAAGAGCGGTGCGAGCGACCAGCCGTCGCCGGCGATGTGGTGGACCAGCACGAGCAGGGCGTACTCGTCGGGCCGCTCGTACGTGATGAACAGGGCGCCCCGCACCGGGGGTTCGGCCCTGAGGTCGAAGTGGTGTCGGGCGGCTTCGTCGATGGCCGCCTCCAACTCACCCTCGCCGACCGTCACATGCCGGAAGAGCACGCGCGCCGCGGCCCCGTGCAGCACACGCCGCACCGGTGCGCCGTCCACCTCGTCGAAGACGGTGCGCAGCACCTCGTGGCGGGCCACGACATCCCCGAGCGCCTCCTCCAGCGCGCCCGCGTCGACCGCGCCACGCAGCCGTACCAGCATGGGCAGGTTGTACGCGACCCCCGCGCCGAGCCGGTCCAGGAACCACAGGCGGTGCTGGGCGTCCGAGACGGGGAGGGGCGCCGAGGCGGCAGCCGGCACGGGGCTTACCCGCGGCACGGGGCTTACCCGGCCGGCCTCCCCCACCGCACCCTCGACGTACGGTGCGAGCCGGGCCGGAGTGGGCGCCTCGAAGAGTGTCCGCAGGTCGACCGCCGCGCCCAGCGTGGCGTGCACGCGGCCGAGTACGCGCGCGGCGAGCAGCGAGTGCCCGCCGAGCGCGAAGAAGTCGTCGTGCGCGCCGACCTCGCCGACGCCGAGGACATCGGCGAAGAGCCCGCACAGCGCGCGCACGGTCCGGCCCTCGCTCCCGTCCTCGCTCCCGCTCCCGTTCCGGTCGCCGTTCCCGCCCCCGCCCGTGCTCGCCCCCGTGGCGCCCGGCGCCGAGGAGAGCCCGTCGGGTGCCGGCAGCGCCGCCCGGTCCAGTTTTCCGCCTGCGGTCAGCGGCAGCTCCGTCAGGCGCACGAAGGCGGAGGGCACCAGGAAGTCGGCGAGGAGACTCGCGGCGTGGGCGCGCAACTCCGCCTCCGACGGCGCCTGTTCACCGCCCCCGCCTCCACTCCGACCCGCGCCCGCACTGGGTACCACGTATGCGACAAGCCGCCGCTCCCCGTCCGGCCCCGCAGGAGTGGCGACCACGGCGGCCCTGCCGACGCCGGGGTGGCGGGTCAGTACGTTCTCGACCTCGCCCGGCTCCACCCGGAAGCCGCGGATCTTCACCTGGCCGTCGGCGCGCCCCCGGTACTCGAAGGTGCCGTCGGGCCGCCGCACCGCGAGGTCGCCGGTGCGGTACATGCGGTCGCCCGGTGCGCCGAACGGGTCGGCCACGAACCGTTCCGCCGTCAGCGGCCCCGCGCAGTAGCCTCGCGCGAGGCCCGTCCCCGCGGCGTACAGCTCACCCGTCGCGCCGTCCGCGACCGGAGCGAGCCGTTCGTCGAGCACGTACAGCCGCTTGCCGCGCAGCGGGCGGCCGACCGGCACCGGCCCGCCGTCCCGCACGTCCCGCGACGTGATCGGGTGGACGGTGAGGAAGACCATGCACTCGACGGGACCGTAGCCATTGCTCAGCCGCAGCTCGGGGCGGCGCTCCAGGGCGCGGGCCACGTGTGGGGGCGACAGCGCCTCGCCGCCGACGATCAGTTCGCGCAGCCCGTCGATGGCGCGCGGGTACTCGTCGACGATCACGTTGAAGAGGGAGCCCGACAGGTACATGGACGTGACGCCGTGCGCGGCGACGAGCCGGGCGATCACCACCGGGTCGGGGCGCCGGCCCGGGTGGAGTACGCAGGTGCCGCCGTTCGTCAACGGCCCCCACAGCTCCATCGCGAACGCGTCCCACGACACGGGAGCGCACTGCAGCCACACCGCGCCCGGCCCGAAGGAGGCGAAGTCCTGCCCGGTCAGCGTGGCGGTGACGGCGCGGTGCGGTGCGACGATGCCCTTGGGCCGGCCCGTGGAACCGGACGTGAACATCACGCACGCGACGTCGCCGGGCTCCGCCCGCACCGCCCCTCGCCCCAACGGCCGCGCCCGGGCGGCGTCTTCGACGTGCACCACGGGAACCGCCGACAGCGCCGACAGCGTCGAAAGCGCCGCCCCCGCCGCGGCCTCCGGCACGGTGTCGCCCCGCGACAGCAGCACGGCGATCCCCGCGTCCGCCGCCATCTCGCGCAGCCGCCCGGCCGGGAAGCCGGGGTCGAGCAGCACGTATCCGGCACCGGCCTTCAGCGTGCCGAGGACCGCGACGGCCAGATCGGTGGTGCGCTCCAGGTACACCCCGACGGTGTCGCCGCGGACCACTCCGCGTGCCGCGAGGAGCCCGGCCAACCGGTCGGCGCGGGCGTCCAGTTCGGCGTAGGTCAGCCGTTCGTCCTCGTACACGAGGGCCGTCGCGCCGGGTGTCCGCGCGGCCTGCTCCTCGAACAGCTCATGCACGCACCGCGTCACCCTTCTCACCACCCTCGTCCTCGGCCACGAGGGCGGGACCCGTCCGGGGCTCGGGCTCGGAATCACGCCCGGGCTCAGGCTCGGGCTCGGGATGCTCGATGTCCGGCAGAAGTACGTCGATGTCCCGGATGGAGCGGCTCGCCAGGCCCCACAGCGCGACCACGACACCCGCGACACCGGCGAGGAACAGCATCCCCGCCATGCCGCTGCCCGGCTCGTCGCCGAGGAGCGGGCCGAGGGCCACGAAGACACCGGACCCGTCGGCGGCCTGCGGCTCGAAGAGCCCGTCGGCGAGCGGCCCGGAGAACGCCATGGCCAGCGGCCCGGAGATCTGCGACAGGAACATCACCGCGCCGAAGACCCGGCCCTGCCACTCGTGGGGCACCTTGGTCTGCACGATGGCCTGCATCGAGGCGTTGACGACCGTCATGAGCAGCGCGCCGACCAGCATGGCCGCGCACCAGCCGACGACCCCGCCGACCAGGGACATGCCGATCTGCGCCGACAGGCACATGCCGAGGACGCCGAGCATCATGCCGCTGCCGCGGTTCTTCGGCCCGCCCCAGGCGGCCATCAGCAGGCCGCCGACGACCCCGCCGACACCGATCGCGCTGTTCACGGCGGCGAGCTCGCCGTTGCCCGACTTGAGCAGCACCATGGGCTGGACGACGGCGAAGCCGAAGACCATGACGAGGTTGACCGTGCAGAAGTTCACGGTCATGTCGCGCAGGCTCGCGTGCCGGAAGAGGTACCGGATGCCCTCGACGGCCTCCGCGGTGATCTTCGTGCGCGGGGCGCCCGCGCCCTCGGGGACCTTGTCGCCCTTCATGCGGACGATGCGTACGCCGATCAGTGCGAAGGCGTAGCTGACCAGGTCGATGACGAGGACGGCGCCGATCCCGGACAGGGCGATCATGATGCCGCCGAGCGCGGGGCCGCAGATGCCGGCGGCGCTCCTGGCGCCCGCCAACAGGCCGTTGGCGCGGCCGAGTTGGTCCTTGCGCACCAGCAGCGGCACGGCGGCGGTGAGCGCGGGCAGCTGGAAGGCGGCGGAGATGCCGAGAACGACGGTGGCGGGGTAGACCTGCCACGGCTCCAGGCCGCCGCCGAAGAAGTGCACGAGAGCGAGCAGCCCGACGGCCAGAATTCCGCCCGCGTCCGCGATCTGCAGTGCGGACCGTTTACGGATGCGGTCGATAATCGCGCCAGCAAATGGGCTGAACAGCGCCTGCGGAAGTACGGCACAGAGGGTCAGTGCGGTGACGGCTGACGCCTGCTCCCCGGTGGACCACACCTCGATTATGAAAGCGAATCTGAGAACGGCGCTTCCGACCAGTGAGACGGCCTGTCCCGACCAGACGAGCATCAAGGGACCGGCGCCGGCGAAGCGTCCCGGGGGCCGGCTCACGCCGCTGTCGGCGCCCGCCGCGTCCCGTTTCCGCTGTTTTCCTTCTTCTCTTTCGGGGTCGGCCACGTCAGGAGCCGGATATCGGGCTCGCGGGACGGAGGTCCGTCCAGTGCCGCTCCACATAGGCCAGGGAATCCGCCCGTGAACTCGCCCCTTGCCCGACGCTCCAGCCGTCCGGAACGTCGAGGCCGACGGGCCAGAGGGAGTGCTGGTTCTCGTCGTTGACGAGCACCAGATATTCCGCACCCTCATCTTCGAATGGATTACTGGCCATTAACCTTAAACCCTCCGGAAAACTTAAAGAATCCCATTGTGTCCGCAGGGATCATTGCGCGGAGGATCTAATTCCTTCAAGGATTTGTGACATTCATCACAGGGTCACAAAAGGGGACGGGGTGCAATATGCCGTCCCTGCTTTGCAATGTGCCCTGCCGTGTCAACACCGCCACCCGGCCGGGCCGCGGCTCTGCGCTTGTCAGGACCGAGACCCTGTACTTGTCAGGCCGAGGCTCTGCGCTTTGCCGTCGACTTCTTCGCCGTGGTGGTCTTCTTCTCCGTCGCCTTCTTGGCGGCGGTCTTGCGAGCCGTCGTCTTTGTCGCCGTCGTCTTTGTCGCCGCGCCCTTGGAGTCCGTCGTTTTGGACGCCGTCGACTTCGTCGCGCTCTTCCTGGCCGTGGTGGCTTTCTTCTTGCCGCCCACCTGCTTGGGAGTGGCACGGGACGACTTGCGCGGCAGCCGCGTCACCTCGGCCACCGAACCGCCGTCCCCACCGCCCTCCGAACCCGCGGCCTCCCCGCGCGCCGAACGCGCCTCGCGCACGCTGTTCTCCAGCGCGGCGAGCAGGTCGATGACCTTGCCGCCGCCTTCGCCGGCCGGGGCCCGCTTCGCGGGTGCGGCACCGTCGGCCTTCGCGGCGACGAGCTCCTCGACCGCCTCGCGGTAGTCGTCGTGCAGGGTGTCGAGGTCGACCTCGCCGAGGGTGTCCATCAGGGCGTCCGCCAGGTCGAGTTCGGCGTCCCTGACCGTCACGTGCTCGTCCGGCGCCACCCCTTCGGGCGCGCGGATCTCGTCCGGCCACAGCAGCCCGTGCATGGCGATCACGTCGTCGACGACGCGCAGCATGCCGAGCCGCTCCCGGCCCCGGAGCGCGTACTTCGCGATGGCCACCCGCTGGCTCCGCTTGAGCGCCTCCCGCAGCAGCGTGTACGGCTTGGCGGCGGGGACGCCGTTCGCCGACAGGTAGTAGGCGGCGCCCATCTGGAGCGGGTCGATGCGGTCCGCGGGGACGAAGGCGACGATCTCGATCGTCCTGGCCGTCGGGATGGGCAGTGCGGCCAGGTCCTGGTCGGTGATCGGGATGATCGAGCCGTCCGCGTCCTCGTACCCCTTGCCGATCTCCGCCGTCGGCACCTCGCGCTCCTCCAGCTCGCAGACCTTGCGGTAGCGGATGCGGCCGCCGTCCTCGGTGTGGATCTGCCGGAAGGAGATGGAGTGGTTCTCGGTGGCGTTCACGAGCTTGATCGGGATGCTGACCAGTCCGAAGGAGATCGCACCGTTCCATATGGATCGCACGTCCGGCACCTCACGGGAGTGGGGAAGGAAGGGCTATGGGCTATGAGCTATGGGCTATGGGCCACTGCGCCCTTTGTGGCGTTGTGACCGTTTTATGGGACTCTCATCCTATGACGCCGATCACAGAGGTGGAGGGGCGAAGGCTCGCGCTCAGCAATCTCGACAAGGTCCTGTATCCCGCGAGCGGCTTCACCAAGGGCGAGGTCCTGCACTACTACGCGAGCACCGCCGACGCCCTCCTCCCCCACCTCCGCGACCGGCCCGTCTCGTTCCTGCGCTATCCGGACGGGCCCGACGGCCAGCGGTTCTTCGCCAAGAACGTGCCGCCGGGCACCCCGGAGTGGGTGCGGACGGCCGAGGTGCCGCGCTCCCGCTCCGAGGGGAGGGCGCGGCAGGTCCTCGTCCAGGACCTGGCCACGCTGATGTGGGCGGCCAACCTGGTCACCGAGTTCCACGTGCCGCAGTGGCGGGCCGACGCCCCGGCGCGGGCCGACCGGATGGTCTTCGACCTGGACCCCGGCCCGCCCGCCTCGGTCGTCGAGTGCTGCCGGGCGGCGCTCTGGCTGCGGGAGCGGCTGACTGCCGACGGCTTCCACGTGTACGCCAAGACGTCCGGCAGCAAGGGGCTGCACCTGCTCGTACCGCTGGAGCCGACCCCCTCCGAACGGGTCACCGCGTACGCCAAAGGGCTGGCCGTCGAGGCGGAGCGCGAGCTGCCCGAGCTCGTCGTGCACCGCATGACGCGGAGCCTGCGCCCCGGCAAGGTCTTCGTCGACTTCAGCCAGAACGCCGCCGCCAAGACCACCGCCGCCCCCTACACGCTGCGGGCCCGCCCCGAGCCGACCGTCTCCACCCCCGTGACCTGGGACGAGGTCGAGGACTGCGACGAGCCGGAGCAGCTGGCCTTCGCGGCGGACGACGTCGGGCCCCGGCTGCGGCGGCTCGGGGACCTGTTCGAGCCCCTCGCCGACCCGGACCGGGCACGCCCGCTCCCCTGACCCGGCAGCCGACGACCGACCGTGACCGGCGTCACACCTAATCAAGTTTGACTAGTAGCGCTTCGAGGCATACCTTCTCCATCACTAGTCAAAGTTGATGAGGAGATCGCGTGACCCTTCTTCCCGAGACCGGATACGTCCCGACCGCCGAGGACCGCGCGAGCCTGGACGCCTGGTTCGCCGAGTACGACGCGCACAGCGCGAAGCGCGACGTGGAGCGCATGGCCGACCTGGCCGTCTTCCCGCTCAACCTGGTCAGCGACGACTCCGCGGGCGACGGCCGGGCGGCGCAGTGGGACCGGGAGCAGTTCGTGGGGACCATGACGCACGTCATGGGCGACGGCAGCGAGGACATCACCTTCGAGTCCACGCGCACGCCCGTCTTCCTCTCCCCCTCCATGGCGGTCGTCTTCACCGACTCGGTGATGACGGCGAACGGCGAGACGCAGCAGCTGCGCTACGCCGACATCCTGATCAGACGCGGCGGGTCCTGGGCCTTCCAGACCATGATCCAGGGCGGCTGGGGGGACAACCTGTAACAGGCGGGCCGCTCACCACACCCGCGAAGAGGTCAGACCCGCTCCCAGGTGTGGCGGTCCCTGGCCAGGGCGTGCAGGGCCTCCACATCGGCCGGTTTCAGCACCCCGCCGAGCCGGGCCAGCGCCGGCAGGTCCGCCTCACGCAGCACCCGCACGTCGCGTGGCGGCGCCGCCACGTCCAGGTCGGCGGCGCCCGTCCCGACCAGCGCCAGGACGGGGCGGACCTCGGCCGTCAGGGCGAAGGAGGCCCGGCCCGCGTCCGAGCGGATGGTGCGCAGCAGGGGGAACGGCTCGGCGCGGCCGACCGTGACCATCGGGTCGGCGATGCGGACGCGCTGCTTGCGGACGGCGAGGGTGCCCACGCAGAACAGGCCACCGGGGCCGATCAGCAGATGGTGGATGCGGGCGCCGCCGGGCAGCGGCAGGGAGTGCAGCACCCGCCAGCCCGCGCCTTCCAGGCCGTCCAGGGCCGCTCCGACCGCCTGCTCGGCGGCGAGCGCGCGGTGCCGGGGGTCGGCGCGCAGCCTGCGGGCGGACGCCGGGTCGCGGTCCAGGGAGATCTGCAGGGCCTCGCCGGGCCGGTTCGGGGCGAGGTCGTCGTCCGGGTGGAGGGCGAGGCGGGCCAGCTCTCCCGGGGTGGGTACGGGCGGTGGGCCCACCGTGACCTGACCGGCCAGGAAGGGCGCGAGGACGTCGAGTACGTCCCGCTCGTGGTCCTCGCTGAGCAGGTTGACGCGGGACGAGTCACGGTCGTACCAGGCGATGTTCCTGCCGTCCGCGAGACACACGTACAACCGCTCCTGCCCGTGCCGCCAGGCCGGTACGACGCGCAGTCCGTTCATGCGCCATCACCCCCTGGACCATGGGACCAGCCCGCACGCTCCCGCGGCAAGAACCCGGAGGCGCGCGACGGAAGTCGGGGCGTCTTTGCGCCGAGTGCGCCGGTCCGGGCGGGAAGTCCCTCCGGTCCCGTAACGGCACCGCCCGCACAGCTATGGCCCGCTGTTACGCAGCCGCCGAACCGCCGCAATGGCGGACATCTAGCGTCGTCACTGTCGCCCGGTCCCCCCGGGCGACCACCCGAGCGATCAGCCGAGCGATCAGTCAAGCGATCGGCTCAGCGATCAGTCGAGCGACCTAAGGAACGTCCCGTGAGCACCCAGCGCCGCCGTCCCCTCCTCCGTACCGCCGCCGTCTCCGCCCTCGTCGGCGGAGCGCTGCTCGTCCCGGTCGCGGGCGCCTTCGCGGACGCACCGGCGCCCAAGCCGAGGGGCGAGTCCTTCGAGGTCACCCTCGGCAACAGCGCGAAGGCGCGGATCCTGAACCGCGGCGGCTCGTACGCGGCGACGGTCTCCCTGGACGGCAAGGAGGTCGCGGCCCTCTCCGCCACGCACCCGACGGCCACTCAGGACGGTGTGCGGTACGAGCTGCACCCCCGCAACGGGCACATCGGCATCGCGTATCTGAACGGCCAGGACGGCAAGGGCGGCGAGAAGGAGCAGCGGGAGCAGAAGGGCACCCCGCCGCCCGAGGGTGGCGTCGCGGCCGGTGCCCAGGGCGTGCGGGACGCCGGTGATCCGGCGTTCCTGGTCGCCGGGGGCGGCATGGCGGCGGCCGGCGCCGCGGGGCTCGGCTTCGCGATGCTGCGCCGCGGCCGCACGGACTCCTGACCCCCGCCCACGCCGGCCACCCCCCCGGAGGAGCCCGAACCCCCGTGCACACCGCGACCAACTCCGAGCCCGGCACGTCCGACGAACCGGCCGCCCCCGTCCCCCGCCGCCGCCACACCACCCGCATCGCGACCGCCGCCGCCCTGACCACCGCGGTCGGCATCGGCCTGATCGCCTGCGCCCAGGGCGGCGCCGGCGCCCCGGCCCCCGACGTGCGGGTGCACAACGCCGTCGCCGACCGGGGCGAGCGGGCCGTCGCCCCGCTGAAGCCGTCCGAGCCGACCGGGCTGCGCATCCCCTCGGCGGGCGTCGACGCGACGTCGATGCTGGGTCTTGGCGTCGGCGCCGACCGGGAGCTCGACGTGCCGCCGGTGGACAGGGCGGACGAGCCCGGCTGGTGGACCGGTGGGGTCACGCCCGGCGAGAAGGGACCGGCCGTGATCGTCGCGCACTACGACACCGCGAACGGCCCCGCGCTGATGAAGGACGTGGCAAAGGTCGGGGTCGGCGACACTGTCGAGGTGCCGCGCGCGGACGGCGGCACGGCGGTCTTCGCGGTGCGGGAGATCCAGCAGGTCGACAAGAAGGACTTCCCCACCAATAAGGTGTACGGGGCGACCGACCGGCCCGAGCTGCGCCTGCTGACCTGCGGCGGGCCGCTCGTGGACGGTCACCGCTCGGACAACATCATTCTCTACGCCGACCTCGTGTCCTGACACCCGTCCCGGTGTCGTGACCGCGGGGCCCGGCGTCACGACAGGCCGCGCCCCGCGGCAGGCAGGAGTGCAGTGAACCGCAGCCGGCTCGCGGCCGCCGCCTTCGCCGTCCTCGCCGTGGTGGCGGTGGGCGGCTGCGGCGATCCGGGCGGGCTGGAGGGCGCCGGCGCGACGCCGACCGCCCAGGGCCCCACCCGCCTCTGGCCCGACCTGCCGTCCCCCTCGGTGCCCGCCGAGGACTACGGCGCCATAGAGAGCGTCAAGGTCGAGGGCGTCGAGGTGCCGGCGGGCGGCCTGCGCAAGGTGGACCCGGTCGACGTCGTCCGCGCGGACTTCGCCGAGAACCCGGGGACGTACGAACGTTCCGACTCCGCGTATCAGGAGACCCTGGAGCGGCTGGAGGACTGCGCCGAGGACGGCTCCGGCGAGAAGGGGCGGTGCCCCGTCCTCAAGGCGTACTACCGCGATCTGACCGGTGACGGCGAGGACGACCTGGTCGTCGGCGTCTCGACGCCCGACGACAACCTCGACATCCGCGTCTACGCCGAGGCCGAGAAGGAGCGGCAGCTGACGCAGATCATGGAGATGAGCGACGCCGTGCTCGGCGTCGAGCTGGCCGGGCGCGATCTGATCATCCGCGCCGTCTCCAGCCTCGCGGGGTACGAGTACCACACCGTCTGGTCCTGGGACTCGCACCAGAAGGCGATGCTGCCGACGAGCGACGAGATCGTCCGCGCCGCGAACGCGCCGCGGCCCAAGACGCCCCGCCCCTCCCCCGCGAAGCCGTCGGACGGCCCTTCGGACACGCCCTCGGCGAGCGCCTCCTCCACCGCGGGCGGCGGGCGATGAGCCACCGGCAGCCGCGCGGGCCGCGGCTCCCCGCCTGGACGGCGACCCTCACCTGGAAGGCCGCGGTCTTCATCACCGTCATGTGCTGCGCGCTCGCCGCGCTGCTCGGCGCGCTCGTGCACGTGTCGGTGACCAACCAGACCGTGGGCCAGGCCCGCGAGCGCGCCCTCGCCCGCCTCACCGAGGTCACCGAGCGGTACGAGGCGGGCGACCGGCTCGGCCCCGGTGCGGGCGTCGACCCGGCGGGCCTGCCCGGCAGCCTGCGCGACCTCGCGCTGAGCGGGGAGCGCGGCACGATGGTCGCTGCCCACGAGTCCCGGCCGACGATGTGGGCCGCGGGCCCCGCCGACGGGCACCGAGCCATCGCCGTCCAGGTCGACTACGCGCAGGGCGCCCGCACCATCGACGGGCTCGACCGGGCGATCCTCGGCTCCTCGGTGCTCGCGATCGGCGCGACGCTGCTGGTCGGCGCGTTCGCCGTGACGCGGGTGACGCGGCGGCTGCACCAGACGGCGCAGGTGGCGCGGCGGATCAGCGCGGGCGACCTGGACGCGCGGGTCAGGGACCCGCACTCCGGCCCGGGCGCCACGGGCGTGCCCCGCCACCAGGACGAGGTGGCCGCGGTCGCCGGGGCGTTGGACACGATGGCGTCCACGCTGCAGGGCAAGCTCCTGAGCGAGCAGCGGTTCACCGCGGACGTCGCGCACGAGTTGCGCACCCCGCTGACCGGGCTGCACGCGGCGGCCGAGCTGCTGCCGCCGGGCCGGCCGACCGAGCTGGTGCGGGACCGGGTCGCCGCGCTGCGCACGCTGACCGAGGACCTGCTGGAGATCTCCCGGCTCGACGCGAAGAGCGAGCGGGTGGACCTGGACGCGCACCAGCTCGCTCCACTGGCGGAGCGCGTGGTGCGCTCTTCGGGCGAGGGCACGGAGCTCGTCGTCGTACGCGATGTGTGCGTGGAGACCGACCGGCGGCGGCTTGAACGGGTCCTCGGCAACCTCGTCGCCAACGCGCTCAAGCACGGGCGTGCACCGGTCCTTGTGACCGTCGACGGTCCCGTCGTCTCCGTGCGGGACCACGGCGACGGCTACCCGGACTACCTGGTGGAGCACGGGCCGCAGCGGTTCCGCACCGAGGGGACGAGCAAGGGGCACGGGCTCGGGCTGACCATCGCGCTCGGGCAGGCGGCGGTTCTCGGTGCGCGGCTGAGGTTCTCCAACGCGGCGGACGGCGGGGCGGTGGCGACGCTGCGGCTGCCGTTCGAGGAGGCTCCGGAGGGCGGCGACGGGGACGAGCCGCCGCGTTAGGCGGTTGCGCCACCCGTGGGCTTCTTGGGGTTCCAGGTGAGGTTGTGCGCACACAGGGTGACGCTTCTAGTGAGAATCGCGGCCTTTGCGCAACCGCTCGGCCGCCCCGCCCCCTCACCTGAGGAGTCCTCATGTCCCTGCGTACCACCGCCATCCGGCTCGGCACGGTCACCGCCGGCTGTGCCCTCGCCGCGCTCGCCGTCACCGGCCCGGCCGCGGCCCTGGACGACCACGACAACGCCACCAAGACCAGCAAGACCGAGAAGACGGAGAAGGCAGAGAAGGCGGAGAAGACAGCGCAGGTCGGAAAGGAAGACAAGACCGAGAAAACCGAGAAGACCCAGAAGACCCAGAAGGCCGAGAAGGACCAGAAGGTCGAGAAGGCCGAGAGCAAGCCGCCCGTCTACAAGGGCCGCGTCACCGCCAGGTCCGGGCTCCTGCTCCGCACCTCCCCGACCCGCGGCAGCAAGGTGGTCCGCAGCGTGCCGTACGGCAAGGTCGTCACCATCTTCTGCAGGACCAAGGGCGACCGCGTCGTCAACAACAACGTCTGGTACCTGCTCACCGACGGGACCTGGGCCTGGGGGTCCGCGCACTACATCGCCAACATCGGGAAGGTGCCCCGCTGGTGCTGACGCCCCGGCCGACATAGTCGACATAAGCGGACTTCGGGGCGATTGCTTGCTACGTTCCGGGCATGGCCGGAACGAGCGCGGACCCCGCACCCCCAGCGGGCCCCGCTGTCCGGGTCGTCCACGTCCCCCGGCGTCGCGGCACCGAACTCGCCCTGCTCGTGGTCGCCGTCCTGCTCTCCGTGTACGGCTACTGCGACGTCGGCCTCGCCCGACACGGCACCGTCCCGCCCGGCGCCGCCGGTTACGGCGCCGGGCTCGGCGTGCTCGCCCTCCTCGCGCACCTCGCCGTCCGCTTCCGCGCCCCGTACGCCGATCCGCTGCTGCTGCCCATCGCGGTGCTCCTCAACGGCCTCGGCCTCGTCCTCATCTACCGGCTCGACCTGGAGACCCCGAGCGACGAGGCCGCGCCCGCCCAGCTGATCTGGTCGACGGTCGGCGTGACCCTCTTCATCGTCGCCGTCCTCTTCCTCCGCGACCACCGCGTGCTCCAGCGCTACGCCTATCTCTCCGTCGTCACCGCGCTGCTCCTGATGATCGTGCCGATCTTCTTCCCCGCCGTGAACGGCGCCCGGATCTGGATCCGGATCGGCGGGTTCTCCATCCAGCCCGGCGAGTTCGCGAAGATCTTGCTGGCCGTCTTCTTCGCCAGCTATCTCGCCGCCAACCGCAACGCCCTCGCCTACACCGGACGCACCATCTGGCGGTTCGAGCGCCTCCAGCTGCCCACCGGGCGCGTCCTCGGCCCCATCGTCGCGATCTGGCTGCTCAGCGTCGGCGTCCTCGTCCTGGAGCGGGACCTCGGCACCTCGCTGCTCTTCTTCGGGCTCTTCGTGATCCTGCTGTACGTCGCCACGGGCCGCATCGGCTGGATCGCGGTCGGCCTGCTGCTCGCCGCGTTCGGCGCGTTCGCGGTCGGCTCGCTGGAGCCGCACGTCCACAGCCGTGTGGAGGACTGGCTGCACCCCTTCGCCTCCATCGACGCGGGGCAGGGGCCGAACCAACTCGCCCAGTCGCTCTTCGCGTTCGCGGCAGGAGGGATGCTCGGCACCGGGCTCGGCCTCGGCCACTCCATCCTCATCGGCTTCGCCGCGAAGTCCGACTTCATCCTGGCCACGGCGGGCGAGGAGCTGGGGCTCGCGGGGCTCTGCGCGATCTTCCTGCTCTACGCGCTGCTCGTGGAGCGCGGCTTCCGGGCCGGGCTGGCGCTGCGCGACGCGTTCGGGCGGCTGCTCGCGATCGGGCTCGCCTCGATCGTCGCGCTCCAGGTGTTCGTGATCGCGGGCGGCGTCATGGGGCTCATCCCGCTCACCGGCATGGCGATGCCGTTCCTCGCGCAGGGCGGTTCGTCGGTCGTCACCAACTGGATCATCGTGGCGCTGCTGATCCGGGTCAGCGACTCGGCGCGCAGCCAGCCCGTCCCCGCGGAGACCGCGTGACACGGTACATCCGGCATGCCGCCGCGTTCTGCGCGCTGCTGCTCATCGCCCTGCTCGGCAACGCCACCCGCGTCCAGGTCGTCCAGTCCGACGCGCTCGACGACAATCCGGCCAACCGCCGCAACGCCATCGTCCGCTTCGGCCAGCCGCGCGGCGACATCCTCGTCGACGGCCGGCCCGTCACCGGCTCCAGGGACACCGGCGAGCAGCTCCGCTACGAACGGACGTACCGCAACGGGCCGTTGTACGCACCCGTGACCGGCTTCGCCTCGCAGGTGTACGGCACGACCTTCCTGGAGAACACCGAGGACGACATCCTCTCCGGCACCGATCCGATGCTCGCCCCGCTCCCGCTGTGGAACGACATCACGCGCACGCAGAACCCCGGCGGCAAGGTCGAGACCACCATCAAGGCGCCGGTACAGCAGGCCGCGTACGCGGGGCTCGGCGGCAAGCGCGGGGCGGTCGTCGCGGTCGAGCCGTCGACCGGGAAGATCCTCGCGCTGGTCAGCACCCCTTCGTACGACCCCGAACGGCTCTCCGGGACCCGCGGCTCGGTCGCGGACAGCTGGGCGGAGCTGAACGGCAGCCCGGACAAGCCGATGCTGAACCGGGCGATCCGCCAGACCTATCCGCCCGGTTCGACGTTCAAGGTGGTGACGGCGGCGGCCGCACTCGAATCGGGCACGGTGACGGACCTGGACGCGCCGACCAAGTCCCCGAGCCCGTACACCCTGCCCGGCACCAGCACCCGGCTGACCAACGAGGTGGAGGGCTGCGAGAACGCGAGCCTGCGCTACGCCTTCCGGTGGTCCTGCAACACGATGTTCGCGAAGCTCGGCGTCGACACGGGCCTCGGTCCGATGACGGAGACGGCACGCGGCTTCGGGTTCGACGACGACGGGCTGCGGATCCCGTCGTCCGTCTCCCCGTCCCACTTCGACACGTCGATGGACAAGGCGCAGCTCGCGCTCTCCGCCATCGGTCAGTACGACACCCGGGCGACGCCGCTGCAGATGGCGATGGTGTCGGCGGCCGTGGCGAACGGCGGCTCGGTCAAGGCCCCCCACCTCGTGGACCGTACGACGAGCGACGACGGCGACGTGGTCGACAGCACGGGGACGAGAACGCTGCGGCAGGCGATGAGTCCGGGCACCGCGGCGCAGCTGCGGGAGATGATGACGCAGGTCGTCGAGGAGGGCACCGGCACGAACGCGGCGATCCGCGGTGTGACGGTCGGCGGCAAGACGGGCACGGCACAGCACGGCATCGACAACTCCGGCACGCCGTACGCGTGGTTCGTGTCCTGGGCGCAGGCGGCCGACGACCCGGAGCCGTCGGTGGCGGTCGCCGTGGTGGTCGAGGACGCGTCGGCGGACCGCGGGGACATCAGCGGGGGCGGCAGCGCGGCGCCGATCGCGAAGGCGGTGATGGAGGCGGCGATCAGCGCCCGCTGACCGGGCTGCCACCCCCTGGCCGGCTACCTCTCGCCGGACGCGATCGCGTCCCGCACCTCCGCCACGCGCTCCCGCTCCTCGGCCGCGAAGCGCTCCGCGTCCAGCTTCTCGGCGATCTCCTCGTCCTGCGCCATGAGCTGGTCGAGGTTGGCGTCGCCCATCTCGAAGACGCCCATGTCGACGTACGCCTCCTGGAGGCGCTTGCCCCACAGGCCGATGTCCTTGACGCACGGCACGATGCGGGAGAACAGCAACTGCCGGAACAGGGCGAGGAATTCGGAGTTCTCGCTGTACTCCTGGGCCTGCGCCTTGGGGATGCCGAAGTTCTCCAGGACCTCGACGCCGCGCAGCCTGTCGCGCATCAGGTAGCAGCCCTCGATGACGAACTCCTCGCGCTCGCGCAGTTCCGCGTCGGTGAGCTGTTTGTAGTAGTCGCGCAGGGCCATCCGGCCGAAGGCCACGTGCCGGGCCTCGTCCTGCATGACGTAGGCGAGGATCTGCTTGGGCAGGGGCTTGTCCGTGGTGTCGCGGAGCATGCCGAAGGCGGCGAGCGCGAGGCCCTCGATGAGCACCTGCATGCCGAGGTAGGGCATGTCCCAGCGGGAGTCGCGCAGGGTGTCGCCGAGCAGCGACTGGAGGTTGTCGTTGATCGGGTAGAGCATGCCGATCTTCTCGTGCAGGAAGCGGCCGTAGATCTCCGCGTGCCGCGCCTCGTCCATGGTCTGCGTCGCGGAGTAGAACTTCGCGTCCAGGTCGGGGACCGACTCGACGATGCGGGCCGCGCACACCATGGCGCCCTGCTCGCCGTGGAGGAACTGGCTGAACTGCCAGGAGGCGTAGTGCTTGCGCAGCTCGCCCTTGTCCCGCTCGGTCAGCTTCGCCCAGTGCGGCGTGCCGTAGAGCGACATGGACTCGTCGGGGGTCCCGAGGGGGTCGAGCGGGTCGACCTCGAGGTCCCATTCGATGCGCTTGGCGCCGTCCCACTGCTTGTCCTTGCCCTTCTGGTACAGGGCGAGGAGGCGGTCGCGGCCTTCGTCGTACTCCCAGCTGAAACGGGCCGAACTGGCGGACGGGACCTGCCAGTTGAGCCCAGCCGGCGGACTGGTGTAAAGCTCGTGCGTCGCCATGACGGCAGGCTCACACGCTGATGGACAAGGGGTCAACAAGTCGCGCGCAAGGGATTGACGGCCTTGCTGACAAGCAGTCTCATAAGAAGTGACCGTCGGTAACCCCGCGACAAGGCAGGAACAGTCATGACGACCGTGCCGGAAGACGTTTCCCTCGACGGCCTGCGGGACGCGCTCGGGCTGCTCAAGGACCGGGAGCAGGTGGCCGCCCGGCTCCTCGAATCGTCCGCCAAGCACTCCTTCGACCCCGACAAGGACCTCGACTGGGACGCCCCGCTCGAGGAGGGCAAGTGGTTCTGGCCGCCGGAGCTCGTCTCCCTCTACGACACCCCGATGTGGAAGCGGATGTCCGAGGAGCAGCGGCTCGACCTCGCCCGGCACGAGGCGGCGTCGCTCACCTCGCTCGGCATCTGGTTCGAGATCATCCTGATCCAGCTGCTCGTCCGGCACATCTACGACAAGTCCGTGACCAGCGCCCATGTGCGGTACGCCCTCACCGAGATCGCCGACGAGTGCAGGCACTCGATGATGTTCGCCCGGGTGATCCAGAAAGGCGGCGCACCGACGTACCCGGTCTCGCGCCTCAACCACAACCTCGCGCGCGTCCTGAAGACGGTCTCCACCACGCCCGGGTCCTTCGCCTGCACGCTGCTCGGTGAGGAGATCCTCGACTGGATGCAACGCCTCACGTTCCCGGACGAGCGCGTCCAGACGCTGGTGCGCGGCGTGACCCGCATCCACGTGGTCGAGGAGGCGCGCCATGTCCGGTACGCCCGGGAGGAGTTGCGGCGCCAGATGGTGACCGCGCCCCGCTGGGAGCGCGAGCTCACGCGGCTCAGCTGCGGCGAGGCCGCGCGGGTCTTCTCCATCGCCTTCGTGAACCCCCGGGTCTACACGGACGTCGGCCTCGACCGGCGCGAGGCCGTGGCCCAGGTGAAGGCGAGCGGCCACCGCAGGGAGGTCATGCAGAGCGGCGCGAAGCGGCTCACCGACTTCTTGGATGACATCGGCGTGCTACGGGGGGTCGGGCGGAGGCTCTGGCGGTCTTCGGGGTTGCTGGCCTAGGTTCTTCGCTGCGGGTGGGTGGGGGCTGGTCGCGCAGTTCCCCGCGCCCCTGAAAGCGCCCCTGAAAGCGCCCCTGAAAGCGCCCCTGCGGGGCGCCCCAGAGGCCGGTCGCGCCTGCGTGGCGGAAGACGCACATGTCGCAGTCCCGCGGCCCTGACGGGGCGCGCCCCGAGTTACGCTGCGGGCATGACTTCGCCTGCCGCCACTCCCGCGTACCGCCGCATGAGCGTCGAGGCGCGGCGGCGGCAGCTCTTGGACTCCGCGCTCACCCTCTTCGCGCACCGCGCGCCCGAGGACGTCAACCTCGACGACGTCGCGGAGGCCGCCGGGGTCTCGCGCCCGCTCGTCTACCGCTACTTCCCCGGCGGGAAGCAGCAGCTGTACGAGGCCGCGCTGCGGTCCGCGGCCGACGACCTGGAGCAGTGCTTCGCCGAGCCGCCGGACGGACCGCTCACCCGGCGGCTCGCCCGGGCCCTCGACCGGTACCTGGCCTTCGTCGACCAGCACGACACGGGGTTCAGCGCGCTCCTTCAGGGCGGCAGCGTCGTGGAGACCTCACGGACGACCGCCATCGTGGACGGTGTGCGCCGGGCCGCCGCCGAGCACATCCTCAGCCACCTGGGCGTGCCGGAGCCGGGTCCGCGGCTGCGGATGACCGTACGGATGTGGATCACGGCGGTGGAGGCGGCCTCGCTGATCTGGCTGGACGAGGAGAAGCAGCCGCCCCTCGACGACCTGCGGGACATGCTCGTGGAGCAGTTCATGGCGGTGCTCGTGGCGACGGCGGGACGCGACCCGCAGACCGCGGACGTCGTCCGGTGGGCGCTGACCCTGGAGACCCCGGAGGGCCCCGTCGGCGCCCTCGCACGGGGCGTGCTGCCCGTGGTGGCCGACGCGGCACACCTGCTCTGAGCCCCCCCTTGACCTGCGGGGTGTGACACTGGGGGCGTGAAGAGCGAAGACACTCCGTTCGTGGGCGGTCCCCTGGACGGCCGGGTGCTCCCGGTCCTCGTCGGGCCGACGGGGCATCCCCCGAAGACGTACCGTGTCCCGGTCCCCGACGACGCGGGCGGTCCCCCGACGGTCCTCGTGTACCGCCGTACCCCCGCGGCGGGGCGCAGCCGGATCTCGCTCGGCGCGAGGTGGCAGTACGAGTTCGACGCGGTCGGCGACGAAGGGGGCGGCTTGAAGTGGCCGTGGTCGAAACCGGGACCCCGCTGACCGTGCGCCCCTGCGGGCAGATCGTGGCTGGTCGCGCAGTTCCCCGCGCCCCTGACCCCGAACCTTCGCCCCGCCCCCCCCTGAAGCGCACCCCGCAGGGGTGTTGCAGGGGCGCGGGGAACTGCGCGAGCAGCCCCCACCCACCCGCGGGCGCAAACGCCGGGACGCGGGGACTTCAGGGGCGCGGGGAACTGCGCGGCCGGCCCCCACCCACCCGCAGACGTGCACGACGCGACGCAACCCACCACGCCGACGCCCCCTGCAAGGGTGACCCAGGTTGCGCCGACCGCCCCCGCCGGGAGGCGAACCCCCCGGCCGGGCCGGATGCTCACCCTGCGCGCAGGAGAGCCCTCCGCGCACCGGAGGTGATGACGTGTCAGGCACACTGCTGCGGTGGGTCTGCACAGGGGCCGCCCTCGGCGCCCTGTGTACGACCGCTCCCCCGGCCCAGGCGGCCCCGGAACCGGAAGTCCGTTCCGTCGCCGCCCTCCTGACGGACCTTCATCTGCTGTACCAATCGGCCGAGGAAGCCTCGGAGACGTACAACGCGACCGAGGAGAAGCTGAAGAAGCAGCGAGCCAGGGCCAAGGCCCTGGACGACAAGCTCGCGAAGGCGCGCGCCGCGGTGCGCGACACCCGGGCCGACGCCGGCCTGTTCGCCCGGCAGCAGTACCAGGGCACCACCGAGCTCTCCCCCTACCTACGGCTGCTGCTCGCCCGCGACCCGCAGCGCGCCCTCGACCAGGGGCACGTCATCGGCCGGGTGGCCGCGGGCCGGGCCGCCACGGTGGAGCGGCTGGCCGAGGGTGAGAAAAAGGCGGACGACCTGGCGAGGGCGGCGAAAAAGGCGCTGGCCGTCCAGGCCGTCCTCGCCGCGCGGCAGAGGAAGCAGCGGGACGAGGTCGACGGGCAGCTGCGGGAGGTCGAGGAGCTGCTCTCCTCCCTGAGCGTGGAGCAGCTGGCCGCGCTGCGGCAGGCGGAGGAGGCGGGCACGGCCGAGGCGCAGGAGAGGTTCCTGACGTCCGGCGCGCTCGGGACGCCTGGCGCACCCGGTGCCCCCGGCGGCAGCCCCGCCACCCGGCCCCCCTCGCGGCAGGGCGACAAGGCGCTCGACTACGCGGTCCGGCAGATCGGGCGGCCCTACAAGTGGGGCGCCGAGGGCCCGAAGGCGTTCGACTGCTCGGGGCTGACCTCGCGGGCCTGGGCGCACGCGGGCCGGAAGATCCCGCGGACCAGCCAGGAGCAGTGGACCGAGCTGCGCCGCATCCCCTTGTCGAAGCTGCGCCCCGGGGACCTCGTCGTCTACTTCCGCAAGGCCACGCACGTGGCGATGTACCTGGGCGACGGCAAGGTCGTCCAGGCGCCGCGCCCCGGCGCCCGCGTGAAGGTGTCACCGATCGCCGCGAACCCCGTGCTCGGTGCCGTGCGGCCCGACCCCAGGGGCCGGACCATGCACGGGTACACCCCGCCGAAGCTGCCCGAGGGCGCCACCGCCGGCAGCGACCTCGGGTACGGCGCGGGTCAGGCGCCCGGTGCCACCGACTCCAGGTAGGCGGCCGCCTTCTCCGGGTCGAAGAAGAAGTTCTCG
The DNA here is from genome assembly GCF_055639375.1 of Streptomyces sp. NPDC039462. Taxonomy (NCBI): domain Bacteria; kingdom Bacillati; phylum Actinomycetota; class Actinomycetes; order Kitasatosporales; family Streptomycetaceae; genus Streptomyces; species Streptomyces sp. NPDC039462. The sequence continues at coordinate 518,446 of NZ_JBVKAO010000002.1, forward strand.
AAGTCGGCCGGGTCGTTGAAGCCGTTGGCGAACCGGTCGGCGACCGGCTGCAGCTGACCGGCCGCGCCGAGGATGTTCAGGACGTGCTCCGGCGGGGCGCCCAGCATGGCGTTGGTCCACTTGGTGACGTACTGCGCCGTCTCCCAGTAGCGGTCGAACGCCGACTGCATCCACTCCTCGTCGAACGGCTTGTCGCCGTGCTCGACGATGGAGGAGATGTACGAGGCGGCGCACTTGGACGCCGAGTTGGAACCCTGGCCGGTGATCGGGTCGTTGGCGACGACGACGTCGGCGACGCCGAGGACCAGGCCGCCGCTGGGGAGCCGGCCGATGGGCTTGCGCACGGTGGGGGCGTACCGCCCGGCCAGCGTGCCGCCCGCGTCGGTCAGCTCGACCTTCGTGGCGCGCGCGTACTCCCAGGGCAGGAACTTCTCCAGGAGTTCGAGGGTGAGCGCCAGGTGCTCGCTCGGGTCCTTGATGCCCTGGAAGACATCGAGGGGGCCGCCGGGGATGCCCTCCCAGAAGAGGATGTCCGCGCGGCCCGACGTGGTGAGCGTCGGCATGACGAAGAGCTCGCCGACACCGGGCACGAGGTTGCAGCGCACCGCGTCGAACTCGGGGTGCTCCGGGCGCGGGCCGAGCCCGTGGACGTACGCCACCGAGAGCGCGCGCTGCGGCTCGGCGAACGGGGAGCGGGCCGCGTCGCGCTCGAACATCGAGACGAGCTCGCCCTTGCCGGCGGAGACGAGCACCAGGTCGTAGGTGCGCGAGAAGTAGTCGAGGTCGCCGACCGCGGCGCCGTGGATGACCAGCTGGCCGCCGCGCTGGGCGAACGTCTCCATCCAGCCCGCCATCTTCACGCGCTGGTCGACCGACTGGGCGTACCCGTCGAGCTTGCCGACCCAGTCGATGGCACGGGAGCCGTCGGGGCCGGCCACCGAGACGCCGACGCCCTCGATCTTCGGGGCCTGCGACTCCCAGAAGTTCGCCTGGATGTCGCGCTCGTGCTGGAGGGCGGTGTGGAACATGCACTGCGTGGACATGACCCGGCCCGACCGGATCTCGTCCGCGGTGCGGTTGGACATCAGGGTGACCTCGTACCCCTGCGCCTGGAGCCCGAGAGCGATCTGGAGCCCGGACTGCCCGGCTCCGACGACAAGTATCTTCCGCATGAGGGTCCTTCTCTTACTCAGGGGTTACGTCGAGCGCGTGGCCGACCAGGGCGAGCAGCGACTCGATGACCGAGATGCGCTGCCGTGCGTCCATGATCAGCACGGGTATGTGCGGTGGCACCGTCAGCGCCTCCCGCACGTCCGCGGGCTCGAACTTCTCGCTGCCGTCGAAGTGGTTGACGGCCACGATGTACGGCAGGCCGCAGCTCTCGAAGTAGTCGAGCGCCGGGAAGCAGTCGGACAGGCGGCGGGTGTCGGCCAGCACGACGGCGCCGATCGCGCCGCGCACCAGGTCGTCCCACATGAACCAGAAGCGCTGCTGACCGGGCGTGCCGAAGAGGTAGAGCACCAGGTCGTCGTCGAGCGTGATGCGGCCGAAGTCCATGGCGACCGTGGTGGTCGTCTTCTCCGGGGTCGCGCTCAGGTCGTCGGTGTCGGCGCTCGCCTGCGTCATCAGCGCCTCCGTCTGGAGGGGCGTGATCTCGGAGACGGCGGTCACCAGCGTCGTCTTGCCGACGCCGAAACCGCCCGCGACCACTATCTTCGTGGCGATCGGGGCACGTGACCTGTCCGTCTGCCAGGCCTGCAACTGACCCTCGTTTTCGAGGAGTTCAGAGACGGCGGAGTCCACTCAGCACCCTTTCCAGCAGTGCGCGGTCGGGCTGTCCCGGGCCGTGGCCCGTTCCGTACACGCGGATCTTTCCCTGGTCGGCGAGGTCGCTGAGCAGTACGCGGACCACGCCGAGCGGCATCTTCAGGAGCGCCGCGATCTCCGCGACCGTACGCATGCGGCGGCAGATCTCGACGATCGCCCGCATCTCCGGCATGACCTTCGACAGCGTGCCCTTGGGCAGTTCGAGGCGCTCGTCGGGCGCTTCGAGCGCGGGGTTGCTGGCCACGAACGTCTCGACGAGCAGGACGTGGCCGAACCTGGTCCGCCCGCCGGTCAGCGAGTAGGGACGCACCCGGGCGGGTTTTCGGTCGCCGCCGCGCTGCGGCAGCTTCGGCGACTTGCTCCTGCTGCTCCTGCTGCTCATCGGGCGCTCTCCATCGACTGGCGCAGTTCGCTGCGGAGTTCGGGGGTGAGGACGTGCCCGGCGCGGCCGACGAAGAGCGCCATGTGGTACGCGACGACGCTCATGTCGCAGTCCGGTGTGGCGTGCACACCGAGCAGCGAGCCGTCGCTGATGGACATCACGAAGAGGCTGCCCTCCTCCATCGCCACGACGGTCTGCTTGACCGCTCCGCCGTCCATCAGCTTCGCGGCGCCGATGGTGAGGGAGCCGAGCCCGGAGACGATGGTGGCGAGGTCCGCGCTCGACCCCTTGGGCCCCGAGGTCTTCGCCGCGGGACGCTCGGCGTTGCGCCCGGGGTCGGAGGAGAGCAGCAGCAGACCGTCGGAGGAGACCACCGCGACGGAGAGGAGCCCGGGCACCTCCTCGACCAGGTTGGTCAGGAGCCAGTGCAGATTGCGGGCTTCACTGCTCAGGCCCGCGGAGCCGGTCTGTGCGGCGGATCCCGTCTGTGCGGCGGATCCGGCGGGTGTGGCGGATCCGGCGGGTGCGGCGGATGTGGCCGGTTTTGCGGATGTGGCGGACGAACTGGGCGTGCGCATGGGCGCAGTCAACTGCTTGCCTCCTCGACTGAGTCCCCCATTACGTCTGCGGCTCGTTCATTCTGGTCCGACGGCTTCGTCGTCTCTTCCCCCGCGCCTTCGCCCGCGATCTCGGCCTCCACGTCCCGACGGCCGCTGATCGCGCCCTGGTGGAAGCCGCCGAGGCGGCGGCGGAGTGCTTCGGCGTCCACGGAGCCGGTGCGCGGCTTGGGCGCGGCGGCCGCGGGCGCGGTGATCTTCGGGGTGCGCTTGGGCAGTCCCTTGTCGGTGACGCGCTCCCACTTGGGGGGCGCGGGCGCCGCCGCGGGCTCCGGGTCCGGCTGCGCGTCCGAGTCCGGCTCCGCGTCCGGGTCCGGCTCCAGGAGCTGGGGCGGCAGGAGCTCCATCGTGGTCTCCGCCGACGGCGAAGGCCCGGAGTCGGAGTCGGACTCATCAGAGGAAGGCTCCGGCTCCGGCTCGGGCTTCGCCTCGGAGGAAGGCGCGGGGAGCGCCGTCTCCAGGGTCCGCTCGGCCGCCGCGATCAGCGGATCCTCGCCGGGTGCGCTGGTCAGACGCCCGGGAAGGACATTGGAGTTGGCCTCGGCCTCGGAGCCGGGCAGATGCGTCAGGGGCTCGCCGGTGCGCGGCGGCGCGACCACCGCGGCGGGCGCGGCCGGCGCGGGCGCGTCCGCGAGGATGCCCTCGGGCAGCACCACGACCGCCGCGACACCGCCCTGCTTCTGCTCCCGCAGCCGCACCCGCGCCCCGTGCCGGGCGGCGAGCCGCGCGACGACGTAGAGGCCGAGCCCGAGCCCGTCCCCGCTCTCCTGGTCGTGCACGGCGTCGGGGTCGAAGTCCGCGAGGCGGGCGTTGAGCTCCCGCATGCGGTCCTGCGGGACGCCGATGCCCTCGTCCTGGACGGAGAGCATGACCTCGCCGTTCTCCAGGAGCCAGCCGGAGACCTCGACGGAGGCGTCCGGCGGCGAGAACGAGGTCGCGTTCTCCAGGAGCTCGGCGGTGAGGTGGCTGATGTCGTCGGCGGCGAACCCCGCCACGTGCGCGTGCGGCGGCAGCGTGGCGATGCGGACGCGTTCGTACCGCTCGATCTCGGAGACCGCCGCGCGCACGACGTCGACGAGCGGGACCGCGCCGGGGTGCTGGTGGCCGTGCTCGGCGCCGGCGAGGACCAGGAGGTTCTCGCTGTGCCTGCGCATGACCGTGGCGAGGTGGTCGAGCTTGAAGAGGGTGGCGAGCCGGTCGGGGTCCTGCTCGCGGTCCTCCAGGTTCTCGATGACGGCGAGCTGGCGCTCGACCAGGCCGAGGGTGCGCAGGGCCAGGTTGACGAAGGTGCCGTGGATGGACTGGCGCACCTGCTCCAGGTGCGCGGAGGCCTCGGCGAGCTCCTCGCGCAGCGCCGCGCGCTCGTCCGCCATGGACTGCCGCTGCCCGATGAGGTGCTTGCGGTCCGATTCCAGGGTGGCGAGGCGCTCGGTGAGGGCGGCCGCGTGGGCATGCAGCGCGTTGACGGAGCGGACGACCTGGGCGAACTCGTCGTCGCGGCCGGTGAAGCGGATCGGGTCCTGCGGCGCGGGCTCGGTGGCGAGGCGGGCCGAGCCGAGGCGCAGGACGGCGAGCGGGCGGGTCAGCGAGCGGGCCGTGCCCATGGCGAAGCCGACCGCGAGGAGCAGGCAGACGCCGACGAGCGCGATGCGGATCTCCAGGGCCGTGATGTCGTCGTCGCGCAGCTGGGCGAGGTGCTTGGTGCGCTCGACGCCGAGCGCGGACTCGGCGCCGCGCATGGTCTCGATGCGGGCGGAGAGCGCGGCGTCGACCTTCTTGCGGTCGGAGCGCCGCTCGTCGGCGGAGAGCGTCGGCCGGTCGGTGAGGCGCTCGAGGTACTTCTCCGCGGCACTGACCTCGGCGCCCGTGACGGTCGAGTCGTACGTGGCGCGGGCCGGGTCGCCCGCCGCGTCGCGGAAGTCGGCGAGCGCGGCCAGCTCGCGGACGCGGGCCTGCTGGGCGGCGCCGCTGAGCTCGTCGCGGCGCTTCGCGTCGGCCGGGGCCTCGTCGGTGCCGGTGGCGGGCAGGCCGGTGACCGGGTCGACGGCGGGGGTGCCGGTGGGGCTCGGCAGGGAGAGGGCGGCGAGGAGCAGGCCGCGGGTGGCGGCGGCCTGCTCGACGGCGTGGTCGAGGTCGGCGAGGGCGAGGGCGCCCTTGTTCGCCTCGGGGGGCAGTTGTTCGGCGAGGTCGCGGGTGAGGCCGTGGAGTTCGGCGATGACCTTGGTGTACGCCTCGTGGGCTTCGAGAGCGGTGCTCTTGCCGGTGAGCGCCGCTCTGCGCACGGCGGCGATGTCGGCGAGGTCGGCGCGGAGCCCGGCGGGCGCGTCGGCGCCGCGGAGCTCGTCGACCTGCCGGTCCACGCGGGCGCTGCGGCTCTCGGAGAGGCCCTTGCCCTGCGGGCGCCCGGCGGCGATGAAGGACGTGACCTCGTCCCGCTCGTCGGCGAGGGAGTGGCCGAGGGAGACCGCCTGCTGGGTCTGTTCGGCGAGCGTCACCAGGCTCTGGGTGTCGTTCAGCCGGTCGGACGCCGCGATGACGGCGGGCGCGCCCGCTCCCGCGACGGCGGCGGCCACGACGGCGACGGCGACGATCAGCCGATTGCGCACGCGGGCGGTGGGCGCCTTGTTGACACCGGCCGCCGGGGGCACCGGCGCAGGGGGCACCGCGGCGGAGGCGTCGGGGCCGGCCGTCTTACCGGCAGGTGCGGCTGCCTTACCGGCAGGTGCGGCGGCCTTACCGCCAGAGGCTGCGGCCGCGCCCGAGGCGGCGGCCGTCTTCACGCCCGCTCCCGCGTCCGGGGAGGAAGCCGCTCCAGGAGGTGGAGCCGTGCCCGCGGAGACGTCCGTGGCCGTACCCTCCGGCGCACGCTCGGTCGGAGTGGTCGCGCCCGGCGTGGCCCCTTCAGGGGCCGTCTGCTTGCCTTTGCGCCGAGGCCGCATCTTCTGCACCGGTGCTCGCATTCTCGTTTTCGTCTGCCCTTGGGCCCGGGTGACGACCTGTCAACACGAGCGCTCCCCCCGGTACGGCTCCTGACCCTTCCAGTGCCGGTGAGTGGCGGTCGCGCATCGCCTGGCCGGCCACCCGAAGGAGTGAACATCGGCGGGGAGTTGGCGGGCAAGTCCCGGCGGGGCCGGTGCGGGGCCCCTCCGGCGTGCCGGTTGGACGTCTCCCACCGGCTTTGGCAGGATGCGCCGCCACACCCGTGCCGGAGTTGATCATTCCGGTCGAATTCCGGCGCGTGACCCGCCCGTACGAGCAGGCCCGGCGCCCCTTTGCGGCTCCTGGCGGGCCTTGTGAAGGGCTCGTGCAGACTGGCCGGATGCGTATCGAACTCGCCACCGAGCCCGGCGACCCCGCACGCCCCAACGAGGACTACGCGGCGGTCGCGCTTCCCGCGTCCGGACAGGGTGGATCGCTCGTCCTCCTGGACGGCGTGACGCCGCCCGAGGGCTCGGTGGGCTGTCCGCATTCCGTCCCCTGGTTCACTTCACGCCTCGGTGGCGCACTGGGCGAACTGTCCGTTTCACGCCCGGATATGACGCTCTCTGAGATTCTCGCGGCCGGCATCTCGCGTACCGCCGAGTCACATGGTTCAACCTGTGACCTTTCTCACCCACGCACCCCTCAGGCAACCGTCGTGCTCGTACGCTGGGACGCGGAACGCGTCGAGCACCTGGTCCTGTCCGACTCGGCGCTCCTCATGGTGGGCCCCGGCGGCCAGGTGACCGCCGTGCTCGACCGCCGCCTGGCCGAGCTGCCACCCGCCGTCCGGGCCCTGCGCGACGAGGTGCGCGCCCTGCCCCGGGGTTCGGCCGAGCGGGACGCGGCGGCCCGTGTCTACGGAGCCGCGGTGGAGGCGCTGCGCAACGCGGAGGACGGCTTCTTCACCGCCGCCGCCGACCCCTCGGCCGCTCAGCGCGCCGTGACGGGCGAGACCCCGCGGGCGGAGGTCACGGCGGTGGCGGCGCTCACCGACGGGGCCGGGCGGTGGGTCGAGACGTTCCGCGAGGGCGGCTGGGCCGAGTGCTTCGCGCTGCTGCGCAAGGAGGGCCCGCAGCACCTGATCGACCGGGTGCGGGAGTTGGAGCGCGCGGACCCGGACCGCCTCGCCTTCCCGCGCGGGAAGCGGCACGACGACGCGGCGGTCGTCTACGCGGAGCCGTGACGCAGGCTCTGGCGGGCCGAGGTCACGAGCCGGCTCTGGGGGGCCGAGGTCACGAGTCTGCTCTGCGGGCCGACGCCACGAGTCGGCTCTGCGGGCCGAGGCCACGACCGGTACTGAGGCCCGGGGTCACGCGCCGGGCGTCCGCGTACGGCTCACGAGTCCGCGCTCGCGTTCAGCCGGCCCAGCAGCCGGGCGAGTTCGGCGACCTCCGCCCGGTCCCAGCTCGCGAGCCTGCGCACGTAACTGGCGCGGCGGGCGGCGCGCACCGTGCGGAAGCGGGTGCGACCGTCGGGCGTGAGCCGGATGAGCCAGGCGCGCCCGTCGGCCGGGTCCGGCTCGCGGGAGACCAGGCCGAGCTCCTCAAGTGCCCGCAGCTGGCGGCTCATCGTGGCCTTGCCGACGCCGATGAAGGCGGCGAGGTCGGTGGCCCGCTGCGGCCCCGAGTCGTCCAGGCGGACGAGGAGTCCGTACGCGGCGGGTTCCAGGTCGGGGTGGACCTGGCGCGCCATCTCGCCCGACGAGGCCCGCGCGCGGCGCAGCAGGACCGACAACTCCCGTTCGAGGGAGAGGAACTCGCGGTCCTCGCCCTCGGCCTCGCGCGCCCCCTGTTCGACGGCACCCCGCGCGCCGCGCCCCACACCCTCTTCTGCAGCACCCATGTCCGCTTTCCCGATTCTGAAAGTCGTCGCCGGAAGGCCCTCGTCCCGCGGCCGTGGCGGCAGCGGCCTGACCAGTATTTCGCAAGGTGGAGACGGTCCCGCCCGGCAGGCACCGCCACAGGAGTGGACCAACGGCAGCTCCTCGCCCCTCTTCCCCGGCGGCGTTCTACGTGCGTAGCTTTTCAAGTGACATGTTCACACCATTCAACATGTCGCAAGGTCCCCCCAGCGCACCACCGAGGCCTTCGGAGGCATACCCATGCCCGTGCACAGACCCGGACCGGCCCACCGCCCGCGCTTGTCGCCGGCGGGGGTTCTCCTCGCAGCACTCTCCGCCCTCGCCCTCCTCCTGACGCTCCCCACGGCGGCCCAGGCGGACGACATCCCGCCGCGCGGCTCCGCCCGCCTCGGTCAGGGCGTCATCGAGCACGACGGCCAGGGCGGCCTGCCCAGCGGCGGCGGCGCCACGCAGACCGAAGGCGTCGACGTCAGCAGCCACCAGGGCAACGTCGCCTGGTCCACGCTGTGGAACAGCGGTGTGAAGTGGGCCTACGTGAAGGCCACCGAGGGGACGTACTACAAGAACCCCTACTTCGCCCAGCAGTACAACGGTTCGTACAACGTGGGCATGATCCGCGGCGCGTACCACTTCGCGACGCCGGACACCACGAGCGGCGCCGCCCAGGCCAACTACTTCGTGGACAACGGCGGCGGCTGGTCGCGCGACGGCAAGACGCTGCCGGGCGCCCTGGACATCGAGTGGAACCCGTACGGGGCGGCCTGCTTCGGCAAGACCCAGTCGGGGATGGTCAGCTGGATCCGGGACTTCCTGAACACCTACAAGGCCCGCACCGGGCGCGACGCCGTCATCTACACCGCCACCAGCTGGTGGAAGCAGTGCACCGGCAACTACAGCGGCTTCGGCGCCAGCAACCCGCTGTGGATCGCCCGCTACGACACCAGCCCGGGTGAACTCCCGGCCGGCTGGGGCTTCCACACCATGTGGCAGTACACCTCGTCGGGACCGACGGTAGGCGACCACAACAAGTTCAACGGCGCCCTCGACCGGGTGCAGGCGCTCGCCAACGGCTGAGCACACGTGGACGGCTGAGCACGCGTGAACGGTGGCCGCCCCGATGCCGGGCCGGCCACCGTTCACCCACAGCGCGCCCTATGCGGCGGCCGGGACCTTCACCTCGGCCTCGGTGAGGGCCAGTTCGAGCACCTGGCGCACGTCCGTGACCGCGTGCACGTCCAGCTTCTCCAGGACCTCGGCCGGCACGTCGTCGAGGTCCGCCTCGTTCCGCTTCGGGATGATCACCGTGGTGATCCCGGCGCGGTGCGCGGCGAGCAGCTTCTGCTTGACGCCGCCGATCGGCAGGACCCGGCCGGTCAGCGAGACCTCACCGGTCATCGCCACGTCCGTGCGGACGAGCCGCCCGCTGAGCAGCGAGGCGAGGGCGGTGGTCAGCGTGATGCCCGCGCTCGGCCCGTCCTTGGGGACCGCGCCGGCCGGGAAGTGGACGTGCACGCCCCGTTCCTTCAGGTCACCGACGGGCAGCTCCAGTTCCGCGCCGTGCGCGCGCAGGAAGCTCAGCGCGATCTGCGCCGACTCCTTCATGACGTCGCCCAGCTGGCCGGTGAGCGTGAGCCCCGTGGCGCCGGTCTCCGGGTCGGCGAGCGACGCCTCCACGAACAGCACGTCGCCGCCGGCCCCGGTGACCGCGAGCCCGGTCGCCACGCCCGGCACCGCCGTGCGCCGCTCGGCCGGGTCCTGGGCGGACTCGGGCACGTGCCGCGGCCGGCCGAGCAGGCCGCGCAGGTCCTCGTCGGTGACGGTGAACGGCAGCTCCCTGTCGCCCAGTTCGTGCTGGGCCGCGACCTTGCGGAGCAGCCGCGCGACGGAGCGCTCCAGGTTGCGGACGCCCGCCTCGCGCGTGTACTCACCGGCGAGCTTGCGCAGCGCGCTCTCGTCGAGGGTGACCTCGTCCTCCGCCAGGCCGGCCCGCTCCAGCTGGCGCGGGAGCAGGTGGTCGCGGGCGATGACGACCTTCTCGTCCTCGGTGTAGCCGTCGAGGCGGACGAGCTCCATGCGGTCGAGCAGCGCCTCGGGGATGGCTTCGAGGACGTTCGCCGTGGCGAGGAAGACGACGTCGCTGAGGTCGAGCTCGACCTCCAGGTAGTGGTCGCGGAAGGTGTGGTTCTGCGCCGGGTCGAGGACTTCGAGGAGGGCGGCGGCCGGGTCGCCCCGGAAGTCCGAGCCGACCTTGTCGATCTCGTCGAGGAGCACCACCGGGTTCATCGACCCGGCCTCCTTGATGGCCCGCACGATGCGTCCGGGCAGCGCCCCCACGTACGTACGGCGGTGGCCGCGGATCTCCGCCTCGTCCCGTACGCCGCCGAGCGCGACCCGCACGAACTTGCGGCCCATGGCGTGCGCGACGGACTCGCCGAGCGAGGTCTTGCCGACGCCGGGCGGGCCGACGAGGGCGAGGACGGCGCCGCCGCGGCGCCCGCCGACGACTCCGAGGCCGCGGTCGGCACGGCGCTTGCGCACCGCGAGGTACTCGGTGATGCGCTCCTTCACGTCCTCCAGGCCCGCGTGCTCGGCGTCGAGGACGCGCTGGGCGCCCTTGATGTCGTACTCGTCCTCGGTGCGTTCGTTCCACGGCAGTTCGAGGACGGTGTCCAGCCAGGTGCGGATCCAGGAGCCCTCGGGCGACTGGTCGCTCGCGCGCTCCAGCTTGTCGACCTCCTTGAGGGCGGCCTCGCGGACCTTCTCGGGGAGGTCGGCGGCCTCGACGCGGGCGCGGTAGTCGTCGGACTCCTCCGCCGCGTCCTTGCTGTCGCCGTTGAGCTCGCGCAGCTCCTTGCGGACGGCGTCGAGCTGGCGGCGCAGCAGGAACTCGCGCTGCTGCTTGTCCACGCCTTCCTGTACGTCCTTGGCGATGGACTCGGCGACGTCCTGCTCGGCGAGGTGCTCGCGCAGCTGCTCGGTGGCGAGCCTGAGGCGCGCGACGGCGTCCTCGGTCTCCAGGAGCTCGACCTTCTGCTGGGTGGTCAGGAACGGCGAGTAGCCGGAATTGTCGGCGAGCGCGGAGACGTCGTCGATCTGGGTGACGCGGTCGACGACCTGCCAGGCGCCGCGCTTCTTCAGCCAGCTGGTGGCGAGCGCCTTGTACTCCTTGACGAGCTCGGTGACGGCGCCCGGCAGGGGGTCGGGCACGGTGTCGTCGAGCTGCACTCCCTCGACCCAGAGGGCGGCGCCGGGACCGGTCGTGCCCGCGCCGATGCGGACGCGGCTCCGGCCGCGGATGAGGGCGCCGGGGTCGCCGTCGGAGAGCCGCCCGACCTGCTCGACGGTGCCGAGGACACCGGTCGCGGCGTACGTCCCGTCGATGCGCGGAACAAGCAGCACCTTCGGCTTGCTGTCGCCACTGGAGCGGGCCGCGGCCTGGGCGGCCTCCACCGCGGCGCGCACATCGGCGTCGGACAGGTCGAACGGAACCACCATGCCGGGCAGGACCACCTCGTCGTCGAGCGGCAGCACAGGCAGAGTGAGCGGTGTGTACGAGGTGGACTCAGTAGCCATGATCTCCCCTTCGGCATTCAAGTTGAGCTGTATCGACTCAATGGTTATGAGCGCCGAGTTGTTCCCCGGGGCGTGTTCGCTCTAAGCGATCACGCAAAAAGCGGCTCCGCCCATGGCTCGTTTCCGGTCGCCCGTCCCCCGCGTACCGTTCCCTCCCGGCCGTCCCCCTGGGACCGTGGACACTCCGACTCCCACGGAGGGGATCCAAGGTGGACACACCCGAGAACGGTGACGGCGGCATGCGGGACGTGACCTGGCAGCTCGCGGACCACGCACTGGGGCATCTCTTCTCGGCGGCGCTGCGCACGGCGGCGCTCTGCCGGGTGGCCGACCATCTGGCGGCGGGGCCGCGCACCGCCGAGCAACTGGCCGAGCCGACCGGCACCCACGCCGGGCACCTCCGCCGCGTCCTGCGCTATCTCGCCACGCGCGGCGTCTTCCGTGAGGACGGGGCGGGCGCGTTCCACCTGACCCCGCTCGCGAACGCACTCCGCACCGACGTGCCCGACTCGCTGCACCCGGCGGTCGTGATGCTGACCGACCAGGCGTTCTGGCGGACCTCCGCGGGTCTTGAGGAGACGGTCCGCCAGGCCGGCCCGTCCTTCGAACGGGTCTTCGGCAAGCCGTTCTTCGCGTATCTGGCCGAGGACGCCGAGCTGCGGGAGCTCTTCGACAGCGGCATGGCGTCACTGTCGGGTCCGGTCGACGCGGTGATCGCCGGGACGTACCCCTTCCCGGAGAAGGGCACCGTGGTGGACGTCGGCGGCGGCCGCGGCGGACTGCTGCGCGCGGTCCTGCGCGGGCGGCCCGGCCTGACGGGTGTCCTCTACGACCAGGTGCCCGCGGTGAGCACGCACCTCCTGGGCGGCGACGAGGAGCTGCGCGGCAGATGGCGGGCCGAGTCCGGGGACTTCTTCGCCGAGGTGCCCCAGGGCGGCGACATCTACGTCCTCAAACACGTCCTGCACGACTGGCCGGACGCGGACTGCGAGCGGATCCTGCGCAACTGCCGCGCGGCGATGGCACCGGACGCACGCCTCCTGATCGTCGACTGCGTCCTGCCGTCCGGCAACGAACCGCACATCGGCAAGACCCTGGACGTGGCGATGGCAGCGATCGTGGACGGCCAGGAGCGCACGGAGGACGAGTTCGCAGCACTGCTCGTCCGGGCGGGACTGCGCCTGACGCGCATTCTGCCGACGGACGCGTTCCCGTCGATCGTGGAGGCGGTAGCGGCCGCCTGACACGACGACGACACGAAGCTCCACCCAGGGGTGCGGGGCGCCGCCCGGGCAACGGCGCGAAGTCCCACCCAGGGGCGCGGGGAACTGCGCGCTCAGCCACCCCCGAGCGGCAGCCGACGGCGAGACAGGCAGCGGCCAACGGCATCCGACGCTCGGGGCGCCGACCGGGCGACGGCACGAAGCCCCACCCAGGGGCGCGGGGAACTGCGCGCTCAGCCACCCCCGAGCCGCAGCCGACGGCGAGACAGGCAGCGGCCGAGTGCATTCGGGGCGCGGGGCGCCGGCCGGGCGCGGGTGGCGCCGGGGCGGCCGCGCGCGAGCAAACCCCTGGCTCCGGCCATGAAGATCAACAAGTGCAGAATGACCGCATGTCGACGACCAATGCCCCCGAGGCGCCCCGCCCCGCCCCGCAGCCCGCCACCCTCGACGACGCCGCGACGATCGGCCCCACCCTGGCCCGCGCCTTCGACGACGATCCGATGATGCGCTGGTTCTTCCCGGACGCCGCCACCCGCGAGGCGGGCCTCGGCCGCTACTTCGCCACGCTCCTCACCCGGCAGTACGGCCGCCACGGCGTCTGCGAGCGGACGGCCGCGGCGGCCGCCTTCTGGGTGCCGCCGGGCGCGCAGGACAAGGCCGTGCCCGACGCGGAGACCGTCGAGGAGCTCGCGGAGATACTCGGCGACCGCGCCCCGCTGTTCCGCGAGGCCACCGCGGCCGCCGCCGGACACGGCCCCGAGGAGCCGCACTGGTACCTGGCGGTGCTCGGCGCCGACCCCGCCGCCCAGGGCCAGGGCCACGGAGCCGCCCTCCTGCGCTCAGGTCTCGCCCGCGCCGACGAGGCCGGCCTGCCCGTGTACCTGGAGTCCTCCAAGCCGGAGAACCTCCCCTTCTACGAGCACTTCGGCTTCACGGCGCTCGGCGAGGTGCAGCTGCCGGGCGGCGGCCCGACCCTGTGGGCGATGCGTCGCGCGCCGCGCCGGGGCGACGCCTGAGCAACGGCCAGGTGGCGACGCCGACCAGCAGCGCGAGCAGGTGCCCCCAGTTCGTCATCGGGTCGGCGAACGCGATCAGGTCGTCGACCAGCATCCCGCCGAAGCCGATGAGGACGGGCCAGCGCAGCCACGGTGTGAGCAGCCCCGCCAGCGCGCCGACGCTGGCGGCCACCCCGAAGCTGATGCCGTAGTCGAGCCGGTGCAGGGAACTGTCCGGCAGATGGCCCGCGAGGACCGAGAAGCCGACCGGGACCTCCGTCGCGAGCGTGGCGACGACGTGCCCGAGGAGGAAGACACCGGCGGTGCGCAGGCCGCCGATGCGGCGCTCCAGCGCGGTGAGCACCAGCAGGAAGCCGATCGCGTACGGGGACGTGATGCCGCCCGCGATCCACAGGGCGCTCGCGACCAGGACGAGAACGGGGCTGTGCGCTAGGTGCGCCACGTCGGTGCTGGACCCGTGGAGGAGCTTCTCCACGAGGTCCGGGTCGGCGTACTGCGCGAGCAGCGAGGTGGCCGCGAGCACGAGGGCGTACCCGAAGGTGAAGGGCGTGCCGGTGGGGGTGGGCAGGAGCAGCCAGGGGCGGAGGCGCCGGGTGGACGCGCCGGGGGCACGTTCCCGCGCCGCCTGCTCGTGGCCCGCCCCCGGCGGGGGCCGACGCGTCGACTGCCGCGGTATGCCGCTCAGGGTGCCCGGCGTCTCCGCGTCGGACGCGGCCCCGACGGGCCGCACGCTCTGGTTCACGGGTGAGGCGCTCCTTCCGTCCCACCCCACCCTTTGCCCTCTTTTCGAGCGTGTCTATGACGGGCGCCACGTGAGGTGCGTCTCACACGGCAACCACACGGCAACCCGCGGGGCGGCTCCTGCGTCGCGCGGGCTCGCCGACCCGAAAGCCCGGAGGCCCCGTTAACCGCCTGCGGACGGACGTCGCGGAAAAATACGCTGTGGGCCATGCACACCCACACCACCGCCCCCGTCGTGCTCGACCGGCGCGAGGGCCCTCACGGCGAGGTCGTCCTGCGGCGCCACGGTGAGCTGCTGCAGATCATCGCCAACGGCTGTTTCCTGATGGACACCAGCGACGGCCGCTCCGAGCGCCTGCTCGTCGACGCGGCCCGCGACGCCCTCGACGACCGCCCCTCCCCCGCCCTCCTCATCGGCGGCCTCGGCGTCGGCTTCTCCCTCGCGCACGCCGTCGCGGACCCCCGCTGGGGACGCGTCGACGTCGTCGAACGCGAGGAGGCGATCATCGGCTGGCACCGTGAGGGACCCCTCGCCGAACTGTCCGCAGCCGCGCTCGCCGACCCACGTGCGCAAATTCTTCACACGGACCTGGTCGCGCACCTCTTCGGCTCGACGGACACGTACGACGCGCTCTGTCTCGACATCGACAACGGCCCCGGCTGGACGGTGACGGAGGGCAACAACTCCCTTTACTCGCCTGCCGGTCTGGCCGCCTGCAAAGCCCGTCTGAACCCGGGCGGAGTGCTCGCCGTATGGTCCGCGCAGCCCTCGTCCGCTTTCGACGACGCTCTACGGAATGCCGGATTCCAGAGGGTACGAACCGAAGAGATCCCCGTTGCCCGAGGCGTCCCTGACGTGGTCCACCTCGGCGTCAGGGCTGCGTAGCCGAGGTGCCTTCGCGACCCGTACTCTGCTGACCGAACACAAGCGATCAGTGTCAGGGGCGGGCGATGGAGCAGACACACACCTCCCAGAACGGCGCCACGGCGGCGACGCCGGGCGCCCAGCGCCGGGTGCTGGTGGTCGAGGACGACCCGACGATCGTCGACGCCATCGCCGCCCGGCTCCGTGCCGAGGGTTTTGTTGTGCAAACGGCCGGCGACGGCCCCTCGGCGGTCGACACCGCCCAGGCCTGGCAGCCCGACCTGCTGATCCTCGACATCATGCTGCCGGGCTTCGACGGCCTGGAGGTGTGCCGCCGGGTGCAGGCCCAGCGCCCCGTCCCCGTCCTGATGCTCACCGCGCGTGACGACGAGACGGACATGCTGGTCGGGCTCGGGGTCGGCGCCGACGACTACATGACCAAACCGTTCTCCATGCGGGAGCTCGCGGCCCGCGTGCACGTCCTGCTGCGCCGGGTCGAGCGGGCCGCGCTGGCCGCGACCACCCCCCGCAGCGGCATCCTCCGCCTCGGCGAACTGGAGATCGACCACGCCCAGCGGCGTGTGCGGGTGCGCAGCGAGGACGTCCACCTGACCCCCACGGAGTTCGACCTGCTGGTCTGCCTGGCCAACACCCCGCGCGCCGTCCTCTCCCGCGAGCAGCTGCTCGCGGAGGTGTGGGACTGGGCCGACGCGTCCGGCACCCGCACCGTCGACAGCCACATCAAGGCCCTGCGCCGGAAGATCGGTGCTGAGCGGATCCGCACGGTGCACGGCGTGGGCTACGCCCTCGAGACCCCGGCGCCGTGAGGCCGGTCCTGCCGTGAGCGGGCCCTTCGGAGAGCTGCGGCCGTTCTCCATCAAGACCAAGCTCGGCGCCCTCGTGGTCGTCTCGGTGTTCATCACCACAGGGCTGCTGCTCGTGGCCATGAAGACCAAGACCGAGCTGCGCTTCATCACCGTCTTCTCGGTGATCGCCACGCTGCTCATCACGCAGTTCGTGGCGCACAGCCTCACCGCCCCGCTGGACGAGATGAACGCGGTGGCCCGCGCCGTCTCGCACGGCGACTACACGCGCCGGGTGCGCGGCGCGGACCGGCGCGACGAGCTGGGCGACGTGGCCTCCACCATCAACGCGATGGCGGACGACCTGGAGGCGCAGGACACCCAGCGCAAGGAGCTCGTCGCCAACGTCTCGCACGAGCTGCGCACCCCCATCGCGGCCCTGCGCGCCGTCCTGGAGAACGTCGTCGACGGCGTCTCCGCCGCCGACCCCGAGACGATGCGCACGGCTCTCAAGCAGACCGAGCGCCTCGGCCGCCTGGTGGAGACCCTGCTGGACCTCTCCCGCCTCGACAACGGCGTCGTACCGCTGAAGGCCCGCCGCTTCGAGGTGTGGCCGTATCTGTCGGGCGTCCTGAAGGAGGCCAACATGGTGGCCTCCGCGCGCGCGGGCATCGCGTCGGGCTCCGGCAGTCACACGCGTACGGACGTCCATCTGCACCTCGACGTGTCGCCGCCGGAGCTGACCGCCCACGCGGACGCCGAGCGGCTCCACCAGGTCGTGGCCAACCTCATCGACAACGCGGTCAAGCACAGCCCGCCGCACGGCCGCGTGACGGTGCGGGCCAGGCGCGGCCCCTACCCCGAGTCCCTGGACCTGGAGGTGCTCGACGAGGGCCCCGGCATCCCGGAGTCGGAGTGGCACCGCGTCTTCGAGCGGTTCAACCGCGGCAGCCACGCGGGCGCCCCCGTGAAGGGCTCGGGGAACGACGGCGGGACCGGTCTCGGCCTGGCCATCGCGCGCTGGGCCGTCGATCTGCACGGCGGCCACATCGGGGTGGCCGAATCCCCTCGCGGCTGCCGCATCCAGGTCACTCTTCCGGGCCTGCCCGAGGCGTGAAGTTGACGTAGGGTTCGAGTGAAAGCGATTCAAGGGTGCTGTTCCTGGGCACCCGGGGGCCGCCGCCGCGCGTAGACGTCCCACGGACGTACCCGCGCGGCCATCTGGCGTTGCGGAACCTCGCTTGTTTCCCGCCATTTACAGCGCCGAAACCACTGTTCCAGTGTGACTTACGCGACGGATGCCGGGCCCGGTCTGCACCTCGCGGCTTCGGAGGCGTAGCCTTTATTTCCGCTGTCCATCACCTTGTGAAGCGGAAGAGGGCGGTTACCGCCGTGTCGCCACAGTCCCCCAGTAACTCGAGCATCTCGACCGACCAAGACGGGCAGGGCAAGGACCCTGCTGCTGCCTTCGGTCCCAATGAGTGGCTCGTCGACGAGATCTATCAGCAGTACCTCCAGGACCCGAATTCGGTCGACCGAGCCTGGTGGGACTTCTTCGCCGACTACAAGCCAGGAGCGGGCGCTTCCGTAGCCACCGCTCCGGTGAAGCCGGCGGGTGACGCGGCCGCGGGGGCCGCGGCCACCACTCCCGCCGCG
This sequence comes from Streptomyces sp. NPDC039462, assembly GCF_055639375.1. NCBI lineage: Bacteria > Bacillati > Actinomycetota > Actinomycetes > Kitasatosporales > Streptomycetaceae > Streptomyces > Streptomyces sp. NPDC039462. The sequence continues at coordinate 535,992 of NZ_JBVKAO010000002.1, forward strand.
CCGCCGGCCGAGGCCGCTCCGGCCAAGGCCGCGCCCGCCGCTCCCCAGGCGCAGGCACCGGCCGCTCCCGCGAAGCCCGCGGCCGCCGCTCCGGCTCCCGCCGCGCAGCCGGCCGCCGCCAAGCCCGCGGCCGCTGCCAAGCCCGCGGCCGCGAAGCCCGCCGCCAAGGCGGAGCCCGCGACCGAGGCTCCGGCCGGTCCCGAGTACGTGACGCTGCGCGGCCCCGCCGCCGCGGTCGCGAAGAACATGAACGCCTCGATCGAGGTCCCGACGGCGACGTCGGTCCGCGCGGTCCCGGTGAAGCTGCTCTTCGACAACCGCATCGTCATCAACAACCACCTCAAGCGCGCCCGCGGCGGGAAGATCTCCTTCACGCACCTGATCGGGTACGCGATGGTGCAGGCCATCAAGGCCATGCCGTCGATGAACTACTCCTTCCAGGAGAAGGACGGCAAGCCGACCCTGGTCAAGCCGGAGCACATCAACTTCGGCCTCGCCATCGACCTGGTGAAGCCCAACGGCGACCGCCAGCTGGTCGTCGCGGGCATCAAGAAGGCCGAGACCCTGAACTTCTTCGAGTTCTGGCAGGCCTACGAGGACATCGTCCGTCGCGCCCGCGACAACAAGCTGACGATGGAGGACTTCACCGGCGTCACGGTCTCCCTGACCAACCCCGGCGGCCTCGGCACCGTCCACTCGGTCCCGCGCCTGATGCCCGGCCAGTCGGTCATCATGGGCGTCGGCTCCATGGACTACCCCGCGGAGTTCCAGGGCACCTCCCAGGACACCCTGAACAAGCTCGGCATCTCGAAGGTCATGACGCTCACGTCGACCTACGACCACCGGGTCATCCAGGGCGCCGCCTCCGGCGAGTTCTTGCGGATCGTCGCGAACCTCCTCCTCGGTGAGCAGGACTTCTACGACGAGATCTTCAAGGCGCTCCGGATCCCCTACGAGCCGGTCCGCTGGCTCAAGGACATCGACGCCTCGCACGACGACGACGTCACGAAGGCCGCCCGCGTCTTCGAGCTGATCCACTCCTACCGCGTCCGCGGCCACGTCATGGCCGACACGGACCCGCTGGAGTACAAGCAGCGCAAGCACCCCGACCTGGACATCACCGAGCACGGCCTCACCCTGTGGGACCTGGAGCGGGAGTTCGCGGTCGGCGGCTTCGCCGGCAAGTCGATGATGAAGCTGCGCGACGTCCTCGGCGTGCTGCGCGACTCGTACTGCCGCACCACCGGCGTCGAGTTCATGCACATCCAGGACCCGAAGCAGCGCAAGTGGCTCCAGGACCGCATCGAGCGGACCCACGCCACCAAGCCCGAGCGCGAGGAGCAGTTGCGCATCCTGCGCCGGCTGAACTCCGCGGAGGCCTTCGAGACCTTCCTCCAGACGAAGTACGTCGGACAGAAGCGCTTCTCCCTGGAGGGCGGCGAGTCCGTCATCCCGCTGCTCGACGCCGTGCTCGACAGCGCCGCCGAGGCGCGCCTGGACGAGGTCGTCATCGGCATGGCCCACCGCGGCCGCCTCAACGTGCTCGCCAACATCGTCGGCAAGTCGTACGCCCAGATCTTCCGCGAGTTCGAGGGCAACATGGACCCCAAGTCCATGCACGGCTCCGGCGACGTGAAGTACCACCTGGGCGCCGAGGGCACCTTCACCGGCCTCGACGGCGAGCAGATCAAGGTCTCGCTGGCCGCCAACCCGTCCCACCTGGAGACGGTCGACCCGGTCATCGAGGGCATCGTCCGCGCCAAGCAGGACATCATCAACAAGGGCGGCACGGACTTCACGGTCCTGCCCGTCGCCCTGCACGGTGACGCGGCCTTCGCGGGCCAGGGTGTGGTCGCCGAGACGCTCAACATGTCGCAGCTGCGCGGCTACCGCACGGGCGGCACGGTCCACATCGTCATCAACAACCAGGTCGGCTTCACCGCCGCCCCGGAGTCGTCGCGCTCGTCCATGTACGCCACCGACGTGGCCCGCATGATCGAGGCGCCGATCTTCCACGTGAACGGCGACGACCCCGAGGCCGTCGTCCGCGTCGCGCGCCTCGCCTTCGAGTTCCGCCAGGCGTTCAACAAGGACGTGGTCATCGACCTCATCTGCTACCGCCGCCGCGGGCACAACGAGTCGGACAACCCGGCGTTCACGCAGCCGCTGATGTACGACCTGATCGACAAGAAGCGCTCGGTGCGCAAGCTCTACACCGAGTCCCTCATCGGTCGCGGCGACATCACCCTGGAAGAGGCCGAGCAGGCGCTGCAGGACTTCCAGGGCCAGCTGGAGAAGGTCTTCACCGAGGTCCGCGAGGCCGTCTCGCAGCCCGCGCAGGCCGATGTGCCGGCCCCGCAGGCCGAGTTCCCGGTGCACGTCGACACCGCGATCTCCCAGGAGGTCGTCAAGCGGATCGCCGAGTCCCAGGTCAACATCCCCGACCGGGTCACCGTCCACCCGCGTCTGCTCCCGCAGCTGCAGCGCCGCGCGACGATGGTCGAAGAGGGCACGATCGACTGGGGCATGGGCGAGACCCTCGCCATCGGCTCGCTGCTCCTCGAGGGCACCCCGGTCCGCCTGTCGGGCCAGGACTCCCGCCGCGGCACGTTCGGCCAGCGCCACGCGGTCCTCATCGACCGCGCGACGGGCGAGGACTACACGCCGCTGATGTACCTCTCCGAGGACCAGGCGCGTTACAACGTCTACGACTCGCTCCTCTCCGAGTACGCGGTGATGGGCTTCGAGTACGGCTACTCGCTGGCCCGCCCCGAGTCCCTCGTCATGTGGGAGGCGCAGTTCGGCGACTTCGTCAACGGCGCGCAGACGGTGGTGGACGAGTACATCTCCGCCGCCGAGCAGAAGTGGAACCAGCACTCGGGCGTCACGCTGCTCCTGCCGCACGGTTACGAGGGCCAGGGACCGGACCACTCGTCCGCCCGCATCGAGCGCTTCCTCCAGCTGTGCGCGCAGAACAACATGACGGTCGCGATGCCGACCCTCCCGTCGAACTACTTCCACCTCCTGCGCTGGCAGGTGCACAACCCGCACCACAAGCCGCTGGTGGTCTTCACCCCGAAGTCGATGCTGCGCCTCAAGGCGGCGGCCTCGAAGACGGAGGAGTTCACGACGGGCGGCTTCCGTCCGGTCATCGGCGACAGCCACGTCGAGGCGTCGGCGGTCCGCAAGGTCGTCTTCTGCTCCGGCAAGCTGTACTACGACCTGGAGGCGGAGCGCCAGAAGCGCGGCGCCGACGACACGGCGATCATCCGCATCGAGCGCCTGTACCCGCTGCCGGGTGCGGAGCTCCAGGCGGAGATCGCCAAGTACCCGAACGCCGAGAAGTACTTGTGGGCGCAGGAGGAGCCGGCGAACCAGGGCGCGTGGCCCTTCATCGCCCTCAACCTCATCGACCACCTGGACCTGGCGGTCGGCGCGGACATCCCGCACGGCGAGCGCCTGCGCCGCATCTCGCGGCCGCACAGCTCGTCCCCGGCGGTCGGCTCGGCCAAGCGCCACCAGGCCGAGCAGGACCAGCTGCTGACCGAGGTCTTCGAGGCGTAAGCCCCGCGGCCGGTACGTGAGGCGGGCCCGGGCCCGAGTTCCATGGACTCGGGGCCGGGCCCGCCCGCGTTCGGCGGCGGTGAGCTGTTCGCCCGCGGCCGACGGTCACGCTCCGGCCAGCCGGGCCTCCAGGCGGGTGACGGCGGCGCGGATCGCGTCGGCGCGGACGTAGGTGGCGCGCGGCCCGTACTCGGGGAGCAGCCGCCGGGCCTTGCGGTACTCCGCGAGCGCACGCTCGAACTCCCCGAGTTCTTCGAGGGCTTCGGCGTACGCCTGGTGGGCCTCGGCGGCGAGCGACGGTTCGCCGGCGGCCACGGCCGTCCCGGCCGCCTCGCGGTAGTACTCGGCCGCCCGGTGGAGCTGTGCCGAGAGGCCGGTGCGGGCGAAGATCTGCGCGGCCACCTCGCCGCGCCGCAGCCGGCAGTACGCGGCGAGCACGGGGTCCGTGACATTGCGGGCGACCGCGCCCAGGAGCCATTCGGCCTCGTGGAGGTCGGCGAGGGTCTGCTGGACGTGGAAGCGGGCGATGTACGCGTTGGCCAGCTGCATCCGGCGCTCGTCCCGGCCGGGGTCGCGCGGCGGCGTCGCGTCGACGGCCTCGCGCAGCTGGCGTACGGCGTCGTCGGTGTCCGCCACGGAGGCCGTCGCGACGCCGCGCTGGGCGAGGGCGGTGCCGAGCCGGGACATCAGCACGACCCGGCTCGGATCGTCCCGCGACGTCAGGGGGAGGGCCTTCGTCCAGCCCTCGATGGCCAGTTGGCGGTGGACGGGCAGGCCCGTGGCCAGGTGACGCGCCCAGTACACGTCCGCGCCGCGCACGTGACAGGCGAGGGTCAGCCCGTGGTCCCCGTCGGCCGCTTCGAGGGCCTCTTCCAGGGCGGTGCGGATGAGCCGCTGCCCGCCCTCGTCGGCGTCGTGGCACCAGGCGAGCTGCAGCGCCTCCGCGAGGTCCAGCCAGGCCAGGCTGCGCTCGTCGGCGGCGAACGTGCCGCGCGCCAGAGCCTCCTGGAGGTCGTCGCAGGCGTCGGCGGCGATGGCGGTGCCGTCCGGCGCGCCCCGGTCGCCGCCCTCCCGCGCGATCTCGCCCCGCCCCGTGCAGTGCCGCGCCAGCCGCTTGCGCAGCCGCCCCCGCAGCAGGAACCCGTCGGCCGGGTCGGGGCCGAGGGTCAGCACGCCGGTGGTGTCGACGGCGCGGCGCATGAAGTCGACGTACACGTCCTGCGGCCGGGGGCCGTCCACGCCGTGGCGGGGCCGCCCCAGCGTGGAGCCGTGGAAGGCGGCGTCGCCGAGGTCGAGGCGGCCCGGGTGGGGTTCGGTGCGCTGCGCGGTGCCGGACGCGCCCGCACCCGCGCCACGTGCCGTCGGCCCGAGAAAGACCCCGCCGCTGAAGTCGACGCGCGGGACCCCGCCGGACGCGCCCCCGAAGGTGTCCGCGAGCCCCCCGCGTCCGGGCCCGCCCTCCACGACGCGCCCCCCGAACACCCCACCACGCCCCGACCCGGCCACCGCCGCACCCCATAGGCCCTGACCCGCCCGACCGTCCTGTCCGGCCCCGGACCCCTGCCCACCGGAAACGCCGCCGGAAACGGCACCGGAGGCCGAGCCCGAGCTCGGCGCACCATCGGGACCCGCCCCCGAGCCCTGGCCCCCGGAAGTCGCGCCCGAGTCCGGGGCGGCACCGGAACGTGAGCCGGTTTCCTGGCCCGCGCCCCCGACCCGCACGCCGCCCTCCACCAATCGCGCCGCCACCACCGCCAGGCGGCCCAGTGTCTCCGCCAGGGCGCGTTGGGCCGGCCAGCCCGGGTGGGACGGGTCGTCGCCGATGTGGGCGGGGATCGGGAGGAGTTCGGCCGCCGCGTCGTTCAGGAGGAGGTACTCGGCCCAGAGCGCCCCGGGCGTCCCGCGGGGGCCGCGCGGCGGGCCGCCGGCGAGGCGGGCCGCCCGCCCCCGCACCTCGTCGGGCAGCGCGGCCGCGGCCGTGCCCGCGCGTTCCACCTCCTCGGCGATCTCCATGAGCACCGCGCCGAGGAGGAGCCGGGTCTGCGGGGGCCGGTCGGCGATCGTGGCCGCGGCGCGCAGCGCCTCGCGCAGGTCCGCCACGCTCCGCCGCGCCGTCCACCGCAGGAACAGCGTCTCGCCCAGCTCGGCCAGGACGGCGTCGCGCCCCGCACCGGCCTGCGCGGCCCTGACCGCCGCCTCCAACAGGTCGACGGCGCGGTCCAGTTCACGCGCCTGCCGCCCCTGCGCGTACCGCTCGCGGGCGGCGCGGGCCGCCGCCCGCAGTGCCGCCGCGTCACTCCCGTCGAGGTCCTGGCCGACCTCCGTCCGCGTCCTCGGCAGGAACCGGCGCAGCACTTCCCCGGACACCTCGGCGAACGCCCGCAGGCCGGGGTGGTCCGCCTGGCCGCCGGTGCCCGGCGGCTGCACGGGCTCCCCCGCGTCGCCGAGCAGCGCGACCGCCGTGGCGGGGAAGTTGTGGACACTGCGGCCGAACCGCCGCTCCAGATAGTCCGAACAGTGCTTCTGCAACAGCCGCGCGTCGTCCGGCGCGAGGTGCCCGATGAGCTCCTCCTCGACGCCGTCGAGGAACTGGTAGGCGAGCACCTCGGGGTCGTCGTCCCGCTCGCTGCGCTTCAGGAGCCCGCCGAGCAGCACCTCGGCGAGGACCTCGGGCCCGCTGCCCGCCAGCATCGCGCGCTGCACGAGCTGCATCACCGGCAGGATCGTCGGCACCGCCGACAGATACACGGCGAGCTGCCAGGCCGCGGGCGACGCCGTGCGCCGGAACGCCCGCACCCGTTCCCTGCCGCCGACCTCCTGCCGGGCCCGCACGGGTGCGGCGGACGGCCCGTGCCCGGCCTCGGCCAGGCCCGCCGCCGCCTCCAGGGACTGCCCGGTCGCGCCCGACACGAGCCTGGCCCAGCCCTCCACGGAGGACCGGCGCAGGGCGAGCACCGGCACGGGGATGCCCCGCGGCGCCCGGGCCCGCGCGCCACCGCCGCCCGCGGGCTCGAACTCCAGGTGCCCGGCGGGCCCTTCCCAGCGGTGCAGGTGCCCACGGCGCGCGGGCAGGTGGGTGCGCCGCCACATCCGCTGCGGCAGCGGCTGCACCACGGCGACCGGCGCGAGCGAGCCCCACCGGTACAGGAGCCGCTGCATCAGCCCGCCGCGCCACATCGGGCCCGCGCAGTCGCTGAGGACGAGGGTGAGCCGGCTTCCCGTGGGGTCGCTGAGGCGTCCGGGGTCCTGGAGCGCGGCGCCGGGCCGGGCCGTCGCCGCGAACCCGGGACGGCCGTCCGCGCCCTCGTGCAGGAACTGCACCTGCACCTCGCGGAAGGCCCCGGACCGCTCGCACACGTGGCGTAACTCGCCGAGAGCCTGCTCCCACACGACCGTGGAGGTCGACAGGTCCATCACGAGCAGCAGCCGCGCCTCGCGCCGCCGCGCGTGCCGCAGCACGGGCACCACGAGCCCGGTGTCGGCGGCCCGCTCCGCCGTGGCCTGTTCGTCGAGGGCGCGCGGCACGGGCCGGGCGGGCGGCCGGTACCGCTGCAGGGGCCGCAGCGCGCGCTGCAGGGCGAGCGGGTCGGGCAGTACCGCGGCGGCGGGCACCTGCACGGGGACGCCGCCGGACCGTTCGGGGCCGCCGCCGTCCCCGACGGGCACGACGAGGCGGGAGCGGGGCGCGGGGCGGGGCGGCGTGTGGGGCGGCGGGCCCGGCGGGGCTGGCGTGCGGTGCGGGTCGGCAGCGCCGGACGCGTCGCCGGACCGCGCGGGCCGCGCCCGGTCCGCTTCGGGGCGGCGCGCCGCGTCCGCCGCGTCCCCGTCGTCGCCCGCGGCGACCTGCGCCGCGAGCCACAGCGAGTCGGCCAGTTCCCGGGCGGTGGGGGCGAGTTCGGCGTCCCGCAGCCGTGCGACGAGCGCCGTGAGCGCGTCGCTCACGGCGTCGGTGCGGTGCGGGGCTCCGGTCATGGCGTCACCGCGGCCCGCGGTCCAGGGGCCGCATGAGCAGCCCGGCGATCTCCTCGCGCCGCTCCGGGTGCTGCCGGGCGGCGTGCTGGGCGAGGAAGATGGCGTTCAGGAGCTGGTCGGTGGGGCGCAGCGCGCCGTCGGCCTCGGCGTCCGTGAACTGGTCGACGAGGTCGATGTTCGTGTCGTACGCCCCCGTCCCGAAGTGCGCGAGGACCATCGCGGCGAGCCGCTGGTCGCGGGGCGGTTCGAGGTCGAGCGGCACGCAGCGGCGCAGCAGCGGCCCGGGGAACTCGCGCTCGCGGTTGCTGGTCAGGACGGTGACGGGGAAGGCGCGGCAGCGCACCCGGCCGCGGGTGACGGGCACGCGGCGCCCGTCGTCGGTGAGGACCTGCACGGTCTCCTGGCCGGGCCGGTCGGCGATCCGCTCCAGCTCGGGGATGCCGAACTCGCCCTCTTCCAGGACGTTCAGGAGGTCGTTGGGCAGGTCGATGTCGCTCTTGTCGAGCTCGTCGATGAGCAGGACGCGCGGCCGGTCGGACGCGATGAGCGCGGTGCCGAGCGGGCCGAGCCGCAGATAGCGGCCGATGTCCTCGGCGTGGTCGCGGCCGAGCTGGTTGTCCTGGAGGCGGCCGATCGCGTCGTAGGTGTAGAGGCCGTCCTTCAGTTCGCTGCGGCTGACGATGGCCCACTGCAGGACGCGGCCGAGCCCCAGTTCGTACGCGAGGGAGTGCGCGAGGGTGCTCTTGCCGGAGCCCGGCTCACCGGTGACGAGGAGGGGGCGCCGCAGGTAGAGGGCGGCGTTGATCAGTTCGAGGGCCTCGGCGCCCTGCACGGACATGGGGACGTTGCTGTCGCCGAGGCGCCGGCGCGTCGCGGAGTCGATGTCCGGGACGTCGTACGGCACCGGTTCCGCGTCGAAGGCGCGCCAGGGCGGCGGCGCCGGCAGCCGTCGGATCCTGTCCGGATCCGGACCACCGACCCCCTCGTAGATGAACCATCCGCTCACTGCGTGCTCCTCGTCGACGGTCGGTGGAAACGTACCCACGATCGCGCCCTCGCCACCGCGCGCGTGCCCGCGCGGGTCCCCCTCACGGCGAGTCCGCCGGCATCGTGTCCTCGGGCGGCAGCGGCCGCCGCGGGTCGTCGTACAGCAGGGCGAGGGGTTCCGCCCAGTGCCGGTCGTCCCTGCCGCTGCTGATGTCCTGCCGGATGTGCCGGATCCGGTCGGGGAGCTCGGCGACCGAGCCGAGCCGGCCGAGCAGCTGCTCCACGCCCGCGTGCAGGTCCTCGCAGGCGTCCTGGCAGCCGCGGGTGGCGTGCCCCTCGATGTGCCAGAGCACGACGCCGTGCCCGCTGCCGAGGGCCAGCCTCATCGCGTCGCGTCCTACGCCGCGTCCGGCGGGCCGGCACATCACGGGGATCACGGTGTGCGGCAGTTTCTGGAAGTGCCGGGCCTGCGGCCTGCTGTCCCGTTCGGGTACGCGCGCGGGCGTCAGTTCGCGCGCGGCGGTGACCGACCGCCAGCGGTCGTGCCAGTCGGGGTTGTCCGGATCGGCGCGGCGCGCCAGGTCGCGCAGGACGACGCGGCGCTGGGTGCCGAGCCGTTCGGTGGCGTACAGCTTCGCGATGTCGTCGAACTGCCAGCGGTGGACCTGCGTGTCGAAGTGCTCGGCGGGCAGGGCGAATTCGAGCGGTACGGGCGGTCCCTCGCCGTCCAGGCGGTGCAGGGTCCTGCCGAGGGGCGCGCGCAGCGCCTGGACGAGCTCCCCGGGCAGGAAGCCCTCGCCGGAGTAGTCCTCGGCGGCCAGCTCCGTGTCGCCGTACGCGCCTTCGTACTCCCCCTCCCCCTGCCGTTCCCCGTGGTTGACCCAGATCTGCCAGTGGAAGCGGGCGGGCGTCACGCTGATCACCGGGTCGAGCAGGACGGTGACCGTGGGGCCCTCGCCGGGGCCCGGGTAAGGCACGGCGGCGCGGTCCGGGCCGCCGGGGTCGGGGAGCAGCCCGTCGGGCAGCCGGGCGTCGGTGACCAGGGCGTGCAGATGGACGCGGTCGTCCTCCCTGAGCCGCTCGGCGACCCACTCCTCGAGGCGTTCCGCGTCGCCGCCGCGGCTGCGGACATACGCGGCGACGAGCCGCAGATAGTGCAGGAACGTCAGCGCGTCCTCGGGCAGGGCGCTGTCGTAGAGCAGTCCGTGGCCGTCGCGCCAGGTGAGCAGCGCGGGCACGGCGCCGGGCGGCCTGCGCCCCCGCACCTTGCGCACGATCTTGGCGACGGACGGCGCGGCCCCTGGGTGGGGCAGCCGGGCGAGGAGGCCGAGCGCGGTGCGGCGGTCCTTGGGGGTCCACTGGTCGGGTCCCGGACGCCACTCCGTCCCGGGCAGCCGCTGCTGTTCGTCGATCCAGTTGTCGCCGGTGATGACGCGCGGGACCGTGCCGTGCCAGCGGTCGTGGGCGGCCGTCACCTCGCGGTAGGCGTCGCCGAACTGGCGCAGCGCGAGCGTCGCGACGGCCATGCCGCCGTCGCGCTCCCTGCGGCGCGACTTGATGACGCCGACGACGGCGCCGGTGCGCGGGTCGAGCAGCGGGCCGCCCGAGACGCCTTTGGGGAAGGCGATGTCGGGCTTGAAGCGCAGCCCGGCGCCGTCGTCGCGGACGTTGATCTCGGCGTCGGCGCTCCAGGGCTTGGCGCCCGCGCTGCTCTCGTTCTCGTCGGGCCGGTAGCCGTACGCGACGACGTCGCCGAAGGGGCGTACGGCCCGGTCGGCGAGCCACACGCACTCGTGCTCCACGGTGTCGTCGAGGAGCCGGACCAGGGCGAGGTCCTCCTCGGGCGGCAGCACGGCCCGCTCGTGGTCGCCGATGAGCCAGTGCGCCAGGCGGGCCGTGACGGGGATGCCGTCGTTGAGGTCGGTGCCGCGCACGGCGAACGTCCGGCCGCGGTCCCTCGCGAGATACGGCCGCAGGACGTGCGCGCAGGTCAGCACCCATCCGGGCGCGACGAAGAAGCCGCTCCCCCACATGGCCGACTCCGTGCCGTACGCGCCGTCGTCGTCCGCCGCCATGAGGTGGACGGTGGCGGCCTGCGCGAGGGCGTCGAGCCGGGGGGCAGGCTCAGGCATGAGGGGTGGCGGGGCTTGGTGGGGTGGCGGGGGGCGGAGGGGTGCTGGGGGTTGGTGGGGTGGCGGGGGTCTGCGGGGTGGCGGGTGTCTGCGGGGTGGTGGCGGCGTCGTCGCGTGGGGCATTTCCGTCCCTGTCCAGCCGCCATGTGAGCGTGACCTGCACGGACGCCTTGGCCTCGCCCTCGGCGAGTACGGCGATCACCTTGCCGGGCTTGGCGCTGAGCTCCACGCCGAAGGTGACGCTGGCCTCGTCGGGCCGGGCCGCCGCCGCGGCGTCGAGCACGGAGCCGCCGACGCCGCGGATCAGCTCGCCGAGCTCCTCGACGCGGGCGACGGCGGTGTCGAGCACGCCGACGTCCTCGTCGTCCTCGCCGTGCCGGCCGGACGCGCCGATCCGCGCGTGCACGACCTTCCCGCCGGGCAGTTCGATCCGCTGGACATGTCCCGCCACTGTCCCCCGCTCTCCGCGCAGCTCACCCTTCGCCCTCGCCTCCTCGGTCTGCGACGAGGGCAGTGGCCCGCATGGTTGCAGGCGCCCCTCGAACGGCGCATGAAACCGGCCAGGTGGGAGCGGCCCGCGCACGGAATACCATGAAGCGGAAACAGCCGTCCGCCCGTGCGCAACAGGAGCATCAGTTGTACTTCACCGACCGTGGCATCGAGGAGCTGGAGAAGCGGCGCGGCGAGGAAGAGGTCACTTTCGAGTGGCTCGCCGAACAGCTCCGCACCTTCGTGGACCTCAACCCCGACTTCGAGGTCCCGGTGGAGCGCCTGGCGACGTGGCTGGCGCGGCTGGACGACGAGGACGAGGACGAGTAGTCACCCGACGATGGTTCATCCGCCGATGGTTCATCCGCCGAGCAGGGCGGGGGCCAGCTCCCGCCACTGCGGCAGCGGCAGGGCGGCGGGATCGGCCGTCAGCACCTGTACGCAGACGTGGTCGGCGCCCGCGTCCAAGTGGGCCCGCACGCGCGCGTGGAGCACGTCGACGTCTCCGTAGGCGACGATCGCGTCGACGAGGCGGCGGCTCGGGCGGCCGCCCGCGATGTCCTCGTCGCCGAATCCCATGCGGCGCACGTTCGCCGCCTGGTGGGGGGCGCTCATGACGTAGCCCGCCACGTGCCGCGCGGCCACCTCGCGCGCCCGGTCGACGTCGGTGTCGAGGACCACGGCCTGCTCGACGCCGAGGAACGCGTCCGGCCCCATGGTCTCGCGGGCCAGCGCGGTGTGCTCGACGGGAACGAAGTACGGGTGGGCGCCCCAGGTGCGCTCCGCGGCCAGCGCCAGCATCTTCGGGCCGAGCGCGGCCAGGACGCGGCGCGGGGCGGGGTCGGGGGCGGGGCCGTGCGCGGGGGCGGCGTCCATGGAGCCCAGGTAGCCGCGCATGGTCGACAGGGCCTTTCCGCGCGCGGGAACGCGATAGCCGTCGACCTCGACGGCGGCGTCGTCCACCCGGTGACCGCCGAGGCCGAGCAGATAGCGCCCCGGAAAGGCCTCGCCGAGCGTGCGCTCCGCCGCCGCCATGGCCAGCGGGTCCCGGAAGGCGATGTTGGCGATGCCCGAGGCGACGACGATGCGCCGGGTCGCGGACAGCAGCAGCCACGCCTGCCCCACGGTGTCCCGCCCGAAGGCCTCCCCGAACCAGAGGGCCCCGTAGCCCAGCTCTTCGATCTCCGCGGCGGCCTCCCGTACCTGCGGCGCGGTGTGCCCCTCGAAGGCGAAGGTCCACACCCCCACCCGTCCGAGCCCGTCCCGCGCCAGGACCTCATTGCCATTCATGCGCCACCCCACTTAACCCGGATCACGATATGGAGAACCTCTCCACTTAACCCGGGGCACGATACGGAGAACCCCTCCGCTTGACTAGCCCCCGGCGCCGCGGGAAGCGAGGATGACCCGATGACGAACTCTCGGGAAGCCCCCGCAGACCGGCAGCCGCGCGCGGACGCACGGCGCAACCGCGAGCGGATCGTCGCCGCGGCACGGGACGCGTTCGCCGAGGCCGGCCCCGAGGCCTCCCTCAACGAGATCGCCCGCCGCGCGGGCGTCGGCCCCGGCACGCTCTACCGCCACTTCCCCACCCGTCCCGCGCTCCTGACCGCGGTGCTCAGGGACCGCATCGACGCGCTGTGCGCACGCGCGGAGGAACTGCTCACGGCCGACTCCCCCGACGAGGCGCTGGCCGAGTGGCTGCGCGCCTTCCTGGCCCACGCGCGCGTGCACCAAGGTCTGGGCAGCGCCCTGCTGATCGAGGAGGCGGAGCGGCCGGACGCCCTGGGCTTCGACTGCCAGCAGCGGATCCAGGACGCGGCGCACCGGCTCCTCGCCCGGGCCCAGCACTCCGGCACAGCCCGCCCCGACCTCACGGCCGCCGACCTGCTCCAGCTGGTGGTGGGCATCGCGCTGTCAACGGCACACGCCACCGCGGACCCGTCCCAGCCGGCCCGCCTCCTCGCCCTGACCCTGGACGCGGTCCGCCGCCCCTGACCGATCCCTCTCTCGGACACGCACGTCAGCCCCGCGCACGCACCCTGTCGTACGCGAGGCCCGCGGCCCCCTGCACCAGCAGCAGCGCGGCCGCCGCGGTCCATCCCGCGCTGCGCCGCCGCACCGCCCACACCGCCAGCGGCAGGCCGGCCGCGATCTGTGCCGCAGCCAGCGCCCGCGCCCTGGGGCCCCGCACCCAGGGCCCGAACGGACCCTGCTCCACCGCTCCGAACTCCGCCCGCACGGCGTCCCGCCACCCGGGCCACTCGACCTGCCGCACGCCCTGCTGGACGCGTGCCACCTCGCGCAGCCGGTCGGCCGGTTCGCAGGGGCCGAGGCCCGGCGGGAGGGCGAGACCCGTGCGGGTGAGGACGGCGAGGAGACCGCGCATCCTGGCGCGCGCGTCGGCCTCCGTGTCGGGCCGGGCGAGCGCTTCGAGGGACTGCACATCGAGTACGGGATCGAGGCCGAGGCGCGCGGCGAACGTACGCATCGCCTCGTCCTCCCCGAGGGGTGTCCCGTTCGCCAGCCACTCGTATCCGACGGTCCGCCGGAAGCCCGCCGCGAGGGTGTAGCCGGAGCGGTCGCCGTCCCACCACAGGGCGAGCACGGGCCAGCCCGAGCCGACGGCGAGTGCGGTGGCCCACCCGGTCAGCACCCGGTCGACGGGCTCCACGCCTTCGGCGCCTTCGTCCCCCGGCAGCCACGGCTTGCCCTCGGGCACCAGCACGCTCCAGCCGTGACCGGCTTCCACGAGCAGCATCCGCTCGCGGAGCAGCTGGGCGACGGGCTCGACGGCGTCGGGCTCGGCCCGGCACAGCAGCAACGCTCCGGCGGCCGTGGCGAACCCGGCGGAATCGGGCGAAGAGACAGGGGAGGACATGGCTCCACGCTAGGACACATCGCATCAATCGGCTTTCAACCGGCACATAAGCCCACATAAATGCGTCCATGAGGCAGCCCGGACGGGGGTTCACCCGTCGGGTGTCTTGACTTCGCGGACCCGCGATATATCGTGAATGGCAGAGACGCGATATGGCGCGTCGTGTCACGATGCGGCCGCCGGTCCGCCAAGGAGGTCAGCCCATGTCCGAGTGGTCCGTCGCCGAGCCCCGGAAGCTCACGTTCGACGCCCCGGTGACAGCACTCCACGTCCGCGTGGTCAACGGCACGGTGAACGTGGTGGGCACGGACGAAGGTTCCGCCCGCCTGGAGGTCTCCGAGATCGAGGGCCCGCCCCTGCGGGTGACCCTGGAGGACGGCGTCCTCACCGTCGCCTATGACGACCTGCCGTGGAAGGGCTTCCTCAAGTGGCTCGACCCCAAGGGCTGGCGCCGCAGCGCGGTGGTCTCCCTCGCCGTGCCCCCGGCCACCGGCGTCGAAGTGGGAGTGGTCGGCGCGGGTGCCGTGATCTCCGGCATCGAGGGCCGCGCGGAGGTGAAGGGCGTCACCGGTGACACGACGCTGCTCGGCCTCGCGGGCCAGGTCCGCGCGGACACGGTCTCCGGGAGCGTGGAGGCACAGGGCGTCACCGGCGCCCTCCGCTTCAACTCCGTGTCCGGGAGCCTCACCGTCGTCGAGGGCATGGGCCCCTCCGTCCGGGCCGACTCGGTGAGCGGCTCGATGATCCTGGACCTCGCCCCGGCCGGCTCCCCGGCGGATGTGGCCCTGACGAGCGTGTCGGGCGAGATAGCGATCCGGTTGCCGCATCCGGCGGACGCGAAGGTCGAGGTGGAGACGGCGAGCGGCGCGGTGTCGAACGCCTTCGAGGACCTGCGGGTCGGCGGACAGTGGGGGGCCAAGCGGATCACGGGGCGGCTGGGCGCCGGGCGCGGACGGCTCAAGGCGACGACGGTGTCCGGATCCATCGCACTGCTGCACAAGCCACCGGCGGAGGAAGAGCCGACGGCAAGGCCGGCGGGAGGCCCGATGAAGGAAGATCCATACGACGAGGTTCCCCTGGACATGCCCTCGTCCGACCCCCACGGCTCGACTGACGGCCCCACCGATGGCCCGACCGACAAGAAGGTGCTCTGACATGCCCCCCGTGTTCGCCCACGGCCGCCTGCGCCTGTACCTGCTCAAGCTGCTCGACGAGGCCCCGCGCCACGGCTATGAGGTGATCCGCCTCCTGGAGGAGCGCTTCCAGGGGTTGTACGCACCTTCGGCAGGCACGGTCTACCCGCGCCTCGCGAAGCTGGAGGCGGAGGGTCTGGTCACCCACACCACCGAGGGCGGCCGGAAGGTCTACGCCATCACTGACGCGGGTCGCGCCGAGCTGGCCGGCCGCAGCGGCGAGCTGGCCGATCTGGAGCTGGAGATCCGCGAGTCGGTCGCCGAGCTCGCCGCCGAGATCCGTGACGGCGTCCAGGGCGCCGCCGGTGAGCTGCGCCGCGAGATGCGCGCCGCCGCCAAGGAGGCGCGGACCTCGGGCGGTTCGGCCACGGGGAAGCCCTTCCCGGACCCGGGCGACTTCCTCGACGGCACCTGGGGCGACAAGGAGAGCTGGCACCAGGCGAAGGAGGAGTTCAAGCGCGCGAGGCAGGAGTGGAAGGAGCAGGCGCGGCGCGCGAAGGACGAGAGCCGCCGGGCCCGCGAGGAGGCCCAGCGGGCCCGCCGCCAGGCCAAGGACGCCCAGGAGGAGGTCCAGCGGATCGCCAGGCGCGTGCAGGAGCAGGTGCAGGATCACTTCGCGCGCGGCGACTGGCCGACGGGCGTGCGCGAGGGCCTGGCCGAACTGGCCAAGGAGTTCGGCGGGTTCGGAATGGACTTCGGCAAGGACTTCGCCAAGAACTTCGGCGCGGGGGCTGGTTCCGGCAACGGTGGGACCGGCACCAAGCCCGACACCGGCACAGGCACCAAGCCCGACACAGGCACAGGCACCAGGACCGACACCACCGCCGACGCCACCGCCACGGACGCCGACGCCAACCCCAACGCCGGAGCCGGCGCCAACCCCAACGCCGGAGCCGGCGCCAACCCCAACGCCGGAGCCGGCGCCAAGCCCGGCGCCGGTGCCGGACCCCAGTTCGGCGCCGCCCGCGAGGACATCCCCGTGGACTACGCCCCGGACTGGGCCCGCGAGGACCTCACCGGTGACCCCGGCAGGGACCTCGACCGCCTCCTTGACCGCTTCCGCGACGACATCCGTGACGCGGCCCGCGACCACGGCGTAACGGAAGCCCAACTCCGCGAGGCCCGCCGCCACTTGTCCCAGGCGGCGGCACACATCGGAGCATCCCTGCGGGCGCCCGGCCGCTGACACGACCGCGGGAGGACCTCAGCCCCCGGGGCCCTCAGGGCGTCAGGCGACCTCGGCGAAGAGGACCCGCTCCAGTTCCGTGTACGTCACCCCGTGGTCCGCCAGGACCTCCGACGTCACCCCGGGGCGGACCGTGAGCGCCAGGAGCATGTGGTGGGCTCCGATGATCCGGTCGCGGCGGGCGCTCGCGATGCGGAGGGACTTGACGAGGACCTCTTTGGCGTCCCGGGTGAAGGGGAGGCGGCCGAACCAGGACTTCCGGCCTTGGCCCCGTCCGCCCGAGCGCGAGCCGGCCAGTACGCCTGCCCCGTGCGCCTCCTCCACGCGGGCGACGATCTCCTCCACGTCGATGCCGAGGCCGGCGAGCGCCTCGGTGTCGGCCTGCGAGAGCCCGCCCCTGCGCCGCGCCTCGGCGAGGGCCCGTTCGATCGACTCGCGCCGGTCCGCCGCACCCAGGGCGGTCAGGGCGAACGAGGCGCGGCCGGTGGGCCCTTGGCCGAGCTGCGCGAGCAGGGCGAGCAGCATGTGCCCGTCGTCGACCGCGGAGGCTCCCGCCCGCTCGGCCTGTTCGATCGCGCCCAGGACCACGGCGCGGGACTCCTCGGTGAACCGCTCGAACATCACTGCCTCCCGTACTTCTTGTGCACGGCCTGCCTGCTCACTCCGAGCTCCGCGGCGATCTCCTGCCACGACCAGCCCTGCAGGCGCGCGCTGCGCACCTGCACGGCCTCCAGCTGCTCCACCAGCTTGCGCAGCGCGGTGACGGCCCGCAGACCGACCCGTGGGTCGTGATCGCCCGCGCGCTCGGCGAGATCCGTTGCTTCGGTCATGCACGTCAACTTACGTTGACATGAGGCAGACGTCAACCAAAGTTGACAGATCTTCGAGCGCCCGGACTCAGACCTCCAGCACGATCTTTCCGAACAGGTCGCCGGACTCCAGGCGCTCGAAGCCCTCGCGGGCCCGGTCCAGGGGCAGCACTTCGTCGATCACCGGCCGGACGCCCGTGGCCGCGCAGAAGGCCAGCAGGTCCTCCAGCTCGTCCTTGGTGCCCATGGTCGAGCCGACGACCTTCAGCTCCAGGAAGAAGATGCGGGTGAGCTCGGCGTGCGAGGGACGGTCACCGCTCGTCGCCCCCGAGATGACCAGCGTGCCGCCGGGCTTCAGCGACTTGACCGAGTGGGACCAGGTCGCCGCGCCCACCGTCTCGATGACGGCGTCCACCCGCTCCGGGAGCCGCGCGCCCGACTCGACCGCCTCCACCGCGCCCAGCTCGAGGGCGCGCTTGCGCTTGGCCTCGTCCCGGCTCGTGGCGAAGACCCGCAGGCCGGCCGCCTTGCCGAGGACGATCGCGGCCGTGGCGACGCCGCCGCCCGCGCCCTGCACGAGGATCGAGTCCCCCGGCCGTACACCTGCGTTGGTGAACAGCATGCGGTAGGCGGTCAGCCATGCGGTGGGCAGGCAGGCCGCCTCCGCGAAGGACAGTTCCTTCGGCTTGGGCAGGACGTTCCAGGTGGGGACGGCCACGCGTTCGGCGAAGGTCCCCTGGTACTTCTCCGTGAGGATGGAGCGGCCCTCGCGGGGCCCGACGCCGTGCCCCGTCTGTCCGATGACGGAGTGGAGGACGACCTCGTTGCCGTCCTCGTCGATCCCGGCGGCGTCACAGCCGAGGATCATCGGCAGCTTCTCCTCCGGCAGGCCGACCCCGCGCAGGGACCAGAGATCGTGGTGGTTGAGGGAGGCGGCCCTGACGTTCACGGTCGACCAGCCGGAGCGCGCCTCGGGGGCGGGCCGCTCCCCCAACTCGAGGCCGTCGAGCGGCTGGTCACGGTCGATACGAGCAGCGTAGGCAGCGAACATGAGGTGACGATAGGCAGGCCGGGCGGCCCAGCGGAACCACGTACGGCTGTGACACGCGCCGCGCCCCGTGCACCTGCGACACGCGCCGCGCCCCCTGCCGTGCGACGAGGCACGACAGGGGGCGCGGAAGAGCTCGGCGGCCGGTGGCAGGTGGCAGGTGTCAGCTGCGGGCCACGCCCTCCGCCCGGGCGGCGGCGGCGACCGCGGCCGTCACGGCCGGGGCGACCCGCTCGTCGAACGGCGACGGGATCACGTAGTCCGCGGAGAGCTCGTCGCCGACGACGTCCGCGAGGGCGTCGGCCGCGGCGATCTTCATGCCCTCGGTGATGCGGGAGGCCCGCACCTGGAGCGCGCCCGCGAAGATGCCGGGGAAGGCCAGCACGTTGTTGATCTGGTTCGGGTAGTCCGAACGGCCGGTCGCCACCACGGCCGCGTACTTGTGCGCGACGTCCGGGTGCACCTCGGGGTTCGGGTTGGCCATGGCGAACACGAAGGAATTGGGCGCCATGGAGGCGACGGCCGGCTCGGGGACGGTGCCGCCCGAGACGCCGATGAACACGTCGGCACCGTCGAGGGCGGCCTCCAGCGAACCGCTGATCCCGGCCTTGTTGGTCAGCTCGGCGAGCTCCCGCTTGACCGGGGTGAGGTCGTCCCGGTCGCGGCTCACGATGCCCTTGCGGTCCGCGACCGCCACGTCCCCGAGCCCCGCTTCGAGCAGGAACTTGGCGATGGCGACACCGGCCGCCCCGGCGCCGGAGATCACGGCGCGCAGTTCACCGAGCGTGCGCCCGGTCAGCTTCGCCGCGTTCCGCAGCGCGGCGAGCGTCACGACGGCCGTGCCGTGCTGGTCGTCGTGGAAGACGGGGATGTCGAGCCGCTCCTGGAGCTTGCGCTCGATCTCGAAGCACCGCGGCGCCGAGATGTCCTCAAGGTTGACGCCGCCGAAGGAGGGGGCGAGCCGCACCACCGTCTCGACGATCTCGTCGGCGTCCGTCGTCGCGAGCGCGATCGGCACCGCGTCCACCCCGCCGAACTGCTTGAACAGAATGGCCTTGCCCTCCATCACGGGGAGGGAGGCCTCGGCGCCGATGTCCCCGAGACCGAGCACCGCGGTCCCGTCGGTCACCACGGCGACGACATTCGATTTCCACGTGTAGTCGTGGACGAGCTCCGGCCGCTCGGCGATCGCGCTGCACACTTTCGCGACGCCGGGCGTGTAAGCCAGGGACAGGTCGTCCTTGTCGCGGACCGGCACGGTGGCCTGCACGGCCATCTTGCCGCCGCGGTGCAGCGCAAACGCCGGATCGAAGGGCTCGGCCGCACCCGCGGGGCCCTCATGATCCGTACTGCTGTCGCTGCGAGGATTGACGATCTCCGCTGCCACTTGTCTGACCCCTTAAGTCTTATTCATCAGTTGAGGGTGTCCACTCCCGGTTGAGAAGTGGGCGGGCACCGTGTCCGTTCCCCGCCTGTCGGCGGAGGGAGGTACGGACACGCGGGCGCGCCGCACACGCGCCCTGAGCCCCGGATGAGGGGTGTAGCCAACCTTTGTACCCGAAGGCGGCGGGCCCGGGCGAGTGACATTGGTTGCAGCATGCTCCGCAGACGTCCCTCGAGGCGGGGACGAGTGGCACTGGGAAATAGGGATCACCCGGCGCCCATAAACAACCCGATGTCCGAATTCTCCGAATAGTGGACGCCATGGAACCCCGAGGACTCGGAGAGTCCTCATGAGTTCACATCGGTCCACATCGCGAGATTCACCGGATATTCATCGGTTGACGACGATTCGCTCCCACCCCGATACGCCCCTGCCGTACCGGGATGTTGGCTTTCGAGGCTCTCCCGTTATCCGATTTTGACATCTCCGGCACCCAGAATCGGACGGTCCGAATGGCAAGATGCCGTCATCACACGAGGTCGCGACACCCGAAGGTGTGTGCCCGACCCATCGGCAACTCCCTCATCCGCCGGAGGACCCACCATGACCGCACGCTCCATTTGTCGTAAGACCGCAGCGAAGTCCGCGAAGTCCCGGATTGCGGTGGTCGGCACGATCGCGGTCGTCGGTTCGCTGCTGCTTTCCGGCTGCGGCGACCAGACCAACGACAAGGAGAGCGACACGGTCAGCAACGCCCCGCTCGCCGACAAGCTGCCCAAGGACATCCGCGACAAGGGCGTCATCAAGGTCGGGTCCGACATCGCCTACCCGCCGGTCGAGTTCAAGGACAAGTCGGGCAACACCGTCGGCATCGACCCGGACCTCGGCGAGGCGCTGGGCAAGCAGCTCGGGGTGAAGTTCGAGTTCGAGAACGGCACCTTCGACACCCTCCTCGGCGGTCTGCGCTCCAAGCGCTACCAGATCGCGATGTCGGCCATGACCGACACCAAGAACCGCCAGGAAGGCATCGACGAGGAGACCGGCAAGAAGGTCGGCGACGGCGTCGACTTCGTCGACTACTTCACGGCGGGCGTCTCGATCTACACCAAGAAGGGCGACGACCAGGGCATCAAGACCTGGTCGGACCTCTGCGGCAAGAAGATCGTGGTCCAGCGCGGCACCGTCTCGCACGACCTCGCCAAGGCCGAGTCGAAGAAGTGCAAGGGCGGCAAGAAGATCGCCATCGAGCAGTTCGACAACGACCAGCAGGCCCAGACCCGGCTGCGCTCCGGCGGCGCCGACGCCGGTTCGTCCGACTTCCCGGTGGCCGCGTACGCGGTGAAGACCTCGGGCGGCGGCAAGGACTTCCAGCTGGTCGGCGAGCAGGTCGAGGCGGCTCCGTACGGCATCGCCGTCTCCAAGAAGAACCCCGAGCTGCGCGACGCGATCCAGGCCGCGCTCGACGCGATCATCAAGAACGGCGACTACGAAAAGATCATCAAGAAGTGGGGCGTCGAGGACGGCGCGGTCAAGGAAGCCAAGATCAACGGCGGCAAGTGACCCCGCCCCTCCCCCTCCCAGTCGCTGAAAGGCCACTCACGTGACCCCAGACATCTCCAAGAAGGGCCCGGCGGACGACGTCCCCACGGCCCGCCCGGCGGAGGCCATCAAGGCCATCCCGGTCCGGCACTTCGGCCGTTACATCGCCGCGGTCCTGGCGATCGGCGTGCTCGCCTCGATCGTCTACGCCTTCTCGCAGGGCGACATCAACTGGGGCGCGATCCCCGACAACTTCTTCGACGAGCGCATCCTCAAGGGTGTCCGCGAGACGCTGATCCTCACCTTCCTCTCGATGCTCATCGGCGTCGTGGGTGGCGTGATCCTTTCGGTGATGCGTCTGTCGAAGAACCCGGTGACCTCGTCGATCGCCTGGTTCTACATCTGGTTCTTCCGCGGTACTCCGGTCCTGGTCCAGCTCTTCGTCTGGTTCAACCTCGGCTTCGTCTTCGACTACATCAACCTCGGCCCGGTCTACAAGGACGAGTGGTCGGACTTCATGACGCCGTTCCTGACGGCACTGCTCGGCCTCGGCCTCAACGAGGCCGCGTACATGGCGGAGATCTGCCGCGCCGGCCTGCTCTCGGTCGACGAGGGCCAGACCGAGGCCGCGCACGCGCTCGGCATGAGCCACAACAAGACGCTGCGCCGCGTCGTGCTGCCGCAGGCGATGCGCGTCGTCGTGCCGCCGACGGGCAACGAGTTCATCAACATGCTGAAGACGACGTCGCTGGTCGCCGCCGTCCAGTACTACGAGCTCCTCAAGTACGCCCAGGACATCGGCACGTCGTCCGGCGCGACGGTGGAGACACTGCTGCTCGCCGCCTGCTGGTACCTGATCATGACGTCGATCCTCAGCGTCGGACAGTTCTACCTGGAGCGTTACTACGCGCGCGGTTCGTCGCGCTCGCTGCCGGACACCCCCTGGCAGAAGATCAAGGCCAACATGCTGTCCCTCAACAGCCCGCGGGGAGGCACCGCATGACCGCCATGGTGAAGTCCGAAGGCGTCCACAAGTCCTTCGGCAACGTAGAGGTCCTCAAGGGCATCGACCTGGAGGTCAAGTCGGGTGAGGTCTTCTGCCTCATCGGCCCGTCCGGCTCCGGCAAGTCGACGTTCCTGCGCTGCATCAACCACCTGGAGAAGATCAACGCCGGGCGGCTGTACGTCGACGGGGAGCTGGTCGGCTATCGCCAGAAGGGCGACAAGCTGTACGAGCTGAAGGACAGCGAGGTCGCCCTGAAGCGCCGGGACATCGGCATGGTCTTCCAGCGCTTCAACCTCTTCCCTCACATGACGGCCCTCGAGAACGTCATGGAGGCGCCGGTCCAGGTCAAGGGCATCGCGAAGGCCGAGGCGCGGGAGCGCGCCGGCCAGCTCCTGGAGCGCGTCGGCCTCGCCGACAAGGCGGGCAACTACCCCTCCCAGCTCTCCGGTGGCCAGCAGCAGCGCGTGGCGATCGCCCGCGCGCTGGCGATGGACCCGAAGTTGATGCTGTTCGACGAGCCGACGTCGGCGCTCGACCCCGAGCTGGTCGGTGACGTGCTCGACGTGATGCGCGACCTCGCCGAGACCGGCATGACGATGGTCGTCGTCACCCACGAGATGGGCTTCGCCCGCGAGGTCGGCGACAGCCTCGTCTTCATGGACGGCGGCGTGGTGGTCGAGTCGGGCAACCCGCGGGACGTCCTGACGAACCCGCAGCAGGAGCGCACGCAGTCGTTCCTGTCGAAGGTGCTGTAACCGCGCCCTGTAAGGGGCGCCGGGAAGGGGCGGTACGGATCACTGATCCGTACCGCCCCTTCCGTTGACGGCTGCTTGACGGCTACTTCAGGCCGAGAACCATCGCGTCGGAGGGCGAGGCCCACACCGTCCGCGCCTCGGCGAACCCCGCCTCGCGCAGCGTCCGCGCGTGCCACTCGGGCGACGGGGTGTCGCCGTCCGCGTGCTCGCCGTAGATCTCGAAGCGCTTGGCGGTGGGCTCGGCGAGCACCGGGTCCTTGGCGGCGAGCTGCCACCATTCCTTCCAGTCCACGGCGCCCTCGGCCTTGGCGCGGTCCATCCGGGCGTGGCGCTGGGCGCGGTCGGCCTCGTTCAGACGCGGTGTCGCGGGGTCGGGCATGTGGTCGGCGTTCATGAAGACGCCGCCGTCGCGGACGAGTCCGGCGACCTGGCCGTAGAGCGCGGCGAGCGGCTCGCTGAACAGCCAGTGCAACGCCGTCGCGGTGAGCACGGCGTCGTACGAGTCGTGGGGCAGCGCGGCGGTCCAGTCGGGGTCCTTCAGGTCGGCGGTGACGAAGGTGACCCGGTCGTCCCCGGCGAAGGTGCCCTCGGCGATGGTGAGCAGCGCGGGGTCGAGGTCGACGCCGACGCTCGTCGCGTCCGGGAACCTCTTGAGCAGCCGGTCCGTAATACTTCCCGTACCGCACGCCAGATCGAGGACGCGCGGCGCGGTGCCGACCACGGCCTCGACCATGTCGAGCATGATGCGGAACCGCTCCTCGCGGTCCGGGAGGTACCACTGCTGCTGCCGGTCCCAGCTGTCCTGCCAGGCGCGCCAGTCGGTGCCGGCCTCGGTTCCGGTCCCCGTCTCCGTCATCAGAAACCCTCCACTACGAAAGACACGTAATACCCTGGTACCGCAATCGGCCATTACCGGCCGATGGGAATGACCATAGCCCGCCCCCGTAAGGACTACAAGTGGAACTGGCCTATTACTCGGACTACGCCGTACGCCTGGTCAACAGCGAGGAGCCGGGCCGCAACAAGGACACGCTGACGTCCGTCGAGGCGATCAGGGAGCTGTTCGGGCCGAGCACGCAGATGGCGCGCCGCGCGACGGACTCCGACGTCACGCGCTTCCGTTCCGTGCGGGCCAGGCTCCGGGCGGTCTTCGAGGCGGCGGACGGCGGCGACGAGACGCTCGCGGTCGACCTGCTGAACTCACTGCTCCTGGAGTTCCCCGTCAGCCCGCAGATCTCGGGCCACGACCACCGGGACGACGACGGCCGCCCCCTGTGGCATCTGCACCTGGCGGACCATCCTTCAAACGCGACGGCCGGGTACGCCGCGATCGCCGCGATGGGCCTCGCCTTCCACCTCACCGAGCACGGCGTGGACCGCCTCGGCCTGTGCGAGGCGGCACCGTGCCGCAACGCCTACCTCGACACGTCCACGAACCGCTCCCGGCGCTACTGCTCGGACCGCTGCGCGACCCGCGCCAACGTCGCCGCCTACCGCGCCCGGAAGCGCCTGGAGACGGAGCGGTCCGCCGGCACCGGCCGCACGGCGCCGAGCGCCCAGCGCACCAGTGCGAACGGCGAGCGGCGGCCGGGCGCCGGCGGCCGGTAGCGGAAGCGCACCTTGCCGAGGACGAGCTCCTCGGGGACGACGCCGTAGTCCGTGCTGTCGCCGCCCGCGAACGGGTTGTCGCCGAGCACCCACCAGCCGCCCCCGCGCCGCTCCTTGGCCCGCTTGACCACCAACAGGTCCTGCTGGAACGGATGGCACAGGATCACCACGTCACCCGGACGCACCCGTGCCCCCCACTGCACGAGCAGCCGGTCCCCGTGGTGCAGCGTCGGCACCATCGAAGGACCCGTCACCTCCGCGGCGCCCCACGGCACGACGGCCCTCCCGCGCTCGCCCTCCTGCGACAGCTCCGGCATCACCGGCACCTCCCCGGTCCTATCCTCCACCAGTCCCAGTCTGACCCTGGACTTTTGTCCTAAGCCCAAGGGGGCACTCGCGAAAACACGTCTCTCACGGAGTAATGTCCCACCTGAGAAGACGATCACGAGGAGGACAGCACCATGCTTTCCCGCCTGTTTGCCCCCAAGGTGAAGGTCAGCGCCCACTGCGACCTGCCCTGCGGCGTGTACGACCCGGCCCAGGCCCGTATCGAGGCGGAGTCGGTCAAGGCCGTGCAGGAGAAGATGGCCGCCAACGACGACGCGCACTTCCAGGCGCGCGCCGTGGTCATCAAGGAGCAGCGCGCCGAGCTTGCGAAGCACCACGTCTCGGTGCTCTGGAGCGACTACTTCAAGCCCCCGCACTTCGAGAAGTACCCGGAGCTGCACCAGCTGGTCAACGACACCCTCAAGGCCCTCTCGGCCGCGAAGGCCTCGACGGACCCGGCCACGGGCCAGAAGGCGCTGGATTACATCGCCCAGATCGACAAGATCTTCTGGGAGACGAAGAAGGCCTGACGCACCGCGTCGGACCCCTTCACGCTTCGTCCGACAGCACCCGGCATCCGCGCGGAGCCGGGTGCTGTCGGCGTTTCACCTCGTCCGTGGTCTGGCCAGGCCCAGGTCGTACGCGAGGATCGTGGCCTGCACGCGGTCGCGCAGGCCCAGCTTGCCGAGGACCGCGTTGACGTGGGACTTCACCGTGCCGGTGGTGACGCCGAGCGCGTCGGCGATCTCCGCGTTCGTGTGTCCCGCTGCCACCAGGGTCAGGACCTCGCGCTCCCGGGGCGTGAGGGCGTCGAGGAGTTCGGGGTCCGGCGCGGGGGCCGTGCCGGCGAACGCGTCGATCAGGCGGCGGGTCACGGTGGGAGCGAGCATCGCCTCGCCCGAGGCCACCACCCGGATGCCGGCGAGGAGTTCCTCGGGCTGCGCGTCCTTCAGGAGGAAACCGGAGGCACCGGCGCGCAGGGCGTCGTGGACGTAGGCGTCCTGGTCGAAGGTGGTCAGGACGAGGACGCGCGGGGCGGACGTGCCGGGCGCCGCCGTGAGCAGGCGGGTCGCCGTCAGGCCGTCCATGCCCGGCATGCGGATGTCCATGAGGACGACGTCCGGGGCGTGCTCGGAGGCGAGCTGCACGGCGTGGGCGCCGTCCGCCGCCTCGGCCACCACCCGAAGGTCCGGTTCCGCGTCGACGATCGCGGCGAATCCGGCGCGGACGACGGCCTGGTCGTCGACGACCATCACCCGGATGGGGGTGGCGGCCGTCGGGTGCTCGGTGGTGATGGGGTGCCTCCTTGGGCAACGGGCGGGCGGGAGGGGTGGATCAGGACGACACCGGCACGGGTCGTGGGTGCGGGCGCCGCTCGGTCACGTCGCCGGGGGCCGCGGCCTCCCGCAGCGCGGCCAGCAGCTCGCGCATCGCGGACAGGCCCGCCCGTGCCTCCGCGGCGACGCCGTCCAGGTCGCCCGCCTCGGCCCTCGCGACCACGGCGTCGGCGTGCCGCAGGACCTGGCCGCGCAGTTCCGCGGCGATGCGGCGGCGCTCCTCGTGGGCCTCGGCGACCGCCGACCACACGGTCGCGGTGAGGGCGTGGTCCTCCCAGGCCCTGACGCGTTCGCGGCGCGTCCGTACGACCGCGCCGAGGCCCCAGACCGCGGCCGTCGGCGGCAGGAAGACCACCCAGAGCAGGACGCACAGGAAGAGGAGGAGGCCTGAGCCGCCGTCCTCCTCCAGGTGCGCGATGCCGTCGGCCGACGC
Organism: Streptomyces sp. NPDC039462; assembly: GCF_055639375.1. Classification (NCBI taxonomy): domain Bacteria; kingdom Bacillati; phylum Actinomycetota; class Actinomycetes; order Kitasatosporales; family Streptomycetaceae; genus Streptomyces; species Streptomyces sp. NPDC039462. The sequence continues at coordinate 562,642 of NZ_JBVKAO010000002.1, forward strand.
CAGGGCGATCGAGGTCACGGACAGACCGGCCGCCGCCACCCCCGGCGCGCACCACGTGGTCCGCGCCGGACCCGCGAACGCCCCCACCGCGTACACCGCCACGCACTCCGCGATCCCGCCCGCCATCACCAGGCACAGCGCCACCGCCGGCGACAGCAGTCCGGACGCGAGGCCGAGCGGTCCGAGCAGGGCCGTGGCGAGGACCGCGCACAGCACCGCCCAGGGCGCCCGGCGCCGCCACAGCAGCGGGAGCGCGTGCGCGACGGCGGGCGTGAGGGCGAGGGCGGCCGCCGCGGGTTCCTCGACGAGGACCGCGAAGAGCGGCAGCGTGGCGACGGCCAGGGCGATCGCCACGTCCGACAGGTCCAGGCCGCGCAGGGCGGGGTGGCTCACGGCCCGGTGGCGCAGGGGGCCCGTGGTGCGCGGGAGCCGGGCGCGCACCGACCAGCCGGGGCCGTCCGGGCGCGGCCCGGCCGCCAGCGTGCCGCCGAGCGCCGCCGCCCGCTCCCGCATGCCCGCCGTGCCGCGCCCGGAACCGAGCCCCTGCCGGCCGGCCGCGGGGACCGCACCGGGCGCCACGCCCGCCGCGCCGTCGTCCTCGACGGTGAGGACCACCGCGCCGTCGGGCTCCGCGGCGTGGATCCGGACGCGCACCGCCGCCCCGGGCGCGTACCGGAGGGCGTTCGTGAGGGCCTCGCGCACGATGCCGAACGCCGCGTCGGCCACCGGCCCCGTCAGCGCCGCCAGGTCCGGCGCCACGTCCACGAGCGGGCGCGGGCCCAGCCGGGCGAAGCCGGCGGCGAGTTCGTCGACGCGGTCCGCGAGGGCGCTCTCCTCGTCCGCCGCCGAGGTGCGCATCAGCGCCACCAGGCGGTGCAGCGCCGTCAGTGTCTCGCGCCCGGCCTCGGCGGCGAACTCCAGGGCCTGCGCGGTCAGTTCGGGCCTGCGGTCGCCGAGCCGCAGCGCGGCGTCCGCGGTGACCACGACCGAGGTGAGGTGGTGTGCGCTGACGTCGTGCAGTTCGCGGGCGAGCCGCTCGCGTTCGGTGAGGGCGGCGCGGGCCCGTTCGGACTCGGCCCGCGCCAGGTCCCTGGCGGCGGCCCGGCGCCCGACGAGCCAGCGGCGGCGGCTGCGGCCGAGGCCCGCGACGGTCAGGAAGAGCACGCTGTTGACCGCGGCCTCGCCGCAGGCCTCGACCGCCGAGTCGAGCAGCAGGGCCGAGCGTCCCGCCTCGCAGACGGCGAGGGCGGAGCCGACGACGGCGACCGTCCGCCCCGGGCAGCGCACCGCGACCGAGTACAGGGCGACCAGCAGGCTCAACGCGTGCAGGAGCGTCGCGTCCTCGGGCAGGAACAGACAGGCGACGAGGGCGGCCTCGACGGTGACGGCCGAAGCCACCGGACGGTGGCGGCGCACGCCGAGCGCCGCGGTGATCACGACCGCGGCGGTGAGCGCCGCCGCGAGCTGGCCGGCCCCGACCGGATCGTCCTCGCGCAGGGTGCGGCCCGGCCAGTAGGCCAGCTGCTGGATCGCCAGCAGGACGGGCAGCAGCCAGTTACGTATCCGGTCCATATCGGCCACGATGATACGGAGGGGGTGCGCCCGCCCCCGGAGCGGATTCGGTTCCCCGGAGCGGCTTCCGTTTCCCGGAGCAGATTCCGCGGGGACGTGTCTATCTCTGGTTGGAGAGCACGATCGTGCCGGCGGGCGACGTCCGGGCCCGGCACCGACGGAATGCTGGTGGGCATGACGACGACGCCCCACCCGCACCACCCGCCGCATCCCGCGTACGGCGCGCCCGGGCCCCACCCTCCCTACGAGCCGGTGCCGCCCGTCCCCGCGCCGCCGCTCCCCTACCACCGCCTCGCCCTGTCCACCGGCCGGCACCGCTGGTGGCGCCCGCTGGCCGGTACCTGCCTGGTGCTGGGCGGCACGGTCGTCGTCATGCTGCTGGTGCTGCTCGTCAGTGAGATCGCGGGAGCGGTCCTGGACCGGCCCGTCGGCAAGGACGGGTTCCGCGTCTGGGGCGGCATCGGCGAGACGGGGCAGGGCCTGCTGTCGCTCGCCCTGGTCACGCCCGTGGTGTTCCTCGCCGCGCGCTGGGCGCAGCGGCGCCCGGCGGGCACCCTGTCGTCGGTGGCCGGGCGGCTGCGGTGGCGCTGGCTCGGGCGGTGCATGGCCGTCGGCCTTCCGCTGGTGACCGCTTCGCTGGGCGTCATGCTGCTGTTGCCCGAGGCGTCGGGCGGCGGCTCGGACGGCATGGAGTGGGCCGGCATGCCGGACTTCCTGCTCGGCCTCGCGATGGTGTGCGTGCTCGTGCCGTTCCAGGCCGCGGCCGAGGAGTACGCGTTCCGGGGCTGGCTCGTCCAGGCGGTCGGCGCCTGGTGCCGCTCGCCGTGGGTGGCGGTCCTGCCGCAGGCCCTGCTGTTCGCGGCGGCTCACGGCTGGGGCACGCCGTGGGGCTTCGCGGACCTCGTGGTGTTCGGTGTGGTCGCGGGCGTGCTGACGGTCCGTACGGGCGGCCTGGAGGCGGCGATCGGCCTGCACGTGCTCAACAACCTGCTGGCGATGGGCGTCTCGGCCGCGATCGCCGGCGCCCTCGCCTCCGACGAGACGGCCGCGGACATGGACGGCCTTTCGGTGGCCGTCGACGTGGCGATGCTCTGCGGGTACGCGGCGACCGTGCTGTGGCTGGCCGGCCGGCACCGGATCGCGACGGTCTCCCCGAAGGCGGCGGGGGCCTAAATCGGTTGCCGCCCCGGGCTGCCGCCTGCTGCACTGGCGGCAGCCGGAGAGAGCCGGCGGAGTCTGCGAAGGAGAAGAAATGCGGCGTTCGCGCATGTCCCACGTGAAAGGAATCGACACTTCCCCAAAGGACATGACGCTCCGTGCATTCAACTGCCCCGCACACTCTGAACCTGGGCATCCTGGCCCACATCGACGCCGGTAAGACCAGCCTGACCGAGCGGCTCCTGCACGCCGCCGGTGTCATCGACGAGATCGGCCGCGTCGACGACGGAACCACCCGGACCGACTCCCTCGCCCTGGAACGACAGCGCGGCATCACCATCAAGTCCGCCGTCGTCTCCTTCTCCCTCGCCGGCACGACCGTCAATCTGATCGACACCCCCGGCCACCCGGACTTCATCGCCGAGGTGGAGCGGGTCCTCAGCGTGCTCGACGGCGCCGTGCTCGTGGTGTCCGCCGTGGAGGGCGTCCAGGCGCAGACGCGCGTCCTGCTGCGGACGCTGCGCCGGCTGCGCATCCCCACACTGATCTTCGTGAACAAGGCAGACCGCCGCGGCGCCCGCTGCGCGGGCGTCCTGCGGCACATCGCCGACCGGCTGACCCCCGGCATCGTCCCGATGGGCACGGTCTCCGGGCTCGGCACGCGCGGGGCCGCCTTCACCCCGTACACCGGCGAGAGCGCCGAGGCCGGGGGCTTCACGGCCCGACTGACCGAGCTGCTCGCCGAGCACGACGACACGCTCCTCTCGGCGTACGTCGACGACGCGGCGTCCCTCTCGTACGACCGTCTCCGCGCCGAACTGGCCCGGCAGACCCGGGACGCGCTCGTGCACCCGGTCTTCTTCGGGTCGGCGGTGACGGGAATGGGCGTCCGGGAACTCACGGACGGCGTAAGGGAGTTCCTGCCTTCCTCGACCGGGGACGCCGAAGGTCCGGTCTCCGGGAGCGTGTTCAAAGTCGAGCGGGGCGCGGCCGGGGAGAAGATCGCGTACGTACGCGTGTTCGCGGGCACGGTCCGCACGCGCGACCGCCTGGCCATCGGCGGCGGCAGCGGTGACGGCGGGGCGGCCCGTGAAGGCAAGGTGACGGCCGTCAGTGTCTTCGAGCAGGGCTCGGACGTGCGGCGCCAGGAGGTCCGCGCCGGGCAGATCGCCAAGCTGTGGGGGCTGGGAGACGTCAGGATCGGAGACGTGATCGGCGTGCCGCGCGAGGGCGTCGAGCCCGGCGGCCGCTTCTTCGCGCCGCCGACCCTGGAGACGGTCGTCACCCCGCTGCGCCCCGCCGACCGCGGCGCCCTGCACCTCGCGCTCACCCGGCTCGCCGAGCAGGACCCGCTGATCGACCTGCGGCAGGACGACCTCCGCCAGGAGGTGTCGGTCTCGCTCTACGGCGAGGTGCAGAAGGAGGTCATCCAGGCGACGCTCGCCGAGGACTTCGGGCTCGACGTCTCCTTCCGGGAGACCACGACGATCTGCGTGGAGCGGGTCGTCGGGACCGGCGCGGCGTTCGAGATCATCGACAAGGACCCCAATCCGTTCCTCGCCACGGTCGGGCTGCGGGTGGAACCCGCGCCGGTCGGCGCCGGGGTGGAGTTCCGGCTCGGCGTCGAGCTGGGGTCGATGCCGTACGCGTTCTTCAGGGCCGTCGAGGAGACCGTCAGGGAGACGCTGCACCAGGGCATCCACGGCTGGCGCGTCCCCGACTGCACGGTGACGATGACGCACGCCGGCTACTGGCCGCGCCAGAGCCACGCCCACGGCACGTTCGACAAGAGCATGTCCAGCACCGCCGGGGACTTCCGGAACCTGACGCCGCTGGTCCTGATGGACGCGCTGCGGGAAGCGGGCACGGTGGTGCACGAGCCGATGCACCGCTTCCGGCTCGACGTGCCCGCCGACACGGTCGGCGCTGTCCTGCCCGTACTCGCCCGGCTGCGCGCCGTCCCGCACTCCCCGACGGCGAGCGGAGCGTCGTACCGCCTGGAAGGAGACATCCCCGCGCAGCAGGTGCACGCGCTGGAGCAGCTCCTGCCCGGACTCACGCGCGGCGAGGGCGAGTTGGAGTCCGCCTTCGACCACTACGAGCCGGTGCGCGGCCCCACGGTCCCGAGGCGCGAGCGGACGGACCACGATCCGCTCCACTGCAAGGAGTACCTGCTGCGGGTGGTGCGCAGGACCGGCGCCGCCGCGGCCGCCGACGCCGCCCCGTGATGTCCCGTGATGTCTCAGGCGTCCGTCAGGGACCGGGTCAGGCGCCGCAGCCGCTCGCGGTCCGCGATGATGTCGATCTCGACGATCCTGCCGTCCACCACCGTGAAGGATCCGAGCGAGACCGCCTCGCCGCCGGGGAGCCCGACCAGGCCGGGGAGGCCGTTGACGAGCACCATGTGCTGGTCCGCGGCGCCCCGCGCGAACAGCGCGGCCTGGCCGGCCACCGCCGCCGCGCCCCGCACCACCTTCGACAGGCCGGAGGACAGTTCGCCGGTGTCGGCGCGCAGGACGACGTCCGGGTCGAGGAGTTCGAGGAGCGCGTCGAAGTCGCCGGAGCGCGTGGCCGCCATCCACGCCTCGACGACCTCGCGCTGCTTGGCGACGTCGGTCTCGGCGGCCGGTGTCGCGTCCCGCACCCGGCGGCGGGCCCGGCTCGCCAGCTGCCTGGTCGTCGCCGCCGAGCGCTCGACGACGGGCGCGATCTCGTCGAAGGGCACGGCGAACAGGTCGTGCAGCACGAACGCGAGGCGTTCGGCGGGCGCCAGGGTGTCGAGCACGACGAGGAGCGCGAGGCCCACCGAGTCGGCGAGGAGCGCCTCCTGCTCGGGGTCGGCCGCGTCGACGCGCGTCACGACCGGGTCCGGGACGTGCGTCTCGCCGAAGGCCTGGAGGGACGCGTCCAGGGAGTCCTCGCGCCGGGACTGCCGGGAGCGCAGCAGGTCGAGGCAGATACGGCCGACGACGGTGGTCAGCCAGCCGCCGAGGTTCCGCACCTGCCCCGCGTCCGGCCCCGCTTCGGTGCGGCTCAGCCGGAACCAGGCCTCCTGCACCGCGTCCTCGGACTCGCTCAGCGAGCCGAGCATGCGGTACGCCACCGCGTTCAGCCGGGGCCTGTGCTCCTCGAACCGTGCCGCGAGGGCGAGTTGACCCGATGCGCTCTCCGTCATCCTTCAATTGAACAGGAGACTCAGCCGACGCGGTCCGCCGCCCTGGGCTCCTCGGCCTGGGCCGCCCGTCCCGGCCGCCGCATGAGGAGGACCGAGACGATCCCGAGCACCGCCGCGCACAGCGTGGAGCCGATCGTGATGGCGGCGAAACCGCTGCGCGATGCGTCGTCGGCGTCGCCCGCGAAGCTGGCGAAGAGCGAGCCGAAGAGCGAGACCGCGATGGCCTCGCTGCCGAGGCGGACCGTGTTGATCCAGCCCGCCCCCATGCCCGCCTCGTCCGCTGGTACGTGCGCGAGCGCCTCGCCGTCGACGAGCCCCGCCTGCAGCCCGAACCCGATGCCGACGACGACCATCGGCAGCGTCATCCAGGCGAGCCCGGGAGCGGCGGTCACGCCCGCGAGGACGAGGCCCACGACCAGCAGGCCGATGCTCCACGTGAAGACGGTGTGGGCGGGTGTGCCGCGGGCGGTCAGGCGGGCGGCGATCAGCGGGGCGACCAGGACGGGCAGGGTCAGGAACATGAGGTACGCGCCGCTGGCTCCCGCCGACGCGCCGTACGCGCCCTGGAAGAACACCGGAAGGTAGGCGACCGCGTTGGTGAAGGTGAACGACGCGACCGCGACCACCAGCGTGATGCCGGCGAAGCGCCTGCTGCGCAGGGTCCGCAGGCTCAGCAGCGGGTTGGGCGCGGTGGACTCGCGCCAGGCGAACAGGCCGTAGCAGCCGATGCCGACGGCCGTGCAGAGCAGGAAGGGCGGTGAGGCCCAGCCCGTCGCCGAGCCGAGGGCGAGGCCGCCGAGCGTGACGGTGGTCGCCGTGCAGAACAGCACCGCGCCCGGCCAGTCGATGCGGGCCGCGCGCCGTTTCTCGTGGGCGGCGGCACGGCGGATCATCGGCATGCCCGCGCAGGCGACGACCAGGCAGGCCAGCTGGAAGCCGTAGACGAGGCGCCAGCCGGAGAGCTGGGTGAGCAGCCCGCACAGGGACGGGCCGAACGCGAGCGAGAGACCCGCGACCGACCCGAGGAGGGCGAAGGCGCGGGTGCGCCGTTCGCCCTCGAAGTTCGACGAGACGACGGCCGAGCCCACCGAGAAGACGGCCCCGGCCCCCGCGCCGGCCACCAGCCGGGCCCCGTCGAGGACCCAGTAGTTGCCGGCGACGAGGCTGAGCGCGGAGCCCGCGCCGAAGGTGAGCAGGCCGAAGAGCAGCGCCTGCCAGCGCCCGATGATGTCGGCGACGGAGCCCCAGACGAGCGTCGAGCAGGCGAACGTCAGGTTGTACCCGTTGAGGACCCACTGCTCGCCCACCGACGAGCTGCCCAGGTCGTCGGCGATGTCGCCGAGGGACACGGCGGTGCCGGACACGGACAGCGGGACCGTGAAGATGGCGAGCAGGATGACGGGCATGAGCAGGCGCGTGCCGGGCGCCGGCGCGGCAGGGCGGTCAGGCGCGGACGTCATCGGTCACCCGGCACTCGTCGAGGAAGTCGACGATGTGGCCGAACACGTCGAGCGCGGCGTTGCGGCCGATGAACGCGTCGAGGTGGCCGTAGCCGGGCACCTCGACGTACCGGACGTCCATCTCGGGGTACCGGCGCTTCAGGACGTCGTGGCAGATCTCGTTCGAGTCGTACCAGAAGCGGTTGTCGCTGCCGGACAGCAGCATCAGCGGGGCGTCGAAGGAGCCCGCCTCATCGAGGGCGTTCTTCGGCAGGGCGTCGTAGCGGCCGTCGCCGTCGTTGTACCGCATCATCGTGTGCGCCAGTTCGATGCTGCGCAGGTGCGGCAGGATCCACATCGGGACCGTGCCGTACAGGTCGGCGAGGCGGTCGTGGGTGATGTCGTCGAGGTTGTCGTGCTCGAAGAGCGAACCGCCGACGCCCCAGGAGTCGTTGTGCAGGATCTGGCAGTTGGGGTCCTTGCACTCGGCGCCCAGCGACACCTCGGCGAAGATCAGCGAGTGCTTCGACCACATGCCGACCTTCTTGAAGTCGGTGGGGATGTTGACGAAGCGGGAGCGCAGCAGCTCCCCGCCGAAGTGCAGGCGGGCCCGCGTCTTCCAGGACATCTTCGGGGTGAGGAACACGCCCTGCGCGACGACGCCGGACAGGCCGGGCACGAGGCCCGCGGCCATGCTCAGCGACAGGCACATCGCGCCGATGCAGTGCGCCACGACGAGGAGTTCGCGTCCGTCGATGCGTTCCCTGATCAGCGACACGGCCTCGGGGATGTCGTAGAGCGCCACGTCGTCGAAGGTGTAGCGGATCCGGCCCTCGTTGTAGGGCAGCCGGCAGCTGCCCCGCCAGTCCAGGAGCCACGGTTCGTAGCCCGCGTCGAGCAGGACGTCCACGAGGTTGCGGGTCTCGGGCAGCGTGAACATGTCGGCCGACGCGGTCAGTCCGTGCAGGATCAGGACGACCGGGCGGTCGGTGGAGCCGTCCTCGGGGGCGACGCGGGTGAGGCCGAGCCGGGTGCCGTCGGAGGCGGTGAAGGGGATGTCCTCGACGCGGTCGCCGAGTGCGTGGTGGAGGGGCCTCAGCGGCGTCATCGGGTCTGCTCCCTTTTGATCATCAGCTTCCTGATCTTGCGTTGCAGCTTGTCCTGGTCCCGGTCGATGGCGTCCTTGCGCAGGTCGAGGAGTTCGGCGACGGCGCGCAGGGACGGTTCGGCGAGGCCCATGCCGACCTGCACGAAGAACCAGGAGAGCCAGGCGAGTTTGGCGAGGCGCCGCTCCTGCGACGACAGGCGCGGGTCGACCTCGATGCCGTCGATCTGGTCGGGCACGTAGCTCTTGCCGGGGACCTTGACGACACCGGCGAGGGTCGCGGGTTCGTTCTCGCGGCCGATGGTGACGTCGATGGTGCGGGTCTGCTTCCAGAAGTCGCGGCTGGCGCGGGCCGTCTTCCAGCCCTCCAGCCACCAGCGGCCGCCGTCGCGGTCGACGAGGACCAGGCGGTAGCGCAGCAGCGGATGGTCGCTGCCGTGCCGCAGCGGCACGCCCTCGTCCGGGCGCACCCAGATCTCGCCCGCCTCCACGGACAGGGGCTCCGGGTGCAGCCGCTCGCAGAACACCTCACCGCGGACGTCGATCTTCCGGTGGCGTACGACCTGGTACATGCTGGCGATGGAGAGGGTCAGCGCCATCCTGCACTTGGCGTCGCGCTCCCCGCCGACGGGACCGATCCGCCCCTTGGTGCGCTCGCGGAACTGCAGGTAGGGCGGGTCCTCGCGGCTGGGGAGGCGGGCGACGCCGTCCTTCGCCATCCGCTCGAAGGCCTTCAACTGCGCCTGCGATCCGTACCGTTCGGCCTCGGGCAGCCGGTGCCGGGCGACGAAGCGGTCGGTGCGCTCCGAGCCCGCCTCCGGGCCGAACATCAGTGCCTCGAAGAGTTTCATGGCGGTGGGGCTGCGCAGGATGCGGATCAGGAAGTCGAGCTCGGGCACGGGGTCGGCTGCGTGCCGTTCGATGAGGTCGTCCCGCCAGTCACGCCAGTTGGCCACCCGGACGTTCATGCCGGCCAGCTTCATGTCCTTGACGAGCTGGGGCAGGGTCTCGGCGCGGCCCGTGACGTTGTAGTTCTGGCCCCACGCCTCGGGGTCGAAGACCACGGCGGCCGTCACCTTGCTGATCCAGTCGACCGGCGCGAGGTTCATGAACTTGAAGGCGGGCACGGTCCGGTACCGGGAGAACGCGCCGATCAGGCCGGTGCTGAGGTCATGCGGGTTGTACACACCGGTACGGGTGTGGCCGCCGATCGCGCCGGGCCGCAGGAACGTGACGGTGAGCCCGTGCTCGCGGGCGCGCCGCAGCACCGCCTCCGCGGCCCACTTCGACTTGTCGTAGCCGGCGAAGAGCCGGTCGATGTGGGCGACCGGGTCGTCCTCGCCCATCTTCTCGATGCCGACCTCGTTGAAGACGGCGACCGAGGAGATGTGGTGCAGCGGCTTGGCCCGTCCCGTCATCGCCAGTTCGGCGAGGGCCAGCGGGCCGAGCACGTTGGTCTGGCGCAGCGAGGGGTAGCCGCGCAGGAAGTCGACGGCGGCGGCGACGTTGACGATCGAGTCGAGATCCTGGGCGAGCCCCTCCCACACGTCCCGCGCCAGTCCGAGGAGCGGCTGCCTGAGGTCGGCCGCGAGGACGGTGACCCGGCGCCGCACCTCGGCGGTCCAGGGCTGGTCGAATCCGGCGAGCGCGTCGGCGAGCCGCCGCTCGGCCGCGGCATCGTCGGCGGCGCGCACCAGGCACACCACATGGGCGTCGCCCTGCCGCAGCAGGTCGAGCAGAAGGTGACTCCCGAGATACCCGGTGGCGCCGGTGAGCAGGATGCGGCGGGGCGGCACGGGGTCGGCCTGCCGGCTGAACGGCAGCCGGTCGGCCAGCGCGAGATCGGCGAGGATCGCCTCCAGGTCCTCCTCGTGGGCGCCGCTGTGGGGGGCGGGGATGACTACGGGGGCGATGGAGGGGGCGGTTGGAGTGACCGTGGGGATCACAGGTACGGGGGCGGCCTCCGATGCGGCCGACGCCGTCGTGGGCAGGCCCAGGGCCTTGGCCCAGCGCTGGGCCAGGCGCCGCGGACGGGCATCGGCGAAGACGTCGTCGAGGGTCAGCTGTACGTCGAGCTCCCGCGCCATCACCGCGACGAGCTCGACGGCGTCGACGGAGGACAGACCGGCGTCGAACAGATCCGTCTCGGAGTCAGGCGCACCGCCGGGGAGAAACCGGGCGGCGCGGGCCGCGATGTCCGCGGCGACTTCGGCAACGTTCCGCACGGGACCGGCGGCGCCGGGCTGCTCGGTGGACCCGGTGGCCCCGGCGGACCCTGCCGCTAGCGTCGGCTCCGCCGAACCCACACCGCCCGTCAGACCTACGCCGCCACCCGCCACGCCCGCACCGGCACCCTTCAAGTCCGCACCGCCACCCGCCAGACCAGCGCCGCCACCCGTCCGACCCGCACCGGCACCCTTCAAGTCCGCGCCGCCTGCCGACGCACTCGCGCCGACGCCCGTCGCGCCCACACCGCCAACCGCCAGGCCAGCGCCGCCACCCGCCAGGCCCGCACCGGCACCCTTCAAGTCCGCGCCGCCACCCGCCGGACCCGTGCCGACGCCCGCCGCGCCCGCACCGCCACCCGCCAGACCAGCGCTGCCACCCGTCAGGCCCGCGCCAGCGCCCTGCAGGGCTGCGCCAGCCCCCGTCGGGCCCGCGTCGGCGCCCGTCGCGCCCGCGGCACCGACCGTCGGGTTCGCGCCCCCCGTGGACGGGCTCGCATCCCCCGTGGACGGGCTCGCATCCCCCGTGGACGGGCTCGCATCCCCTGCGGACGGGCCCGCGCCCCCCGCAGGCGGCTGCGTGGGGGCAGGGCCGGTCGGCGGTTTCCGGAAGTGGGCGAGGAGATTGGCCGCGGCGCTTCTGCCGGGGCCGCTGCGCTCGATCGCCTCCTCCTCGGGTCGCCGGTTGACACTGCGGTTGCGACTCGTGCCGCTGGCCGCCTCAGGCATTGCTGTCCTCCGCTGCGTGATCGGATGCGGGGTCCCAGGAACGGAACTCCCGAAGGTGTGCGAGCCCCACCGCCGTCTCCAGGCGGGGTGCGTCGACGTCGCCGCCACCCAGGCGGGACACGAGGCGTCGGGCGGGAATGTTGCGTGGTGTGTTGTCGGCGATCAGGCGCACCGTGGTGCAGCCGTGGGCCTCGGCGCGGTCGGCGAGCCACTGCAGCAGCCGGTCTTCGACGCCCCGGCCGAGCACGCGGCAGCTCATCATCCAGGCGACGACTTCGAGCGCGTCCCCGTCGACGGTGACGGCCAGGACGCCGATCTGCCCGTACGCGCCGAAGCGGTCCCGTGCGGTCGCCGTCCACACCTCGCCGCTCTGCCGCAGTCGCGCCAGTTCGGCGTCGTCCAGGGGGCGGGGCCGCAGGTTGAACTGGTTGGTGCGCCTGCTGAGCTGCACCGTGCGCTCGGCGGTCTCCTCGTTCACCGGTTCGATGTCGAGTTCGAGCCGGAGGTTCTCGAGGAACTCGGCGAAGCCGAGCTGGGCCCTGGCCTCGTCGCGCACCTGCTCCTGCCGGTAGAAGTCGGCCCTGGCGGAGTCCTCCGCCGTCGCGGCCCGCGGCACCATCGGCCACAACCGGGTCACGAACTCGGCGAGTTCGTCGGCGCTCGGGCAGGTGAGGCAGAGGACTTCCGGCAACTGGGCACGGACCCCGGCGATTTCGACGGGGTTGTCGTCGAGGAAGAGGAAGCTGTCGAGGCCGAGCCGCAGCTCCTCGGCGATCCGTACGATCCGGGTCCACTTGGGTTCCCAGGCGGCGGAGATCGCGGCGAAGTGCTCGCGGCGCAGCGGGCTGTCGGGACGGTCGAGGATGCGGTGCACGGTCTCCTCGTCGTTGTTGGAGACCATGGCGAGCAGGACGCCTGCCTCCCGCCACTGGAGGAGCCGCGCGGCGAGCAGGGCACGAGGCCCGGTGAAGTCGACGTTCTCCGGGCCGACTTCGCCCGCGATGCCGCTCCACAGCGTCTCGTCGCCGTCGACGACGATCACCTTGGGTGCACGCCGGCGCACCTGCTGGAGTACGTCGGCGAGGCGCAGCGCCACCAGTGCCTGGAACTCGTCCTGGAACGGCAGGTGGGCCATCGCGTCGGTGTGGGCGTCGAACACGTCCGCCACCGGGTAGTCGTCGCCGGTCCACGTGCCGGAGGGCAGGACGGCGAGGCCGGGGACCTCCGCGAGGCGCCGCGTCACCCGCTGTTCCCAGTCCCGGAGGCGCCCGTCGCCGGCGCTCTCGGGCAGGAAGGCGACGACGAGCGGCTTGCGGGTGCGCTCGGCGAGGGAGCGCAGCGCCGCCGGGTACTCGTCGGCGAGCTGGTCGAGCAGCGCGTGCTCCGCGCCGCTTCCGGCGTCCGCGAAGCGGGTGAGGTCGCCGGGCCGCAGCAGGACGAGCCCGACGGCCGTCGCCGCCTGGACGAACACGCTGCCCGGATCGTGCAGGCTCGCGAGGACCTGGTGGTACGGCGCTTCCACCACCTCGAAGGGTCCGCCCTCGACCCCGGCGTCCCGCACGGCGAAGGACAGCATGGCCGGAAGGTTGCCGAGAGCGAAGGTCGCGGCGAGGGCGATCTGGGGAGCGGGGCCGGTGGTGAGCGCAGGGTCCGTGGCGGGCGCGGGAGCGGGCTCGGGTGCCGTCCGGCGCGCCGGTGTCGTCGCGTCCGTCGCGAACTGTTCGGCGAGGCGCAGGAAGTCCTCGGCGAGCGACGCGCAGGACGCGTCGTCGAGTACGTCGGTGTTGTACTCCAGGCCGACCTTCCCGAGGCCCGGCATGACCGTGACCATCAGGTCGAGGTCGGAGTAGCCGGTGCCCGCCGGGACGATGTGGAGGCCCTCCGCCGCTCCGGCCTGCGGCGGCATGTAGTTGAAGTAGACCTCGACGAGCGGCGCGTCCTTGCGGTACAGGCCTTCCTGGACGAGTGCGGACATCGCGTCAAAGAACGTGACGCCGCGCTCCAGGACCCGGCTGAGCCGGCTGTCGGTGCGCCGGAGGACGTCCTCGGCGGTGTCGTCGGCGTCGACCTGCGCGGCGTACGGGATCGGCAGTCCGAAGTAGCCGACGGCGTCGAGCGCCGACACGTGCATGCGGGTGTCCACGGGCACCGCGAGGACGAACCGGTCCCGGTCGCGCAGCCGCGCGAGGTGCGCGGTCAGCGCGCCGAGCCAGAACGCGGCGGGCGTGATGCCGAGCCCCCTGGCCCCGCTCTCCACCCGCTCCTGGAGCTCTCGCGGCAGGTCCGCGAGGTGCATGGCCGAGCGGTACGACCGCTGCGCGGGACGCGGCGCGGCGAGTTCCAGGTCGAGCCGTCCGGCCCCCGCGAAGTCCGCACGCCAGTCGGTGGCGGCCCCCTCCCCGGGCCGCGTGCCGGGACCGTGCTGGGCGCTCTGGGCGCTCTGGGCGCTCTGGGCGCTCTGGGCGCGCAGCAGCAGGTCGATGTCGCGGTTGGTGACCTCGGCGGGCGGCTCCGCACCCGCGAGCCCGGCGCCCAGGCCGTGCGCCACGAGCATCAGCGAGGCGAGGTCGGAGACGGCGTGGTGCGCGCCGAAGACGAGGACCTGCTCGCCGGACGGGCGCGCGAGCAGCTCGAACCGCCACAGCGGGGCCGCGGCCAGGTCGAACGGCGGCTCCATCAGCGCGCACAGCCGCTCGTCCACGTCGGTGTCCTCGGCGACGTCCGACCACCGCACGAGTTCGCCGTCGAGTGTGCGGCGTACCTCCAACTGCTGTACGCCGTCGGCGTCCTGGACGATCGCGGTGCGCAGCGCGGCGTGCCGGGCGGCCAGCGCGGTGATGACCTCGGCGAGCCGCTCCGGGGTCGTCGGCGCGGTGAGGCGCACGGCGAGTCCGATGTGGTGGGTGACGCCGGGCGTGCCGTGCTGTTCGGCACGGAGGAGGCGTACGACGTCGCGGGTGGCCGGGTGGCGTACGACGTCGGGGACGGTCTCGGCGCCCTCGGCGGGGGCGCCCTCCGGGGCGGACTCGACGGCCCCTTCCGCACCCGCGATCAGCTGGTCCGCGATGGAGTCCACACTCGCGCCGTTGAACAGCGAGGCGATCGGCAGGGACTGGCCGAAGTCGGCCTCGATCAGGCTGCGGATCTGCATGGCCATCACGGAGTCGAGGCCCTGGCCGACGAGTGCCGCACCGGCGTCGAGCTCCTCGGTGCCGAAGCCCATCGTCGCGGCGAACCGGTACCGCAGCCGGTCGACGACCGCGTCCCGCGAGTCGAGGGAGAGCCGTCCTCCGGCGTCCGCCGGGCGCCCCTGGCGGGAGCCCGCGAGGCGGCGGCGCGGCGGGTACAGGCCGGCGAGGAGCGGGGGCAGCAGCGCCGGTTCGGTGGTGCGCAGGACCGGTTCGTTGAGGGCGGCGGCAAGGAGCAGCGCGTCGTCCGCGTCCCGGGTGAGCGCCGCGTCGAGGAGCCCGAGCCCCTGTTCGGTGGAGAGCGCGGCGATGCCTCCGCGGTTGATGCGCTCCAGATCGGCGTCGCCGAGGTGCCCGGTCATGCCGGTGGCCTCGGCCCACAGGCCCCAGGCAAGGGAAAGTCCGGGGAGTCCGGCCCTGCGGCGCTGCTGCATCAGCGCGTCGAGGAACGCGTTGGCGGCGGCGTAACCGGCCTGGCCCGCGCCGCCGAGGACGCCGGCCAGGGAGGAGAAGGCGATGAAGGCGGAGACTTCCATGCCCTCGGTGAGCGTGTGCAGGTTCCAGACGGCGTCGGACTTCGGCCGCAGCACCGCGTTCAGGCCGTCCGTGTCGATGGACTCGACGACGGCGTCACGGAGTATGCCCGCCGCGTGGACGACGGCGGTCAGCGGATACTCCTCCGGCAGGTGGCGCAGTACGCGGGCGAGCTGCTCGCGGTCGGCGGCGTCGCAGGCGACCACGGTGACCCGGGCTCCCGCGGCGGTGAGTTCGTCGCTCAGGGCCGCCACGCCTTCGCCCGCGGGGCCGCGCCGGGACAGCAGGAGGAGGTGCCGGGCGCCGAGCCGGGCGGCGTGCCGGGCGACCTGCGCGCCGAGGCCGCTCGTACCGCCGGTGATGAGGACGGTGCCCGTGCCGAGGGCGGCGCCTGGGGCGGTACCGGGGGCCGCTTGGGCGTCCTCGGCGCGGAGGGACGGCACGTACAACCCGCCGCCACGCAGAGCCAGTTCGGGCGCGCCGGACCTGAGGACGTCGCTCAGCACCTCGGGGGCGAGGCCGTCGCCGTCGGTGGTGGCGTCGGTGTCCACGAGGATCACGCGGCCGGGGTTCTCCGCGCGTGCGGCCCTGGCGAGGCCCCAGACGGGGGCCTGCGCGAGGTCGAGCGCGGCGTCGGGCGCCTCGGCCCCGGTGAGCACGGCGTGGCGGGTGAGCACGACCAGGCGGGCCGAGGCCGTCCTGTCCCGCACCAGCCACTCCTGCACCCGGGCCAGGGTGTCCTGGAGGACGGCCCGGGCGCGGGCGGCGTCGGTGTCGCCGACGGCGGGTGTGGCGGTGACGTCGAGGACCGTGACGTCCGGGGTCTCCGTCCCCGGCGCCGCCCCGCCGTCACCCACGACGTACGGCTTCCAGGTGAGGGACAGCAGCGACGGCGTACTGCTGTCCGGGGTGGTGAGATCGCCGGCGGAGACCGGGCGTACGAGGAGGGAGTCGATGCGCGCGACCGGCGTACCGGACGGGTCGGCCGCCTCCACCGTGAACGTGTCGTCGCCGGTGGGCACGATGCGTACACGCACCTCGTCGGCGCCCCGGCTGTGCAGGGTGACCGAGCCGAAGGAGAACGGCAGCGGCGTGGCGCCTTCGAGGCTGTCCACCGCCGCGGCCTGCAACGCGGCGTCGAGGAGGGCGGGGTGCGCACCGAAGCGCCGCGCCTCCTCCGCCTGCCGGCCGGGCAGGGCGACCTGCGCGAGGATCTCGCCGTCGAGCCGCCACACGTCGGACAGGCCCTGGAACGCCGGCCCGTACTCCAGGCCCGCGTCCGCCATCGTGTCGTAGTGCGCGGCCGCGTCGAGGCGTTCGGCGCCCGCGGGCGGCCAGGCGGCGCCGTACAGCGGGTTGCCGTCGGTGTCCGTCGGCGCGCCGCCGGTGGCCGGGACAGCGGTGGTCAGGACGGCGGACGCGTGCCGGGTCCACGGTCCGGAACCGTCGGCCCTGCGGGGCCTTGCGTAGATGTCGAGGGGGCGCCCGGCGCCGTCAGCGCCGCCGATCCGCACCTGGACGTCGATGTCGCCCTGCTCGGGCAGCCGCAGCGGCGCGGTCAGCGTCAGCTCCCGCACGGTGTCGCAGCCGACCTCGTCGGCGGCGCGCAGGGCCAGCTCGACGAAGGCTGTGCCGGGCAGGATGACCGTGCCGAAGACCGCGTGGTCCGCGAGCCAGGGCTGGGCGGCGCGGGACAGGCGTCCGGTGAGGACGACGTCGTCGCTGTCGGCGAGCCGGACGGCGGCGCCGAGCAGCGGGTGCCGTACGGCTTCCAGGCCCGCGGAGCCGACGTCGGCGGAGGCGGCCGCGGCGGGCTGCCAGTACCGGCGGCGCTGGAAGGCGTACGTAGGCAGCTCGACGAGTCCGCCGCCGGCCAGCCACGGCGACCAGGACACGTCGAGGCCGGCGACGAACACCTCGGCCAGGCCGCGGAGCAGCTGGGCCTCCTCGTCCTCGTTGCGCCGGAGCGTGCCGACGGCGGTCACGCCCTTCGTACGAAGGTGATCGGCGTACTGCACGACGGCGCCGAGGAGCACGGGGTGCGGGCTGGCCTCGACGAAGACGCGGTGACCGGCCTCCAGGAGGTGGTGCAGGGCGGCATCGAAGCGGACGGTCTGACGCAGGTTGGTGAACCAGTACTCCGCGTCCATCACCGCCGTGTCGATCACATCACCCGTGACGGTGGAGAACAGCGGAACCTGACCACTGCGCGGCTCAATCTCCCCCAGTACGTCCAGCAGCTCATCGCGCAGGTCCTCGACCTGCGGCGAGTGCGAGGCGTAATCCACCGCGATCCGCCGCACCTGAACCCCATCGGCCTCACACGCAGCCATGAACGCATCCAGCTCGCCGGGTGAACCCGACACCACCACCTGCTCAGGCCCATTGACCACAGCCACCTGAAGCCCCGCGGTCAACCGCCCCACAACCTGGGCCTCCGGCGCCAAGACGGACACCATCCCGCCCTTGCCCGCCAACCGCACGATCGTCCGCGACCGCAACGCCACCACACGCGCCGCATCACTCAACGACAGAGCACCCGCGACGCACGCGGCAGCGATCTCACCCTGCGAATGTCCCACCACCGCAGCGGGGCGCACGCCCAGCGACCGCCACAACTCCGCCAGCGACACCATCACCGCGAACAACACCGGCTGCACCACATCAACCCGACGCAGCAGCTCCTCATCCCCCTCCCGCACCACCTCCAGAAGGGACCAGCCGTCCACGAACGGCTCCAGCGCCGCACCACACTCAGCCATCCGCGACGCAAACACCGGCGAGAACTCAAGGAGCTCCCGAGCCATGCCCACCCACTGCGAGCCCTGCCCCGGGAACACGAACACCGCACCACCCGAAGCACTCGCCCCGGCGCGCCCGGACACCACACCCGAAGCCTCACGCCCGGCCGCCAACTCACCCAGCGCAGACGTCAGTTCATCGAGGTCACTGCCGAGTACGACCGCACGGTGCTCCCACACCGCGCGTCCGGCCGCCAGCGTGTGACCCACGTCCCGCAGGTCCGGCAGCCCGCCCTCGTCGAGGCGGGCCAGCAGCCTCTCCGCCTGCTCCGCGAGCGCCGCCTCACTCCGGGCCGACAGCACCCACGGCACCACCGAAGCGGGCCCCTCAACCACAGGCACCGACACGTCGTCCTCAGGCGCCGCCTCAAGGATCACGTGCGCGTTCGTACCGCTGTAGCCGAAGGACGACACCCCGGCGCGGCGCGGGCGGTCGCCCTCGGGCCACGGGCGGTTCTCCGTGAGGAGCCTGACCTGGCCCTCGGTCCAGTCGACGTGACGCGAGGGCTCGTCCACGTGGAGCGTGCGCGGCATGACGCCGTGCCGCATGGCCTGCACCATCTTGATGATGCCCGCGACACCGGCGGCGGCCTGCGTGTGCCCGATGTTGGACTTGACGGAGCCCAGCCACAACGGCCGCTCTGCGTCCCGCCCTTGACCGTACGTGGCAAGCAGCGCCTGCGCCTCGATCGGATCGCCGAGGGTCGTGCCCGTGCCGTGGCCCTCGACGACGTCGACGTCCGCGGTCGTCAGCCTGGCCGAGGCGAGGGCGTCCTGGATGACCCGCTGCTGGGCGGGGCCGTTGGGCGCGGTCTGGCCGTTGGACGCCCCGTCCTGGTTCACCGCGCTGCCCCGGACGACCGCGAGGACCCGGTGGCCGTTGCGCTGCGCGTCGGACAGGCGCTCCAGGGCCAGTACGGCCACGCCCTCGCCCCAGCCGGTGCCGTCGGCGGCGGTGGCGTAGGACTTGCAGCGGCCGTCGGCGGCGAGGCCGCGCTGGCGGGAGAACTCGACGAAGACGCCGGGCGTGGAGAGCACGGTCACGCCGCCCGCCAGGGCGAGGGTGCACTCGCCGTCGCGCAGCGACTGCACGGCCTGGTGCAGGGCCACCAGCGACGACGAGCAGGCCGTGTCGACGGTGACGGCGGGGCCCTGGAGGCCGAGCGCGTAGGAGACGCGCCCGGACACGAGGCTGCCGACGCTGCCGCCGCCGGGGTCGTAGTCGTGGTGGAAGGACCCGGCGAAGACGCCGGTGGCGGTGTCCTTGAGGGTCTGCGGGTTGATGCCCGCGCTCTCCAGGGCCTGCCACGACGCCTCCAGCATGAGGCGGTGCTGCGGGTCCATGCCGTGGGCCTCGCGTGGCGTGATGCCGAAGAAGGCCGGGTCGAAGTCCGCCGCGTCGTGCAGGAATCCGCCGGAGCGGGTGTAGGTCTTGCCGGGGTTGCCGGGCTCCGGGTCGTAGAGGGCGTCGATGTCCCAGCCGCGGTCGGCCGGGAAGTTGCCGATCATGTCCTCGCCCTTGAGGACGACGTCCCACAGGTGGTCGGGCGAGGACACCCCGCCGGGCAGCCGGCAGCTCATCCCGACGATCGCCACGGGCTCGCTGCGACGGTCCTCCAGGCTCTGCAACTGCCCTCGTGTGGCGTGCAGTTCCTGCGAGACCGCCTTGAGGTATTGGAGCAGTTCGTTCTCGGTGGGCATGAACTCACTCTCAACTCTGGTCGGTGGCGTACGTGTCGGGGTCGGCGTGGCCCGTGATGGAGATGCCGAGGTTGTTGGTGACGAAGTCGAGGACCTCCGCCGCCGTGGCGGCCGCCAGGTCCGCGGCCGGCTCCGCGGGTGCCGGTTCGTCGTCGGCCGGTACGGGGTGTCCGTGCGCCGGCGGTTCGGTCAGGCAGCGCACGGTCTCGGCGAGGGCGGCGCGCTGGCCGCCGGTGAGCCGCAGCCCGTTCAGCCGGGCACCGATCCTGGCGAGGTCGGCCATGATCCCTTCGTAGCCGGGCTGCTGTTCGGCGGCCGGTGCCGTTGCGGAGGCCGGGGCCGGGGCGGGGGTGAGCTTCGTGGCGAGGTGGTCGACGAGAGCGCGCGGGCTCGGGTGGTCGAACACCGCGGTCGCGCTGAGCTTCACACCGACCCGGTTGGTGATCTTGTTGCGGAGTTCCACCGCGGTCAGCGAGTCGAACCCGAGGTCGCGGAACGCCCCGTCGGCGGAGATGCCGCGCGGATCGCCGTGCCCGAGCACCTGGGCGACGTCCGCCAGGACGAGGTCGAGCAGGAGCGCGGTGCGCTGCTCGGCCGGGAGGCCGCGCAGCTTGCTCTCCAGCGACTCGGCGGGCGCCGCCGACGTGCCCGACGCACTCGCCGCGGTCCGGGTCCGCCGTGCGGGCGCCAGGTCCCGGAGCAGCGGCGGCACGGTGTCGGCCGTCCGCAGCGCGGCGCTGTCGACGCGTACCGGAACGAGGTGCGGGGTGGCCGCGGTGAGCGCCAGGTCGAAGGCGGCGAGACCCTCCTCGGTGGTCGTGGGCAGCAGCCCGGTGCGGGCGATCCGGCCGAGGTCGGCGGCGCCGAGGCCGGCCGTCATCGAGCTGGTCTCCTGCCACAGTCCCCAGGCGACGGAGACCGCGGGGGCGCCCGCCGCGTGCCTGCGGGCGGCATAGGCGTCCAGGTAGGCGTTGGCGGCGGCGTAGTTGGCCTGCCCCGCCGAGCCGAGGACTCCGGCGACCGAGGAGAACACGACGAAGGCGGCGAGGTCCGCGTCCGCGGTCGCGTCGTGCAGGGCCCGTACGGCGTCCGCCTTCGGGCGCAGCACGGTGGCGAGGCGCTCCGGGGTGAGGGACGCGAGGACCCCGTCGTCCAGGACTCCCGCGGTGTGCACCACCGCGGTCAGCGGACGCTCCGCGGGGATGCCGGCGAGAGCCGCGGCGAGCTGCTCGCGGTCGGCCACGTCGCAGGCCACGGAACGGATCCGGAGCCCGTCCTCGCGTACGTCCACGGAGTCGAGGACGTCGAGGAGTTCACCGGGGGCGTCGGTACCGCTGCGGCTGAGCAGCAGGACGTCGCGTACGCCGTGTTCGGCGACGAGGCGGCGCAGGACGAGCCGGCCGAGGGTGCCGCTGGCGCCGGTGACGACGACCGTGCCGGCGGGGTCGATGGGGCGGGGGATGGTCAGGACGGCGCGGCCACGCGGCGCGTTCTCCGTGGTGAGGCGGCGGTACGCCTCGGGGGCCGACCGTACGTCGTACGCCGTGAACGGCAGCGCGGGCAGCGCGCCCGAGTCGAACAGTCCGGAGAGTTCGGCGAGGATCGCCTGCCGCCGCCCGGCGTCGGGGACGGTGACCGCGGCGCGCGCGTCGGCGGTGACGTACCGTCCTTCGGCGGTGAGCAGCAGGGCCGCCGACACCTCGGCGCCGGTGCTGCGGTGCGGGTCGACGACGAGGTCGAGACCGGCCGGCACGCGCTGTGCGATGTCGCCGGGCTCGGGCCCGGTGAGGTGGGTGCCGTCGAGGCCGAGGCCGCGCAGGGCGTCGTGGGCGGCCGGCGGCGCGGCCGCGTACACCTCGGCGCCCAGGTGCCGGGCGATCCGGACCGCGGCGAGGCCGACGGGGTCGGCGGCCGCGTGGATCAGCACCCGATGGCCCGCCCGGAGCCCGCCCTCGTCCACGAGTGCGTGCCAGGCGGCGAGGCACGGGGTCGCCGCCGCCGCTGCCTCCGCGAAGGTCAGGGCCTTCGGCAGGGGGGCGACGGAGCGGTGGTCGGTGACGGCGGTCCTGGCGGCGGCGCCACCCTCGGGGAAGACGCCCCAGACGCGGTCGCCCACGGCGGATGCCGTGACCTCCGCGCCGACCTCGGTCACGACTCCGGCGCCTTCGACGCCGGGGGTCCTGTCCCCGTCGGTCAGGTCGTCGGGGGTGATGCCGGCGGCGCGGATCGCGACCCGGATCTCGTGCGGGGCGAGGGGGGCCGTGGAGACGACGGGTACGAGGGCGAGGTTGCCGCCGTCCTCGCGGTCGGGCGCGGACGCGGGCGATGTGCCCTCGCCGGTCACCTCCAGACGCCACTCGGGTGCGCCGTCCGGCAGGTCGAGCAGGTCAGGGGCGGTGCGGCTCAGCCGGGGCACGTACGCCTGCCCGTCGCGCCAGACGATCTCCGGTTCGCCGGTGGCGACGGCCGCGGCGACGGCGTCGGCGGTGCGGGCGGTGCTGACGTCGACGTCGACGAGCAGCAGACGCCCGGGATGTTCGGCCCGGGCGGCCCGGATCAGACCCCATACGGCGGCGGTCGCCGGGTCGGGGAGGCCCATCATGTCGCCCCGGGTGACGACGGCGAGCCGTTCGCCGTCGCCGCCCGTGGCGACACCGGACGTCCCGGATGCCTCAGATATCTCGGATGCCTCAGGTGTCTCGGACGTCTCGGACGTCTCGGACGTCTCGGACGTCTCCGCGAGGAAGCGCTGTACGCGGACGAGCACCTCGGAGAGCCGGGCATGCACGTCGTCGTCGCCGCCGGACCCGACCTCCGTGACCGTGACGCCGGGCACGAGGGCCCCGGCGGTCTCCGGGACGGGCACCGGGCGCCAGTGCAGGTGGAGTCCGCTGTCGCCGGCGGGCGCGGTGGCCGCGGACATCGGCCGCAGCAGCAGCGCGTCCACGGTGACCACGGGCTGCCCCGCGGTGTCGACGGCCGTCAGGGAGACGGCACCGTCGGCGGTGGCGGTGAGCCGGACCCGTACCGCACCGGCCCCGGACGCGTGCAGGGTGACACCCGTCCAGGAGAACGGGAGCAGCGGCCGCGGCCCGTCGGCGCCGGGCAGCGACGGCACACCGAGTGTGACGGCGTGCAGGGCGGCGTCGAGGAGCGCGGGGTGGATGCCGAACGCGCCGGGCTGGGCGGGCGCGGGCAGTTCCGCCTCCGCGTAGAGGGTGTCGGCCGTGCGCCATGCGGTGCGCAGGCCCTGGAAGACGGGCCCGTAGCCGTAGCCGCGCGCGGCCAGGTCGGCGTAGAGACCGTCGACAGGTATGCGCTCGGCGTCGGCGGGCACCGGATCCCCCAGCTCGCCGGGGTGCGCGGGCGTGTCGGCCAGGGTGCCCGTCGCGTGCCGGACCTGTGGCTCGGTGCCGGAGGCCGGGGCGGCCGAGGAGTGGACGGTGACCGTGCGGCGGCCTGTGGCGTCCGGGGCGCCGACGACCACCTGGAGGTAGACGGCGGCGTCGGCGGGCAGCGGCAGCGGTGCCTGGAGGGTCAGTTCCTCGACGACGGGGCAGCCCGTCTCGGCGCCGGCGTGCAGGGCCAGGTCGAGGAAGGCGGTGCCGGGCAGGATGACCGTGCCGCCGATCGCGTGGTCGGCGAGCCACGGATGGGCGCCGGGCAGGATCCGCCCGGTGAGCACCGTCTGTCCGTCGGGCAGGTGGACGGCGGCGCCGAGCAGCGGGTGCCGGGTGCCGGTGAGGCCGGCGGCCCGGATGCCGACGGTCGACGCGGCGGCGTCCTGCCAGTAGCGCTGTCCCGCGAAGGCATAGCCGGGCAGTTCGGTGGAGCGGCCGCCCGGCAGCACCCGGTGCCACTGCACCGGCGTGCCGGTCACGTACGTCTCGGCGAGGGCCCGGGCGAGGGCCAGGGCCTCGTCCTGACCGGACTTGAGGGTGGACACGGCGACGTACGCGTCTCCGTCGTCCCCGAGGTACTCGTCGAGCGTGGCGTGCGCCATCGGGGTCACGGCGGCTTCGGCACCGACCTCGAGGAAGGCGCGGACGCCGTGCTCGGCGAGGGCGCGCACACCGTCGGCGAAGCGGACGGCGCTGCGGACGTGCTCCACCCAGTACTCGGGGGTGCACAGGCGCTCGGTGTCGACAGGGCCGCCGGTGACGTTCGAGATCACGGGTATCCGCGGCGCGTTGAAGGACAGCCCCGACAGCACCTCGGCGAACTCGTCGAGCATGGCGTCCATGCGGTGCGAGTGGAACGCGTGCGAGACCGCGAGCCGGTGCACCCGGTGGCCTGCGGCCCGGAAGTGGTCGGCGACGTCGAGCGCGGCGGCCTCGTCACCGGAGACGACGACGGACTGCGGGCCGTTGACGGCGGCGATCCCGACGGCGTCGGCCAGGCCCGCCTCCGCGATGTACGCGCGGGTCTCCTCCTCGTCTGCCGCGACGGCCACCATCGCCCCGCCTTCCGGCAGGGCCTGCATGAGGCGGCCGCGGGCCGCGACGAGGGCGCAGGCGTCGGGCAGCGAGAGGACGTGCGCCGCGTAGGCCGCGGTGATCTCGCCGAGGGAGTGCCCCATCACGTGTCCGGGGGCCACCCCCCAGTCCCTGAGCAGTGCGAGGAGGCCGACCTCCAGTGCGAACAGGCCGGTCTGGGTGTACATGCTCTGCTGCAGCAGCGGGGCGAGCGGGGAGTCCTCGGGTGCGAACACGACGTCACGCAGCGGGTGTTCGGCGTATCCGTCGAGGTGGGCGTCGACCGCGGCGCACACGGCGTCGAAGGCCTCGGCGAAGACGGGGTACCGCCCGTACAGCTCCTGCCCCATGCCGGCGCGCTGGGAGCCCTGCCCGGAGAAGACCAGAGCGAGCCCGCCCGCCCCGACGGCCGGGACGGCGCCGGTGACGGCGGCGGGGGCGTCCTCGCCGCGGGCGACGGCCGCGAGCGCCTCGGTGAGGCCGTCGAGTCCGGTGCCCAGGACGACGGCCCGGTGGTCCATCAGCGCACGGCCGGTGGCCAGGGTGTGGCCGATGTCGCGCGGGTCGACGGCGGTGTCCCCGGCGGTGCCCTCGGCGAGGTGGTCGAGCAGCCGCGCCGCCTGCCGCCGCAGCCCGTCGGCGGTCCTGGCCGACAGGGGCCAGGGGATGATGGGGGTGGTGGGGGTGCCGGGGGCGTCCTGGGGCGCCGACGCGTTCTCAGGTGCCACCTCAGGCGCCGGCTCAGGCGCCGCTTCGAGGATCACGTGTGCGTTCGTCCCGCTGATGCCGAACGACGACACGGCGGCACGGCGCGGCCGATCCAGCTCCGGCCACTCCTGCTGCGACGCGAGCACGCTCACCGCACCGGATTCCCAGTCGACGTGCCGGGACGGCGTGTCGGCATGGAGCGTGCGCGGCATGACACCGTGCCGCATGGCCTGCACCATCTTGATGATGCCCGCGACACCGGCGGCAGCCTGCGTGTGCCCGATGTTGGACTTGACGGAACCGAGCCGCAACGGCCGCTCCGCGTCCCGCCCTTGACCGTACGTGGCAAGCAGCGCCTGCGCCTCGATCGGATCGCCCAACGACGTACCCGTACCGTGCGCCTCCACCACGTCCACGTCCGCCGACGACAGCCGCGCACTGGCCAGCGCGTCGCGAATGACGCGCTGCTGCGAGGGCCCGTTGGGGGCGGTCATGCCGTTGCTGCCGCCGTCCTGGTTCACCGCCGACCCTCGTACGACCGCGTGGACGCGATGCCCGAGGCGCCGCGCATCCGACAGCCGCTCGACGACCAACAGGCCCACACCCTCGGCCCAGCCCGCCCCGTCGGCGTCGTCCGAGAACGCCTTGCAACGGCCGTCCACAGACATCGCCCGCTGCCGCGAGAACTCCACGAACGTCGTCGGCGTCGACATGACCGTCACGCCACCCGCCAGAGCGAGGGTGCACTCACCGTTCCTGATCGCCTGCACCGCCAGATGCAGAGCCACCAGAGACGACGAGCAGGCCGTGTCGATGGTCATCGCAGGGCCTTCGAGCCCCAGTTGGTACGAGATGCGGCCCGACGCCACGCTGGACGCGCTGCCCAGCATGCGGAAGCCGTCCATGCCTTCGACGGGCTCGTGCAGCGGCGGACCGTACTCCATCGGCATGAGTCCGGTGAAGACACCGGTCCTGCTGCCGCGCAGGGAGTCGGGGGCGATGCCGGTCCGCTCCAGTGCCTCCCACGCCGTCTCCAGGAGGAGCCGCTGCTGCGGGTCCATCGCCGCGGCCTCGCGGGGGCTGATCCCGAAGAACTCGGGCTCGAACACGGCGGCGTCGTGCAGGAAGCCACCGCGTCGGGTGTACGTCTTGCCGGCCCGGTCGGGGTCGGGGTCGTACAGGTCGGCGATGTCCCAGCCGCGGTCGTCGGGGAAGTCGGTGATCGCGTCGACCCCGTCGAGGGTCGCCTGCCACAGCTCCTGCGGCGACCTGATCCCGCCCGGGAAACGGCAGGCCATCCCCACGATGACGATCGGGTCGTCGTCCGTGGCGACTCCCCCGGCCGCCGGGGCCGGCGCCGCCGGAGCCGCGTCCGTCCCTCCGACCTCCTCCTGGAGGAAACCGACCAGCGCGGTCGGCGTCGGATAATCGAAGACGAGAGTCGAGGGCAGCTTGAGGCCTGTCACCGTCTGCAGCCGCTGCCGCAGCTCAAGGCCGGTGAGCGAGTCGAGGCCCAGTTCGCGGAAGGCGCGGTCCGCCTCGACGGAGGAACCCGAACCGAGCCCGAGCACCAACGCCACCTGGCTGCGCACGAGTTCGAGCAGTACGTCCTGCCGCTCGCCCTCCTCCAGCGCCACCATCTCGGTGGCCCACGACGAGGCCTGTCCGGCCCCGACGGCGGCCGCTGCCCGGCGCGCGGGGGCACGTACGAGCGACTTGAACACGGCGGGCAGCCGGTCCTGCGCCGCCTGGTTGCGCAGCGCGGGCAGGTCCAGGCGGGCCGGGAACAGGGTGGCCCGGTCGGCGGCAAGGGCCGCGTCGAACAGGGCGAGGCCCTGCGCGGGGGACATCGGGGCGAGCCCGCCCCGGGTGAGCCGGGCGATGTCGGTCTCGTCGAGGTGCGCGGTCATGGCGCTGTCGCCGCCGGCCCAGAACCCCCAGGCCAGCGAGGTCGCCGCGAGCCCTTCGGATCGGCGAGTGCGGGCGAGGGCGTCCAAGTAGGCGTTGGCAGCGGCGTAGTTGGCCTGGCCCGCCGTACCCATCACACCGGCGGCGGACGAGAACAGCACGAACGCGGCGAGGTCGGCGTCCCGCGTCAGCTCGTCCAGATGGCGGGCTCCGTCGACCTTCGGGCGCATGACGGTGTCGATGCGGGCGGGGGTCAGGGCAGTGACGATGCCGTCGTCCAGTACGCCCGCCGCGTGGATCACAGCGGTCAGCGCGCGGTCGTCCGGAATGCCCGCCAAGGCGGCCGCGAGGCTCTCCCGGTCGGCGACGTCACAGGCCGCGAAGGTCGCGGTCGCACCGGCCTCGGCCAGCTCGGCGGCCAGCTCCTCGGACCCTTCGGCGCCACGACGGCTGACGAGCAGCAGATGGCGTACGCCGTACTCGGCCACGACATGCCGCGCGACAAGCCGACCGAGAGAGCCACCGGCACCGGTGATCAGGACCGTGCCGTTCGGGTTCCACCGAGGAGCGGAGGGGGCGGCACCGGAGTCGGTCTCGGCACTGACGGTCATCAATCGCGGCGCACTCAACTTTCCATTGACCCAGGCGAGTTGCGGCTCGCCGGAGCCGAGTGCGGCGAGCAGCACCGACTGGGTCTCGCTGTCCGCGGGTGCGTCCTCCGTGGCCACGTCGACGACCACGATCCGCCCGGGGTGCTCGGTCTGTGCCGAGCGCAGCAGGCCCCACACGGCCGCGGTGGCCGGGTCGGGCAGCGTGCCCGCGATGCCGCCTCGGGTCACGACGGCGAGCCGGGACCCCTCGTCGTCGGCCGATGCGGAGAGGAAGTCCTGGACCGTCTCCAGTACGTCGGCCACGCTGGTCCGGACGTCCCCGCCCGGTTCGACGTGGGTAACGACCACATCGGCCGGCAGCCCACCACCGGAAGCACCAGAAGGTATCGCCGATACGGGTACGTCGACCCACCGCACCTCGAACAGCGGGTCACCGCCCGCGACCGCCGCACCCAACTGCTCCCGCGACATCTTCTGCAACCGCAGCTCGTCCACCGACACCACCGGCAGCCCGGCACCATCGAACGCCGCCAACCGCACAGCACCGTCGGCATCCCTCGACAACCGCACCCGCAGCGCCGACGCGCCCACCGAATGCAGCCGCACCCCACTCCACGAGAACGGCACCCACAGGTCGCCCGAGGGAAGCGGATGCAGGGCCGCGTCGAGCAGTGCCGGGTGAATGCCGAACTCGTCGCTGTCCACGGGCAACTGGACCTCGGCGAACAGTTCGTCGCCGTCGCGCCACAGCGCGCTCAGCCCCTGGAACACAGGCCCGTAGCCGTAACCGAGGCCGGCCAGCGTCTCGTAGGCGTCCGCGACGTCCACGCGCTCGGCACCGGCCGGCGGCCACTGCCCCTCCAGTCGCTCCTCCGACGCGACGGAAGCGGTGTCCGTGAGCACTCCGACGGCGTGCCGCACCCAGTCCGCTCCCCCGGCCATGTCGGCGTCGGCGTCCTGGACCTGGGAGTGCACGGTGACGGTCCGGCACCCGGCGTCGTCCGGCGCCCCCACCGAGACCTGCACCGACACCTGATCGTCCTCCGCCAGTACGAGCGGCCGCTCCAGCGTCAGCTCATCGATGACACCGCAGCCGACCTCGTCGGCGGCGCGGAGCGTCATCTCGATGAAGGCGGTACCCGGGAGGAGGACGGTGCCGAAGACACCATGGTCGTCGAGCCACGGGTGAGTGGAACGGGACAGCCGCCCGGTGAGGACCACCTCGTCGCCACCGGCCATCCGGACAGCGGCGCCGAGCAACGGGTGCCCGGCGGGCCGCAGCCCGAGCCCGGCCGCATCCACCACGGAACGCCCCGCGGACAGCCAGTGACGACGACGCTGGAAGGCATACGTCGGCAGCTCGACAAGCCGACCACCCGCCACCCACGGCGACCAGTCCACCGCCACACCCGCGACGAACACCTCGGCCAGACTCTGTGCAAGCCGAGCCGAACCCCCTTCGTTGCGTCGCAGCGTCCCCACCGCGGTCACGCCCGCGACGCCCTCACCCTCGGCGGCCTGCGTGACCGCCCCCACGAGCACGGGGTGGGGGCTGGCCTCGACGAAGACGCGGTGACCGGCCTCCAGGAGGTGGTGCAGGGCGGCATCGAAGCGGACGGTCTGACGCAGATTCGTGAACCAGTACTCGGCGTCCATCACCGCCGTGTCGATCACATCACCCGTGACGGTGGAGAACAGCGGGACCTGGCTGCTCTTCGGCTCAATGGCCGCCAGCACGTCCAGCAGTTCCTCGCGCAAGTCCTCGACCTGCGGCGAATGCGAGGCGTAATCCACCGCGATCCGCCGCACCTGAACCCCATCGGCCTCACACGCAGCCATGAACGCATCCAGCTCATCGGGCGAACCCGACACCACCACCTGCTCAGGACCATTGACCACAGCAACCTGAAGCCCCGCGGTCAACCGCCCCACAACCTGTGCCTCCGGCGCCAGAACGGACACCATCCCGCCCTTGCCCGCCAACCGCACAATCGCCCGCGACCGCAACGCCACCACACGCGCCGCATCACTCAACGACAGAGCACCCGCCACACACGCGGCAGCGATCTCACCCTGTGAGTGCCCCACCACAGCAGCAGGCCGCACGCCCAGCGAACGCCACACCTCCGCCAGCGACACCATCACCGCGAACAACACCGGCTGCACCACATCAACCCGACGCAGCGCCTCCTCATCCCCCTCCCGAACCACATCCAGAAGGGACCAGCCGTCCACGAACGGCTCCAGCGCCGCACCACACTCCGCCATCCGCGACGCAAACACCGGCGAGAACTCCAACAGTTCCCGCGCCATGCCCACCCACTGCGAGCCCTGCCCCGGGAACACGAACACCGCACCACCATCAGCGGCACCCGACCCCACACGGCCCGACACGACACCCGAAGCCTCACGCCCGGCCGCCAACTCACGCAAAGCAGCCGTCAGTTCATCGAGGTCACTGCCGAGTACGACCGCACGGTGCTCCAACCCCGCACGCCCACTCGCCAACGTGAAGCCCACATCCCGCAGCCCCAGCCCCGGCAGCTCACCCTCACCGAGCCGGGCCACCAACCGCCCCGCCTGCTCCGCCAGCGCCGCCTCGCTCCGCGCCGACAACACCCACGGCACCACCGGAGTGGCCACGACGGCCGGCGTCTCGGGCAGTGCGGGGGACTCGGTCGGCACGGTCTCCTCGGCCGGGGCCGCCTCCAGGATCACGTGCGCGTTCGTCCCGCCGATGCCGAAGGACGACACACCGGAGCGGCGGGGGCGGTCGAGCTCCGGCCACTCCTGGTTCTCGGTGAGCAGCCTGACCTGGCCGGACTCCCAGTCGACGTGGTGGGAGGGCGTGTCGGCGTGGAGCGTGCGCGGCATGACGCCGTGCCGCATGGCCTGCACCATCTTGATGATGCCCGCGACACCGGCCGCGGCCTGCGTGTGCCCGATGTTGGACTTGATGGAACCGAGCCACAACGGCCGCTCCGCGTCCCGCCCTTGACCGTACGTGGCGAGCAGCGCCTGCGCCTCGATCGGATCGCCGAGTGCGGTGCCGGTGCCGTGCGCCTCGACGGCGTCGACGTCGGCCGTGGTCAGCCGTGCGCCGGCCAGCGCGTCGCGGATGACGCGCTGCTGCGAGGGGCCGTTCGGCGCGGTGAGGCCGTTGCTGCCGCCGTCCTGGTTCACCGCACTGCCCCGCACCACCGCGAGAACCTGATGCCCGAGGCGCCGCGCATCCGACAGCCGCTCGACGACCAACAGGCCCACACCCTCGGCCCAGCCCGCCCCGTCGGCGTCGTCCGAGAACGCCTTGCAGCGACCGTCCACCGACATCGCTCGCTGCCGCGAGAACTCCACGAACGTCGTGGGCGTCGACATGACCGTCACGCCACCCGCCAGAGCCAGCGAGCACTCCCCGTTCCTGATCGCCTGCACCGCGAGATGCAGCGCCACCAGCGACGACGAGCAGGCCGTGTCGACGGTCATCGCAGGGCCTTCGAGCCCCAGCTGGTACGAGATGCGGCCCGACGCCACGCCACCGCTGTTACCGGTGATCATCAGGCCTTCGACGTCCTCGGTCGCCTCGCCGATCCAGGTTCCGTAGTCGTGGTACATGAGCCCGGTGAAGACGCCGGTCCTGCTGCCGCGCAGGGAGTCCGGGTCGATGCCGGTCCGCTCCAGCGCCTCCCACGCCGTCTCCAGCAGGAGCCGCTGCTGCGGATCCATCGCAGCCGCCTCACGCGGACTGATGCCGAAGAACTCCGCGTCGAAGTCGCCGACACCGGCCAGGAATCCGCCCCGGCGGGAGTAGCTCGTACCGACGTGGCCCGGGTCCGGGTCGAAGAGGTTCGCCAGGTCCCAGTCGCGGTCCTCAGGGAAGTCGGTGATCGCGTCGACCCCGTCGAGGGTCGCCTGCCACAGCTCCTGCGGCGACCCGATCCCGCCCGGGAAACGGCAGGCCATCCCCACGATGGCGATCGGGTCGTCGTCCGTGGCGACTCCCCCGGCCATCAGCGCCGGTGCCAACGGAGCCGCGTCCGTCCCTCCGACCTCCTCCTGGAGGAAACCGACCAGCGCGGTCGGCGTCGGATAATCGAAGACGAGAGTCGAAGGCAGCCGCAGCCCCGTCGCCGTCTGCAACCGCTGCCGCAGCTCCAGGCCCGTCAGGGAGTCGAAGCCCAGATCACGGAAGGCGCGGTCCGCCTCGACGGAGGAACCCGCACCGAGGCCCAGCACCAACGCCACCTGGCCACGGACGAGTTCGAGCAACGCCTCGCGCCGCTCGCCTTCCTCCAGCGCCGCCATTCCGGCGGCCCACGACGAGGCTTCCTCCGCGGTGGGCGCGACGGCCCGGCGTACGGGCGCACGTACCACCGACTTGAACACCGCGGGCAGCCGGTCCTGCGCCGCCTGGTTGCGCAGCGCGGGCAGGTCGAAGCGGGCCGGGACGATGGTCGCCCGGTCGGCCGCCAGAGCGGCGTCGAAGAGGGCGAGGCCCTGGGCCATCGACATGGACCCGAGGCCGCTGCGGGAGAGCCGCGCGATGTCGGCCTCGTCGAGGTGCGCGGTCATCGCACTGTCGCCGGCCCACAGGCCCCAGGCCAGCGAGGTAGCCGCGAGCCCTTCGGCACGGCGACCGAGGGCGAGAGCGTCCAAGTAGGCGTTGGCGGCTGCATAGTTGGCCTGGCCCGCCGTACCCATCACACCGGCGGCGGACGAGAACAGCACGAACGCGGCGAGGTCGGCGTCCCGCGTCAGCTCGTCCAGGAGCCTGGCCCCCTCGGCCTTCGGGCGCATCACAGTGTCGACCCGCTCTGCGGTCAGGGCGGTGACGATGCCGTCGTCCAGCACGCCCGCCGCGTGGATCACGGCGGTCAGCGCGCGGTCGTCCGGAATGCCCGCCAGAGCGGCCGCAAGGCTCTCCCGGTCGGCGACATCACAGGCCGCGAAGGTCACGGTCGCACCGGCCTCGGTCAGCTCGGCAGCCAGCTCCTCGGACCCTTCGGCGCCTCGACGGCTGACGAGCAGCAGATGACGTACGCCGTACTCGGCCACGAGGTGCCGGGCGAAGAGCTGCCCCAGCGCGCCACTCGCTCCCGTGATCAGTACCGTGCCGTCGGGGTTCCACGTCGGCGCGGCACCCGTCTCCTCGGTGACGGTCATCAGCCGGGGCGCCAGCACCCTGCCGCCGTCGAGGGCGAGTTGCGGTTCCCCGCTGGACAGCGCCGACACGACAACTGTGTCCATCTCCGCGTCCGTCTGCGCGCTCTCGGGCACGTCGACGACCACGATCCGCCCGGGCTGCTCGGCCTGCGCCGAACGCAGCAGACCCCACACGGCGGCCGTCGCCGGATCCGGCGTCTCCGTCATCCCGCCGCGCGTGATCACGACGAGGCGGGCTTCCT
This sequence comes from Streptomyces sp. NPDC039462, assembly GCF_055639375.1. Lineage (NCBI taxonomy): Bacteria > Bacillati > Actinomycetota > Actinomycetes > Kitasatosporales > Streptomycetaceae > Streptomyces > Streptomyces sp. NPDC039462. Next base: position 595,373 of record NZ_JBVKAO010000002.1, read on the forward strand.
CCGCCGACTCGGCCAGGAAGCGCTGCACCGTCTCCAGCACCTCCGCGACCCGCGCACCGGCGTCCCCGCCGGGTTCGACGTGGGCGACGACGACATCGTCCGGAAGCCCACCACCGGAAGCACCAGACAGCGCCGCCGATACGGGTACGTCGACCCACCGCACCTCGAACAACGGGTCACCACCCGCGACCGCCGCACCCAGCTGCTCCCGCGACATCTTCTGCAACCGCAGCTCGTCCACCGACACCACCGGCAGACCCGCACCATCGAACGCCGCCAACCGCACAGCACCGTCCACGGCCCTCGACAACCGCACCCGCAGCGCCGACGCGCCCACCGAATGCAACCGCACCCCACTCCACGAGAAGGGGACCACGATCTCCCCGGCGAGCAGCGGGTGCAGCGCCGCATCCAGCAGCGCCGGGTGAACGCCGAACTCATCGGCCTCCGTCGGGAGCCGCACGTCGGCGAACAGGTCGTCCCCCGCACGCCACAGCGCGCTCAGCCCCTGGAACACGGGCCCGTAGCCGTAGCCGAGGCCGGCCAGCGTCTCGTAGGCGTCCGCGACGTCCACGCGCTCGGCACCGGCCGGCGGCCACTGCCCCTCCAGCCGCTCGGCTCCGGCCGACGCCCCGTCGGCCAGCGAGCCCACGGCATGCCGGATCCACTCCGCGCCCGACTCCAGAGCAGCGTCGGCTTCCTGGACGCGCGAGTGCACGGAGATGGTCCGGCGCCCCTCCTGGTCCGGGGCCCCCACCGACACCTGCACGGACGTCGACACGCCCGGCGACAGCACGAGCGGTCGCTCCAGCGTCAGCTCGTCGATGGCACCGCAACCGACCTCGCTCCCGGCGTGCAGCGCCAGCTCGACGAAGGCGGTACCGGGCAGGATGACGGTTCCGTAGACGGCATGGTCCTCCAGCCACGGGTACGTGTTCAGCGACAGCTGCCCCGTGAGGACGAGGCCTTCCTGCGGTGCGAGAGCAACGGCGGCGCCGAGCAGCGGGTGCCCGGCGGGCCGCAGCCCGAGCCCGGCCGCGTCCACCACGGAACGCCCCGCGGGCAGCCAGTGACGACGACGCTGGAAGGCGTACGTAGGCAGCTCCACGAGCCGACCACCCGCCACCCACGGCGACCAGTCCACCGCCACGCCCGCGACGAACACCTCGGCCAGACTCTGCGCAAGCCGAGCCGAACCGCCCTCATTCCGCCGCAGCGTCCCCACCGCGGTCACACCCGCGACACCCTCACCCTCGGCGGCCTGCGTGACCGCCCCCACGAGCACGGGGTGGGGGCTGGCCTCGACGAAGACGCGGTGACCGGCCTCCAGGAGGTGGTGCAGGGCGGCATCGAAGCGGACGGTCTGACGCAGATTCGTGAACCAGTACTCGGCATCCATCACCGCCGTGTCGATCACATCACCGGTGACGGTGGAGAACAGCGGAACCTGACCGCTGCGCGGCTCGATCTCCCCGAGCACATCCAGCAGCTCATCGCGCAGGGCCTCGACCTGCGGTGAGTGCGAGGCGTAATCCACCGCGATCCGCCGCACCTGCACCCCGTCGGCCTCACAGGCGGCCATGAACGCATCCAGCTCGCCGGGGGAACCCGACACCACCACCTGCTCAGGACCATTGACCACAGCAACCTGAAGCCCCGCGGTCAACCGCCCCACAACCTGTGCCTCCGGCGCCAGAACGGACACCATGCCGCCCTTGCCCGCCAACCGCACGATCGCCCGCGACCGCAACGCCACCACACGCGCCGCATCACTCAACGACAGAGCACCCGCGACACACGCGGCAGCGATCTCACCTTGGGAGTGCCCGACCACCGCAGCGGGCCGCACGCCCAGCGAACGCCACGACTCCGCCAGCGACACCATCACCGCGAACAACACCGGCTGCACCACATCAACCCGACGCAGCAGCTCCTCATCGCCCTCCCGGACCACGTCCAAGAGAGACCAGCCGTCCACGAACGGCTCCAGCGCCGCACCACACTCCGCCATCCGCGACGCGAACACCGGCGAGAACTCGAGGAGTTCCCGAGCCATGCCCACCCACTGCGAGCCCTGCCCCGGGAACACGAACACCGCGCCACCATCGGCGGCACCCGAGCCCGCACGGCCCGACACGACACCCGAAGCCTCACGACCGGCCGCCAACTCACGCAAAGCCGCCGTCAATTCGCCCACATCGCTACCGAGTACAACCGCACGGTGCTCCAACCCCGCACGCCCACTCGCCAGCGTGAATCCCACATCCCGCAGCCCCAGCCCCGGCAGCTCACCCTCACCGAGCCGGGCCACCAACCGCCCCGCCTGCTCCGCCAGCGCCGCCTCACTCCGCGCCGACAACACCCACGGCACCACCGAAGCGGGCCCCTCAACCACAGGCACCGACACGTCGTCCTCAGGCGCCGCTTCGAGGATCACGTGCGCGTTCGTACCGCTGATGCCAAACGACGACACCGCAGAGCGACGCGGCCGATCCAGCTCCGGCCACTCCTGCTGCGACGCCAGCACGCTCACCGCACCGGATTCCCAGTCGACGTGCCGGGAGGGCGCGGAGACGTTCAGGGAGCGCGGCATGACGCCGTTGCGCATCGCCTGCACCATCTTGATGACGCCGGCGACACCCGCCGCCGCCTGCGTATGGCCGATGTTGGACTTGATGGAACCGAGCCACAACGGCCGCTCCGCGTCCCGCCCTTGGCCGTACGTGGCAAGCAGCGCCTGCGCCTCGATCGGGTCACCCAGCGACGTACCCGTACCGTGCGCCTCCACCACGTCCACATCCGCCGACGACAGCCGCGCACTGGCCAGCGCGTCACGGATCACACGCTGCTGCGAGGGGCCGTTCGGGGCGGTCAGGCCGTTGCTGCCGCCGTCCTGGTTGACCGCACTGCCCCGCACCACCGCAAGGACCTGATGCCCGAGCCGACGCGCCTCCGAGAGGCGTTCCACGACCAGCATGCCCACGCCCTCGGCCCAGCCGGTGCCGTCCGCGTCGTCCGAGAACGGCTTGCAGCGGCCGTCGGCGGCGAGGCCGCGCTGGCGGGAGAACTCGACGAACATGCCCGGCGTCGACAGCACCGTCACGCCGCCCGCCAGAGCCAGCGAGCACTCACCGCTCGCGACCGACCGCACCGCCAGGTGCAGGGCCACCAGGGACGACGAGCAGGCGGTGTCGACCGTCATCGCCGGGCCCTCGAGGCTCAGCTGGTACGAGATGCGGCCCGACGCCACGCTGGAGGTGTTGCCGGTGAGCCGGAAGCCTTCGGTGCCGTCCGTCGGGGCGTCGAGATGCGGACCGTACTCCATGTTCGTGGCGCCGACGAAGACGCCGGTCCTGCTGCGGCGCAGGGAGTCCGGGTTGATCCCGGTCCGCTCCAGCGCCTCCCACGCCGTCTCCAGGAGGAGCCGCTGCTGCGGGTCCATCGCCGCCGCCTCGCGGGGGCTGATCCCGAAGAACTCGGCGTCGAAGTCGCCTGCGGCGGACAGGAATCCGCCGCGGCGCGTGTACGTCGTGCCGGGGTTGGCCGGGTCCGGGTCGTACAGGTTCGCCAGGTCCCAGCCGCGGTCCTCGGGGAAGTCGGACGTGGCGTCCACGCCGGCGGCGAGCGCCTCCCACAGCTGCTGCGGCGAGTCGATGCCGCCGGGCAGCCGGCAGGCCATGCCGACGATCGCCACGGGATCGTCGTCGCCGGCCGCCGCCCCCGGCGCCCCGGCGGCCGCCGTGGTGTCTGCGGGCGCGTCGAGCGCGCCGACGATGCGTTCGTGCAGGTGGTCGGCGAGGTCGCGGAGCGTCGGGTAGTCGAAGAGAATGCTCGCGGGCATCCGCAGGCCCGTCGCCGAGACGAGGCGGTTGCGCAGCTCGACGGAGAGGACCGAGTCCAGGCCGAGGTCGCGGAAGGTCGCGTCCGGGTCGACGGTCGCGGTGCCGGTGAGGCGCGCCATGTGGTCGGCGAGCCAGCGGACCAGGAAGCCGTCGGGTTCGCTGCGGATGCTGTCGCGCAGGGCGAGCGTCGCGGAGCTGAGGTGCTCCTCGGCCTCCTCGGCGGCGGGCCGTTCGTCGAGCCAGTGGCGGCGGCGCTGGAAGGCGTACGTGGGCAGGTCCACCATCCGCGCCAGGCCGACGGCAGCCGTCCAGTCGACGGGGGTGCCCGCGGTCCACGCTGTGGCGAGGCCGGTCAGCAGGGCCTGCGGTTCGGGGTGGTCGCGGTGCTGCAGCGCCACCGCGATCTCCGTCTCGGTGGTCGCGACGAGCGGGGTGAGCACGCTGCCCGGGCCGAGTTCGACGAACCGGGTCACGCCCTGGACGCGGCATTCGGCGAGCGCGTCGTGGAAGCGGACGGTGGCACTGAGGTGCCCGATCCAGTACTCCTCGGTGAGCGCGGCGCCGGTCCGTCCGGTGACGGTGGAGACGATGGGGACGGTCGGCTCGGAGACGTCGAGGCCGCGGATGCGGCGGGCGAACTCGTCCAGCATGGGGGCCATCAGCGGCGAGTGGGCGGCGTTCTTGACCCGCAGGCGGCTCGTGCGGTGGCCGCGGGCGGCGAGCGCCTCGGCGATCCGGGTGACCGACTCGTCGGCGCCGGAGAGCACCACGGCACGGGGGCCGTTGATGACGCCGACCGCGACGTCGTCGACGCCGTCGAGGGCGGTGAGCAGCTCCTCCTCGGTCGCCTCGACCGCGATCATGGCGCCGCCGGGCGGCAGTTGCTCCATGAGTTCACCGCGGGCGGCGACGAGGGCGGCGGCGTGGGCGAGCGGCAGGGCGCCGGAGACGTGGGCGGCGACGATCTCACCGAAGGAGTGGCCGACCAGCAGGTCCGGGGTGACGCCCCAGGAGGTGACGAGGCGGTACAGGGCGACCTGGAAGGCGAACAGGGCGGGCTGCATGTACCGCATGCCGTCGAGCGCCTCGGCGGCCGCGTCGTCATCGTCGCCGAGCAGCACCGCGCGCAGCTCGAGGCCGGGGACGAAGTGGTCGAGCACCTCGTCGAGGGCGGCGGCGAACACGGGGTACGTCTCGTACAGTTCACGCCCCATGCCGACGCGGTGGGAGCCGACGCCGGAGAACAGGAACGCGGTCCGGCCGGGCTCGGCGACTCCGGTCACGGCCTCTTCGTGGAGGCGTGCCAGGCCTGCCGTGAAGTCGTCCCGGTCCTTGCCGACGACGACGGCACGGTGCTCGAAGGTGGAGCGTCCGGCGGCGAGCGTGCGGGCGACGTCGGCGGTGCCGGTGTCCGGGTGCTGCTCGATGTGGGTGAGCAGGCGTGCGGCCTGCGCATCGAGGGCTTCACCGGTGCGGGCCGACAGGACCCAGGGAAGAGGACGGTCGGCTGTGGGGCGGGGGGTGTCGTCGAAGGCCTCGGCGGGGCGGGGTGTGCCGTCGTGGGCCTCGGCGGGGCGAAGTGTGTCGTCGAGGGTCTCGGCGGGTTCGGGCGCCTCCGTCAGGACGACGTGGCAGTTGGTGCCGCCGATTCCGAACGAGCTGACGCCCGCGACAAGTTGCTCGTCGGGCGCGGGCCAGTCGCCCGGCTCGGTCTGCACCACGAGGTTCAGGTCGTCCAGGGGGATCGCCGGGTTGGGCGCGGTGAAGTGCAGGCTGGCCGGCAGCCTGCGGTGACGCAGGGCCAGTGCGGCCTTCAGCAGGCCGACGATGCCCGCGGCGGCCTCCAGGTGCCCGATGTTCGTCTTGACCGAGCCGACGCGCAGCGGCTCCCGGCCCGTGTCCCCGGCCGCACCGCCGCGCGCGATGACGTCGGCGACGGCCGCCGCCTCGACGGGGTCGCCGACGGGCGTACCGGTGCCGTGGAGTTCGACGTACTGGACGGTGTCGGGGCTGATCCCGGCGTCGGCGTAGGCCCGGCGCAGCACGTCGCGCTGGCCGTCGGCGTCGGGGTCGGTGAGGCGTTCGCCGCCGCCGTCGTTGTTGACGGCGCTGCCCTCGATGACGCAGTAGACGCGGTCGCCGTCCGCGAGCGCGCGGTCCAGCGGCTTGAGGAGGACGACTCCCCCGCCCTCCCCGCGTACGAACCCGTCGGTGTTCTCGTCGAAGGTGGCGCAGCGCCCCTTCGCGGACAGCGCGCCGAGGCCGGCGGTGGAGCGCATGCTCTCCGGCGAGAGGATCAGGTTCACGCCGGCCGCGAAGGCGAGGTCTGCGTCGCCGCTGCGGATGCTCTCGCAGGCCAGGTGGACGGCGACCAGGGACGAGGCCTGTGCGGCGTCGACGGCGAGGCTGGGGCCGCGCAGGCCCAGGTGCCAGGAGACGCGGTTGGCGATGACGGCGCGGTGGCGGCCCGTGAAGTCGTGCGGTCCGCCGGGTCCCGGGGTCTCGCCGCGGGCGGCGAGACCCGCGTAGTCGTCGGAGGAGACGCCGACGAAGACACCGGTGCGGGAGCCGCGCAGCCGGTCGTCGCGGACACCGGCGTCCTCCATGGCCTCCCACACCAGTTCCAGCGCGAGGCGCTGCTGGGGGTCCATCGCGGCCGCCTCGTCGGGGGCGATGCCGAAGAAGGAGGCGTCGAAGGAGGCGACGTCGTCGAGGAAGCCGCCGCGCCAGGACGGGCTGCCGGCACCGCGGTCCGCAGGCCAGGCCGAGACGGCGTCGGTGCCCTCCATCAGGAGGCTCCACAGCTGTGCCGGAGTCGACGCCGAGGGCACTCGGCAGGAGGCCCCGATCACTGCGATGGCGGTGCCGCGGGCCTCGCCCGTCCTCTGCTCGTCTGACCTGGATGCCTTCATACGGCGAGTATCTGGTTCGGACCCGGGTATGGACTTCGGCCAGAGGACGGTGCTCGTCGGCCGGGCTTAGGGGCAGGTACGAGCCCGGGAACCTGGACTTTCGGCCAGGTCCCTGCCCCGTACGACGACGGGGGTGCCCGCACGGCCGAACCGTGCGGGCACCCCCGTCGTCGCGTACCAGCGCGCCGTCCTCACATGGCCGGCGCCAGGGCGATCAGCTGTGCCCGGGAAGCCACATGGGCCTTGGCGAGCACATTGGAGACGTGGAATTTGATCGTCTTCTCACTCAGGCCGAGCCGCCGGGCGATCTCTTTGTTCGCGAGCCCCCTGCGCACCAGTTGCAGCACCTCGGACTCGCGGGAGGTGAGCGGCGCATGTGTGGGCACCGCCGAGAGGTGGCGCGGGGCCATGGCCCGGGTGAGCTTGAGCAGCGCCCCGCTGAGACCGGGCGAGACGTAACCGGTGCCGTCGACCGCCTTGCGGACCGCCACGGCGAGGTCTTCCACGGGGTCGTAGCAGTGCACCAGCGCACCCACGTTCACCTGCGTGAGGCTGATCCAGCGGGTGGCTGAATCCGTGTCCCCGACGACGACGAGCGCGGCATCGACACCGGCGAGTTCCCGGGCGTGGCCGAGATGCAGTTGCCCGTCGAGCACCACGGCATCCGGATCACACAATTCCGCCGCGGAAAGGAGCTCCGAGAGCTCGGCGACCTCGGCGACGACGGACAGTGCGGGATCCTTTTCCAGCGATCTCCGGATGCCGAGACGCGCATAGGGATGCGGATCACAAATGATGATTCGTGCCTGACTTCGCTGACTTCCCCGGTTCAATTGGAAGACCCCCCGTTGATCGAGCCTTCTTTTTCGTCGCGCATATTTCGCCCAGCGAAAAAGAACGCACCGGCCTATTCAGATTTTCCGAGCGAGGGACGGCGCGGGCGCCGCCCTCATGACGACGCAGGCACACGCTCCTCGATCTCGATCGCGCCCACCGGGCACATCTGCGCCGCCGTCTCGACGAGTTCGTACAGATCCTGGGGCGGCTCCGCGATCTGCAGCAGCACGAGCCCCTCCTTCTCGTCCTGGTCGAACACTTCCGAGACCGTCGCCACGCAGTTGCCCGCGCCCGCGCACAGCCCCCTGTCCACCGTGATCCGCATCGTCATCACGTCACCACGTCACCGGCAGCTCGGCCACACCGAACGTCACGGCCATGGGGCGCTGCGGGACGTCGGCGAGGGAGAGTTCGGAGCGCAGCTTCGGGAAGCGGCGGGCCAGTTCGACGAGTGCCACGCGCAGCTCGGCGCGGGCCAGCGGCTGGCCGATGCACTGGTGGAGGCCGAAGCCGAACGCCATGTGGCGGTGCGCCTCGCGCCGCTGCGGGTCGAACAGGTCCGGGTCGGAGAAGACCGACCGGTCGCGGTTGGACATCGCGAGCATCGCGACGACGCCCTCGCCCGCGCGGATCTGCTGCCCGCCGATCTCCGCGTCCTCCATCGCCAGGCGCGGCAGCCCCGTGCGTACGACGGTGAGGTAGCGAAGGAGCTCCTCGACCATGCCCGGCGCCAGCGACGGGTCCTCGCGCAGGGCTTCGAGGTGCTCGGGGTGCTGCAGGAGCACCAGCGCCGAGAGGCCGATCATGTTGGCGGTGGTCTCGTGGCCGGCCACCAGCAGGAGCATGGCCAGGCTGACGAGTTCGTCCTTGCGCAGCTCGCCGGTGTCCACGCGCTCCAGCGTGAGCCGGCTGAGGAGGTCCTCGCCGGGGTCCTTACGCTTGGCGTCGACGAGGTCGCCGAGGAGGCCGGCGAGGGCGCCGAGAGCCGCTTCGACCTCCGCGGGGCCCGACTTCCTGTCCATGATCACGCGGCTGTGGTCCTGGAAGAAGTCGTGGTCGGCGTACGGGACGCCGAGCAGGTGGCAGATCGTCATGGACGGGACGGGGAGCGCGAACTCCGCCATCAGGTCGGCGGGCGCGCCGAGCTTCTCCATCCGGTCGAGCGCCTCGACGACCGTCTCCTCGATGAGCGGTTCGATCCGCCGAATGTTCTTGATCATGAATTCGGCGGTCAGCATCTTGCGGAACCGGCTGTGCGCGTCGCCGTCCATGAAGATGAAGAGGCCCGACGCGTCGTCCTGCTTCGGCGGGATCGGGTTCAGCACCGGGAACCCGGGCTTGTACTGATCGGAGCTGAAGCCCGGGTGCCGCAGCAGCTGCCGCACGTCCTCGTGGCGGGTGACGAGCCACGCCCACCCCCCGAACGGAAGCCTGACCTTCCCCACGGGCCCTTCGAGCCGTTCCAGGTCCGATCCCGTGACCGGGATGAACGGATTGTCGTCCGGACCAATGAACGGGTATGCCGGCAGCCCGGCAATGTCTATCTCGGCCACGTCCCCCATGTTTTCCAACACCTCGCACGACTCGTATCCGAAAGTGGATTCAGCCTAACAAGGCGGTTGGCTCAAACAAGCCGGTTTACGGGGATAGATTTCGTCGTGATCAAGGTCACACCATAAAAACAATTCCGCAATAGTTCCGCTGGATCACGGCAATATTCTCGCTAGAATCCGGCTGGAGACCGTATCGGCGACGCTTGACATCTGTTCCGTGAGATAGAAATGCCCGCCGGGCCGGGTCTCCATTTCGAAGCCGCCCTCAGTGTGCTCGGCCCAGGCACCGGCCTCCTCGGGCGTGACTCGGCCATCGTCGGCGCCAACGATCACGTGGATGGGCGCCGACAGCGGGGGACGGGGTACGTACCGGTAGGTTTCGGCCGCCTTGTAGTCGCTGCGGATCGCGGGCAGCGCCCTGCGCAGCAGCTCCTCGTCCTCGAAGACCCGGGCGTCGGTGCCGCTGAGCGCCCGCAGTTCGTCGATCAGGCCGCGGTCGTCCCGCAGATGGATGGGCGACGGGTTGTCGCGCAGCCGGGACGGCGCGCGCCTGCCGGAGGCGAACACGGCCAGCGGCGGCGAACCCGCGCTTTCCAGGCGTACGGCCAGTTCGTAACCGACCATCGCACCCATGCTGTGCCCGAAGAGCGCCAGCGGCCGGTCGGCCCACGGCAGCACCTCGTCGAGCAGCGCGTCGGCGAGACCGGTGACGGAGTCGACGCACGGCTCGTGCCAGCGGTCCTGCCGCCCCGGGTACTGCACCGTCAGTACGTCGACCTCCGGCCCGAACGCACGGGCGAACGGCAGGTAGAACGAGGCGGAGCCGCCGGCGTGCGGCAGACACAGCAGCCTCGCGCGCGCCCCCTCGGCCGGCCGGTACCGGCGGATCCAGGGACTGCTCCCCGCGGTCTTCGTGGTCATCCTCGCTCCCCCTTCGCAGTCATCTCCGTTCGCCCTTCGCCGGTCAGGCGGCGGCGCGGAACGCGAAGCGCACGAAGGTGAGTTCCTCCGAGAGGTCCCACAGCCTGCGGCCGCTCTCCTCGTCCGCGGCCCGCGGCGCCAGCTCCACCGTCTTCGGCGCGCCGCGCAGTTCGGCCATCCCGTCGGGGCCGATGAACTGGCCACCCGTCACGCTCGGGTCGGTCGCCGCGAACAGCGTGGGCAGCGCGCCCTGGGCGGGGGTCTGGGCGAGCGGCAGCAGCAGCCGCCCGAACAGGAACTTCACCATGCCCGCGGGCGAACTCGTCTGAAGGTTGGTCGAGGTGTAGCCGGGGTGGGCGAGCAGGCTGCGCACCGGGCTCCCAGCCGCGGTCAGCTTCTGGTGGAGCTGCCAGCCGAAGACGGCGTTCGCCAGCTTCGACTGGTTGTAGTAGCCCATCGGCGAATACTTGCGCTCGCCGTTGATGTCGTCGAAGAAGAGCTTCGCCTGGCGGTGGTTGGGAGAGCTCACGGTCACGACGCGGGGGTCGTCCCCGGCTTCCAGGAGGTCGAGCAGCAGCCCGGTGAGCGCGAAGTGGCCGAGGTGGTTGGCGGCGAACTGCAGCTCGTGGCCCTGGGGGCTGAGCAGCCGGTTCGGCGGCGCCATCAGGCCGGCGTTGTTGACGAGCACGTCCAGGCGCGCGTGATCCGCGTGCAGCTTGTCGGAGAAGGCGCGGACGGAGTCCACGTCCGCCAGGTCGACGCGCCGCACTTCAAGGGCGGCGCCCGGGATCTCGGCGGTGAGCCGCTCGGCCGCGGCCCGGCCCTTGGCCTCGTCGCGTACGGCGAGGATCACGCGCGCGCCCTTGCGCGCCAAGGCCCGGGTGGTCGCGAGACCGAGGCCGCTGTTGGCCCCGGTGACGACGATGACTCGGTTGCTCTGGTCAGGGATCTGCTCGGCGGTCCAGCCACGCTGATTACTCATACGACACAAGCTGCCCCACGTGACACTCGGCGTCAAGACTTGCCTTTAATGCCTCTAGTTGCTTTCGATGCCGCCTCGTACTCTTGATGCCGCGCAGGGCACGAAATGTACACTGAGGCAGTGAGTACCCACCCGGAAGTGAGCCTGGCCCAACGCAAGCGCCAACTCGTCTCGGACGAGCTGACGTCGGCCGCGCTGCGGCTGCTGGCCCGGAGGGGGTTCGACGCGGTCACGGCCGACGAGATCGCGGCCGTCGCGGGGGTGTCCAAGCGGACCTTTTTCCGGTACTTCGCGTCCAAAGAGGACGTGGTGATCCACCTGCTGGCCGACGTGGGCACCGACATGCGCGCGGAGCTGGCGTCCCGCCCGGCGGACGAACCGCCGTCGGTGGCACTGCGCCACACCGTCTGGGTCTCCGTGAACGCCTGCGCGGGGCCGGGCCAACAGGCCCTGCGCGTCACCCAGTTGATACTCGAAAGCCCCGCCCTGCACGCCCGCTTCCTGGAACGCCAGGCACAGTGGGGCGACGAACTCGCCGAGGAACTCGCCCACCGCCTCGACCTGGACCCGCGGACGGACCTCTATCCCCAACTGGCCGCCCGTATCGCCCTGTCCGCCTTCGGAGCCGTGCTGCAGAGGTGGAGCGCGGGGGACGGGGCGGAGGACCCGGCCGCCCTGACGGACCGGGTCTTCGCCGTCATCGCGCCGGCGCTGGACGCGGTGCGCCGGAGGTAGGCGGACGGAGCCACCGGCGCACCCTCCACACCGTCAGGACGCTTCGGCGCCCCTCACCGCAGGTCGTGGCTGCGCGGCGTCGGCGGCTTGCCCCAGCCCGCAAGGTGCAGGACCCACGTGGCGAGCAGCGCCACCACCAGGAGACCGGCCCCCAGCCAGAGCCCGGGGCGCCAGCCGACGACGCCCACCCCCGCGGACACGGCCCCGAGCATCGCGATGAGGGAGCCCGTCCACCCCGCGACAGTGTGGCCCTCGTCGTGGAGTCCACTCACGTTCCTGCCTCCTTCTTGTACGCGCACACACGCCGTAAGATGTCTTAGCAGGTAAGTAATTTATCTTAGCCAGTAAGGGAGTTCAATGCCGGGAATGCAGGGGAAGCAGGGGAAGACCCGCCCCGCCGTCTCCGCGGCGGACGCCATCGGCGCGCTGGACGACCTCGTCGCCACCAACCTGATCGGCCGTCAGGAACTGGCTCGCAACCTGGGCCTGAGCGTCAAGGACCTGGTCTGCTTCGCCCACGTCCTGGAGGCGGACGCGCCGGTCACCGCGGGTGACCTGGCCGGCCGGGCCCAGGTCACGACGGGCGCCGTCACCGGCATCCTGAACCGCCTGGAGCGCGGCGGATTCGTGGAGCGCAGACCCGACCCCACCGACCGGCGCCGGGTGCTCGTCACCCCGGTCCCGGCCGCCGCCGAGCGGGTGCAGGCCGTCTACGGCCCGTACTCCAAGCTGCTCACCGAGCTCTGCGCGCGGTACTCGGCGGAGGAGCTCGCGGTGATCACCGACTGGCTCACCGGCGCCGCGGCCCTGGCCCGCACGTATCTGGAGGACTCCTGCTGAGAGCCGCCCACGACCGCCGCGGTCAGATCAGCCGGGCCAACACCGCGCGCAGGTCGGCCGGTTCGCGGTAGAGCAGGCCGGTCATGCCGAGCGCGACGGCGGCGTCCACGTTCTCCTGCCGGTCGTCCACGAAGAGGCAGCGGTCCGGGGCGGCACCGGCGCGCTCGGCGGCCGTCTCGTAGATGCGCCGGTCCGGCTTGGTGATGCCGAGGTCGGCGCTGCTGACGACGTCGTCGAGGCAGCCGCCAGGACCGGTGAGACCGAGCAGGGCGAGATCGTCGGCGAGCCACGGCGTCGCGTTGGTGACGAGCAGGACGGGCAGCCCGGCCGTACGCGCCTGCCGCAGCAGCCCCACCACGGCGTCGTCGGCCCGGAACTTGGTCTCGGCGAGCACCGTCCCGAGCTCGTGCCCGCGCGCCCACGGCACCCGGTCGGCGAGGCCGTCCGCGATCGCCGCGATCCACTGCTCCTTGGTGATCTCGCCGCGCATCAGCGGCATGTCGGTCTCGGGCCGGAAGGCGATCTCGGCGGTACTGCCGGATGACAGCCCGGCCGTGCGCTCCAGCTCCTCCAGCTCCGCCATGTCGTAGAACCGGATCACACCGTCGAGGTCACACAGCACGGCATCGAACACCCGACCGCAGATCGTCATCCCCTGTGTCTATCACGGGGTAGCGGGACGCCCGGGGGGCCGGGCGGGCAGACGGCAGACGGGCAGGCGGCAGGCGGCAGGCGGGCAGGCGGGCAGGCGGGCACACAGGAACACGGATACGCCGAGCCGTCGCCCAGCCCGACCGCCGCCCCGCCGCCCCGGCGTCACTTCTCGCCGAGCGCCGCGCGGACCTCGGCCCGTACCCGGTCCTGGTCCTTGCGCACGGCCTCGTACCGGGACCTGTTGCGGCGCAGGTCCTCGCGCTGCTTCTCGTTGCTCACGCTCCACCACACACCGGCGGTGTTCAGCTTCCGGTTGCACTCGACGTCGGCGACCGCCGTACCCAACTCCCGTTGCGAACGCCCGGTGTTGCCGTCCTCGCCCCCCTTCCACCACGCCTTGTCACCGAAAGCCTGCGCCGGGCTCCCGTACCGCTTGAAACCCTTGTCCTCGACACAGCGCGACCAGTCACGGAAGGCCTTGCGTACCCGGGCGTCTTTGGCGACGGCCTTGTCGATCTTCTCGATGCGCTGGGGCACATAACCCCAGAGACGCCCCGAATCGGCCACGCCCCTCGTGGTCTGCCGCGTCGCCTCCGCGGCGCAGCCTCCCTCCGGGACCTTCCGGCCGTTCACCGAGCGGCCGCCCTTCCCGGTGTCGGGTCCGTACAGCGCCTCGTACTCCCGCGACGTCAGGTCTCGCCCCGTCGGCTCCAGCTCCGCTTCCAGCGCCTTCGCACGGTCGGGGTCGAGGCCGTAGCCCCAGCGGCGGGCCTGGTCGAGGTCGAGCATCCCGTACGGGGACACCCGGACCAGCGTCGAGGTGAAGGACTCCGACATACGGGCCCCGCCCAGAGGGCCGAAGCCGGGATCGAGCGGGAAGTCGTCGAACCCCAAGGTCCGCATGCACTTCCGTTGCAGGCGACTGCGCGCCTGCCCCATGCGCTTGTCGTCCTTGCTGCTGAACTCGTAACGCTCCAGCGGGAGCGCGGGCACATCGTCCTCACTCTCCACGCGTGGCACTCCGGGCTCCCGCGCATACGCGGGCAGCGATCCGTCGTCCGTCCCCGCACCGGAGCCGCATCCCACCAACACGGCCGCCGCCAGGGCGAGCACACCCCACCGTTCCTTCATCGCACCCCGCCCCCCACCGGCACCTTCACCGAACCAACGGGGACCCTACCGCCACTGCCGCCACAGCCGATCACGCGGCCGTGCCGCCCTGGGGGGGGCTACTTGTTCTCGCCGTCGCCGGGCCCGGCCGGCCTTCTGCCGTACCGCGACCGGGAACGCCTCGCACTCGCGCGCCCACTCGCCCGGCCGCTCCCCCTGCCTCCCGGCCGAGCCGACTCCGCGTCCACCTCGTCGACACACGCCTCGCACTGCGCGTTGCGGCACGGCCCGGGGCCCCACACGGGGACGAACACCCCAAGCACCTTGCGCCGCCGGATCGCCGTACCCACCGGCCCTCCGCAGGCCGCGCACACCGGCTCGTCCTGCGGGGCGGGGCCGGGCCCTGGCCCTTCGCTGCCCATACCGCTCAGAGTATTCCGGTCAGGCCCGCCGGGGCAGCCCTTCGACCGCCCGCTAGACGGCCGCCTCCCCCGCCGTCCGCGGCTCACGCCACATGGGCCACATCCTGGGGCCGTCGGGCAGATCGAGCGTCGTCCCCATGAAGGCGAACCCGAGGCGCGCGTACAGGTCGCGGCTGCGGGTGTTGCTCGCCTCCAGGTAGGCGTGCAGGCCCTCGCGGTCGCACCGGTCGAGTACGGCGGTGACGAGTGCCGTGCCGAGCCCTTCGCCCTGCCGGTCCGGGTGTACGGCTATGAGGTGGAGGTATTCGTGCGCGCGGTCGGTCGGGTGGATCGCTTCGGTCAGCCTGCCGACGGTCTCGACGCGTTCGTTGTCGGCGTCGACGGCTTGGCGCAGCAGGGCCGGGCCGTCGTCATCGCCCTCGTGGTGCTCGCCCGCGGGAACGGACCACCACAAGGCCACGGCCGCGCCGTCCTCGGTGATGTCGACATATCCCTCGCCGAGCGCGAGGTCGAAGAAGGCGCCCATCAACGCACCATGGGTACGCAGCCGGTACTCCTCGCCGGGGAAGATCCAACTGCTCACCGGGTCCTGCATGAACGCCGCGTCGAGCAGCCGGACCACGTCCTCCCGGTCACCTTCTCCGGCCCTCCGGATCGCCACGCCCATAGCCCGCCCCTCACCGCTCGCCCGCATCCGACGGCGCGTCCACGCACTCTTCAACTACGAGCCGCCGACCGCCGGTTGCAGCGTAAGCGATCACCCCCACTCCCACAGAGAGCCCCCGCACACCCCTTCACTACGCATATCCCTTCACTCCGTACGCCGCTTCAGTGCGTACGCCCCTTCACCTACGCACGCCCCTTCAATGCGTACGCCGCGTCACGAACTCGGCGAGTGCCAGCAGACCCCCCGCCGACTCCGGGTCCGGAACCGCCCTGGCGAGCAGGACTATCGCGCGGGACATCCGGTCGGCCGCGTGCACCTGCGCCCAGTCGCGGCCGCCCGCGCTCTCCACGGCGCGGGCCGCGCACGCCGCGCTCTGTGGATCCCCCTCCGTCCCACCGGGCGGCCTCCGGTACAGCTCGGCCAGTTCGGCCGCGGCCGGCGTGCCCGACGCCAGGGCCGCGACGACCGGCAGGGACTTCTTGTGGACGGCGAGGTCGGCGCCCGCGGGTTTGCCGGTGCGCCCGGGATCGCCCCAGATCCCGATGACGTCGTCGATGAGCTGGAACGCGAGCCCCGCCTCCCGGCCGAACCCGTCGAGCGCGTCGATCTCCTCCCGCCCCACCCCCGCGTACACCGCCCCCAGCGCACAGGCACAGCCGAGCAACGCCCCCGTCTTCGCCTCGGCCATGGCGAGGCACTCGTCCAGCGTGACCTCGTCCGGGTCGCGGCGCTCCAGCTCGCAGTCCGCCTGCTGCCCCGCGCAGAGCTCCATGACGCAGGTGGCGAGGCGGGCGGCGGCCACCGCGGCCCCCGGGTGGGGGTCGTCGGCGAGCAGCCGCTGCGCCAGTGCCTGCATGGCGTCACCGGCGAGTATCGCGTCGGCGACGCCGAACACGGTCCAGGCGGTGGGCCGGTGCCTGCGCGTGGTATCGCGGTCCATCACGTCGTCGTGCAGGAGCGTGAAGTTGTGGACCAGCTCGACGGCGGCCGCCGCCCGCACGGCCAGTGCGGGCTCCCCGCCGAGCGCCCGCACCGCGGTGAGCACGAGGGCGGGCCTGATGGCCTTGCCCGCGTGCCCGGCGGCCGGTGTGCCGTCCGCGCGCTCCCACCCGAAGTGGTAGAGCGCGACCCGGCGCAACGACCCGGGCAGCGTGTCGATCGCCCTGCACAGCTCCGGATCGACGTGCGCCCGCGTCGACGCCAGGATCTCCACGGCCTCGCATCCGTCACCGGACTCGGGGTCGCTCCCCGGCACACCCACCGCGCCTGCCGCCGCACCCGCCGCCGCTGCCCCCGCCACCGCACCTGCGCCCGCCGTTGTGCCTGCCGGGTCCGTCGTCGTGTCCGTCATGGACTCACCCCGCGAAGGATGCGGACGGTGGCTGTTCCTCGGCCTGTGGGCGCGTACGGAGGGGGTGTACCCCGTGCCGCGCCCGGGGACACGGCCGCGGGGTCACGTCCAGCGGCCGATCTCGACGTTCTCCAGGACGCCGAGCGCGTCGGGCACGAGCACCGCGGCGGAGTAGTAGGTCGACACCAGGTAGGAGATGATCGCCTGCTCGCTGATGCCCATGAACCGTACGGACAGGCTCGGTTCGATCTCGTCCGGGATGCCGGTCTGGCGCAGACCGATGACGCCCTGCTCCTCCTCGCCCGTACGCATGCAGATGATGGAGGTGGTGCGGGCCTCGGTGACCGGGATCTTGTTGCACGGGAAGATCGGCACCCCGCGCCAGGTGGGGATCCTGTTGCCCGCCATGTCGATGGTCTCGGGGACGAGTCCGCGCTTGTTGAGCTCGCGGCCGAACGCGGCGATCGCGCGCGGGTGCGCGAGGAAGAGCTTGGACCCGCGCCTGCGGCTGAGCAGTTCATCCAGGTCGTCGGGGCTGGGCACGCCGTGGTGCGGCTGGATCCGCTGGTCGTACTCGCAGTTGTTCAGGAGGCCGAACTCGCGGTTGTTGATGAGCTCGTGCTCCTGGCGCTCCTTCAGTGCCTCGACGGTCAGCCGCAACTGCTGCTCGGTCTGGTTCATCGGCTGGTTGTAGAGGTCGGCCACGCGCGTGTGGACGCGGAGCACGGTCTGGGCGACGCTCAGCTCGTACTCACGCGGTGCCGATTCGTAGTCCACGAAGGTGCCCGGCAGCACGGCCTCGCCGACATGGCCGGCGGACAGGTCGATGGGCGCCTCACCGAACTTGTTGGTGCGCTGCGCCGGGATGGACCGCAGCCGCTGGATGTGGCCGCGGAGCGACTCGCTGCGCTCCGCTACCTGTTCGAGGTCCTGGCGGGGCAGGGTGAGGACGGTGCACGCGGTCACCGCACGCGCGGTGTACTCCCAGATGGTCTCGGGGTTGATGAGCGCCTGCTCGCCGAAGTAGGAGCCGTCGGCGAGCGTCTCGAGGACCGTGTCGTCGCCGTAGGGACCCGTGCCGACCTTCTCGACGCGGCCGTGCGCGAGCAGGAACACCTCGTCCGCCGGGCTGCCGAAGGACGTCAGGACCTCGCCCGCGGCGAACTCCCGCTGCTGGCAGCGCTGTGCCAGCTCCCCCAGCACGTCCTGGTCGTCGAAGTCCCGAAGCACCGGCAATTCACAGAGCTCCGCCGGGATGACCTGCACCTGGTCGCCCGTCTTCACGAACGTCACCCGGCCGTCACCGACCGAGTAGCTCAGCCTTCGGTTCACCCGGTACGTGCCGCCCTGCACCTGGACCCAGGGCAGCATCCGCAGCAGCCAGCGGGAGCTGATCTCCTGCATCTGCGGCGCGGATTTGGTGGTGGTGGCCAGATTCCGTGCGGCGGATGTGCAGAGACTCTGCTGCGGCTTCTCCGACTCGGTCCGGATCTCTTCGCCTACCGACATGGCTTTGCCCTCCCGAAATACCTGCGGTGATCTGGTGCCTGCGCTGATCTGATGCGGTGATCTGATGCCTGCGCTGATCTGATGCGGTGATCTGATGCCTGCGGTGATGTGCCCGCCCAAGCCTTCCAGCACGGAACGTGGCCGCGCCATTACACAAATGAGCGGGAATGGATCACGCCCCAGCGGGGCAGGAGGCGCGTTTCCACCCGTTCGGCGCAACTCGGGAGGTGTCGCACCGGGCAGCCTGATGGGCTCGGAGTCACAGGGAACTCCAAGATCCGCGACACCGTTGAACCCATGCGGAAGAGGCACTGCTCAACCCGTTCGCCCCGTCCGCACCAACCGGCAGGAGACAGCAATGGCAGGCTTCCTCGATCGCGCGAAAGAGCAGGCCCAGCGGGGCCTCACTCAGGGCAAGCAGAAGATCGACGAGGTCCAGGAGAAGCGGGCCGGCGACGCCCTCCTGAAGAAGCTCGGCGCCGCGTACTTCGCGGAGCGCCGGGGCACCGGCTCCTCGCAGGAAACCCAGCAGGCGCTGCAGGCCGTGGAGTCCCATGTCGCGACGCACGGGGACGGCTTCCTGCACGGCAACTGACCGGATCGGCTCGCACGGTGCCCGAACAGCCCTCGGATCGATTCCGAACAACTGGTCCGGGCACCGGAGTTCCGGTACAAGCAGGGCATACGAGACGGCCTGCGACCGGCGGCCGTCCCGCCTTGCAAAGGAGGGGTCATGGCCCCACCCATGTCCGCGGGCAGGTTCCTGGAGGCCCTGCGGGACGAAGGCGTGACCGTCGTCGAGGTCGGCGACTGGGAGCACCACAACCGCAACCACAAAGGCCCCTGGGGCCCCGTGCACGGTGTGGTGATCCACCACACCGTGACCTCGGGCAGCGAGCGCACGGTGGAGATCTGCCGCGACGGTTTCGCCTCGCTCCCCGGGCCGCTCTGCCACGGCGTCATCACCAAGGACGGCCGTGTCCACCTCGTCGGCTACGGCCGCGCCAACCACGCGGGCCTCGGCGACGACGACGTGCTCCGCGCGGTCATCGCCGAGAAGCGGCTGCCTCCGGACAACGAGGCGAACACCGACGGCAACCGCCACTTCTACGGCTTCGAGTGCGAGAACCTCGGAGACGGCGAGGACCCGTGGCCCGAGGCCCAGCTGGATGCCATCGAGAGGGCCTCGGCGGCGGTCTGCCGCGTCCACGGCTGGACGGAGCGCTCGGTGATCGGCCACCTGGAGTGGCAGCCGGGCAAGATCGACCCGCGCGGCTTCACGATGGACTCGATGCGGGCCCGCATCGAGGAGCGCCTGAAGTAACCCCGTAGGCGCCGCAGGCCCTGCACTCCCACGCAGGCCCCGGCGCCGAGGAACGCCCGGGGAGCCCCCTGCGAAGGGCTCCCCCTGTCGGACCCCGAGCCACGGGAGACAATGGCGGGGTGCGTCCCACCCCGCCCGTCGGCCTGCGCCCCCGGCTGCCGTCCCCGCTGCAGCCCATAGCGGACGACCGCTTCGCCCGTCGCGACGTCCAGCTGCTCCTCAAGCGGGACGACCTGATCCACCGTGACCTGCCGGGCAACAAGTACCGCAAGCTCGCCCTGAATCTGCGGGCCGCCGCCGACGCGGGCCACGACACTCTCCTCACCTTCGGCGGCGCCTACTCCAACCACCTGCGCGCCACCGCCGCGGCGGGCCGGCTCCTGGGCTTCGCCACGATCGGCGTCGTCCGCGGCGACGAACTCGCCGGGCGCCCCCTCAACCCGTCACTGACGCGCTGCGCGGCCGACGGCATGCGCCTGCACTTCGTCGACCGGAGCACGTACCGGCGGAAGGCCGAGCCGGAGACCCTGGCGGCGCTCCTTCGCGCGACGGGCGCCCCGGCCGCGTACGTGATCCCCGAGGGCGGAAGCAACACCCTCGCCGTGCGGGGCTGCACGGCTCTCGGGGAGGAGCTGCGCGAGCACACCGACGTGGCGGCCGTCGCGTGCGGCACCGGCGGCACCCTCGCGGGCCTTGCCGCCGGACTCGGCCCGGACCGGCGGGCCCTCGGCATACCGGTGCTCAAGGGCGGCTTCCTGGGCGACGACATAGCGACCCTGCAACGGCGGACGTTCGGCGAACCGACCGCCAACTGGCGCCTGGACGACCGCTTCCATTGGGGCGGTTACGCCCGCACCCCACCGGAGCTCATCGCCTTCGCCGAGGACTTCGAGGACCGGCACGGCCGCGAAATCGGCCTCTCCGTAGAACACCTTTACGTGGCGAAGCTCCTGTACGCCCTGACCGTCCTCTCCGAAGAGGGCGCCTTCCGGCCCGGCACGCGCCTCACCGCGGTGATCACCGGCACCCGCGAGGAGCCCGCCGCCGCGTCCGGCGCCGAGTAGGCCGCCTCACTCCTCGATCTCCCGGTGGGCGGCCGCCTCCTCCAGGTCCAGCTTGCGCAGCAGCGTCCGCATCATCTCGTCGTCGATGCGCCGCTCGTCCCGCATCTTCACGAAGACCTCGCGCTCCGCGGCGATCGCCTCGCGCGCCAGCCGGCGGTAGGTGTCGTCCGCGGACTCCCCCGTCACCGGGTTGGCCTGGCCCAGCCGCTCCCACACCGAGTTGCGGCGCCGCTCCAGGACGGTGCGCAGACGGTCCTGGAGGGGCTGTGGCAGGCCATTGCGCTCGTCCTGCATGAGTTCCTCCAGCCGTGCCTCCGCGGCCTCTGAGGCGGCGTTCTGCGCCTGCGCCTCGGCGAGCGTCTGCGCCTGCGCGTCACGGCCGGGCAGTTTCAGGACACGGATCAGCCAAGGCAGCGACAGGCCCTGCACGACGAGCGTTCCGATGACCGTGGTGAACGTAAGAAACAAGACAAGGTTGCGCGCCGGGAAGGGCTCCCCGTCCTCCATGGTGAGCGGGATGGAGAAGGCGATGGCGAGTGACACCACACCGCGCATCCCGGCCCAGCTGACGATCAGCGGCCGCCGCCAGTCCACGTCCCCCTCGCGCTCCCTGATCCGTGCCGAAAGGCCGCGCGGGAGGTACGTCGCCGGATACGACCACACGAAGCGCATCACCACGACGAAGACGAAGACCCCGACGGCGTACCAGACCGCCTGCGCCACGCTGTACTCGCCGAGCCCCCTGAGCACCACGGGCAGCTGCAGGCCGATGAGCGCGAACACCGCCGACTCCAGGATGAACGCGACGACCCTCCACACCGCGGCCTCCTGCAGCCGCGTCTCGAAGTCGACCTGCCAGGAGCGGTGGCCGAGGTAGAGGGCGACGACGACCACGGCGAGCACTCCGGAGGCGCCGACCTGCTCCGCGGCGGCGTACGCGACGAAGGGGATGAGCAGGGACAGCGTGTTCTGCAGCATCGTCTCCTTCAGGTGGGTGCGCAGCCAGTGGATCGGCACCATGAGGAGCAGCCCGACGCCGACCCCGCCGACCGCGGCCACCAGGAACTCCCGGACCCCGCCCGACCAGCTCGCGCCCTCGCCGACCGCCGCCGCGAGGGCCACCTTGTAGGCGGTGATCGCGGTCGCGTCGTTCACCAGGGACTCGCCCTGCAGGATCGTGGTGATCCGCGAGGGCAGCCCCACCCTCCGCGCGATGGCGGTCGCGGCGACCGCGTCCGGGGGCGCGATCACGGCGCCGAGGACGAGTGCGGCGGCCAGCGGCAGGTCGGGGACGAGCAGATAGGCGAGCCAGCCGACGGTGACCGTGGCGAACAGGACGTACCCGACGGAGAGCAGCGCGACGGGCCTGATGTTGGCGCGCAAGTCCAGATAGGAGCTCTCCAGGGCGGCCGTGTGCAGCAGGGGCGGCAGGATCAGCGGCAGCACGATGTGCGGATCGAGGTGGTAGTCGGGCACTCCGGGCACGTACGAGGCGATGAGCCCCACCCCGACCAGGAGCAGCGGTGCCGGCACCGGGGTCCTGCGCGCCGCCCCGGCCACCACGGCGCTCGCCGCGATCAGTCCCACCAGGGGCAATACATCCATCGGCAGACCCCTCCACCCTCCGTGTTCCCGTCGTAACCTGGCAATCATGAACGAGTGCCCGCACGTCGCAGCGCTACCGCACCCCGAGGTGTCCCCGCTGAGCGATACGTGTCTCGAGTGCCGGGCGGCCGGCAGCCACCCCGTCCAGTTGCGCCTGTGCCTGGAGTGCGGTCATGTCGGCTGCTGCGACTCGTCGCCCTTCCAGCACGCGACGGCGCACTTCAAGGAGACCTCACACCCTGTGATGAGGACCTTCGAGCCGGGGGAGAGCTGGCGCTGGTGCTTTGTGGACGGTTCGATCGTCTGACGCCTGGGTACGTCAACCCGGCGCTCGTTGTTTCCAATTGGGCTTGCGCGACCCCTAGCCACTGTCCGTACTCATAGGCTTACTATGAGTGACAGCATCAAGGCGGGGTCCCCGGGACACGGAGCTGGGGAGCGCGGTAGCGTCACCGCAGAACGACGTGGTGCGTTACCCGTGTGACGCAGTCCGGACCACCGCTGGGCGGCGGTCCCGGAACCCCGAAAGTGCTTGTACCACCTTGGAGGTGAGGGTGTCCCAGATCGCAGGCGAGCCCGGGAATCAGGACTTCGTGGAGGTCCGCCTTCCTGCTGCGGGTGCCTACCTGTCGGTGCTGCGGACGGCGACTGCCGGCCTCGCGGCGCGTTTGGACTTCACTCTCGACGAGATCGAGGACCTCCGCATCGCGGTCGACGAGGCCTGCGCGATCCTGCTCCAGCAGGCCGTGCCCGGCTCGGTGCTCAGCTGCGTCTTCCGGCTCGTCGACGACTCGTTGGAAGTGACGGTCTCGGCGCCCACGACCGACGGCCGGGCCCCGGAGCGGGACACCTTCGCCTGGACTGTGCTGTCGGCCCTCGCGGGCCAGGTGGACTCGACGGTCGCCGAGGACAACACCGTCTCGATCAGCCTCTACAAGAAGCGCGGCGCGGGACCCGGGCCGGCGTGAGGGACGGGGACGGGCCGGTGCGGGACGAAGAGCGCGGCACACAGGGTCTGCCCGCCGCCGGCAGGGAGGGGTTGCGCCGTATGACCACCGGAATCCCCGAGCAGCAGGCCAAACCGCACCCGGAGGAGCCGGACCAGCCGGGTCCGCTGAGGGTGGCCGATGTGTCGGAGCAGGCAGAGCCGACCGCCAAGGACGAGCTCAAGCAGCTCTCCGGCCGGGGCGGCGGGCGACGGGCGGGAAACATGAGCGAGCACCAGCACGGCCGGCACGATCCGCAGGACCGCAGCGGCGCACGCGCGATGTTCATCGAGCTGCGCACCCTGGACGGCGGAAGTCGGGAGTACGCGGAGCTGCGCAACCAGCTGGTCCGCATGCACCTGCCGCTCGTCGAGCACCTGGCGCGCCGCTTCCGCAACCGCGGCGAGCCCCTCGACGACCTCACCCAGGTCGCCACCATCGGCCTGATCAAGTCCGTGGACCGCTTCGACCCGGAGCGCGGCGTCGAGTTCTCCACGTACGCGACACCGACCGTCGTCGGCGAGATCAAGCGGCACTTCCGCGACAAGGGATGGGCTGTCCGCGTCCCGCGTCGCCTCCAGGAGCTGCGGCTCGCGCTGACGACGGCGACGGCCGAGCTGTCCCAGCTGCACGGCCGCTCCCCCACCGTGCACGAGCTGGCCGAGAAGCTGGCCATCTCCGAAGAGGAGGTCCTCGAGGGCCTGGAGTCGGCCAACGCCTACTCCACGCTGTCCCTGGACGTCCCCGACACGGACGACGAGTCGCCGGCCGTCGCGGACACCCTGGGCGCCGAGGACGAGGCCCTGGAGGGCGTCGAGTACCGCGAGTCGCTCAAGCCCCTCCTGGAGGACCTGCCCCCGCGCGAGAAGCGCATTCTGCTCCTGCGCTTCTTCGGCAACATGACGCAGTCGCAGATCGCGCAGGAGGTCGGCATCTCGCAGATGCACGTCTCCCGGCTGCTGGCGCGCACGCTCGCACAGTTGCGGGAGAAGCTCCTCGTCGAGGAGTAGTCACTCTCCGTAGAGTCGCTTTTTCCTGATCCCGAGCGTCAGTCCGAGCGTCTTACTTCTGATCCTGTACGTTGCCGGGGCCCTGGATGCCGAGGGCCTCGGTTGTCGCCGGGTTGATCAGGAAGACGAGTGAGGCGACGGCCGTGACCGCGAGGACGATGCCGGCCGGGATCGCCACGCTGTCGGCCTGCAGCATCTGCCACGACACCGGCAGCGCCATGATCTGGGTGATGATCGCGGGTCCGCGGCTCCACCGGCGCAGCTTCAGGAGCCCGCGCGCGGCGAGCAGCGGGAGCAGCGCGAGGACGATCAGCGTGATGCCGCCGGTCTCGGCCGACCGCGGATCGTCGGGTGATCCGGCGAGGCCCATCACGAGCATGTACACGCCCCCGGCGAGGAGGGCGACGCCCTCCAGTGCGACCAGGGCCGCGGCGGCGGTCACCCGCGCGGGCCGCTGGCCCGGCTCGGGCGACTCCGGGGCTTCGGGGGTGGATTTCCGCTCAGTACTCACTCCAGCAGGGTAGCTCCGGGCCCCTCCGCCCCGGCACCTCGGTCTAGGCCGTCTCAAGACCGCTAGGTAGTCTGCTTCGCATGCGTGCACTCCTCGTGGTCAACCCGGCGGCTACCACCACCAGTGCGCGTACGCGTGATGTGCTGGTGCACGCACTGGCGAGCGAGATGAAACTCGACGCGGTCACCACGGAGTACCGCGGCCACGCCAGGGACCTCGGCCGGCAGGCCGCGGAGAGCAAGGACGTCGAGCTGGTCGTCGCCCTCGGCGGGGACGGCACCGTCAACGAAGTCGTGAACGGCCTGCTGCACCACGGCCCCGACCCGGACCGCCTCCCCCGGCTGGCCGTCGTCCCCGGCGGCTCCACCAACGTCTTCGCGCGCGCCCTGGGACTGCCCAACGACGCCGTGGAGGCCACCGGCGCCCTGCTGGACGCCCTGCGCGAGGGCAGCGAGCGCACGGTGGGCCTCGGCATCGCGGGCGGCACACCGGGCACGGAGGACGAGGCCGTGCCGTCGCGCTGGTTCACGTTCTGTGCGGGTCTCGGCTTCGACGGTGGAGTGGTCGGCAGAGTCGAACAGCAGCGCGAGCTCGGGCGGCGCTCGACGCACGCCCTCTATGTGCGCCAGGTGCTCCGCCAGTTCATCGACGAGCCCCATCGCAGGCACGGAATGATCACCCTGGAGCGGCCCGGCGAGGACCCGGTGACGGACCTGGTGATGTCGATAGTCTGCAACACCTCTCCGTACTCCTACCTGGGCAATCGCCCTCTGTACGCGTCCCCGCAGGCCTCCTTCGACACGGGCTTGGACGTGCTCGGTCTGAAGAAGCTCTCGACGGCCGCGGTGGCCCGGTACGGCACCCAGCTGCTGACCTCGACACCCGAGCGCGGACCGCACGGTAAGCACGCGGTTACGCTCCACGACCTCACCGACTTCACCTTGCATTCGAAGGTGCCCCTGCCCCTCCAGATGGACGGTGACCACTTGGGGCTCCGGACGAGCGTGACGTTCACAGGCGTACGCCGTGCACTGCGTGTGATTGTGTGAGCAGAAGGGGCTAAAGTCCTTTCACTCGAACGTTTAGACCAGGGTCCACCCCATAGAAGTACGGCTGTGACCCAGTCGACACTGAGGAATCAAAAAAAACTTTCCTGAAGGGGTTGTATCCGCAGCCGAGGTTTGCGAATCTCTACATGGCGATCGGGACGGCCCGCAACATCGGCCCCACAGATCGCCAGAACCCCTCCTCCACCACAGGTCCACACCAGGTAACTGGGCGTCGGCCCTTCCCGTGCGGGGGGATTCGTGAAAGCGTTCACATTCACAAGCAACCCGCATGTAATACCAAGGAGAGGTAGCAGCCATGGACTGGCGTCACAACGCCGTTTGCCGCGAGGAAGACCCCGAGCTCTTCTTCCCCATCGGCAACACCGGTCCTGCGCTGCTGCAGATCGAGGAAGCCAAGGCCGTCTGCCGCCGCTGCCCCGTCATGGAGCAGTGCCTGCAGTGGGCGCTCGAGTCCGGCCAGGACTCCGGCGTCTGGGGTGGCCTCAGCGAGGACGAGCGCCGTGCAATGAAGCGCCGCGCCGCTCGCAACCGTGCACGCCAGGCCAGCGCCTGACGCCCACGCCCCCCACGAGCCTGAGCTTGGCGGCGCGTACAGCGAGTACGCAACTCCCGCCCCCGAGCCGCAGCCGCGCAGTACCCCCGATGCGCATCGCAACGTGAGCAGTGAGCCCCGGACCACACAGGTCCGGGGCTCACTGCTTTCTTCTGTGGGCGCGTCCTTCTTCTGTGGGCGCGTCGTTACTTGTCGCCGCGCACCGGAATGTCCAGGACGACCCGCGTGCCGCGCTCCGGGGCGCGGACCATGTCGAAGGTGCCGCCCAGCTCCCCCTCGACCAGGGTGCGGACGATCTGCAGGCCGAGATTGCCGGAGCGGTGCGGGTCGAAGCCCTCGGGCAGGCCGATGCCGTCGTCCTGGACGGTGATCAGCAGCCGCGCTTCCTTGCTGGTGCCACCCCGCACGGCGGACACCTCGACCGTGCCGGTGTCCCCCTCGCGGAAGCCGTGCTCCAGAGCGTTCTGCAAAATCTCCGTGAGCACCATCGACAGCGGCGTCGCGACCTCCGCGTCCAGGATGCCGAAGCGGCCGGTGCGCCGGCCCGCCACCTTGCCGGGCGAGATCTCGGCGACCATCGCGAGCACCCGGTCGGCGATCTCGTCGAACTCCACGCGCTCGTCGAGGTTCTGGGAGAGCGTCTCGTGGACGATCGCGATGGAGCCCACCCGGCGCACGGCCTCCTCCAGCGCCTCGCGGCCCTTGGCGGAGTCGATGCGGCGGGCCTGCAGCCGCAACAGCGCGGCGACCGTCTGAAGGTTGTTCTTCACCCGGTGGTGGATCTCCCGGATGGTCGCATCCTTGGTGATCAACTCGCGCTCGCGGCGGCGCAGTTCCGTGACGTCCCGCACGAGCACGAGCGAACCGATGCGGGGACCCTTGGGCTTGAGGGGGATCGCGCGCAGCTGGATCACTCCGTCGCCGCCCTCGATCTCGAACTCCCGCGGCGCCCACCCGCTCGCGAGCTTGGCAAGCGCCTCGTCCACCGGCCCGCGGGACGGGGCGAGTTCGGCCGTCGCCTTGCCCAAGTGGTGGCCGACGAGATCCGACGCGAGGCCGAGGCGGTGGTACGCGGAGAGCGCGTTCGGCGACGCGTACTGCACGACCCCCTCGGCGTCGAGCCGCAGCAGACCGTCACCCACGCGCGGGGAGGCGTCCATGTCGACCTGCTGCCCCTGGAAGGGGAACGACCCGGCGGCGATCATCTGCGCGAGATCGGACGCCGACTGGAGGTAGGTCAGCTCGAGCCGTGAAGGGGTGCGCACGGTCAGCAGGTTGGTGTTGCGGGCGATCACGCCCAGGACGCGCCCTTCCCTGCGTACGGGAATGGACTCGACCCGCACCGGCACCTCCTCGCGCCACTCCGGGTCGCCCTCGCGCACGATGCGGCCCTCGTCCAGGGCGGCGTCGAGGAGGGGCCGGCGGCCGCGCGGGACGAGGTGGCCGACCATGTCGTCCTGGTAGGAGGTGGGGCCGGTGTTGGGCCGCATCTGCGCCACGGAGACATAGCGGGTCCCGTCGCGCGTGGGAACCCAGAGGACCAGGTCGGCGAAGGAGAGGTCGGAGAGCAGCTGCCACTCCGAGACCAGCAGATGCAGCCACTCGAGGTCGGAGTCACCGAGGGCGGTGTGCTGGCGTACGAGGTCGTTCATGGAGGGCACGTGTGCGAGCGTACCTTTCGCGTCCGGTGGGCCCGCGCCTCGAAGCTCCGGCATACCCGCCGGGCTCCGGATGTGTCCGACAAGGGGCCTACGTGACGACCTCTGGTCGTACCCGACGAGCCGCGGCGCCAGGGTGGGACCCTCAACCCACCCACGGCACCGCAGCCCTTCAGGTGCATCGGCCGCCAGAATGTGCGGTCCTGAACAGCCGATCGTGAGGATCCGACGCGGTCAGGGCAGAGAGCGCCGGTTCCTCGATCCGCTCTCCTGTGCGGGAAGAGCGGAGGCTTTACCCACGCATTGTGGACTAGACCATTCTCTTATGTCTATGCGTCGACGGATGTTTGTTGGTGGTCCGGCCACGCCCGCATGGCGAGATCGGCCACCGCCTCCAGGTCCTCCCTGGTGGCGCCGTCCCTGGCCTGCTGCGACATCCCCTGGAAGACCGCCGCCGTGTAACGGGCGAGAGCCGCGGGGTCGGTGTGGTCCGGCAGCTCCCCCGCCGCGACGGCCGCGCGGATACGGGACTCGATGCCCGCCATGTTGGCGTTCCGCCGCTCGCGCAGGGTCTGCTCCACCTCCGGCGTCGTGCAGTTGGTGGCGGCGGTGATGACGAGGCAGCCGCGGGGGTGGCCCGGGTCGGTGAACTGAACCGCGGCCTCGTGCAGCAGCCGCGAGACGGCGGCGCGCGCGGTCGGCTCCTCGTCGAAGGCCCGGCCGCCGAAGGCGCCGTGCGTCGCTCCGTACCGCACGACGACCTCGTCGAAGAGCTTCCGCTTGTCGCCGAAGGCGGCATAGAGGCTGGGCGCCCCGATACCCATGACGCGCGTGAGGTCCGAGACCGACGTCGCCTCGTATCCGTTCTCCCAGAAAGTACGGACCGCCTGCTCCAGGGCCGTCTCGCGGTCGAAGGAGCGGGGGCGTCCGCGCTGTTTCGTCGCCATGGGGTGAATTGTATAGCGGGCACTAGAAAAAGCGACGGGGCGTGGGGTAGCGTTCTTTCTGTAGCGACCACTAGAGAAATCGCCGGAGAAAGAGGGGGCGCCTGACATGGGTGCGTTCGAGGGGACCGAGCAGGGGACCGAGCAGGGGACCGAGCACGGGGTCGAGCAGGGGAACCAGCGGGGCAGGCTCGCGGGGAAGACGGCCCTGGTCACCGGGGGCAGCCGGGGCATCGGGCGAGGCATCGCCGAGCGCCTCGGCCGGGACGGGGCACGGGTCGCCGTGCACTACGGCAGCAACGAAGTGGCGGCGAAGGAGACGGTGGCCGCGATCGAGGCGGCGGGCGGCTCCGCCTTCGCGTTCGGCACGGAGCTGGGCGTGCCCGGCGACGCCGAGGCGCTCTGGACGGAGTTCGACCGGCACGCGGACGGCCTGGACATCCTGGTGAACAACGCGGGCATCGGTCTCTACAGCCACGTGACCGAGGTCCAGGAGGCGGATTACGACCGCGTGTTCGCGGTCAACACCAAAGCGCTGTTCTTCATCGTCCAGAAGGGCCTCGACCGGCTGCGCGACGGCGGCCGGATCATCAACATCTCGTCGGGCGTCACGCGCATCGCCTTCCCGGTCACCGTGGCCTACTCGATGACGAAGGGCGCGGTGAATGTGCTGACGCACACCCTGGCGCAGGAGCTCGGCCCGCGAGGGATCACGGTCAACGCGGTGGCGCCCGGCATCATCCAGACGGAAATGATGGACGGCATCCCCGAGGCGCAGCGGGCGGAGATGGCGGGGTATTCGACCTTCGACCGCATAGGCCAGCCCGCCGATGTGGCGGACATCGTCTCCTTCGTGGCCTCGGACGACGCGCGCTGGATCACCGGTCAGTACATCGACGCGACGGGAGGTTCGCTGCTGGGCGTGTGACCGGGCGATTTCCGGCTCCGCGCACGGTTCGACGGGCGGAGCCGGGGCGGAGAGTCGAGCATGGATCGAAGAGCGGCGGAATCGGCTGTTCTGGCGATGCCGCACTGCTGTTCCAGCGGCGCAGCTCTGCTAGATTGGTCTATACCACCAGTACTTTCGAGCCCCTCTCCAGATCGGCAGGCCCAGCGTGGAAGTTGTCATCGTCCCGGACGCCACGGCAGGCGGCGAGCTCATCGCGGAGGCCATGGCCGCCCTGGTGCGCCGTAAGCCTGACGCCCTGCTCGGTGTCGCCACCGGCTCCACCCCGCTGCCCATCTACGAGGCGCTGGCCGCCAAGGTCGCGTCCGGTTCCGTGGACGCCTCGCGGGCGCGCATCTGTCAGCTCGACGAGTACGTGGGGCTGCCGCCCGGCCACCCCGAGTCGTACCGCTCCGTGGTGCTCCGCGAGGTCGTCGAGCCGCTCGGGCTGAGCGAGGCCTCCTTCATGGGGCCGGACGGCAGCGCCGAGGACGTGCAGGCGGCCTGCGTGGCGTACGACAAGGCGCTGGCCGAGGCCGGTGGTGTGGATCTCCAGCTGCTCGGGATCGGCACGGACGGGCACATCGGGTTCAACGAACCGTGCTCGTCGCTCGCCTCCCGGACGCGCATCAAGACGCTGACGGAGCAGACGCGGGTGGACAACGCGCGCTTCTTCGACGGGGACATAGACCAAGTCCCGCACCACGTCATCACCCAGGGGATCGGGACGATCCTGGAGGCCCGGCATCTGGTGCTGCTCGCCACGGGTGAGGGCAAGGCGGACGCGGTGGCCGCGACGGTGGAGGGGCCGGTCGCCTCGGTCGTGCCCGCCTCCGCGCTGCAGCTGCACCCGCACGCCACGATCGTGGTGGACGAGGCCGCCGCGTCGAAGCTGAAGCTGGCGGAGTACTTCCGGCACACGTACGCGAACAAGCCGGAGTGGCAGGGCCTGTAGAAACGACGGCGGCAACGCACGAAAAGGGGCGCCCCGTCGGGGGCGCCCCTTTCGCGTAGAGGGCGGACCGGCGCCGCGTACGGGCGGACCAGCTCCGCGTGCGGGCAGACCAGCCCCGCGTGCGGGCGGACCGGCTCCGCGTGCGGACAGGCCAGTCCCGCGTGCGGGCAGGCCGGCTCCGCGTACGAGCGGACCAGCCCCGCGTACGAGCGGACCAGCCCCGCCTGCGGACAGGCCGACTCCGCGTGCGGGCAGGCCGGCTCCGCGTACGAGCGGACCAGCCCCGCGTGCGGGCAGACCAGCCCCGCGTGCGGGCAGACCAGCTCCGCGTACGAGCGGACCAGCCCCGCCTGCGGACAGGCCGACTCCGCGTGCGGGCAGGCCGACTCCGCCTGCCGGAGAGACCGGCCCCGCCTGCGGACAAGCCGGCTCCGCGTGCGGACAGGCCAGCCCCGCCTGCGGGCAGACCAGCCCCGCCTGCGGACAGGCCGACTCCGCCTGCCGGAGAGACCGGCCCCGCCTGCGGACAAGCCAGCCCCGCCTACGGGCAGACCGGCCCCGCCTGCCGGGTGGGTCAGCCCGTGGTGATGGCCTCTGCCGCTGCCTCGCCGCACACCCGGGCCGCGCCGCGCGTCGCGATGTGGAGGGCGCCGATGGGGGCGGACTGGGGGACGCCCATCTCGACCACGACCGTGTCGGGTCGGGCCGTGACGAGGGTCCGCAGGGCCTCGGCCATCCAGGTGTGGCGGTGTGCGTCGCGGACGACGGCCACGATGCGGCGCTCGCCGGCCGCCGCGAGGGCCTCGCTGCCCGAGCCTTCGCCGGAGTAGGTGGCGGACTCGGTGCCGGGGAAGCGGCGCTCCAGTTCGGCGGTGACGCCCCAGGGGGTCTCGTTGCCGACGGCGATGTTGGGGAGCGGGGAGAAGGTGGCGACGTAGGGGGCCTCGGTGACCGGGGCCGCGTACGTCTCGCCGCGGGTGACCGTCAGCGCGCGGCGGGCCGCGACCAGGCCGATGCCGGTGTCGGGCGCGCCCCCCGAACGCTCGGCCGCGCCCGGCACCTTCGTCGACGCGGCCCAGCCCGCGAGCGCCCGCACGCGGTCGGCCGCGTCGGCGAGCCGCTCCTCGGACAGTTCGCCCGAGCGCACCGCCGCGACGAAGGCGTCCCGCAGCCGCAGCACGGTTCCCTCGTCGGAGGGGCCGCCGCCCGTGCAGATCGCGTCGGCACCCGCGGCGATGGCGAGGACGCAGCCGCGCTCGAAGCCGTACGTCCCCGCGATCGCCTGCATGTCCATGCCGTCGGTGACGATGAGGCCGTCGTAGCCGAGCTCCTCGCGGAGCAGGCCGGTCAGGATGCGGCGCGAGAGCGTGCCGGGGTTGTCCGGGTCCAGGGCCGGGGCCAGCACGTGGGCGCTCATCACGGCCCGGGTGCCGGCGGCGATGGCCGCGCGGAAGGGTGCGAGGTCGCGGGAGTTCAGCACGTCGCGGTCGACGTCGATGACCGGCACGGAGTGGTGCGAGTCGATCGCCGTGTCGCCGTGCCCCGGGAAGTGCTTGGCGGAGGTGGCGACGCCGGCCGACTGCAGGCCCTCGACGTAGGCGGCGGTGTGCCGGGCCACGAGGTCGGGGTCCGAGCCGAAGGAGCGTACGCCGATGACGGGGTTGTCGGGGTTGGCGTTGACGTCGGCCGACGGCGCCCAGTTGAGGTTGATGCCGCAGGCGGCGAGGCGCCGGCCGAGGTCGGCGGCGACCTCGCGGGTGAGCGTCGTGTCGTCGACGGCGCCGAGTGCGTGGTTGCCCGGGTAGGAGGAGCCGGTGCGCACTTCGAGGCGGGTGACGTCGCCGCTCTCCTCGTCGATGGCGATCAGGAGGTCGTCACGCTGGGCGCGCAGCTGCGCGGTGAGGGCGGCCACCTGTTCGGCGGTGCGTACGTTGCGGCCGAAGAGGCTGACGGAGGCGAGGCCTTCGTCGATCCGGCGGCGCAGCCAGTCCGGTGCGGCGGTGGTGCCGTCGAAGCCGGGCTGCAGGACGGCGAGGGCGTTGCGGGTGAGGGTGTCACCGGCGTGCGTCGTGAGTGTCGTCATCAGGCGTTATCCCTTCACTGCGCCGTCGGTCAGGCCGCTGACGGCCCTGCGCTGCAGGAAGACGAAGAGGATCAGGATCGGGATGGCGAAGAGGGAGGCCGCGGCCATGGTGGCGCCCCAGTCGTCGCCGAAGGCGGTCTGGAAGCTGGACAGCCACACCGGCAGGGTCTTGGCCTCGGCTTCCTTGTTGAGCACGAGGACCAGCGGGAACTCGTTCCAGGCGGTGATGAAGCCGAAGAGCGAGGTCGACATCAGGCCCGGCGCGAGCAGCGGCAGGATCACGCGGCGGAAGGCCTGCATGCGCGTGCAGCCGTCGACCATGGCGGACTCCTCCAGCTCCTTGGGCACGGCGGCGACGAAGCCGCGGAGCGTGAGGAGGGTGAAGGGCAGGATCATCACCATGTAGAACAGGGTCAGCGGGATCAGGCTGTTCAGCATGTCGGCGTCGCGCACGATCATGTAGATCGCGATGACCATGACTTCCCAGGGCGCCATCTGCGCCAGCATGAAGCCGATGATGAAGCCGCGCCGCCCCTTGAAGCGCATCCGGGCGAGGGCGAACGCCGCGGTCACGCCGATGATGAGCGAGAAGACGACCGCGAGGATCGTCACGATGAGGGAGTTGCCGACCATGGTCCAGAAGTGGTCGGCGTCCATCGCCGTCTTGAAGTGCTCGAGAGTGGCGTCGGTCGGGAACCAGACCGGGTCCTCGGCGATGATGTCGCCGGTCGGCTTGAAGGCCGTCGCGAACATCCAGTACACGGGGAAGACGCAGAGGATGAAGATGACGACTGCGGTCAGGTTGGGCCACAGGCGGCCCATCAGCGAGCGCTTCACAGCTCGTCCTCCTCTTGCTTGAGCACGATCCGCAGGTAGAACGACGTGATGGCCAGCAGGATGACGATGGTGAGCAGCGCGATCGCGGCACCCATGCCGAAGTGCTGGTTGCCCATGCCCTCGATGTAGGCGTAGACGGGGAGGATCTCGGTGAGCCGGTCGGGGCCGCCCTCGTTGATCGTGAAGACCTGCACGAACGCCTTGAAGACCCAGATGATCTCCAGGAACGTCGTGGCGTAGAGGAAGGGCCGCAGATACGGCAGCGTCACCTGGGTGAACTGTTTCCAGGCCCCCGCGCCGTCCAGCGCCGCGGCCTCGTACAGCTCCTTGGGGATGGTGGTCGTGGCGGCGTAGAGGTTGATCGCCACGAAGGGGATGGACATCCAGACGATCAGCAGCAGGACGACGAAGAAGGTCGAGTACTGCGTGGCCAGCCAGTCGTGGTCGGCCATCGACTCGAAGCCGATCTCGGCGAGCACCCAGTTGACGACGCCGAAGCGCTGCGCGAACAGCCACTGGTAGACCGTGCTCGCCGCGACGACGGGCATCGCCCAGGTGAGCACGAGGCCGAGCAGGAGGAACGTGCGCATCTTCCGGCCGAGGCGCGCGAGCAGCAGTCCCACCAGCGTGCCGAGCACCATGATCAGGACGACGTTGACGGCGGTGAAGACGACCGAGCGTCCCGCGACCCGCCAGAAGTCCTCGCCGGTGAGGACGTCCTTGTAGTTGTCGAATCCGTTCCACTCGGTCAAGTGCAGGATGAACTGCCGCATGTTGAGGTTCTGGAACGACAGGATCCCGTTGTTGACCAGCGGCCAGCCGAGCAGCAGCAGGGTGACGATGATCGCGGGGGCAAGAAGCAGATAGGGCGTCAGGCCGGCGAGACGCCCGGTCGCCTTGCGCGGGGCACCAGGCCGTGGCCCGCCTGCCGGTGTCTGCACCTCCGTCGGGCCGGAGGGCGGCCGTTCGGTCTTCTGCACGGTCATGCTCGCCATCTCTTTCGTGGGCATAGCGGTACGCAGAGGTATGCCGGGGGCGGCGAGGGCGTGTCACCCGCCGCCCCCGGCAAGAGGGGGGTTGTTACTGCTTCTGCGACAGGCGCTTGTTGAGCTCGCCCTCGACCTGCTTGGCGGCGTCGGCAGGCGACTTACCGTTGAGCACCGCGGTCATGTAGTTCTTGATCGGGTTCGGCGGGTTCTCCACCGCGCCCCACTCCGGGATCAGCGGGGTGGTGCCGCCGCCGGCGGTGGCGGGGGCAGCGGCCTCGGCGGCCGGGTTGCCCTTGAGGTTGGACTCCAGGGCCTTCTTGTTCGGGATCACGCCGCCTTCCTTGGCGAGCTGGCCCTCGAACTTGTCGGACAGCGCGATCTTCAGGAACTCCTTGGCGAGCTCCTGCTTCTTGCTGGTCGCGGCGACGGCGAGGTTGGAGCCGCCGAGGAAGACGCCCTCAGGCTTGTCGGCCGTGGCGCCGGGGATCGTGAAGTAGCCGATGTCCTTCTCGATCTTCTTGTTGGCCTTGATCGCGGTCGCGGCCTCCCAGCTCATCCCGATGAAGGCGCCGGTCTTGCCCTTGGCGAAGACCTCGGCCTGCTGCGGGGTGGCCTCGTCCTTGTTCTTGGGGGCCTTGGAGAGGTCCGCGAACTGCTTGTACGTCTTCATGGCCTTGCCGACCTTGGGGTCGCCGAGGTTGGAGACGTACTTGTCGCCGTCCTTCTTGACCAGCTCGGCGCCCTCACCGATGGTCAGGCCGACGAAGTGGTACCAGTTCTGGCCGGGCAGGTAGATCGGCTCGGCGTCGGTCTTCTCGCCGATCTGCTTGAGGTTCTTGAGGAACTCGGCGCGGGTCTTGGGGGTCTCCCTGATGCCCGCGTCGGCCCAGACCTTCTTGTTGTAGATGACGACGCGGTTGAGGACGAAGAGGGGGGCGGCGTACTGCTTGCCGTCCACGACCGACGACTTGTTCATCGAGTCGGTCCAGTCGGAGCCGATGGACTCCTTGAGGTCGTCGAGCTCGGCGAGACCGCCGGTCTTGGCGTATGCCGGGGTCTGCGTGTTGCCGATCTCGAAGACGTCCGGGGGGTTCTCCTCGGAGAGGGCGGTGGTCAGCTTCTGCTGGATGCCGTTCCACTGCTGGACTTCGAACTTCAGCTTCGCGCCGGTCTTCTTCTCGAAGGCCGCCGTGACGTCCTTCTGCCACTGGTCCGGCGTCGAACCGTCCATCGCCCAGAGCGTCAGGGTCTCACCCTTGAAGCTGTCGGCTCCCCCGGCCTTCTTCTCGTCGTCGTCGCTGCCGCAGGCCGCGACCGAGACCAACATGCCCGCGACACCGATGGCCGCTATGAGCTTGCGCTTCACGTTCACCCTCCTCAAGGGATGCCAGTCAACCCCCCACCCGCAGCGACCGAATGGACCGAGATCTGCCCGTGGGACTGGAACCTGGTCTTTAATGGTGTAGACCAGTACGGGGAGCTTGGCCTAGACCTTTAGGGGTGTCAAGGGTGTATAAGAAGGGCAGTCGCGTCCGTTATCGGACCGACACCTGAGCGGGCGGAGTCTTCCCCGAAGCTCTCGACTTCGCTCGACCAGGGGGCGCCCCGATGGCCCGGTACGTGCCACGATGTGAGCCGCGACAGACGGAGGAGCCGGTGACGGCAGCAGCACAGGAGCCGGAGAGGCAGCAGATGGGCACTGAGGCCGGCAGCACCGGGACCGATGTGAGCGCGCCTTCGGAGGGCCCGAGCGTCGGCCGCACCGCGCGCGTGCCCAAGTACTACCGCCTCAAGCGGCACTTGCTGGACATGACGGAGACGCTGCCGCCCGGCACCCCCGTCCCCCCGGAGCGCACCCTCGCCGCCGAGTTCGACACCTCCCGCACGACGGTCCGCCAGGCCCTCCAGGAGCTGGTCGTCGAGGGCCGGCTCGAACGGATCCAGGGCAAGGGCACCTTCGTCGCCAAGCCGAAGGTGTCGCAGGCCCTCCAACTCACCTCGTACACGGAGGACATGCGGGCCCAGGGCCTGGAGCCCACCTCGCAGCTCCTCGACATCGGCTACATCACCGCCGACGACACCCTCGCGGGGCTCCTCGACATAAGCGCGGGCGGCCGCGTCCTGCGCATCGAGCGGCTCCGGCTCGCCAACGGCGAGGCGATGGCCATCGAGACCACCCACCTGTCGGCGAAGCGCTTCCCCGCCCTGCGCCGCTCCCTGGTCAAGTACACCTCGCTCTACACGGCGCTCGCCGAGGTGTACGACGTGCACCTCGCCGAGGCCGAGGAGACCATCGAGACCTCGCTCGCAACGCCGCGCGAGGCCGGGCTGCTCGGCACCGACGTCGGCCTGCCGATGCTGCTCCTGTCCCGCCACTCCCAGGACGGCGACGGCCGGCCGGTGGAGTGGGTGCGCTCCGTCTACCGCGGCGACCGGTACAAGTTCGTCGCCCGCCTCAAGAGACCCACGGACTGACACCCGTCCGAGGTCTGGCGCCGGACGGCTCCGCTGCTCTACGTTCCTCCCGTCATCGCACGATGACCGTCATCGCCTGATGAGCGGGAGGACGACCCGGTGCGCAGAGCGACTCCTCGATCCATCGTCATCTGGTCCCTCGTCGCGCTGGTCGGCGCCGCGGGCTGGACCGTCCTGGCGCTCGCGCGCGACGAGGAGGTGTCGGCCGCCTGGCTGGTGGCGGCGGCCCTCGGCACGTACGCCATCGCGTACCGCTTCTACGCGAAGTTCATCGCCTACAAGGTCCTCAAGGTCGACAGGACCCGCGCCACCCCGGCCGAGCGGCTCGACAACGGCATCGACTTCCACCCCACCGACCGGCGCGTGCTGCTCGGCCACCACTTCGCGGCGATCGCGGGCGCCGGACCGCTGGTCGGCCCGGTCCTCGCCGCCCAGATGGGGTACCTGCCAGGCACCATCTGGATCATCGTCGGCGTGATCTTCGCGGGCGCCGTGCAGGACATGGTCGTGCTGTTCTTCTCGACGCGGCGCGACGGCAAGTCGCTCGGGCAGATGGCGCGCGAGGAGATCGGCCCGTTCGGGGGCGCCGCCGCCCTGCTCGCCACCTTCGCCATCATGATCATCTTGCTCGGGGTGCTCGCGCTCGTCATCGTCAACGCGCTCGCCGAGTCGCCGTGGGGCACCTTCTCCATCGCGATGACGATCCCGATCGCCCTGCTGATGGGCTTCTATCTGCGGGTCCTGCGCCCCGGCCGGGTCAGCGAGGTCTCCCTGATCGGCGTCGCCCTGCTGCTCCTCGCGCTCGTCGCCGGGCGCTGGGTCGCCGAGTCGTCGCTCGCCGACACCTTCACGCTGGCCCCCTCGACGCTGGTCATCTGGCTGGTGGCGTACGGCTTCGTCGCCTCGATCCTGCCGGTGTGGATGCTGCTCGCGCCGCGCGACTACCTCTCCACCTTCATGAAGATCGGCACCATCGTCCTGCTCGCGCTGGGCGTCGTGATCAGCCTGCCGACGCTGAAGATGGACCCGGTGACCGACTTCGCCTCGCGCGGCGACGGGCCCGTCTTCGCGGGCTCGCTCTTCCCCTTCGTCTTCATCACCATCGCCTGCGGGGCGCTCTCCGGCTTTCACGCGCTGATCTCCTCGGGCACGACGCCCAAGATGATCCAGAAGGAGACGCAGGTCCGGATGATCGGCTACGGCTCCATGCTGATGGAGTCGTCCGTCGCGGTCATGGCGCTCGTCGCCGCCTCGATCATCGACCCGGGTCTCTACTTCGCGATGAACGCGCCGGCGGGCGTCGTCGGCGACACCGTCCAGGAGGCGTCGAAGGCCGTCGCGGGGTTCGGGTACTCCATCTCGCCGGCCGATCTGGCGCAGGCCGCGAAGAACGTGGAGGAGTCCTCGCTGCTCTCCCGCACCGGCGGCGCGCCCACGCTCGCGGTCGGCGTCTCGGAGATCTTCTCCAAGGTCACCGGCGGCTCGATGCGGGCCTTCTGGTACCACTTCGCGATCATGTTTGAGGCGCTGTTCATCCTGACCGCGCTCGACGCGGGCACCCGCGTGGGCCGCTTCATGCTGCAGGACATGCTCGGCAACGTCTACAAGCCGTTCAGGAAGGTGAGCTGGAAGCCCGGCCTGATCATCACCAGCGCGCTCGTCACCGGGCTGTGGGGCTACTTCCTGTGGGTGGGCGTGCACGAGCCGCTCGGCGGGATCAACCAGCTCTTCCCGATCTTCGGCATCGCCAACCAGCTCCTCGCGGCCGTCGCCCTCGCCGTCTGCACCACGCTGCTCGTGAAGTCCGGACGCCTCAAGTGGGCCTGGATCACCGGTGTTCCGCTCGCCTGGGACGCGACGGTGACGCTCACCGCGAGCTGGCAGAAGGTGTTCTCCGGCGATCCGCGCGTCGGCTTCTTCCAGCAGCGCGCCAACTACCAGGACGCCATCGACGAGGGCAAGATCCTGCCGCCCGCCAAGACGATGGACGACATGCACACCGTCGTGACCAACTCGACGGTGGACGGCGTCCTTTCGGCGGCGCTCGCCCTGCTCATCGTCATCGTGATCGTGGACGCGGCTCGCGTCTGCGTCCGGCACGTCCGCAACCCCGCCGCCTCACGGCTGAGCGAAGCGCCTTATGTGGAATCGGAGTTGATCGCGCCGGCCGGACTCTTCGCGACCGCGGAGGAGAAACGGGAACTCGCGGAGAAGCAGGAGCTCGCGGGGGCGCGGGAGCCCGCCCCGTGACATGGGTGCTGCGAGGGCTGCGATGGATCCGCTGGTACGCGCGGGAGCTGACGGACGAGTCGGCGTACGACCGCTATGTGGCTCATTTACGAAGGGACCATCCGACCGCAACCGTCCCCAGCCGCCGCGCATTTGAGCGCATGCGGACAGACCAGCAGGAGTCGGACCCTCGAAAGGGCTTCCGCTGCTGCTGAGCAGGCATATTGACTCGTCCGTTATCCGGACAGGGGTTCCATAGATCAAGACTCTCGCTTAGATTTCCCGCACGTTAAGCATGGGATAAGCGAGGGAACGGAGCCGCGATATGTCAGATGCGCCTGAAGTGAACAGACCGGTCGTCACGCCGGTCCGCGTGGTCATCGCCGTCTGCCTTGTCGCGCCGTTCGTGGCGATGCTGTGGGTGAGCTCCTACGCCAAGATCGAGCCGACCTTCATCGGCATCCCCTTCTTCTACTGGTACCAGATGCTGTGGGTGCTCATCTCCACGGTGCTCACGATGATCGCTTACAAGCTGTGGCAGCGTGACCAGCGCGCCCGCAAGGAAGGGGCGCGGTCATGAAGGACGGAGTCAACGGCGTCGCCCTCGCGGTCTTCATCTTCTTCTTCCTCGCGGTCACCGTCATGGGCTTCCTCGCGGCCCGCTGGCGCAAGGCCGAGAACGACCAGAGCCTCGACGAATGGGGCCTCGGCGGGCGGTCGTTCGGCACCTGGGTCACCTGGTTCCTGCTCGGCGGCGACCTCTACACCGCGTACACCTTCGTGGCCGTCCCCGCGGCGATCTACGCGGCGGGCGCGGCCGGCTTCTTCGCCGTGCCGTACACGATCCTCGTCTATCCGCTGATCTTCACCTTCCTGCCGCGCCTGTGGTCGGTCTCGCACAAGCACGGCTATGTGACCACCTCCGACTTCGTGCGCGGGCGCTTCGGCTCCAAGGGGCTCTCGCTGGCCGTCGCGGTCACCGGCATCCTCGCCACGATGCCGTACATCGCGCTCCAACTGGTCGGCATCCAGGCCGTCCTGGACGTCATGGGCATCGGCGGCGGCCCCGACACCAACTGGTTCATCAAGGACCTGCCGCTGCTGATCGCGTTCGCGGTGCTCGCCGCGTACACGTACTCGTCGGGGCTGCGCGCGCCCGCGCTGATCGCGTTCGTGAAGGACGGCCTGATCTATCTCGTCATCGTCGTCGCGATCATCTACATCCCGATCAAGCTCGGCGGCTTCGACGACATCTTCGCCAAGGCGGGCGAGGCGTTCTCGCAGACCAACCCGGCGACCGACAAGCCGCGTGGCGCGCTCGCGCCGCCGGAGGCCGGTCAGTGGACGTACGCGACCCTGGCGCTCGGCTCGGCCCTCGCGCTCTTCATGTACCCGCACTCGATCACGGCGACGCTCTCCTCCAAGAGCCGGAACGTGATCCGCCGCAACACCACGATCCTGCCCCTGTACTCCCTGATGCTGGGCCTGCTCGCGCTGCTCGGCTTCATGGCGATCGCGGCCGGGGTGAAGGTCGAGAACGGCCAGCTGGCGATCCCGCAGCTCTTCGAGAACATGTTCCCGGACTGGTTCACGGGCGTCGCGTTCGCCGCTATCGGCATCGGCGCGCTCGTCCCGGCAGCCATCATGTCCATCGCGGCCGCGAACCTCTTCACCCGGAACATCTACAAGGACTTCATCAAGCCCGACGCGACGCCCGAGCAGGAGACCAAGGTCTCCAAGCTGGTCTCGCTCATGGTGAAGGTGGGCGCCCTCGTCTTCGTCCTCGGCATGGACAAGACCGTCGCGATCAACTTCCAGCTCCTGGGCGGCATCTGGATCCTGCAGACGATGCCCGCGCTGGTCGGCGGCCTGTTCACCCGGTGGTTCCACCGCTGGGCGCTGCTCGCCGGCTGGGCGGTCGGCATGGTCTACGGCACGCTCGCCGCGTACGGCGTCGCCTCGCCCACGCAGAAGCACTTCGGCGGCTCGTCCGACACGATCCCGGGCATCGGCGAGATCGGCTACATCGGCCTCACCGCGTTCGTCCTGAACGTGGTCGTGACCGTGGTCCTCACCTTCGTCCTGAAGGCGCTGAAGGCGCCCGAGGGCATCGACGAGACGTCGCCGGAGGACTACACGGCGGACGCGGGCGACCCCGGTGTCATACAGGAACTGCCGAAGGCGACGGCGGGCGCCGGACACTGATCCCTGCCACCGCGCACGCGACTCGGGCCGCCGGAAAAACCGGCGGCCCTTTGTCGTACCCGTGTTGCACACTGCGCCCATGGATTTCACGATCAGCATCAGAGAGGCACGACCCGAGGATCACGAGGCCATCGGCGACCTCACCGCGCAGGCCTATCTCTTCGACGGGCATCTGGACTTCGGAGCGGACGACCCCTATCTCGCGGTGCTGCGCGACGTGCCGTCGCGGGCGGCGGCGGCCGAGGTCCTGGTGGCCGCGGCGGACGGAAAGGTGCTCGGCTGCGTCACCTACGTGCCGTCCGGCGGGCCGATGGCCGACATCGCGCGGGACGGCGAGGCCGAGATACGCATGCTGGCCGTCTCCCCCGAGGCGCGGGGCCGGGGTGTGGGCGAGACGCTCGTACGGGAGTGCGTGCGGCGCGCCGAGGAGG
Source organism: Streptomyces sp. NPDC039462 (assembly GCF_055639375.1). Classification (NCBI taxonomy): domain Bacteria; kingdom Bacillati; phylum Actinomycetota; class Actinomycetes; order Kitasatosporales; family Streptomycetaceae; genus Streptomyces; species Streptomyces sp. NPDC039462. Next base: position 637,583 of record NZ_JBVKAO010000002.1, read on the forward strand.
CGGGCCGCGGCGCGCTCGTCCTGTCCACGCAGACGTCCATGCACGCCGCCCACCGGCTGTACGAGCGCCTCGGCTTCGTGCGGACGCCCGAGCGCGACTGGAACCCGATCGAGACGGTGCCGCTGCTGACGTACGCGCTGAAACTCTAGCCGCCCCCTCTGCGGGCCGACACAAGATGTGGGCCTGCTTCAAGAGCGCGGCACAAGATGTATGCTCATGCTCGCTGTCGCCGCAGGGGAATCCGGTGCAAGTCCGGAACTGTCCCGCAACGGTAGACGTGTACGCATTTGTCGTACGCGGAGTCCGAAGACCTGCCGGCAGTGCACCCGTGCCGTCCGGCCCGGGTGCCGACCGTCCGGGCCTCGTGGAATGGGCCGGTGGACGCGGTACGCCGCCCTGCCCGGGTGCGCCCGTGTGTGCCGTCCTCTCCCCCAGGCCCAGAGCCGAGCGAGGGAGAGCTCCACGTGACCATCGCGCCTGCCGAACCTGCGTCAGCGCCGTCACAGTCGACCGCCGAGGGTACCGAAGGCACCGACGGACCCGGGGCCGCGCTGCTGCGGACCCTGACCGACCTCACCGCCGACCTCCCCGACACCGACCCCGGCCGGGTCGCCGCCGCCGCGCTGCGCGGCCGCTCGGCCCGGGCCGACGAGGCGGAGCTGCGCGAGCTGGCGACCGAGGCGGCCGCGGGGCTCATCTCGGAGGACCCTGCCTACTCCAAGCTGGCGGCCCGGCTCCTGTCGATCGGCATCCGCGAGGAGGCGGCGACACAGGGCGTGCGCTCCTTCACCGACTCCGTCGCGGTCGGCCACCGCGAGGGCCTGATCGCCGACCGCACGGCGTCCTTCGTCACCGAGCACGCGGCCCGGCTCGACGCGCTGGTGGAGGCCGCGCTCGCCGACGGCGCCGACTTCCGCTTCGAGTACTTCGGACTGCGCACCCTGCACAGCCGCTATCTGCTGCGCCACCCGATCACCCGCCAGGTCATCGAGACCCCGCAGCACTTCATGCTGCGCGTGGCGAGCGGCCTCGCGGAGGACGGCAGCGAACGCGCGCTCGACGAGGTCGCCGCGCTGTACCGCCTGATGAGCCGCCTGGACTACCTGCCGTCCTCGCCGACGCTCTTCAACTCCGGCACCCGCCACCCGCAGATGTCGTCCTGCTACCTCCTCGACTCCCCGCTGGACGAGCTCGACTCGATCTACGACCGCTACCACCAGGTCGCGCGGCTCTCCAAGCACGCGGGCGGCATCGGTCTCTCGTACTCCCGCATCCGCTCCCGGGGTTCGCTGATCCGCGGGACGAACGGGCACTCCAACGGCATCGTGCCGTTCCTGAAGACCCTGGACGCCTCGGTCGCCGCCGTGAACCAGGGCGGCCGGCGCAAGGGCGCGGCCGCGGTCTACCTGGAGACCTGGCACTCCGACATCGAGGAGTTCCTGGAGCTGCGCGACAACACCGGTGAGGACCAGCGGCGCACGCACAACCTCAACCTCGCGCACTGGATCCCCGACGAGTTCATGCGCCGGGTCGCCGCCGACCAGCCGTGGTCGCTGTTCTCGCCGTCCGACGTGCCCGAGCTCGTCGACCTGTGGGGTGAGGAGTTCGACGCCGCATACCGGCGGGCGGAGGCGGCAGGGCTCGCGAAGAAGACCATCCCCGCGCGGGACCTGTACGGCCGCATGATGCGCACCCTCGCGCAGACCGGCAACGGCTGGATGACGTTCAAGGACGCCGCCAACCGCACCGCCAACCAGACGGCGGAGCCCGGCCACACCGTGCACTCCTCGAACCTCTGCACGGAGATCCTGGAGGTGACGGACGACGGGGAGACGGCCGTCTGCAACCTCGGCTCGGTGAACCTCGGCGCGTTCGTGGACCCGGCCGCCCAGGACATCGACTGGGAGCGGCTTGACGACACCGTCCGCACCGCCGTCACCTTCCTCGACCGCGTCGTCGACATCAACTTCTACCCGACCGAGCAGGCCGGCCGCTCCAACGCCAAGTGGCGCCCGGTGGGCCTCGGCGCGATGGGTCTCCAGGACGTCTTCTTCCAGCTGAAGCTGCCCTTCGACTCCCCCGAGGCGCGGGCGCTCTCCACCCGGATCGCCGAGCGGATCATGCTCGGCGCGTACGAGGCGTCCGCGGACCTCGCCGAGCGCAACGGCCCGCTGCCCGCCTGGGAGAAGACCCGCACCGCGCGCGGCGTGCTGCACCCCGACCACTACGACGTCGAGCTGACCTGGCCGGAGCGGTGGGCGGCGCTGCGGGCCCGCATCGCCACCACCGGCATGCGCAACTCGCTGCTCCTCGCCATCGCGCCGACCGCGACCATCGCGTCCATCGCGGGCGTCTACGAGTGCATCGAGCCGCAGGTCTCCAACCTCTTCAAGCGCGAGACGCTGTCCGGCGAGTTCCTCCAGGTCAACGCCTATCTCGTGAAGGAGCTGAAGCGGCTCGGCGTCTGGGACGCGCAGACCCGCGAGGCGCTGCGCGAGGCCAACGGCTCGGTGCAGGGCTTCGGCTGGATCCCCGAGGACGTGCGGGCGCTGTACCGCACGGCGTGGGAGATCCCGCAGCGCGGCCTGATCGACATGGCCGCGGCGCGCACACCGTTCCTCGACCAGGCGCAGTCGCTCAACCTGTTCCTGGAGACGCCGACCATCGGCAAGCTCTCCTCGATGTACGCGTACGCCTGGCAGTCGGGCCTGAAGACCACGTACTACCTGCGCTCGCGCCCCGCCACCCGCATCGCCCGCGCCGCCGGCGGCTCCCAGACCGCCGCCACCGCCCCCGTCCCCGCGCAGGCCACGGCCGAGGAAGCCGTCGCCTGCTCCCTGGAAAACCCCGAGTCCTGCGAGGCCTGCCAGTAATGAGCACGACGACCAACAGCGAGAAGAACCTCCTCGACCCGGGCTTCGAGCTGACCCTGCGCCCCATGCGCTACCCGGACTTCTACGAGCGCTACCGGGACGCGATCAAGAACACCTGGACCGTCGAGGAGGTCGACCTCCACTCGGACGTCGCCGACCTGGCGAAGATGACGCCCGAGGAGCAGCACCTGATCGGCCGGCTCGTCGCGTTCTTCGCGACCGGCGACTCGATCGTCTCCAACAACCTCGTGCTCACGCTCTACAAGCACATCAACTCCCCCGAGGCCCGGCTCTACCTGAGCCGTCAGCTCTTCGAGGAGGCCGTGCACGTCCAGTTCTATCTGACGCTGCTCGACACCTATCTGCCCGACCCCGAGGACCGGGCGGCTGCTTTCGATGCGGTGGAGGAGATCCCCTCGATCCGCGAGAAGGCACAGTTCTGCTTCAAGTGGATGGACTCGGTCGAGAAGCTGGACCGCCTCGAGACGCAGGCCGACCGCCGCCGCTTCCTGCTCAACCTCATCTGCTTCGCGGCGTGCATCGAGGGCCTCTTCTTCTACGGCGCCTTCGCGTACGTCTACTGGTTCCGCAGCCGCGGTCTGCTGCACGGCCTGGCGACCGGCACCAACTGGGTGTTCCGTGACGAGACGATGCACATGAGCTTCGCCTTCGACGTCGTCGACACCGTCCGCAAGGAGGAGCCCGAACTCTTCGACGACGCGCTCCAGACGCAGGTGACGGACATGCTGAAGGAGGCCGTCGAGGCCGAGCTGCAGTTCGCCCGCGACCTGTGCGGCGACGGTCTGCCGGGCATGAACACCGACTCGATGCGCGAGTACCTGGAGTGCGTCGCCGACCAGCGCCTCCAGCGCCTCGGCTTCGCGCCGGTCTACGGCTCCGAGAACCCGTTCTCCTTCATGGAGCTCCAGGGCGTGCAGGAGCTGACCAACTTCTTCGAGCGGCGGCCTTCGGCGTACCAGGTCGCGGTCGAGGGCTCGGTCTCCTTCGACGACGAGTTCTAGACGAATCACGTCCTTATGCGGTGTGCCCGCCCCGCCCGTTCACCGGGTGGGGCGGGCACGCGCGCGTTCAGCGCGGCCGGGCCCGCAGGACGAGCCGCTTCGGGTGCAGGGTGATGCCGACCTTGGTGCGGGCGTCGGTCTCCTCGACCGGCTCCAGGCGCCACTTGGGAGCCACCGTCCCCAGGATCAGGGCGAGTTCGGCCAGGCTGAAGTGGTCGCCGGGGCACTTCCGGTTGCCGACGCCGAACGGCATCATCGCGAACTCCGGTACGTCACCGGCGCGTTCCGGATTCCAGCGGTCGGGGTCGAAGTCGAGGTGCCGCTCGAAGGAACGCGGGTCGCGCTGCATCGCGTACACGCTGTAGACGATGTCCGCGTCGGCCGGAATCGAATAGCCGCCCAGCTCGGTTTCGGCCACGGACCGGCGCGTGAATATCCAGGCGGCCGGTCGTATACGCATCGCCTCGGTGACGACATTGCGGGTGTGCCGCAGGGCCTTGAGATCGGCGAATGTGATCGCGCGATCCGGGGCCACGGAATTTACCTCTTCAACCAACCGCCTTTCCTGCTCAGGGTGTTCGGTCAGCAGCTGGAACGTCCACGCCAGCGTCGACGCCACATTCTCCGCACCCGCCACGACGAGCGATACCACGTTGTCGTGGATCTCCTGGTCGGCTATGGGCTCCCCGGCCTCGTCCGTGGCCCTGAGCAATTCCGCGAGCAGGTCGTCGGGGCCGTCCGGGCCCGCCGCGCGGCGCTCCGCGACGACCTCGTCGACGAGCGCGTGCAGGTCGGCGAGCGCGCTCTCGAACCGCCGGTTGGCGGGGGTCGGCACGCGGTGGAGCGGTCCGACCGAGAGCACCATCCGGCGGTAGAGGCCCTCGAAGACGGTGTGCAGCGAGTCGGCGATGCGGTCCGCCTTCTCCCTGATCGAGTCGACCTCCAGGAGGGAGCGCGAGACGATGCGCACGGCGGTGCGGAACATCTCCGCGCTCACGTCGACCGTGGCGCCCGGCTGCCAGCGGGCCGCCGTGGCGCGCGCCTCCTCCTCCATCACCTTGGCGTAGTCGGCGATCCGTTCGGGGCGGAAGGCGGGCTGCATCATGCGCCGCTGGCGGCGGTGCAGCTTGCCGTTGCTGGTCGCCACGCCCTTGCCGAGGAGCACCTCCAGGGTGTCCCAGAGCGGTCCGCCGACGATGTACTCGGGGTTCTTCAGCAGGGCCCCGACCAGTTGCGGATCGCACACCACGTACGCCGTCCGGGGTCCCAGCCTGATCCGTACGAGATCCCCGTGGTCGCGCAGCGCCGAGAGGAAGCCGAGCGGGTCGCGCACGAGGTTCCAGGCGTGGCCGAGCACCGGGGCCCCGCCCCGGACGAGGGGCGGGGTGCGCAGTGGTCCGGGGCCGGAAGCGGGGGGCGCGGGTATCGCGGATTCGACGCTCATTCCTCACCTACCAGTTCGTTTTCCGCCAGGGCTTCTTCGGTCACGTACGGGGGGATGGACCTGTCGTCCCAGCTGTCCACCCGATAGCGGCCGGATTCGTGATGGAACCAGTACACGGAAGAGAACCAGTTCCGCATGTTGAAGACGCAGGATTTCACCGCGTCCGCGAGTTCCCTGCCGCTCTCGCTGCCGGCCGCCAATTCTTCGGCGTACAGAAGAACTTCCCGTTCGGCTTCGATGAATTCTGTGACGCATTGACTGACGCGCCTGTGAACTTCCCGCACCGCCTCTTCCAGCCTCATTCCCTCGTGTTGGATGAGGCTGATTCCGAGATTGTGCAGTTCGTCGCCCGCGAGTTCTTTCGGGAGTGAGCACAGGTCGTTGTACCAGGCCGAGAAGTCCTGGGTCGCCAGTGCCGCCCGCCGATAGGCGGGGTGTCTGCGCACGGCGTCCGGCAGCTCGTACCGTGCGGTGGGTTCGAGGAGGTCGATCCACGCCCAGTGCGCGAACGTGAGGCGGCGCAGCTCTATGTACGCCTCGACGGTGGGCACGGTGCCGAACCGGCGGTTCCTGAACTCCTGGTCGTACGCCTCGATCACCGGGTGGAAGTGCCGGGCGAACCTGGCGTTCCAGCTGGGGCTCAGGGAGGAGTACAGGCGGAGCACGCAGTCCGCGAACCCCGCGACCAGCGGATCCTTGTGGTGCACGTACTGCCGGGGTTCGTCGAGGGTGCCGTGCAGGCCCCGGCAGAGCCGCCGCCACTGGGCCGTCCTGCCGTGCACCGAGTCCCGGTCGTGCCGGTCGTCCCAGGCGAAGAACCAGCTGCTGAGGTCCGCTATCGCGGTGAGCAACTCGTCCGGCGCGCCGATGTAGTAGCCGGCGACCAGATCCGTGTAGCAGAGGCTGTCCGCGTACCGCTCGACCTTGTCCGGGGGCATGAGCCGCATTTCGCGCAGCCACGTCCTGGACTTCTCCTGAAGCTTTGGCCAATACGGGTGCAGACGGCGAGGGAAGGTCGCCTCGATCACCGGAAGGGCCAGTGCAGGCGGCACCGTTACCGCCGATGACCGTGGCCGTGTGTGTGGTTGTGTCTGTGAAGTGCTTCCGGAATATGCAGGCACGAACAAACCCCTTTCAGCCGCGCTGAGGACACACGCCCCTCCCGCCGTGCCGGGCGCGCGCCGTTGCGTATCCCCGCGCTTTCCATTCAGCACCACAACTGACCGTTCAGGGAACAGATTTGCGCCATTCACTACCCCCCAGTGCCGAGAACCTCCCCGTACGTGACTGAATATGGATCACTGGCAGCCTGTTCTGCTCGCACAAGCGAGCGGCTCATGCCACGCGCATGCCAACGGCCCCTGGTCAGGGAGGAGTTCCCGAACCAGGGGCCGCTCGTGCCACGCGGTTCCCGCGCCGCTCACGCGGCGCGTGCGTCAGCCATTCGCCACCACGGGGTAGCGCGGGGTGCCTTCTTCCATCTGGCGCAACGCGTCCTTGCGCTCCCGCTTGGAGAGGCGGTCGATGTACAGGTACCCGTACAGGTGGTCCGTCTCGTGCTGGAGGCAGCGCGCGAAGTAGCCCGTGCCGCGCACCTTGATCGGGTTGCCCTTCTCGTCCTGCCCGGTCACCTCGGCGTAGTCCGGGCGGGCCAGCGGGGCGTAGGCCGTCGGGACAGAGAGGCAGCCCTCACCCGAGTCGTCGAGGCGGCGGCGGTCGGCGGGCAGCTCCTGGAGCACCGGGTTGCAGACCACGCCGACGTGGCGCACGCCGTCGTCGTCCATGCAGTCGTAGACGAAGACCTTCAGGTCGACACCGACCTGGTTGGCGGCCACGCCCACGCCCTGCGCGACGCGCTGGGTGGCGAACATGTCGTCGATCAGCTTCGCGAGGTCGTCGTCGAAGGCCGTGACGTCCTTGCACTCCTTGTGCAGCACCGGATTGCCGACGACGGTGATCGGCCGGGACGTACCGCGCTCGCGGTAGGCCGTCTCCCGCTCCTCGCAGTCCTCCGTGTCGATGACGAAGCCCTCGTCGTCGACGGGGAGCACCCCGCCCGAAGCCTGCTGCTCAGTGTCCTGCGCCATGTCCGCCGTACGCCTTCCTTGGAACCCTCAAGAGTTTGTGCCGGTACAGCCTACGGCGAAGTGTCAGCAGACCTCTTCGAGATCCCGCCAGTCACGGGAATCCGGGCTGTCCGCCACCCAGCCGTCGAGCAGCCCGCGCACAAGCCCCGCGGGCGCCGCGAGGCCGCACTCGCGCTCCGGCACCCAGAGGGCGCCCGGGCTGCGGTGGCCGAGCGGGCCCGGGTGGCCCGGCTCGCTGTGGTCGTGCGGGTCCAGGTGCTCGCCGTCGCCCTCGTCGCTCGGCATCCGGGACTCGGAACACATCCGGCAGAGCAGCCGCACGGAGGACGACCAGTCCTCGGCGGCGAAGCCCGCGTCGGCCGCGAGCCGCTCCAGGGCGTCCCTGTCGTCCTCGGTGGCGGCCTCCAGGAGGACCACCCAGGTCGGCACGGGCGAGGGCGCCCACAGCTCGATCTCGTCGAACACGGGGAACGAGTGCCCGGCGGCCGTCGTCCGCTCGCCGTGCGGGACGCCGTCGTGCAGCACGACCTCGCCCCAGCGGCGCCCGGAGGAGGGCAGCGGAATGGACAGGACCTCCATGCGGGCCGGGTCGAGCCGTCGGCCCCACACGACCTCGGCCTCCCCCTCCGGGGAGAGCCGCACGGCCGCGCTGCCGAGGTCCATGCCCGTGGGCTCGCCGGAGGCGGCCACACCGCCCGGCACCCGCAGGCCGTACGCCTGCCAGGCGCGGCGGGCCAGCGGCCAGTCCTGCAGCGCGGTCGCCGCGATGCCGACGTTCCACCAGTCGGGGGCGCCCGCGGAGCGGTCGAGGAGCGCGACGGCCCGCAGTCCGGCCGCCCGCGCCTGCTCCCAGTCGTGCCGGAACTTGTGCAGCAGCGCGAGGTTGAACCAGGACTCGGACAGCCAGGGTTCGAGATCCGCCGCGCGCGTGAGCAGTGCCCCCGCGTCCTCGTACCGGCCGTCGCCGATCAGCGTGAACGCGCGGTCGGTCGCCTGCCGCCATGAGGCGGAGGGCCGGTGCCGTCCCTTGCCGAAGATCCTCACGATTCCCGCCTGATTCCCGCCTGCCACGTCATGCGTAGGTCTTGTCTCGTCCGGGCGCAGCGTCGGGTCCGTACCCCCGTGCACCCTCTTCTTCGCATCCAACCACGTACGGTCGGACGGCCGCTCATTACCCATGGGTTACCCAGCCGGGCTCGAGGTAAGGCCGTCCCTGGACAGCACCCGGGCCAGCGACTCCACGACCTCCGGCTGATAGTCGTGGCCCGTGGCCAGGCGCAGCCTCTCCAGGGCGTGGAGCGGGCCGCCCAGCGCCCCTGAGGGTCCTTCTCCCCGCGCCATCTCGTCGTACGCGTTCGCCGTCCGCACAATACGTGCGGTGAGCGGCTGCTCGCGGTACGGGTCGGCCTGCCGCTCCACGACGACGGCGACCGCGGCGGCCACCCCCGTCTGCCGGACGACCGCTCCACCGAGCAGGGCTATTCGGCGCTGTTCCGCCGGGGAGAGCGTCGCGGTGGCGCCCGCGGGGACGGGGTCGACGAGGGACAGCTGCCCGATGTCGTGCATCAGCGCCGCGTGCTCCAGGACGGTGAGGTCCGCCTCGGAGAGCCCGAGGTCCCGCCCCACGGCCCGGCTGAGACCGGCCACCCGGTGGGCGTGGCCCTGCGGGGTGTAGCCGGCGATCTCGGTGGCCCTGGCCAGGGAGGCCATGGTCTGCCGGTAGGTCGCACGGACCGCCGCGTACCGCCGGAAGGACAGCTGGGTGAGCAGCAGCGGGAGGCTGAGGACGGGCAGCGCCCACAGGCCGGCCACGGCCACCGCGAGCGCCATGACGGCGCCCGTCGCGCACACGGCGGAGCCGATGCCGGGCATCGCCCGCAGCTCCTCCCGCAGCAGCTGCCCGAACGGCCAGCGGGTCCGCGCGTGGGCCGTCACGGCGGCGAGGACGGCGTCGCAGAGCGCGGTGAGGACGAGCAGGGCGACGATGACGAGCGCGAAGTACGGCCCGTGCCCCACCTTCCCCCACAGCCCTGACGGCATCGAGGGCTCCCCCACCCCGAGCCTGCCGGAGTTGTAGAGGGGCTGGAAGCACGCGGCCGCGAACCCGACGGTCAGCACCCGGCGCGCCATGTGGTCCAGCGAGGGCCCGCGGCCGAGCGCCACGTTCGGCACCGCTCCGACCAGGGCCGCCGCGACGACCACGGCGATCACCTGCGGCACCCCGTGGTGCGTGGCCTGCCCTGAGCTCTCACCGAGAAGGGCGTACGCAAGTGCACCGGCGGCGCCGAGCGGCGCGGGTTCCCGGTCCTCGCCGCTCCCCCACCGGGCCAGCTCGCCGAGGGCGATGAGCACCCCGAAGGCGAGCGCGGTCCGGCCTTCGGTGATGCCGTGCCAGAGGGTCCAGGCGAGGGAGAGGAGGGCGAGCAGTCCGGCCAGGCAGGTGACCGTGTGAGGGAGCCGGGAGGGGGCCTTCACCGGGCCACCGGGCGGAACGCGGCGGGCCGGGCGGGCACGGCGGGCGCGGGTCCCTGCGGCCCGCCGCCGCCCTGCTCGGGCACGTCCGCCGTGACCTCGGGGTGCCAGCCGTGCCGGTCCAGGGCGCGGGCGAGCGCCCCGACCATCTCGGGGTCGAACTGCGCGCCCGCGCACCGGGTGAGCTCGGCGACGGCCGCCTCGACGGGCCGGGCCCGCCGGTAGGACCGGGTCGACGTCATGGCGTCGAACGCGTCGGCCACCGCCACCACCCGCGCGGACTCCGGGATCTGCGGCCCGGTGAGCCCGTACGGGTAGCCGCTGCCGTCGATCCGCTCGTGGTGGTGCAGGATCGCCGCCCTGGCCTCGCCGAGGAAGCCGATGCCGCGCACCATCTCGTGCCCGTACTCGGGGTGCAGTTCGATGACGCGGCGCTCCTCGGGCGTCAGCGGCCCGTCCTTCCGCAACAGCCGGGTGGGCACGCCGAGTTTGCCGACGTCGTGCAGGATGCCGGCGAACCGCAGGACCTCGACGCGCTCGTCGTCCATGCCCAGCTCGCGCGCGATCATCACGGAGGCGCGGCCGACGCGCTCACTGTGCCCACGGGTGTACTTGTCCTTGATGTCGACGGCCTGGACGAGCGCGCGGATGGTGGCCTGGTGGGCGGCGCGCTCGCGGTGGTACTGCGCGAAGACCCAGCAGGAGACGCCCATCGGGAGCAGGACGAGCAGTGCGGCGGCGGGGCCGTACGGGCTGGTCCAGAGCACCGCCATCATCAGTCCGGCGAGTCCGTGCACGGCGACGGGCGCGAGCGCGCGCGGGAAGAGCCCTCGCCAGGCGGTCCGCGCGGGGACGCGCTCGGCGGTCAGGAGGACGCCGCCGTCCAGCACGGTGAGCACGGCGGAGAAGGCCAGCACGGCGGCTCCGGCGGGCCCGAGGACGTACGGGAAGTCGGGTGCGGCACTGGCGGCGGGGCCGCCGAGGGCGGCATAGAGCCGGGCGGACACCCAGGCGGCCAGGGCGAGTTGGGCGGCGCGCCAGACGCGGCGCAGCCCGCGGGGGTGCCGGTCGACGCGGGCGAGCAGCGCGCCGGGGACGGCGACGAGCGCGGCGGCCGACGGCGGCAGCAGGAAGACCCCGGCGAGCAGGACGGGAAAGAAGGTGCCGAGTCCGCGTGGGGCCCGGCGGCCGACGAAGCGGCAACGGGTGATCTGCTCGCATCCGGCGTAGAGCACGGAGAGGAGGGCGACGGCCGGCCACGACGGGCGCTCGGCGGCCGCGGGGACGGCGCAGGCGACGCCGGCCAGGGCGACGCACAGGATGTAGACGCGGGCCCGCACCGGCACCGACCGCATGGAGGTCTCCTCCCCGTTTCCGGTCCGGAGACTAGAACGGCGGTCTCCCGGCCAGCGCCCGGCTGCCGGTAATTAGCACGTTCGAGTGACGGGAGAGGAGAGCGGGGCCCGTGAGCGGACCCCGCGTCATCAGGCCTCCGAGGGGGCCGCGTCCTGGGTGACGTCCTGCTCGGGGACGGCCTGCCCGGAGCGGATCAGGTCGATGCGGCCCATCACCTTGGCCCGCAGGTCGACGGGTACGTCGTCCTGGCCGCAGCAGCGCTTCACCAGCTTCTTGACCGCCTGCTCGAGGCCGTACTTCTCCAGGCACGGAGAGCACTCCTCGAAGTGCGTCTCGAACTTGGTGCAGTCGCTGTCCGGCATCTCGTGGTCGAGGAACTCGTAGAGATGGTCCAGGACTTCACTGCAGTCAGTCTCGTGCGGCTCTCCGCAGCTCATGAGCCCGAGCCTTTCGTTCCGTTCGACTCCCCGGCACCTGCCGGGACGAGCCCGCGCTCGCGGGCGTAGTCCTCCAGCATGCCGCGCAGTTGGCGGCGGCCCCGGTGCAGTCGGGACATCACCGTACCGATGGGTGTCCCCATAATGTCCGCGATCTCCTTGTACGCAAAGCCCTCTACGTCGGCCAGATAGACGGCGATGCGGAATTCCTCGGGGATCGCCTGCAGCGCCCGCTTCACGTCCGAGTCGGGCAGGTGGTCCAGCGCCTGCGACTCGGCGGAGCGCAGACCGGTGGACATGTGCGACTCGGCGCGGGCGAGCTGCCAGTCCTCGATCTCCTCGGCGGCGCTGCGCTGGGGCTCGCGCTGCTTCTTGCGGTACGAGTTGATGAACGTGTTGGTGAGGATGCGGTACAGCCACGCCTTGAGGTTGGTGCCCTCACGGAACTGGTGGAACGACGCGTACGCCTTGGCGTAGGTCTCCTGCACCAGGTCCTCGGCGTCCGCCGGGTTGCGCGTCATGCGCAGCGCCGCCGAGTACATCTGGTCGAGGAACGTCAGCGCGTCCCGCTCGAAGCGGGCCGTGCGCTCCGCGGCCGTCTCGGACTTCTCCGAACTCTCTCGGGGCTGCTCCGCCTGGCCGTGCTCGGTCCCTGCGTCGGTCCCAGTGACCGGACCCACCTCCTCCAACGACGTGGTGAGGCCGAAAGCAGCCCCACTCGAATCGGAGGATAGACGACGACCCGCTCCCCGCGCCGCCCGAATAGATGCGGTTTTGGGTGCGCTCAGCACCGTCCACTCCAGGTCAGCGGCGCTGGAGCGGTTCGGGCAGATGGTCGAACCCATGCGGCGGACTCCCTCTCGTACGAACAGCTGCTGACGGCGTTCACCGTCTGTCCGCAACAACAGAGGTCACCCGCCCAACATTCCCGCCCACCGGGTGACGCCGTCCGTGATGCGTTTCACCGCCTCGTCCTGCCCGATGTCCGCCCGCTTGGGCACGGCGAACCCGTGGTCGCCGTACGGGATTTCCACCAGCTCGTACGCCCCTTCGGGGAACTCGGCGGGCTTCCCGAAGGGGTCGTTGCCGCCCTGGACGACGAGGGTGGGCACGCCGGCGCCGAGGAGTTCGTCGGCGCGGGACTTCTCGGGCCTGCCCGGAGGGTGCAGGGGGAAGCTGAGGGCGAGCACGGCGGCGGCGCCCAGCTCGGTGGCGGTGCGGCAGGCGACGCGGGCCCCCGCGCTGCGGCCGCCCGAGATCACCGGGAGTCCCTTCTTCTCCAGCGCGGGCCAGATGCCGCGCCATCCCGCGTCCAGCGTCTTCGGCGCGGGCGCGAGCTTCTTGCCGGCGACCCGCCAGGGCTGCTCGACGAGGGCGACGGTCACGCCGTGCGCGGGCAGCTCGGCGGCGATGGCCTGAAGGTCACGGGCCTCGATGCCGCCGCCGGCGCCGTGGCTGAGGGCGAGCAGGAGGCGCGGCTTCTCCGTGGCGGGGTACCAGGTGATCCTCGCCGTGCCGGTGTCGGTCTCGACCGTCTCGCTCTGTGTCATGTGCGTCACGTCAGAAGAGTGTCAGAAGAGTGTGCCCTCTTCGGGTCCGTCGAGCTCCTTGAGCAGCTCCGGTCCGTTGTTGCGTACGTTGCTGACGGCGGTGGACACCGGATAGGCCCGCATCAGGCCGTGCGGCGGCGGCTCCAGGAGGGTGCGCAGATCCTCGGCGTCCGTGCGGGACGGGTCGAGCCAGGCGTCCCAGCGGTCCGGTGTGAGCATCAGCGGCATGCGCGGGTGGATGTCCGCGAGCGAGCGCGGGCCCTCCTCGGGGGCGACGGCGAGGGGCGCGGTCTCCGCCTCCGTGGTGATCACCGTGCACGTCACCCACCACGCCAGGGGGTGCTCGTCGGGCAGGGTCTTGTCCCGCCAGAATTCGTAGAGCCCCGCCATGGCGAAGACCGAGCCGTCGGCGGGCGTCACGAAGTAGGGCTGCTTGCGCGGCCGCTTCTTCTTGCCCTCGACCTCCAGCTGCCGCTCCTCGGGCGCGGTCACCCACTCGTAATAGCCGTCGGCGGGGATGACACAGCGGCGGGAGGTGAAGGCCCGGCGGTAGGACGGCTTCTCGTGGACAGTCTCCGCGCGCGCGTTGATCATCCGGGCGCCGCCCTCGGGCGTCTTGGACCAGGAGGGGACGAGGCCCCACTTCAGGGTGCGCAGCTGGCGAACCGGACGCGGGTCGTCGGCGTCTTTCAGAGGACGGTCCAGGACGGCGTAGACCTCTTTGGTGGGGGCCACGTTGTAATCGGGGGCCAGCGCCTCTTCCGGCTCCCACTTCTCGATCTCGAAGATCCCCGCGAGGTCCTCGGGCCCACGACTGGATGCATACCGTCCGCACATACGTGCCAGACTGCCAGACCGCGTACGACCAGAGGAGCCACTCCCCGTAATGGAAAGCACCGCCAACGCAAGCCTGACCGACCTCTGGGACCGCGTCTTCGGCACGCAGGCGGCGCCCGAGCAGTGGCTGGTGATCGCGGCCGGCGTCGTCGCCCTCGCCGTCGTCGTGCCGCACTCCATATGGCGCCTCGCCCGCAACGCCATCACCATCGCGCACGAGGGCGGCCATGGCCTGGTCGCCCTCCTCACCGGGCGCCGCCTCGACGGCATCCGGCTGCACTCCGACACCTCGGGCCTGACCGTCTCGCGCGGCAGGCCCACCGGCATCGGCATGATCCTCACCGCGGCCGCGGGCTACACCGCGCCGCCGCTGCTCGGCCTCGGCGGCGCGGCCCTGCTCGCCTCGGGCCGCATCACGGCGTTCCTGTGGATCGCGACCGCGCTGCTCGTCGTGATGCTGGTGATGATCCGCAACGCGTACGGCGCCCTGACGGTGATCCTCACCGGCGGCACGTTCCTGCTCGTGTCGTGGCTGGCCGACACCGATGTGCAGGCGGCGTTCGCGTACGCGGTGGTGTGGTTCCTGCTCCTGGGAGGCGTACGTCCCGCCTTCGAGCTGCAGGCCAAGCGCAGGCGCGGGGGCGCGGGCGACTCGGACGCGGACCAGCTGTCGCGGCTCACGCACGTCCCGGCGGGGCTGTGGCTCTTCCTCTTCCACGCCGTCTCGCTCTGTGCCCTGATGGGCGGGGGGCGCTGGCTCCTCGACGTCTGAGCAGGGTCACCCACAGCCACTAAAGTAAAGGCATGACCGAAACCCCGGCGAACACCGCCCTCTGGCCCGCCCCGCACGCAAGCGGAGCCGTCACCGCGACGGTCCACGTCCCCGGTTCGAAGTCGGTCACCAACCGCGCGTTGGTCCTGGCCGCGCTGGCCGCCGAGCCGGGCTGGCTGCGCCGCCCGCTGCGCTCCCGCGACACCCTCCTGATGGCGGGCGCGCTGCGCGCCATGGGCGTCGGCATCGAGGAGACCGTGTCGTCGAGCTCCTCGGTCGCGGGCGGCAAGGAGGGCTCAGGCGAGGCGTGGCGCGTGATCCCCTCGGGCCTGCACGGCCCGGCCACGGTCGACGTCGGCAACGCCGGCACGGTCATGCGCTTCCTGCCCCCGGTCGCCACTCTCGCCGACGGGCCGATCCGGTTCGACGGCGACCCCCGTTCGTACGAGCGGCCCCTGCACGGCGTGATCGACGCCCTGCGCGCACTCGGCGCCCGCATCGACGACGCCTCGCACGGCAGCCCGGGCGCCCTGCCGCTGACCGTGCACGGCGGCGGTGCCCTGGAGGGCGGCCGGGTCGAGATCGACGCCTCGTCCTCCTCGCAGTTCGTCAGCGCCCTGCTGCTCTCGGGCCCGGGCTTCAACCAGGGCGTGGAGGTGCGGCACGTGGGCGGCACCCTGCCGTCGATGCCGCACATCCGGATGACCGTGGACATGCTCCGCGCCGTCGGCGCCCAGGTGGACACCCCCGAGGCGGGCGGCGAGCCGGACGTGTGGCGGGTCGCCCCCGGCGCCCTCCTCGGCCGCGACCTGACCATCGAGCCCGACCTGTCGAACGCCCAGCCGTTCCTCGCCGCGGCCCTGGTCACCGGCGGCACGGTCACCGTCCCGGACTGGCCGGCCCGCACCACGCAGCCCGGTGACGCGCTGCGCGAGATCTTCACGGAGATGGGCGGCTCCTGCGAGCTGACCGAGCAGGGCCTGGTCTTCACCGGGTCCGGCTCGATCCACGGCATCGACGTGGACCTGAGCGAGGTCGGCGAGCTCACTCCCGGCATCGCGGCGGTCGCGGCCCTCGCCGACTCGCCCTCGACACTGCGCGGCGTCGCCCACCTCCGTCTGCACGAGACGGACCGGCTTGCCGCGCTCACCAAGGAGATCAACGAACTGGGCGGTGACGTCACCGAGACGGCCGACGGCCTGCACATCCGGCCGCGCCGGCTGCACGGCGGCATCTTCCACACCTACGACGACCACCGCATGGCGACCGCGGGCGCGATCATCGGCCTCGCGGTGGACGGCGTACAGATCGAGAACGTCGCGACGACGGCGAAGACGCTCCCGGACTTCCCCGACCTCTGGACCGGGATGCTCGGGAACTGACGGGCGGAACGAGAACATGCGCCGCTACGGCAAGAACCCCGACGAGGACGACATCCGCGTCCGCCCCAACCGCAAGGGCAACCGCCCCCGCACCCACATCAGGCCCAAGCACGAGGACGCGGCCGAGGGCATGGTCCTCACCGTCGACCGGGGGCGGCTGACCGTCCTGGTCGACGACCGGATCGTGATGGCGATGAAGGCCCGCGAGCTGGGCCGCAAGGCCGCCGTGGTGGGCGACAGGGTCGCGGTGGTCGGGGACCTGTCCGGCAAGAAGGACACGCTCGCGCGGATCGTGCGGATCGCGGAGCGCACCTCCGTCCTGCGGCGCACCGCCGACGACGACGATCCCTACGAGCGCGTGGTCGTCGCCAACGCCGACCAGCTCGCCATCGTCACGGCCCTCGCCGACCCCGAGCCGCGTCCGCGGCTGATCGACCGGTGCGTCGTGGCGGCGTACGACGGCGGTCTGGAGCCCATCCTCGTCCTGACCAAGTCGGACCTGGCCTCCGCCGACAAGCTCCTGGAGACGTACGCCACCCTCGACATCCCCTATGTCGTCACCAGCCGCGAGGAGTTCACCGACGGCGCGGAGCTCGCGCGGGTCCACGAACTGCTCGACGGCAAGGTGACCGCCTTCGTCGGGCACTCCGGGGTCGGCAAGACGACGCTCGTCAACGCGCTCGTCCCGGAGGAGCGGCGGCGCACGACCGGGCACGTCAACGCGGTCACGGGCCGCGGCAGGCACACCACCACGTCCGCGCTCGCGCTGCCGCTCGCCGATGTGGGCGGCTGGGTGATCGACACCCCGGGCGTGCGCTCGTTCGGCCTCAACCACGTCGACCCGTCCCGCGTCATCCTCGCCTTCCCCGACCTGGAGCCGGGGACGGTGGACTGCCCGCGCGGCTGCAGCCACGACGAGAAGGACTGCGCCCTGGACGCCTGGGTGGCAGCCGGGCACGCGGACCCGCAGCGCCTCTACTCCCTGCGCAGGCTGCTCGCGACACGGGAACGGCGGGACGACGACTGACCTCCCCGTTGTTTGCGTCACGTCGGCGAAGGTAAATGCATAATCGCACCGAGCCGGATTCCGGGCGGACGAAGCGGCCGCACATCGTGGACGAGTACGGGAGGCAAGGACATGGCGTGGCTGCTGGTCATCGTCGCCGGGATTCTCGAGACCGGCTTCGCGGTCTGTCTCAAGCTGTCGCACGGCTTCACCAGGCTCTGGCCCACGATCGCCTTCGCCTGCTTCGCGCTGGGCAGCTTCGGGCTGCTGACCCTGGCGCTGAAGAAGCTGGACGTGGGGCCCGCGTACGCGGTCTGGACGGGCATCGGCGCCGCGGGCACCGCCATCTACGGCATGGTCTTCCTCGGCGACCTGGTCTCCACGCTCAAGATCGTGTCGATCTCCTTCGTCATCGTCGGTGTGATCGGCCTCCAGCTGTCCGGCTCCGCGCACTAGCCCGTCCGCTACCTGGCGCCGACCCAGCGCCCTATGGCCCCGCGGACCACTTCCGCGGGGTCGTCGTCGTTCCCGGCCGGGGCGACGACGTACGACAGGGCGAGGCGGACGGCGCTCTCGCAGGCGCGGGCCAGTTCGGGGTCGCGGCTCCTGGCCCGGCCGCCGAGCGCGAGCACCGCCCGGTCCCGCACGAGCGCGAGCAGCTCCGCGGCGGTGGGCACCCCCGCGTCCGCGCGGCGCTGCGCGGGCACCGACGAGGTGGAACCGGCGTTCCGGCTCGGCGCGGGCAGCCGCTCGCTCCAGCAGCCGGTGAGCGCGGCCCGCACCAGCGCGTTGCCCCGGGCGGCACCCACCGTCCACGCGGCCACGGCGGCGAGCCGGTCGGCGGGTTCGCGCTCCTCGGCGAGGGCGCGCTCCACGCCGTGCAGATAGCCGTCCGTCTCGCGCCGCAGCAGGGCGCGGGCCAGACCGTCCTTGCTGCCGAACTCGTTGTAGAGGGTCTGCCGGGACACCCCGGCGGTGGCCGCGACGTCGACCATGCGGACGCCGGGCCACGGCCGCCGTGCGAGCGCCGTGTACGCCGCGTCCAGTAAGGACTCCCGTGCTGCAGGCATCGTCGCCTCCCCGGGCCCAGGGCCGGACAGGCCCTTAGGGGCTCTCCCGTGCCAGAGTTGACGCGCTCGGCAGCACTGTCAATAGCCCCGGCGCAAGCGCCGTGCAGCGCCTCGCACCCGGCGCTGTGGATCGTGCCGAACGAGATCGATACTGTTCATCCATGCCCGACTACCACGATGATCTGCGTCTCGCCCACGTCCTCGCGGACACCGCCGACGCCGCGACCATGGCCCGGTTCAAGGCCCTCGACCTCAAGGTCGAGACCAAGCCGGACATGACGCCGGTGAGCGAGGCCGACAAGGCCGCCGAGGAGCTGATCCGTGGCAACCTCCAGCGGGCCAGGCCGCGCGACGCGATCCTCGGCGAGGAGTACGGCGTCGAGGGCACGGGCCCGCGCCGCTGGGTGATCGACCCGATCGACGGCACCAAGAACTACGTGCGCGGCGTCCCGGTGTGGGCCACCCTCATCTCCCTGATGGAGGCGGGCGAGGGCGGCTACCAGCCGGTGGTCGGCGTGGTCTCCGCGCCCGCGCTCGGCCGCCGCTGGTGGGCGGCGAAGGGCGGCGGCGCGTACACGGGCCGCTCCCTCACCTCGGCGACCCGGCTGCACGTCTCGAAGGTCTCGCGGCTCTCGGACGCCTCACTGGCGTACTCCTCGCTCTCCGGGTGGGAGGAGCAGGGCCGCCTCGACGGCTTCCTGGACCTGACGCGTTCGGTCTGGCGCACCCGTGGCTACGGCGACTTCTGGCCGTACATGATGGTCGCCGAGGGGTCGGTCGACCTCTGCGCGGAGCCGGAGCTCTCGCTCTGGGACATGGCGGCGAACGCGATCGTGGTGACGGAGGCGGGCGGCAGCTTCACCGGCCTCGACGGCAGGCCGGGCCCACACAGCGGCAACGCGGCCGCGTCGAACGGCCTGCTCCACGACGAGCTGCTCGGCTATCTCAACCAGCGCTACTGAGGTCTCACACAGCGCCACCGAGTCGAACCGCCCGAGTTGAACTGACGGCGCACGCCCCCTTGTTGGCGCCCGGCATCGCTGCAACTCTGAGAGTCCCCCCACTTGTGAACTTGTGAATCCGTTCTCCAAGCCGGTGGCGGAGGCAATCCTTCGCCCACCGGGAGACCACGGTTTCACCAAGGAGGTGGCTCACGCCCATGCTCGTCCGCGACGCCATGAGCTCGATGGTCCTCACCATCGGCCCCGCCCACACTCTCCGCCAGGCCGCCCACCTGATGGCGGCCCGCCGCGTCGGCGCGGCCGTCGTCCTGGACCCCGACACCTGTGGCATCGGCATCCTCACCGAGCGGGACATCCTCATCTCCCTGGGCCTCGGCCAGGATCCCGACCAGGAGGTCGCCGGCACCCACACGACCACCGAGATCGTCTTCGCCTGTCCCTCGTGGACCCTGGAGGACGCCGCGGACGCCATGTCGCACGGCGGCTTCCGGCACCTGGTCGTCATGGACGGGAACGAACCGACCGGGATCGTCTCGGTCCGCGACATCATCCGCTGCTGGGCGCCCGGCCGGCGCGCGGCGGCCACCGCCTCGATGGCGGGCTGAACGCGGCGGCGGGCCGGCCCCCTGAGGGAACCGGCCCGCCGCTCTGCCCACGGCAAGTGGTACTGGTCAGCCGCGCAGGGCCTGGACCGCGGCCTCCAGCCGCTTGCCGAAGTCACCGTCGGCCTGACGGAAGTTGTCGATCGCGCGCTCGGCGATGTCATCGCGCGAGACCTTGGAGATGAAGCCCGCCAGGTTCTCGATCAGGCGGACCTTCTCGTCCTCGGACATCAGGCGGTAGAGATTGCCCGCCTGCACGAAGTCGTTGTCCTCGGCGTGCCTGGCCGGCTCGTGGTCGCCGGTGCCGCCCGTGACCGGGACGGACTGCCACAGCGGCCGGTCCGTCTGGAACGGTCCGCCGAAGCTGTTCGGCTCGTAGTTCTTCGCGCCCTTGTGACGGCCGTCGTACAGGAAGCCGTCGCGGGAGTGGGTGCGCGCCTCGGTGGCGTGCGGGCGGTTCACCGGCAGGTGGTCGGCGTTGATGCCGACGCGGTAGCGGTGGGCGTCGCCGTACGCGAAGAGACGGCCCTGCAGCATCTTGTCGGGGGACGGGCCGATACCGGGCACGAAGTGCGCGGGGCTGAAGATGGCCTGCTCGACCTCGGCGAAGACGTTCTCCGGGTTGCGGTTGAGCTCCAGCTTGCCGATCTCGATCGGCGGGTAGTCCGCGTGCGGCCACACCTTCGTGAGGTCGAACGGGTTGAAGCGGTAGGTCGCCGCGTCGGCCGCCGGCATGATCTGCACCTGCACGGACCAGGACGGGAAGTCGCCGCGCTCGATGGCCTCGCGCAGGTCGCGCTGGTGCGAGTCGGGGTCCTTGCCCGCGAGGATCTCCGCCTCCTGGGCGGTGAGGTTCTTGATCCCCTGCTCGGTCTTGAAGTGGTACTTGACCCAGAAGACCTCACCGGCCTCGTTGTTCCACTGGAACGTGTGCGAGCCGAAGCCGTCCATGTGGCGGTACGAAGCGGGGATGCCGCGGTCGCCGAAGAGCCAGGTCACCTGGTGGGTGCTCTCCGGGGAGAGACCCCAGAAGTCCCAGACGTTGTCCGCCTCCTGCGAGCCCGTGTAGGGGTCGCGCTTCTGGGTGTGGATGAAGTCGGGGAACTTGATGGCGTCCCGGATGAAGAAGACCGGGGTGTTGTTGCCGACGAGGTCGTAGTTGCCCTCTTCGGTGTAGAACTTCAGCGCCCAGCCGCGCGGGTCGCGCACGGCGTCGGCCGAGCCGAGGCTGCCGGCCACGGTGGAGAACCGCAGGAACGTCTCGGTCTCCTTGCCGACCTCGGAGAGGAACTTCGCACGCGTCCACTGGGAGACGTCCCGGGTCAGCGTGAAGGTGCCGTACGCACCGGCGCCGCGGGCGTGCACGATCCGCTCCGGGATCCGCTCGCGGTTGAAGTGGGCGAGCTTCTCCAGAAGCAGCTGGTCCTGGACCAGAACCGGACCGCCGACGCCCGCGGTCTCACTGTTCTGGTTGTCGGCGACCGGCGCCCCGGCCTCCGTGGTGAGCGGTCCCTGCGTCACGTGCGCCTCCTGCGTCATTCCTGCCAGTCCTGTCCGTCGGCCCTGTCCCTTGGCGTTTGCCGTACTCGATCCTACGATGGACTTTGTCTAAGTCAAGCGAGAATCCAAAGTCACACCCGTTCGGGACTGAGGTCCCCCGCCTGTTAGGCTGGCTTCCATGAGTGACCTGTTGGAACGACTGCGCGGCCGCGGCTGGCGCATGACGGCGCAGCGGCGCGTCGTCGCCGAGGTCCTCGACGGGGACCACGTCCACCTCACGGCCGACGAGGTGCACGCCCGCGCCACGGACAAGCTGCCCGAGATCTCCCGTGCCACCGTCTACAACACCCTGGGCGAGCTCGTGAGCCTCGGCGAGATCCTCGAAGTCTCGACCGACCGCCGCGCCAAGCGGTACGACCCGAACGCGCACCGCCCCCACCAGCACCTGGTCTGCGCCCGCTGCGGCGCCATCCGCGACGTCCACCCCACGGGCAATCCCCTGGCGAGCCTCCCCGACTCGGAGCGCTTCGGCTTCACGGTCGAGGACGTGGAGGTCACGTACCGCGGCGTCTGCCCGAGCTGCGCGGCGGCGTAGCCCTTTTCCGTACGACTTTTCGTACGACTTCGAAGGCCCCCGGCACCGCGCCGGGGGCCTTCGCCGTGCGCCTCCCGGCCGGGGCCGACCCCTTCCAGAATCTGACGCCCCGTCATATTCTCTGCGGCGCCCGACATCCGCCTGCCCTCCGCGAGGAGAAGCCGTGGAAGATCCGCACCCCAAACTCCGCGCCCACGCAGTGACCAGGACCTTCGGCCGAGCCGCCAGGGCGGTGCACGCCCTCGGCCCCGTCGACCTGGAGATCGCCCCCGGCGAGTTCACCTGCCTCGTCGGCCCCTCGGGCTGCGGGAAGTCGACCCTCCTCCGCATCGCCGCCGGCCTCCTGCGCCCCGGCTCCGGCGAGCTGACCATCCGCACGGCCGCCCGCCACCCGGTCGCGATGATCTTCCAGGACTACGGCATCTACGACTGGAAGACCGTCCGGGCCAACGTCCGCTTCGGCATGGACATCCAGAAGGTCCCCCGCCGCGAGGCGAACGCGCGCGCCACGGACTGGCTGACCCGCATGGGCCTCGCCGACTTCGCCGACGCCTACCCAACCGCCCTCTCCGGAGGCATGCGCCAGCGCGTCGCGATCGCCCGCGCGCTGGCAGTGGAGCCCGAGATCCTCCTGATGGATGAGCCCTTCGCCGCCCTCGACGCCCAGCTCCGCGTCATCCTCCAGGATGAGCTGCTCGCCCTCACACAGACCACTCGGACCACGACGCTGTTCGTCACCCACAGCCTCGAAGAGGCGATCGTCCTGGGCGACCGCGTCCTCGTGATGTCGGCTCGGCCCGGCCGCGTCATCGCCGAGCGCCGCCCGCCGTTCCCGCACCCCCGCGGCGGCGAGATCCGTACCGCACCCGAGTTCACCGCCCTGAAGGGCGAGCTGTGGGAGCTGCTGCGGGCCGAGGTCGGCACGGCGGCCGCGGCATGACCAGGACCACGAGCACCACCCCGACCACCGGCAAGAGTCCCGCCCCTCAAGAGGGCCTGCTGGTCAGAAAGCCCGGCCCGCAGGAGCTGCACCCCGCCCGCGCCCATCGCCGCCGCCGCGCCCTGGAACTGTCGCTCGCCGTGGGCGTGCCCGCTGCCCTCCTCCTGCTGTGGCAGCTGGCCGCCGTCCGCGGCTGGATCGACGACCGCGTCTACCCGGCGCCGCAGACCATCCTGGAGGACGGCTGGCACCGCGCCGCCGACGGCGAGCTGTGGCCGGACGTGTGGGCCACGCTGAAGCGCGTGCTCGCCGGATACGCGATCGGCACGGCCGCCGGGTACGCGCTGGGCCTCCTCATGGGCACGCTCTCCGTAGTACGGGCCGCGCTGGAGCCCACGCTCGACGCGCTGTACGTCGTCCCGAAGCTGGCGCTCCTCCCCGTCTTCCTCAACATGTTCGGGCTCGGCGAGGGCCCGCAGATCGCGCTCGTCGCCGCCACGGTCTTCTTCTTCGTCTGGATCTCGACGATGGCGGCGGTCCTCGCGGTCCCGTCGGGACACCGGGACGCGGGTCAGGTCTTCGGCGCCTCGCCCTGGCAGATGTTCCGCCACGTCCTGTTGCCCGCGTCCCTGCCCGCCGTCCTGGTCGGCGCGCGGATCGCCGCGGGCGTCGCCGTCCTGGTGATCGTCGCATCGGAGCAGATCGCGGCGGCCGACGGCCTCGGCCACCTGATCTTCGACTCGCGCGCCCTCTTCCAGAACGACGTGATGTTCGTCGGCATCGTCTGCGTCGCCCTGCTCGGCGTCGTCTTCTCCGAGCTGGTGCGGATCGCGGGCCGCCTGCTCACCCCCTGGGCCCCGCGCGACCGCGGCCGGAGCCAGTCATGACACGTATCCGGACCACCGCCTCGACGCGTATCCGCACCACCGCCATGACACATATCCGCACCACCTCGCTCACGCTGCTCGTCGCGGGCTCGCTGCTCGCCGCCGCGGGCTGCGCGGAGAACGACGACGACCCGGAGACCGCCGCGCCCACCGGGCCCCGCACGGTCACCCCGGTGGCCGGCTGCGGCAAGGGCAGCTGGACCGACCCCGCCGGCCTGTCCCCCGACCGCAGACCGGCCCGCTGCGCCCCGAACACACCCGCGCCCGAGCCGCTCGCGGAGGAGCGCCGCCTGACGATCGCGACCGGCACCCTGAGCGCCGAATACGTCGGCCCCCTTCAAATGGCCGTGGAAAAGGGCGAGTTCAAGAAGGAGGGCCTGAATGTCGAACTGAAGGTGCTGCCCACCCCCGACGCGCTCCCCCTCCTCGCCAAGGGCGACCTCGACGCCCAGTGGGCGGCCCCGGAAGCCGCCGTGATGAACGGCGTCTCCAGCGGATTCGACATCAAGTGGACGGCCGGCAACTTCTCCCCCGACCCCCGCTCGAAGAGCGGCCTTTGGGTACGGCTGAAGGAGAACGAGACCGCGGACCGGGTCCCCATGGCGGGCCGCAGGCTCGGCACGATGATCGGCAAGGGGTCCGTCATCGCGTACCCCATGAACAAGGCCCTGAAAAAGCACGGCGGCGACCTCGACAAGATCCGGTTCCAGCAGCTGGACTCGGCCGACGTCCTCACCGCCCTCCAGAACGGCGGCATCGACTCGGCCTGGCTGCTCGACCCGGTCTGGCGCAAGGTCGACGGTGACAAGGGGTACGCGTTCCTGGGCGGCCAGCCCCAGGGCGAGCCGCTGGGCGGCCTCCTCTTCGGCCCGAACCTCCTCAGGGAGGACCCGGACGCGGGCGTCGCCCTGCTGCGCGCGTACATCCGCACGGTGAACACGTACTTCGCGGGTGACTACAAGGCCGACAAGGCCTTCGCTGCGAAGCTCGCACAGCTCCTGGAGACGGACGAGCAGGTGCTGCTCGCCACGCCGTCCCTCCGCATGGACTGGGAGATCCGCGCGGGCACGACGGACCGCCTGCAGGACGCGTACCGCGCGGCGGGCGTCTCGGAGGGGGCCAAGGTGCCGGAGGAGAAGGTGGTGGACCGCGCGCTGTACGAGGAGGCGGTGGGCCACAAGTAGCGCCGCGCGAGGCGCGGGCGCAGACAACGCCGAAGGCCCGGAACCATGATCTGGTTCCGGGCCTTCGGTTTCAGTAGCGGGGACAGGATTTGAACCTGCGACCTCTGGGTTATGAGCCCAGCGAGCTACCGAGCTGCTCCACCCCGCGTCGGTAAACACAACAGTACGTCAACGCTACGACCAGCGCAAATCTGTTCTGCCGCGCTCCGACCCGCCCGGGGTGGGACCTACGCGGAGAGCTCCTGGCGCAGCGCCTCGCGCAGGCGGCCCGCCCGCTCGGAGACCTCCGCGGGGCCGAGGTCGACCGCCCGCGAGGCCCACCGCTGGCCCTGCGCCAGCTGCCCGCGCCGGGCGTAGAGCAGGGCGAGGCGGAGCGCCGCGCGGCCGTGGCCCGCGTCGGCGGCCCGCGTCCACCACAGGGCGGCCTCCGGCTCGCTGCCCTCGCGGGCGAGCAGCAGCCCGAGGTTGAACGCGCCGTTCCGGCTGCCGGCCTCGGCGGCCTTGCGGTACCACTTGGCGGCCTCGACGACGTCGCCACGGCCCGAGGCGAGCATCCCCACCCGGACCTGGGCGCGCCGGTGGCCCTGCTGGGCTGCCCTCTCGTACCACTCCTCGCACTCGGTCTTCTCCGCGGCGGGCTCGCCGAGCGCCGGCGGCCCCGCAGGGGGGCGACGCGCGTCGAGCAGCATCCCGAGCCGGTACGCCGCCTCGGCGCTGCCGCCTCCCGCGGCACACCGCAGGTGCCGCTCGGCCTCTTGGTCGTCGCCCTCGCGCAGCCGCGCGGTGCCGACCTGGAGCGCGGCGTCGGTGTGCCCGGCGGCGGCCGCGCGCTCGTACCACCGCAGGGCGGCGGCCTCGTCGTCCCGGCTCGCGTACAGGATCCCGAGGTTGAACGCGGCGTCGACGCTGCCCGCCTCCGCGGCCTTGGAGAACCACGGCTCGGCCCCGGCCGCGTCGCCGCCCTGGAGCAGCAGCACGGCGAGCGCGTTGGCCGCCTCGCGGTGTCCCGCGTACGCGGCGCGGCGGTACCACTGGTCGGCGTGCGCGGTGCGGCCCTGCTCGGCGCAGAGCAGCCCGAGGTTGTACGCGCCGTTCACATCGCCCGCGTCCATGGCGGCGCGGTACCAGCGCTCGGCGGTCTGTGTCTCGCCGCGCTCGGCGTGCAGCGCGCCCAGCGCGTTCGCGGCGTTCCCGTCGCCGTCCTGGGCGGCCTTGAGCCACCACACGGCGGCGCTCTCCTCGTCGCCGGCGTCCCGCAGCAGGAAGCCCAGCGCGCAGGCCGCTCTCGCCTCCCCGTCCTTGGCGGAGTTGAGGTACCAGCGGCCCGCTTCCTTCAGCTCGCCGCGCCGCTCCAGGATGGAGCCGAGGTGCAGGGCGGCGCGCCGGTGGCCGCGGGCGGCCGCCTGGCGGTACCACTGCTCGGCCTCGTCGGCGGGCGTACGCGTACGCGCGGCGGCGTCGGCGCGCCCCGCGCGGGCGGGCTGCTCGGCGCCCTCCGTGCCGGCCCGCCGGTCGAGCGCGCGGGCCAGGCGGTACGCGGCCTCACGGTGGCCGCGCTCGGCGGCGACCCGCAGCCAGCGCTCGGCGCCGACGTCACCGCGGTGCTCCAGGAGGTCCGCGAGCGCGTACGCCCCGAGGGTGTGGCCCTGCTCGGCGGACTGGCGCAGCCAGTACTCGGCGGCGGGCTCGTCGCCGCGCTCGCGGTGGTGGCGGCCGAGCGCGTGCGCGGCCGCGGCGGATCCCGCGACGGCGGCGACCCGCCACCAGCCGGCCGCCTCGTCCGCGTATCCGCGCTGGTGGAGGAGGACTCCGAGGTTGTTGGCGGCGGCGCGGTCGCCCTCGGCGGTCGCCGCGCGCAGCAGAGATTCGGCGCCGTCGAGATCACCGCGGCGCAGCAGAAGGCTTCCGAGAACGCTCATCGCGTCCACGTCGCCGGCCTCGGCGGCCAGCCGGTGGCGCATCTCCTCCGCGGCCGCCCCGGGATCCTCCCGGTCGGCCGGCTGCACAAACCGCCCTGTCTCCAACAGAGTTGCCTTGTCCCCCATAACGTCCATCGTCGCACCACCTGCAACCTGGGTACACCTGGTATACCGCAGCCAGTGAGGTCACTTCAGCGTTTTGTCGACATGCCCACAGAGAGATAAGTCAAACACAGATCTCCCAACTCTCCCCCTACCGAGCACCGTTCGCATGTCTTGGCATAGGACACCCGCACACGACGAGCACCGACACCCGGCACACACGACGAAGGCCCGGATCCGTAAGGATCCGGGCCTTCACCTTGCAGTAGCGGGGACAGGATTTGAACCTGCGACCTCTGGGTTATGAGCCCAGCGAGCTACCGAGCTGCTCCACCCCGCGCCGTTGTGTTGAAACCGTACCACGGCGCGAGAGGGCAGCTTGACCACCCACTACTCGGTCTTGTCGGGCTCCGGCTTGTCGGCGTTCTTGTCGGCGGCCTGGTCAGCGCCCTTGTCGGCGTTCTTGTCGGCGGCCTTGTCGTCCTTCTCCTTGGCCTTCGCCGACGCCTCCTCGGCCCGCTCCAGAGCCTCCTGGAGCCGCTCCTGCGCCTCGCCGTACGCCTTCCAGTCGTTCTCCTTCATGGCCGCCTCGCCGTCCTCGAAGGCCTTCTGGGCGTCGTCGAGCGCGTCCTGGACCGTCGGATCGTTCGTCTTCGGCGGCTTGGTCGGCTCGTCCTCGCCCGGATCGTCGGCCGGCGGCTTGGTGGTCCCTTCCGTACTGAAGACCTGGTTCAGGCCCTCACTCAGGGTGTCCGCGAAGGCGGTCTCCGTGCCGTACGACACAGCGACCTTCTTCAAGAGGGGATACGCCGACTTCCGTCCCTGCACGTAGACGGGCTCGACGTACAAGAAGCCGTCGTCCAGTGGCACGGTCAGCAGATTGCCGTAGAGGACGTCGGAGTCGGCGCCCTTCATGTCACGGACGAAGTTGCCGACTTCCGTCATGGAGTTCAGCTTGTTCTGCACCTGTTCGGGGCCGTCGACGTCGCCCCGGACTCTGAGCAGCTGCATCTTGCCGTAGTTCTCGCTCCTGGCATCGGCGTCGACCGTCATGAAGGCCCGTAGGTTGGGCCGCTCGCTCGGGGTGAACGTCGTCGTCAGGGAGAACTGCTGCTGTGTCTGGCCCGGCGACTTCAGGGAAAGGTAGTACGGCGGGACCGCACTGTCGTCCTTCTTCGTCGGGTCGTTCGGGACCTGCCAGGCGTCACTCGCGTTGTAGAACTGGCCGGGGTCCGTGACGTGGTACTTCGTGAGCAGCTCGCGCTGGACCTTGAACATGTCCTGCGGGTAGCGCAGGTGGTCCATCAGCTTCGGCGGGATCTCGCTCTTGTCCTTGACGGTGCCCGGGAACGCCTTCTTCCAGGTCTTCAGGACCGGGTCCTCTTCGTCCCAGGTGTAGAGCTTGACGTCGCCGGTGTACGCGTCGACGGTGGCCTTCACCGAGTTCCGGATGTAGTTGACCTGGTTCTGCTGGGCGATCACCGTGCGCTGGCTGTCGGCCTGCGACAGGGAGTCTGCGGTGGTGTCACCGAGCGTCGTCCGCGAGGCGTACGGATAGCCGTTGCTGGTCGTGTAGGCGTCGACGACCCACTGGATGCGGCCGTCCACGACCGTCGGGTAGACGTCGCCGTCGATGGTCAGCCATGGGGCCACGGCCTCCACGCGCTCCTTCGGAGTGCGGTTGTAGAGGATCCGCGATCCCTCGCCGATGGCTCCGGAGTACAGGATCTGCGGCTCTCCGAAGGACACCGCGTACGCGGCGCGGTTGATCGGGTTGGAGAGGTTGACCCCGCTGTCGCCCTTGTAGCTGTAGGTCTTCTGACCGCCGCCGTCCTCTTCGTAGTCGAGCTCCTTCTGGGGCCCGCCCACGATCGAGTACTGGGACGTCTTCTCGCCGTAGTAGATCCGCTGCTCGTACTCACCGAGGTTGCCGGTGGTGGGCAGGCCCGCCTCGGTGAACGCCGGGGCGCCCTTGGAGCCGGGCTTGGTCTCCGTGCCCTTGGCGGCGACCACTCCGTAGCCGTGGGTGTAGGCGAAGTGGTCGTTGATCCAGTTCCGCTTGTCGAGCTTGTTCACGTTCAGCTCGCGCAGGCCGATGATGGTGTCCTGGCCGTTGTAGCGGTCCACGTCCAGCGTCTTCGGGAACTGGTAGTAGCTGCGCTCCTGCTCCAGCTGCTGGAAGGTCGGCGAGACGATGTTCGGGTCGTTCAGCCGGTAGTTGGCCGCCGTGTCCGCGTCCTCGCGCTTCTTCTTGGGGTCCTCGTCGACCTTGCCCGCGCCCTTGTAGTCCTCGGGCTTCACCCCGCTGATGCCGTAGGCGTGGCGGGTGGCCTCGATGTTCTTCTCGATGTACGGCGCTTCCTTGGCCTGCTCGTTCGGCTGGACCTGGAACTTCTGGACGATCGCGGGGTAGAGCCCGCCGATGAGGATTGCCGAGAGCACCATCAGGCCGAAGCCGATGACCGGCAGCTGCCAGGTGCGCCGCCACAGCGTGGCGAAGAAGAGGATGGCGCAGATGACGGCGATGCAGAACAGGATCGTCTTCGCCGGCAGGTACGCGTTCGCGTCGACGTACTTCAGGCCGGTCCAGTTGTCCGTCGCCTTGAAGTCACTGGACTTCACCGCGAGGCCGTACCGGTCGAGCCAGTACGCGATGGCCTTGAGCGACACGAAGACGCCGAGCAGCACCGAGAGGTGACCGGTGGCCGCGGCGGTGGCGCGCGCGCCGGGGCTGGTGATCCGCAGCCCGCCGTACAGGTAGTGCGTCAGGGCGGCGGCGACCAGGGAGAGCACCGTGGCCGCGAAGCCGAAGCCCAGCAGGAAGCGGTACCAGGGCAGGTCGAAGGCGAAGAACGCCACGTCCATGTGGAACTGCGGGTCCTTCTGACCGAAGGACACGCCGTTGACCCACAGGAGCCAGGTGCGCCACTGACCCGCGGCGGACGCGCCCGCGATCAGCCCCACCAGGGCGGTGACCCCGATGAGCAGCCACTTCTTGTACGGGGCGATGCCCATGCGGTACCGGTCGAGGCTCTGCTGCTCCATCGACATGGCACTCAGTGGCGGGCGCAGCCGGTGCGCCAGCCAGATGTTCACGCCGACTGCGGCCGCCATGAGGAGGCCGAAGACGAAGAACAGGCCGATCTTGGTCCACAGGGTCGTCGTGAAGACCGATGAGTAGTTGACCGAGCGGTACCACAACCAGTCCGTCCAGAACCCCGAGAACATGACGAAGGCCATGGCCAGTACGGCCAGCACCCCCAGTGTCATGAGCAGGGTCCGGACACGCCGGGAGGGTCGGCCCACTCTGATCCGTGGCCCCGTCGGGCCTCCGCCGCGGTCCGGCATCTGGAAAGCCAAGGTGCGCACCTCGAAGTTCGCTGTTGATTCGCTGTTGGTCCATCAGGCCCCGGAGATCGTGGAGCCACACCTATGCAACTTACCTACGCTTTACTCGGTTCCCGTTTCTCGGGACTAACGAGGCAGGATTGTGACCATGTCCAACACTCCCATGGCAGCGAGCCCCCTCACCCGGGCGGTACTCGAGATCGACGAGTACGTATCCGGCCTCGGCTGGGACCGGCCCGCCCGCCTCTTCGCGCTGGTCGACACCGCGCGACTGCGTACCCAAGAACCCGGCCTCGCCTCCCAGCTCGGCCTCGACGACGGCGTGGAGCACGCCGGCCTGACCCCCATCGAGCAGGAGGAGATTCCCGCGGACAAGCCGCTGGACGAATTCCTCGGCACCATCGCCTGGCCGGACGCGGTGGCGGGCTGCGCCCTCACCGTGGAGCGCCTGATGCTGCCGCCGTCCGCCGAGGCGTCCGTCCCGGACGGTCTCGGTGAGGCGCAGCTCGCGAAGTGGGTGGCCGAGCATCCGGACCGCCAGGAGGTCCGGATGACGGTCGCGGTGCTCCGTGACGGTGCGCGCGAGTCCGCGCTGCGGCTGCGCGAGAAGGACTCGCCGACCGAGGTCCTCACCGGCTCGGATCTGGTGCCCGGCCTGGCCGAGGCGCTCGCGGCGACGTTCGCGTAGCGGTACGTCAGATTCCGTTCTGTGCGCGGGTGGGGCGCCCCACCCGCGCACAGCTGTGTCGGAGCCCGGTCCGGCCGGTCAGCCCTTGGTGCACTTCGGCAGGTCGGCGGTGTTTCCCTTGCGGATCTTCTCCAGGGACTTCACGGCGTCGGCGATGGTGTCCACCTTGACGAGCGTGAGGCCGTCGGGGACGTCCTCGGCGGCGGCCGCGCAGTTGCCCTTCGGCGTGAGGAAGTACTCGGCACCCTTGTCGCGCGCGCCGACGGTCTTCATCTCGATGCCGCCGATCGGGCCGACCTTGCCGTCGGCCACGATGGTGCCGGTGCCGGCCACGAACTTGCCGCCGGTGAGGTCGTCCGGGGTCAGCTTGTCGACGATGCCGAGGGCGAACATCAGGCCGGCGCTCGGCCCGCCCACGTCGGCCAGCTTGATGTCGATCGTGAACGGGAAGGTGTGGTCGGTGCCCGCCTTGATACCGACGACCGCGCGGTCCGCGTCGTCCTCCGCGCCCTTCGTTTTGATCTTGACTTCCTCGGTCTCGGTCGGCGCCTTGCCCGCCTTCTCGGCGGCGGCCGCGGCCTTGACCGGGACGACGGTGAAGGTGACCGTGTCACCGGGCTTGTGATCGGTGACGAGCTTCGCGACGTCCGTCATCTCCTTGACGGGCTTGCCGTCCACCTTGCGGATGACGTCGCCCGCGTGCAGCTTGCCCTCCGCCGGGTCGCCCTTGAAGACGGTGGAGACGATCACCTGGGACTTCACCGGAATGTTCAGCTGCCTGAGCGCCGCGACCTTGGCGCTCTCCTGGGACTGGCTGAACTCCTCGGCGTTCTCCTGGGAGGACTGCTGCTCGGTCTTGCCGTCCGGGTAGAGCGTGTCGTGCGGCACCACGATGTTGTCGTGTGCCAGCCAGCCGTAGACGGCCTCCGCGAGGTTCATGTCGTAGTCGGCGCTGGTGACCCTGACCGTCGTCATGTTGAGGTTGCCGGTCGTGGGATAGGTCTTGTGACCGGAGATCTGCAGCACCGGTTCGCCGTCGTGGTCGCCGAGGGTGTTCACCGTGGGCCCGGGGGACATCTCCGAGTACGGCACTTTGATGAGTACTCCGGCGCAGAGCAGCGCGATCAGCATCAAGGTGGAGGCGAGCATCGTCGCAGTGCGGCGTGGCATGGAACGACAGTACGGGACCTGCCTGTGAGGGCACCCCCGGGGCCGGTCCGTACGGGGCTTTCAGCTCCCGGTGCGGGACTTCTCCATCGCCTCGCGGAAGGCCGCGTAGCCGTTGAGCTCGTTGGCGTCACCCGTGCGGCCGGACTTGCGGTTGCGGGTCGCCCAGCTGCCCCACAGACCCGCGCCGACGGCCGCCAGGAGCGGAATGAGCAACCAGGCAAGTGATGCCATGCCGACCTCCCGAACCCGTGAGCCACCGCAACTGACTGATCAGCAGATTAACCATCCGCATGGTCAACGCTCACGGCAGGGGTCGGGTTACGCAACCGGAGCGCCGGTCACGCGGTCGGAGCCACCGGCGCCGGCCGGCTCAACACGCGCCGACCCACTCTTCCTTGCCGTCGGAGAAACGCTGGTGCTTCCAGATCGGCACCTCGTGCTTGAGGTCGTCGATCAGCTTGCGGCAGGCGTCGAAGGCTTCGGCACGGTGCGGGCAGGACACGGCCACGACCACCGCGAGGTCGCCGACGGCGAGGTCCCCGACGCGGTGCACCGCGGCAAGGGCGCGCACCGGGAACTCGGCGACGACCTTCTCGGCCACCCGGCGCATCTCGGCCTCGGCGGTGGGGTGGGTCGAGTACCCCAGCTCCTCGACGTCCGCGCCGCCGTCGTGGTTGCGCACGGTCCCCACGAAGAGCGCCGTGCCGCCCGCCGCGTCGTCGCCGACGGCCTGGAAGACCTCGTCCAGGGAGAGCGGGGTGTCGCGGATCGCCAGGAGGCGGATCGGGTCCTGCGCGGCCTGCTCGCCGGGGTGGTCCATCGTGGTGCGTGCCATGCGGCCATGGTGCCGCACGGCACGGGCATCACGGAATAGACCTTTCGCCCGGCACGCGCGCGTGTCGCCTTGGAGTTCCCTACAGGGGCCGCCCGCTCGGCGCCTCCCCACGGGAGCTGCCCGCGGACGGCGGCCCGGCGTGTCTCAGATCCTCCGCCGCGCCTTCCGCGCCCTGCGCACCACCGCAGCGGCGCCCAGCAGCGCGACCGTCGCACCCGCCGCGCCCGCGGCCGTGGCGTCCTTGCGCCCGAGCCGCCGACCGGCCACGGTGCGCCGCCCCGCGACCTCTTCGAGCAGCTCCGCGAGGACTTCCTCGTTGGTCCACTGCGGCCGCCACCCGGCGTCGTGCAGTCCGCTGACGCTGACCACCCACGGGTACATCGTGTACGCGAGGTCACCGGCCGGGGATGGGGTGAGGCCGATGCGGTGCAGCCGGGCGGCGGCGCCGAGCGCGACCGTCGACGGCAGCTCCATGCGCCGGATCCCGCTGAGCTCCTCGACCTCCTCCTGCTCCAGCCAGCCGTCGCAGCCGACGGCCAGCTCGCCGTCGACCTTCTCCAGGACGGCGTACTCCAGAGCGCTGCACAGGTCCTCGACGTGGCAGAACTGCCAGGCGGGGCGCGAGCCCGCCACGACCAGGAGCCGGGGCGACTCGAAGTAGCGCGTGAGGGCCGTGTCCGTGCCGCCGACCAGGATCGCGGGCCGCACGACGGTGACGTTGAGGCCGGGGTGCGCGCGGGGCGCCCTGCGGGCGAGACGCTCGACCTCCAGGAGGTCACCGACACCGGTGGCCTCCGCGGTGGCGCGCAGTTCGGCGTCTTCGGAGAGGGGCAGTTCGTTGTCGGGCAGCGCTCCGTAGACCATCGCCGACGTGCAGAGCACGACACGGTGCACGCCGGCCGCCGCGGCCGCGGTCAGCACGGTCTGGGTGCCGCGCACGTTGTACGCGGTGCGGGCCGCGGCGTCGGTCTCCAGGTCGAGATCGAGCGCCAGGTGCACCACGACGTCCGCGCCGCGCAGCTTCTCGGCGATGGCCGGATCCCGCACGTCCAGGATGTGCCACTGCGCCTGCGTGCAGTCGCCCCGGCGCTCGTCGATGGCGATGACCTGCTTGATCGCCTCCGATGCGGCGAGGCGCTCGGTCAGGAGCGCACCCACTCCGGAGGCGGCGCCGGTCACGGCGACTACCGGCCCTCGGACGGGCGCCGGGGTTGAGGGGTTTCGCGCTGCGCGAACCTGTGGATCTGGGGAACTCACCGGGCGTCTCCAGCGGTTGTCTTCAGTACGTACGCGTATGACGCGTACGTACCAGGTGGCATCCATCCTGCCGCAGGCCGTGAGTCGGCGAAGCACCGAGGCCCGAACCCGTCACGGTGTCTACGCTGGGTGGTGTTGTAGGGCAGCCGCCGCCGGAACGATACCGGCGGCCTGACGAGCCGAGGAATCCCGTGAGTGACACCCCATTCGGATTCGGCCTTCCGCCGGAGGAGCCGGAAGACGGCGACGAGGGCAAGAAGAAGGGATCCCCTGGAGAGGGACAGAGCGGGGGTCAGGGCGGGCAGGGCGCCGGTGGCCCCGCGAACCCGTTCGGTTTCGGGGGGTTCCCCGGAGCCGGCGGCGGTGACAACCCGTTCGCCGCGATGTTCGGTTCCATGAATCCGAACGACCTGGGCGCCGCGTTCCAGCAGCTCGGCCAGATGCTCTCGTACGAGGGCGGCCCGGTGAACTGGGACATGGCCAAGGACATCGCCCGCCAGACCGTGTCCCAGGGCACGGCGGACGGCACCAAGGACG
Source organism: Streptomyces sp. NPDC039462 (assembly GCF_055639375.1). Classification (NCBI taxonomy): domain Bacteria; kingdom Bacillati; phylum Actinomycetota; class Actinomycetes; order Kitasatosporales; family Streptomycetaceae; genus Streptomyces; species Streptomyces sp. NPDC039462. The sequence goes on from NZ_JBVKAO010000002.1 coordinate 672,417, forward strand.
CCAGCGTCGGCCCCGCCGAGCGCTCCGCCGTCGAGGAGGCCGTGCGCCTGGCCGACCTGTGGCTGGACGACGCGACGTCGCTGCCGTCCGGGTCGGGCACGGCCGTCGCGTGGAGCCGCGCCGAGTGGGTCGAGGCGACCCTGCCGGTGTGGAAGGAGCTCGTCGACCCCGTCGCCGAGCGCGTCGGCCTGGCCATGGGCGACGTGCTGCCCGAGGAGATGCAGGCCATGGCGGGCCCGCTGATCGGCATGATGCGCTCCATGGGCGGCGCCATGTTCGGCCAGCAGATCGGCCAGGCCGTGGGCGTGCTCGCGGGCGAGGTCGTCGGCTCCACCGACATCGGCCTCCCCCTCGGCCCGTCCGGCAAGGCCGCGCTCCTCCCGGTGAACATCGAGGCCTTCGGCAAGGACCTGGGCATCGACAAGAACGAGGTGCGGCTCTATCTGGCGCTGCGCGAGGCCGCCCACCAGCGGCTCTTCGCCCACGTCCCGTGGCTGCGCTCGCACCTCTTCGGCGCCGTCGAGGGTTACGCCCGCGGGATCAAGGTCGACACGGCCAAGCTGGAGGACGTCGTCGGCCAGCTCGACCCGCAGAATCCGGAACAGCTGCAGGAGGCTCTCCAGCAGGGCATGTTCCAGCCGGAGGACACCCCGGCCCAGAAGGCCGCCCTGGCCCGCCTGGAGACGGCTCTCGCGCTCGTGGAGGGCTGGGTGGACGCGGTGGTCCACGCCGCCGCGAAGCCCCGCCTGTCGTCCGCCGACGCCCTCCGGGAGACGCTGCGCCGCCGCCGTGCGACGGGCGGCCCCGCGGAGCAGACGTTCGCCACGCTGATCGGCCTCGAGCTGCGCCCGCGCCGGCTGCGGGACGCCTCGCGCCTGTGGGCCTCGCTCACGGACGCGCGCGGTGTCGACGGCCGCGACGGCCTGTGGGAGCACCCGGACATGCTGCCGACGGCCTCCGACCTGGACGACCCGGACGGCTTCGTGCACCGCGAGCAGATGGACTTCTCCGAGCTGGACAAGATGCTCGGCGAGGCGGCGGGCGGCGGCTCCGCCAAGCCCGACCTCACGAAGGACGAGGGCGACGACTCCAAGGACGACGACGGCAAGTGAGCCTGCACGACGACACGGTCCTCGTACTGAAGGGCTACGAGGACCAGGACGAGCTGCGCCAGTACTACCTGGACCACCTCGCCGCGCACCCCGCCGACGGCATGTGGAAGTCCTGCACGGACGGGCACGTGACGGCCAGCGCCCTGGTCGTCGACCCCTCGCGCGGGCGCGTGCTGCTCACCCTGCACAAGAAGCTGCGGATGTGGCTCCAGATGGGCGGCCACTGCGAGCCGGGCGACCCGACGCTGGCCGCGGCCGCGCTGCGCGAGGCGACGGAGGAGTCCGGCGTGCCGGGCCTGACGCTGCTGGCGGGCGGCCCGGTGCGCCTGGACCGCCACCCGATCCCCGGGCCGTGCACCCAGCACCTCGACGTGCAGTACGCGGCTCTGGCCCCTGAGGACGCCGTGGAGGCGATCAGCGACGAGTCACTGGACCTGCGCTGGTTCGCGTACGACGAGGTGGCGGATGTCGCCGACGAGTCGGTCGTACGCCTGGTGGAGGCGACGAGGGCACGCCTCTAGCAGGGCATGCCTGTATCGGGGCGCCCCATGAGGGGCGCGGGGAACTGCGCGCCCAGCCGCATACGGCCCGCACGTGCTCCCCGCGCCCTCCTCCGCTCAACTCGGCGGAGGGCTCAGCTCCAGACGTTGCCCTGGTTCTGCCCCCGGGCCCCTTGCTGGCCCATCCCGAACTGCGCTTGGGCGCCCCGCCCGATCTCCGCGTTCTGGGGCGGCAGCATCTCGCTCGGCTGGACGAGCGCGTAGCCCTGGCCCATGAAGCTGAGCTCCCAGCCCTCGCCGGTGTTGCCGCGGCGGCGCCAGACGCCCGAGGAATGGGTCTGGGCCTGCATCTGGACGCGCAGGCCGTTGGACCAGGCGACGATCGCGTCGGCGTCCGCGTTGACGTACCGGTCGGGCGTGACCTGCAACATCAGGGGCTGGCCCGACGTCATCAGGGCGACCTTGCCGCGCCCGTTGATGTTGAGCTGGTACTTGCCGGAGCCGGAGATGCCGTACTGGCTGTCGACGGCGATGACCTGGTGGGTCAGCGACGAGTCCATCGCGAGGACGTAGCTGCTGTCCACGGTCAGGCCGTCCTGGTCGACATCCACCACATGGATGTACTGGGCGAGGTTGGCGAAGTAGACCGTGCCCTGACCGTGGCAGCGCATCAGGTCCAGGCCCTCACCGGTGTGCGCGCGGGCTCGCTGGTTGCCCTGGCTCTGGTACTCCGCGTCGAACTCGATCAGCCCCTGGTAGGCGACCATCGCGCCCTTGCGGGCCAGGACGTCGTCGTGGCCTTCCAGGGCGACCCGCAGCAGCTGCGGGTTCTGGACGGAGTAGCGCTCCTGGGTCTGCTGTTCGGCGTGCGCGAAAAGCGGGCTCTGCATGGTGTGTTGCTCCCCCTCAGCCCCGTGCTCGGAGACGGTCGGTGCTGTCCTCGCTGGGCTGTACGACGACGATGCCCTCTCCGGAGAAGCCCATCTGGTAGGCCTCGCCGCTGCCGCGCCCGATGAGGGAGCCGGCCTTGAAGCTGCGCTTGCCCTTCACCTTGAGGTTCGGGGACCAGGCGATCAGGGCGTCCGGGTCGACGTACGTCTCGTCGTCGCCACGGCCGCAGTCGACGACGATCGGGGTGCCCCGGGACGTCAGCGCGACCCAGCCCTGGCCGGAGATCTTGATGTTCCACAGGCCCTGCCCGGCGAACTTGGCCATGCCCTTGACCCGCTCAACGCCCCACTGGAGGGACGCGTCGAAGGCGAGGAGGTTGGTGCCGTTCACCGAGAGGGAGTCGCCCGCCAGATTGATGACGACGACGTCCGCTCCGTAGTCGGCGAGGTAGAGAAGGCCGTCTCCGGAGCACTTCATCAGGGGCGCGCCCTCGCCGGTCATCCACTCGCGCGCGACCTGACGGACGGCGGGCGGATTCGGCTCGTACTGCACGAACCCTTCGTAGGCGACCATCGAGCCCACGCGCGCGAGGAGGTCGTTGCCGGTCTGCATGGCGACCTTGACCATGTGGTGGCCGTGGTTCTCCATGCGGGCGGCGACGGGTGCGGGAGCAAAGCCCGCGAGCTGCTGATTCATGACGGGCTCCCTCAGACCTCGTACGGCTGGACGACGATGAAATTGCCGGGCGCGCCACGGAATTGGAGGTTCACGCTCTCCCCCGTGGATCCCGCGTACGCGTTGCTGCGCATTCGGACCTGGCTGGAAACGATCGCCTGAGCGGCGGCCGACCAGGCGACGACGGCGTGGCAGTCGGCGAAGGTCGTCGGCGTGACGGGCAGGACGACGGGCACGCCGTGGGTCTTCACGATGACGGTGCCGGTGCCCTGGAACTGCATGACGAACAGAGCGCCGCCGGGGATGCCGTGGCCCTCGATCCTGCGCACTTCGTGCTGGAGCGTCTCGTCGAAGGCGAGGACGTTCTCCGCCGAGACGCAGATCGCGTCGCCCTGAAGTTCGATGGGGTGCAGGTGGGTGCCCTCCTCGGCGAGGAAGACCTGCCCTCGGCCCGAGCAGCGCATCAGCTGCATCTCCTGGCCGGTGGAGTTGCCCACGATGCGTCCGGCGAAGCCCGCGCCCTTGTAGCTGAACTCGACCTTGCCCTGGTAGAGCACCATGCTGCCCTGACGGGCGAGGATCGCCTGGTCGGCGACGCCCAGGTCGACGCGCACGAGCTTCTCGTTCTGCTGCGTCCAGCGCTGGCCGGTGGGGGCCTCGCGGTACTTCTGGAGTGCCGCGGCCACACCGGCGCCCTGGGGTGCCGCCGCACCCTGCGGGGCGGCGGGCTGTCCGGGGAACTGACCGCTGGGGGGCTGCTGGCCGTATCCGGGCGGGGGCATGGGGGCGGTGGGCTGCTGGCCGTATCCGGGCGGCGGGGGTGCGGTCTGGCCCGGGGCCTGGCCGAACTGCGGGTGCTGCTGGCCGGGCTGGCCGTACGGCGAGGGGGCCGACGGCGGCGGCACGGCTCCTCCCGGCGGCTGGTGCATCGGGGCCACGACGGTCTGCGCGGCGTGTACCGAGGGGTTCATGGGGGCGGGAGCCGGGGGCGGAGTGGCGCCCTGCGGGGGCGCGAAGTTCTGCGCGGGAGCGGGAGCGGGGGCGGGGGCGGGGGCGGGCGCCGGAGTGGGGGCGGGAGCAGGCGCAGGCGCCTGGGGCGGCGCGGCCGAGGCCGGGGCGCCGAACGCGGGCGGCGCCGCGGCCTGCGCGGGCGGTGCGAAGGAGGGCGCGGCGGCCTGCGGCTGCGGGGCGGCGGGCTCCTCCTCGGCGACCTCGCCGCCGAAGTTCCTCAGGAGCGCGTCGAGCCCGCCGTCGAAGCCCTGGCCGATGGCAGCAAAGCGCCAGACGTCCTTCATGTAGAAGTCGCCCAGCATGACGGCGCGCTCCGTGGAGAACTCCGCACCGGTGAAGGCGTAGCGCGCCACTTCCTCGCCGCCCGCGACGATGCGGATGTACCCGGAGGCGACCTGCGACATCTGCCCGGCGCCGTCGATCGTCGCCGTGAACGACAGCCGCTGGATCTGCTGCGGGATGCGGTCGAGCGTGACGCGGAAGGACTCGGTGTCGCCCGCCTGGGCGCCCAGGAGCTGGATCGACTCCTCGGGGGACTTCGGCTGGTTGAAGAAGATGAAGTAACGGTCGTCCGAGAGCCGCTCGCTCGCGTCCAGGCCGAAGCAGCTGATGTCGAACGTCAGCCCCGGTGCGGAGATCTGCACGCCGACGTACAGATCGGTTCCCGCGGTGAGGTCACTGACCTTGGCCTTGTGGCCGCGTTGGAATTCCCTGGCCATACGTAACGACCGTCCCCCATCCCGAATGTGAATGCGTCGCGTCAGGCTAACCGCAAAGTCCGACAGCGGGCGAAGCCGGTACAGACCCGCTACACAACCGCGAGATCCGGCGGACGTTCACTCCTCGCGGGCGGCCGGAAGGTGGGGCAGCCGACCGGCCGCGACCACCCCTTCGAGGTAGCCCCGCGCCCGCTCGGTGCGGGGATAGGCCTCCAGGAGCCGCCAGAAACGGGGCCCGTGGCCGGGGACGAGAAGGTGGGCGAGCTCGTGGACGAGCACGTAGTCCACGACGTACTCGGGCATGCCCTGGAGCCGGTGCGAAAGGCGGATGCTGCCCTCGGCCGGGGTGCAGGAGCCCCAGCGCGTGTTCTGGTTCGTGACCCAGCGAACGGAGGCCGGCCTGGCGCGGCCGCCGAAGTACTGCTCGGACAGCCGGCCGGCGCGCGCGGCGAGCTCCGCGTCGCCGAGCAGCCGCTTGCTCTCCTGGGCCGCGAGCTTGTCGAGCATCACGTTGACCCAGCGCTGCTCTTCCGCCTCGGACATCCGGGCCGGGATGAGGACGACGGTGCGGTCGCCCTCCCGGTACGCGGAGACCGTTCTGCGGCGGCGGGCGCTCCGCCTGACCTCGACCGCGCTGGCCACCGCACCGGACGGCGACGGGCTGGTCGTGCTGCGCTGTGGAGCTCCGGCGCGACGCGCTGAGGTCTCCCCAGCGACGCGAGGGGACGGGTCGGCGGGCACGCCCCGACGTTACCCGCTGGGCATGGGGGAAGTCCCGCCTCCGGGACGGTTCGGCGCTGTTCCGCTCCCTGTGCGTTTGATTAGTACGACTGATTAGTACGACGAACACCCACCGCCTGTGGACAACGCGACGCGGGCGTCCGGTGAGGCGGGCATTCTGGCCTTCGATCGGCGCGGCGGACGGGCCCGCGACGACCGGCCGACGGGGGACGACCATGACGACAGCGATGACGGCGACGGCGACGGCGACCGTGACGAGCACGACGGCAGCGGCAGCAGCGACGGCGGTGACGGCCATGCACCCGGTCCTGAAGCCCGCGCTGCGGCGCGGCTGGCGGGACCTGAGCACCGTGCAGTTCGGGGTGGCGCCCGCGCACGCCCTGGTGCTCGGCCCGATGGACACGGCGACGAGCAGCTTTCTGACTCTTCTGGACGGCACTCGCGGGGTGCCGCTCCTGCGCGAGGAGGCCCGGCGGATGGGGCTGCCGGACGGACACGTGGACAGACTCCTGGGCGAGCTCTCGCGGGCCGGCCTCCTAGACGACTCGACGGGCGGCGGCCCCGCGGCGGACGCGCTGCGTGAGCGGGGCGAAGTCATGGACCGGCTGCGTGCCGATCTGGCCTCGCTGTCGCTGCACTCCCCCGAGCCGGGCGACGCGATGGCCAAGGCCGCGGCGCGGCGTGCCATGCGAGTGCGGGTGCGAGGTGCCGGGCGGGTCGGCGCCGTCGTGGCCTCCGTGCTTGCGGGCGCGGGCGTCGGCCGGGTCGAGGTGCTGGACGGCGGGCATGTGCAGCCGTGGGACATCGCGCCGGGCGGCCTGCCCGCCGAGTCCGTCGGGGAGCGCAGGGACACGACCGCACGCCGGATCGTGCGCCAGTCGGCACCGGGCCGGCCACCCCGGCGCTCCGCCGAGCCGGAAGGGGCGGCGGGCCTGTCCCTGGTGATCATCGCCCCGAGGGACGGCCTGGACGCGTATGCTCCCGCGCCCGCCGCGACGGAGGAACTGCTCGCCTCCGGCATCCCCCATCTCTACGCAGGAGTGATCGAGGGGACGGGCGTCGTGGGCCCTCTGGTCCTGCCGGGGACGACCGCGTGTGCCGAGTGCCTGTTCCGCCAGCGCGCGGACCGCGATCCCACCTGGCCCCGGATGCTGGCCCAGTGGCGCTCCGGGCCCGCGCGGCAGGTGCCGGCGTGTGACCTGGCCCTGTCGACCTCGGTCGCCGGGCTGGCGGCGGGGCATGCCCTCGCCTTTCTGGACAGCGGTTCATCGGCCGGTGCGGGGGTGCGCTGGACGGCCTCCGTCCCAGGATTCGAGTGGCACTCGAGCCCGATTTGGCCGCATCCATCATGCTCTTGTGGGGCCGGTGTGTCCGTTAAGGGGGATCGGCCCACCGCTGACACGAAGCCGCACGCAACAATGGCCGGGTAACCGCCTGACAAGGCGCGGCTGTCTGGGACTTGGAGGGGCGCATGTCTGATCTTCCCCGGAAGGCGGTAACCCGTACCGCCAAACTGGCCGCGCTGCCACTCGGCTTCGCGGGGCGGGCGACCTGGGGGCTCGGCAAGCGGATCGGGGGCAAGTCGGCGGAGATCGTGGGACGTGAGCTGCAGCAGCGCACGGCGGAGCAGCTCTTCAAGGTCCTCGGCGAGCTGAAGGGCGGCGCCATGAAGTTCGGGCAGGCGCTGTCCGTCTTCGAGTCCGCGCTGCCGGAGGAGGTCGCGGGGCCGTATCGAGCGGCTCTGACGAAGCTCCAGGAGGCGGCGCCCCCGATGCCGACCCGCACCGTGCACTCCGTTCTCGAGGAGCGGCTCGGCGAGGACTGGCGGGATCTGTTCCTGGAGTTCGAGGACAAGCCGGCGGCCGCGGCGTCGATCGGGCAGGTCCACCGGGCCGTGTGGGCGGACGGCCGTGAGGTGGCGGTCAAGGTCCAGTACCCGGGGGCGGGCGAGGCGCTGCTCTCCGACCTCAACCAACTCAGCCGGTTCGCCCGCCTCCTGGGGCCGCTGATTCCGGGCATGGACATCAAGCCGCTCATCGCGGAGCTGCGCGACCGTGTCTCGGAGGAGCTCGACTACGCCTTGGAGGCGCAGGCCCAGCAGGCGCACGCCGACGAGTTCGCGGACGACCCCGACGTGGTGGTGCCGCAGGTGGTGCACCAGAGCGAGCAGGTCCTGGTGACCGAGTGGATGGACGGGACGCCTCTCTCGGAGGTGATCGCCGACGGCACCAAGGAGCAGCGCGACCGGGCGGGCCAGCTGCTGGCCCGCTTCCTCTTCTCCGGTCCGACGCGCACGGGACTGCTGCATGCCGACCCGCACCCCGGCAACTTCCGCCTGCTTCCCGACGAGAAGGACGGTTACCGCCTCGGTGTCCTCGACTTCGGCACGGTCGACCGGCTGCCCGACGGGCTGCCCCCGACCATCGGCAGGTCGCTGCGGATGACGCTGGAGGGCGAGGCCGACGCCGTCTACGACATGTTGCGCGAGGAGAACTTCGTCAAGGAGTCCGTCGACCTGGAACCGCAGGCGGTGCTCGACTATCTGCTGCCGATCATCGAGCCCATGGCGGTGGACGAGTACACCTTCACCCGTGCCTGGATGCGCAAGCACGCGGCCCGGCTTGCCGATGTCCGCTCCCCCGCTTACCAGTTGGGCCGCTATCTGAACCTGCCCCCGGCGTATCTGCTGATACACCGCGTGACGGTGAGCACGATCGGGGTCCTGTGCCAGCTGGGTGCGACGGTACGGATGAGGGACGAGCTGGAGGAGTGGCTGCCCGGCTTCGTGGAGGATTCCGAGGAGATCGAGATGGCGGAGATCGAGGCGACCGAGGAGACCGAGGAGACCGAGCAGGGCAGCGCGGCGGTGGAGGCCTGAGCCGCGGGAGGCTCACCACCAGTCGGAGTCGAGGCGCCCTTCGATGGCTCTGATGTTCTCCCGCGCGCAGACGTCGCAGAAGTAGTGGCGCGTGCCGTTCTCCACGGAGCAGGTCCAGGTCGGTGGCGTGCCTTCGGCGACCGTGCCGCAGCGGGAGCAGACGACGTTCGCTGTTTCCGCGGGCCGGGAGTTCTGCTGTTCCACCGGGCGACCCTATCGCCGCTTCCGGACGATCGGGGAGTACAACGCACTGCGGGGGCCGGTCCGTTCGGGCCGGCCCCCGCGGGTATCTGTCATCGCGCCGAAGCGCCTGCGCGGCTCTTACTGCATGACCGCTATGGCGAGCGCGCGCCGGGCACGCAGCGAGGCACGCTCCGCGCGGCGCTGCATACGGCGGGCCGCCACCAGGCGCATGGCCGGGCGTTGAGCCTCGGCCTCACGCAGGCGTTCGTGCATATGCGCACGAGCCATGGCTTCTGGGAAGAGTTGCATCTCTCGGGTCCTGTTCTGGCGCGAGACGTGCGCGCCGGTGGTGGTGAAGTCTGGGGTCGCGGAGCCGGCGGGCTCGCGGGTGGCTGCCTTCATCGGGGCCTGCTTCTTGGGGTCGTGCGTGAGGGGGCGGTCGATGGTTCCGGCGGTGTTCATGCGACGACCGGGTTCTTGCGCGGGCGGCCACGGGGCCGCTTCCGGGCAACCACGACGCCCTGGACGAACAGCTCGCCACCCCAGACGCCCCACGGCTCACGCCGCTCCTTGGCGCCGGCGAGGCAGGCCTCCATCAGCGGGCAGGTGCGGCAGAGGGACTTGGCGTACTCGACGTCGGCCGGGGACTCCGCGAAGAAGACCTCCGGGTCGTAGGCACGGCAGGGAACGGGTACGCCGAGGTTCTCGATGGCGTCGTCGAGCGCGGTGAGCGCGGTGAGGGGAGTCAAGGCCGGGTCCTCCGTGGGTGCGGGCGGGGGGAGCGTCTGTGAAGGCGGTACGGACGGGGCGTGCGCTTCGAGTTGCACGGTGGTGTTTTCCTCGTCTGGTCGTGCCGGCCTGGGTCGGCCGGTTGGCGGCTGGTACCGGGTCTTGCTGTCGGCCCCTTCGCTCCGTCTCCCTGTTTTGGGGAAAACAGAAGGGCCGCGGATCCCGGGTGGGGTTCCGCGGCCCTGAAGGCGCCGGTCTGATCGAGGATCAGACTGGATCACTCCAGGGTTCGAGCCCACGGAAGGCCCACATCGTGTGGTGGTGCGTCGTCTGCTTCCGGAATCCGGCACCGGCTGCCGCAAAGGCATAGGCCTGGGCCTGCGCCTCCGCTACTGCTGCTTCCGGTGCCTCGGTCGGTCGCTCATTGCCCTCATTGGCCTCGCTGACGAGAAGACCGGCGAGAGGCAGGGGGGCGGACAGCGGACGCACGGCGGGGATGCCGCCGGACAGACCGGTGCCCTGGTTCGAGAAGCCGAGCAGGCAGGAAGCGACGACCGAGCGATCGGTCATTTTCGCGGTGCTGATGAAGCTCTCGTTGATGCTGATCACTGGAATTCGCCTCCTCTCGGCGTCTAGGGGATCGACCGGAACCGATCCTGCGGACTGTCAAGTACAGCACGAAACCGGGGCTTCGGAGAAGCCGCCGTTTCCGTGTTAAGAACCTATGGGTCTTCCTCGCGCATGCGCAAACTATTTTTTCGACGAGTTTGAATCATTCGTCATCGGCGCCCCTTACACGCTCCTGACCTGCACAAATGGCGAGGACGTCGGCTCCGAAGCGATGAAACTTACGGACCCCGACCCCGGGGATCCGGGCCAGCTCGCCCTCGTCGTCGGGCACGGCCTCCGCGATCGCGATCAAGGTTTTGTCCGTGAAGACGCAGTAGGCGGGCTGTCCCAGCTCTCTCGCCTGGCCGGATCGCCACTCCCGCAACCGCTCGTAGAGCCCTTCGTCCATGTCGGACGGGCAGTCCTCGCACCGCAGGAGCTTCAGCTCGCCCGCGTCGGTCAGGGTGCGGCCGCAGACCCGGCAGCGGGCCGGAGCGCGGCTCTTCCGCTGCCGGCGCCCGACCGCGGTGCCGGTCCCCTCGATGCCGCCGCTGCCGCGCTCGACGCCGCCGGGTCCGCCGCCCGCGGCCCGGGCCGCCGCGCCGGCTCCGGAGCCCGGGCGCAGGCCGTCCAGGAAGCGGCTGGGGCGGCGGTTCGGACGGCCGCCCGGCGAGCGGGAGAGCGCCCAGGAGAGGGAGAGGTGGACGCGGGCGCGGGTCACCCCCACATAGAGGAGGCGGCGCTCCTCCTCGATCTGCTCGTCCGTCTTGGCGTACGTGATCGGCATCATGCCTTCGGCGAGGCCCACCAGGAACACGGCGTCCCACTCCAGGCCCTTGGCCGCGTGCAGCGAGGCGAGGGTGACGCCCTCGACAGTGGGCGCGTGCTGGGCGTTCGCCCGCTCGTCGAGCTCGGCCACGAGGTCGGCGAGGGTCGCCTCCGGCCTGGACCGGGCGAAGTCCTCGGCGAGCCGCACCAGCGCGGCCAGGGATTCCCAGCGGTCGCGGACCGCCCCGGAGCCCGCGGGCGGCTCGCTCGTCCAGCCCTTGGTGGAGAGCACGGCACGCACCTGGGAGGGGAGGTCGACCACGTCGTCCAGCAACGCGTCGTTGCCCCCGAAGCGGGCCGCGCCGCGCAGGGCCGCGCCCGCTTCGCGCACCTCGGTGCGCTCGAAGAACCGCTCGGCGCCGCGGAGCTGATAGGGCACGCCCGCGTCGGCGAGCGCCTGTTCGTAGATCTCCGACTGCGAGTTCGTGCGGAAGAGGATCGCGATCTCGCTGGCGGGGACGCCGTCGGCGAGGAGGGCGCGGATGCGGCGGGCGGCGCCTTCGGCCTCGGCGGGCTCGTCCGCGTACTCCGTGTAGACCGGCTCGGTGCCGGGGTCGCGCTGGGAGATCAGCTCCAGGCGGTGGTCGGCGGCGCGGCCGCGGGCCTGGGAGAGCAGGCCGTTGGCCAGGTGGACCACCTGGGGGGTGGAGCGGTAGTCACGGACCAGCTTGACGACCGTCGCCCCTGGGTGGCGGGCGCGGAAGTTCAGCAGGTGGTCGGGGGTCGCGCCGGTGAAGGAGTAGATCGTCTGGCTGGCGTCGCCGACGACGCAGAGGTTGTCCCGGTCGCCGAGCCACAGCTCCAGGAGGCGCTGCTGGAGCGGGCTCACGTCCTGGTACTCGTCGACCACGAAGTGCTGGTACTGGGAGCGGACCTGTTCGGCGATGTCGTGCCGGTCCTGGAGGATGCCGACGGCGAGCAGCAGCACGTCCTCGAAGTCGATGACGGCGCGGTCGCGCTTGAGGTCCTCGTACGCGGCGTAGAGCTGGGCGATCTCGGCGGGGTCGCGCGGGATGTCGCGGCCCGACTTGGCGGCGGCCGCCGCATAGTCCGAGGGGACGGTCTGGGTGACCTTGGACCACTCGATCTCGCTGGTGAGGTCGCGCAGCTCATTGCGGTCGAGGCGGATGCGGCAGGCGGCGGCCGCGTCCGCGACGAGCTTGATCTTGCGGTCGACGATCCGGGGCAGCGGGCCACCGACTGCTTTCGGCCAGAAGAACTGGAGCTGGCGCAGGGCCGCGGAGTGGAACGTCCGGGCCTGGACGCCGGAGGCGCCGAGCTGGCGGAGGCGGCCGCGCATCTCGCCCGCCGCGCGGTTGGTGAAGGTGACGGCCAGCACACTGGCGGGCTGGAGCATTCCGGCGCGCACCCCATAGGCGATCCGGTGCGTGATCGCCCGCGTCTTGCCGGTGCCCGCGCCCGCCAGGACGCACACCGGCCCGTGCAGGGCGGTGGCGACCTCGCGCTGCTCCGGGTCGAGCCCGTCGAGCACCGCGTCAGGGGAGTCCGGGACCTGCGGGAAGAGGGTGGAGTGCGTTGCTGATGTCACCCAGCCAGCTTGCCAGGTCGCAGGGGGCGGGTGAGCCGGTTGTCCACAGGGATGCGTCACCGGTCGTACTAATGCGGGAATGGTGGCCGTGTCGCGTACGTTCGATCCATTGCGATGACGCACCCCGAGCAACGAAGGAGCACACGAGACATGCCGGGCACTGTGACGATGTACAGCACGACGTGGTGCGGCTACTGCCGCCGCCTCAAGGGTCAGATGGACCGTGAGGGCATTGCGTACACCGAGGTCAACATCGAGCACGACCCGGACTCCGCGGCCTTCGTCGAGAAGGCGAACGACGGAAACCAGACGGTTCCCACCGTTCTCTTCCCGGACGGCTCGACGCTCACGAACCCGTCGCTGGCGCAGGTCAAGCAGAAGCTGGCCGTCTGAGCGGCTTAGCCGACGGTCCCCGGCCTCGGCAGGGGCTCGCCGTACCAGAGCTCGATCAGCCGGGCCGCAATCGAGATCCCGTAGGGAGGCAGGACCTCCCCGGACTCGAATGCGGCCCGCAGGTCTTCCCGGGAGAACCAGCGGGCCTCGTGGATCTCCTCGCCGTCGACGTTGATCTCCGATGAGGTGGCGTCGGCCATGAAGCCCAGCATCAGGCTGGAGGGGAACGGCCAGGGCTGGCTCGCGACGTACTCCACGTCGCCGACCGTGACACCCGCCTCTTCGAAGACCTCGCGCCGCACCGACTGCTCGATGGACTCCCCCGGCTCGACGAAGCCCGCGAGGGTGGAGAAGCGTCCTTCGGGCCAGTGCATCTGGCGGCCGAGGAGGATGCGGTCCTCGCTGTCCCTGACCGCCATGATCACGGCGGGGTCCGTGCGCGGGTAGTGCTCGGCGCCGCAGGCCTGGCAGCGGCGGATGTGGCCCGCCGCCGCGATGATCGTGCGCTCACCGCAGCGCGAACAGAAGCGGTGCAGCCGCTGCCAGTTCTCCAGGGCGACGGCGTGCACCATCAGGCCCGCGTCCCGGGGGGAGAGCAGGAGCCCCGCCTCGCGCAGCCCGGCGGGGCGCGCCGACTGGTCCATGCGGCCCGGCAGGGTGTCCTTCTGGAGCGCGAAGTAGCTGACGCCGTCGTCGTCCGTGCCCAGGAAGTAGCGGTGCTCCTCGGTGAGCGGCGCTTCGAAGGACGGCGTCATCACCAGTTCGGTGTCGCCCTCGGGCGTCTCGTCGATGAGCACCTGGCCGCCGGAGACCACGAAGACCCGGGTCGTGGGGTGGCTCCAGGCGGCGGCCAGCCACGCCTCGTCCATGCGGTGGTGCGCCGCGCGGTCGATGCCGCTCTGCGCGGTCAGCGAGATGGGCCGGTCTGCGGTGCGGTCGGTCCAGGTGGTCACAGGTGCTTCCAACTCCCCCGATGGAATGGGTTGTTCGGCGGGACGGGTCCGGCGGTCCGGCGGCTCTCAGTGTGCATCGCGCCAGTTCTCCGCGAGGTCGCCCCACAGGTAGGCGGTGGTTTCGACGCCCTTGAGCAGCAGATCGATCTCGACCTTCTCGTTCGGCGCGTGCCAGCCGTCGGAGGGGACGGAGATGCCCAGGAAGAGCACGGGCGCGCCGAGGACGTCCTGGAGGTCGGCGGCCGGTCCCGAGCCGCCCTCGCGCGTGAAGCGGATCTTCTGCTCGAAGGCACGGCCCATCGCCCGTACGACGGACTGCAGGGCCGGGTGGTCGAGCGGGGTCAGGCACGGGCGCGTGGCGGAGCTGAAGGTGACCGTGTGGCGGATGCCGGCCGGGACGCGGTCGGCGGCCCAGGCGCGCACGGCCTTCTCCACGTGCTCGGGGTCCTGCCCCGCGACCAGCCGGAAGGACAGCTTCACCAGGGCGGACGACGGGATGATCGTCTTGCTTCCCACGCCCTGATAGCCGCCTCCGATGCCGTTGACCTCGGCGGTGGGGCGGGCCCAGATGCGCTCCAGGGTGGTGTGCCCGGCCTCGCCGCGGGTGCCGTGGGACTTGGCCGTGCTCAGCCAGCGTCCCTCGTCGAAGGGGAGCTCGGCGAAGAGTTCCCGCTCGCGGTCGGTGAGCTCGACGATGCCTTCGTAGAAGCCGGGGATGGCCACGCGCGCGTGCTCGTCGTGGAGGGCGGCGACGAGGCGGGCGACCTCGGTGGCGGGGTTCGGCACGGCGCCGCCGAAGGATCCTGAGTGGATGTCCTGGTCGGGTCCGTGCAGCTGGATCTCGCATTCGGCGAGGCCGCGCATGCCCGTGCAGACGGTCGGGGTGTCCTCCGACCACATGCCGGTGTCCGAGACGATCACCGCGTCGGCGGCGATGCGGTCCTTGTGGGCCTCGATGAGCGCGCGGAAGTGCGGGGAGCCGGACTCCTCCTCGCCCTCGACGAGCAGCTTGAGGTTGACCGCGGGCGCCGTGCGGCCGGTGGCGGCGAGGTGGGCGCGGACGCCGAGGGTGTGGAAGAAGACCTGGCCCTTGTCGTCGGCCGCCCCGCGCGCGTAGAGGCGCTTTCCCTGGACGACGGGCTCGAAGGGGTCGGTGTGCCAGCCGTCCTCGCGGGCCGCGGGCTGCACGTCGTGGTGGCCGTAGACGAGGACGGTGGGGGCCTGCGGGTCGTCGGAGGGCCACTCCGCGAAGACGGCGGGTGCCCCGGGCGTCTCCCAGACCTCCGCGGTCGGGAAGCCGGTCTCCTTGAGCGCCGCGACGAGCCAGTCCGCGCTGCGGCGCACGTCCCCGGCGTGGTCGGGCTGAGCCGACACGGACGGGATGCGCAGCCACTCGGCGAGGTCGTCGAGGAAGGCGGCACGGTGGTTCTCGATGTACGTGCGGACGGCGCTGTCCGGTGTCTCGCTCATGGTCACGAGCCTATCCGCCATCCGGGGCGGGCTCGTCCGGTGGCTCGTCACCCGGGACGCCGGCCGGCTCCTCCAGGAGGAGGCGCTCCAGCCTGGCGCGGCCCGGGAGGTCCCTCGGGCGGGCGACCTCCCCGCTGCGTACGTAGAGGAAGGCGGCCTTCACCGATTCCAGGGGGACGCCCTGCTGCTCGGCCCAGGCGAGGCGGTACACGGCGAGCTGGAGGGGGTCGGCGGTGCGGGTGCGGCTGGTCTTCCAGTCGACGATCTCGTACGTCGTGTCCGCGCCGTCACCTTCCTTGTAGACGGCGTCGATGCGGCCCCTGATGACGCGGCCCGCGATCACGAACTGGAAGGGGACCTCGACGCGGTAGGGCGCGCGGTGGGCGTACTCGGTGCGCTCGAACGCCTCCTTGAGGGCTTCCAGGTCCCGCTCGTCGGCGATCTCGGCCTCGTCCGGGCCACCGCCCGGCAGGTCCTCCGGGAAGTGCATCGGCAGGGTGAGCTCTTCGAAGCGGGACTCGATCCAGGCATGGAAGCGGGTGCCGCGGCGGGCGGCGGGCTGCGGCGGGCGCGGCATGGGGCGGGCGAGGTCCCGTGCGAAGCCCTCGGGGTCGGCGGCCAGGCGCATCAGCTCGGACGCGGTGAGCGAGGGCGGCACGGGGATGTCCCTGACCGTTTCGCGGGCGCGCAGGAGCTCTCCGGTCAGGGCGTCCAGATCGCGGTCCCAGGAGGCGAGGGTGCGTGCCTCTTCCGGGGTGAGGCGGAGGCCCGGCTCCTCCGGGGCGGGGCGGCTGTCCGGGACGCGGTCGGCGGGGTGCGGGCGGGCGTCGGGCGCGGGGGCGGGGTGCGGCACGCGTGCGTGGCCGTCCCCGCCCGGTGAGTCCGCGGGGTGCGGGGCCGTCGGGCGCTCGGTGGCCAGCGAGTCCCAGTCCGCCGGGTCGGCGTCGGGGTGGCCGAGGTCTTCGTAGGGAGGTTCGTCGTCCTCCGGAGGGGGTGGCCAGTCGGGGTTTTCGGCCGGGGGCACGTCGTCGTGCGCCGACGGGTGGGTCTCTTCGTGGGAGCGGGCGGGCTCCGGTGCGCCCTCTCCCGTCAGGCGGTCCAGGTGGGCGAGGACCGTCTGTGCGGCGGCGCGGCGGCGAGCCAGGGAGGCATCGTCCAGCGGGAGGGGCCATGCCTGGTCGGCCGTCGCCTCGTGGAGCGCGGGGTTCTCCTCGTCCTCGGCCGGCGCGTCCGCCCAGGCCTCGATCTCGCCGTGGCCGGCCGCGCAGTGGTCGTGCAGGGCCTGGAGGAAGTCCGAGGGGCCGCGCGGCTTCTTCTGGGAGGGCCCCCACCAGTGGCCGGAGCCGAGCAGCAGGGAGCGGGGGCGGGTGAAGGTCACGTAGCCGAGGCGGAGCTCCTCGGTGCGCTGGTGGTCCTTCATCGCTTCGTGGAAGGCCTTCATGCCCTTGGCGTCCCACGCCTCGATGTCGGGCAGCGTGGCCGCGTCGCCGCGCAGTTCGTGGGGCACCACCTTGGCCTGCGCGGTCCACTTCTCGCGGCCCTGGGCGCTCGGGAAGGTGCCGGTGACCAGGCCGGGGACGGCGACGACATCCCACTCCAGGCCTTTGGACTTGTGGGCGGTGAGCACCTTGACGGTGTTCTCGCCGCCCGGCAGGGCGTTGTCGAGGCCCTTCTCGTACTGCGCGGCGGTGCGCAGGAAGCCGAGGAAGGCGAGGAGTGACGCACCGCTGTCGTTCGCCGCGAAGGAGGCGGCGACGTCCAAGAAGTTCGACAGGGTCTCGCGGCGGCGGGCCGCCAGGGCGCCGGGTGACGCGGAGAGCTCGACCTCCAGGCCGGTCACGGCGAGCACGCGGTGCAGCACGTCCATCAGCGGGTCGGCCAGTGACCGGCGCAGCTCGCGCAGTTCCGCGGCGAGGCGGGCGAAGCGCACCCTGGCCTCCGCCGAGAAGGGCAGTCCGTCGTCCCGTCCGGAGGTGTCGTCCGGGTCGAGGGGGGACTCCAGGAACGTGTCCAGCGCGTCCGCGAGCGATATCACCTCGGCCGGGTCGACTCCCTCGACGGCTTCGGCGAGGCGGCGGTCCGGGTCGTCGGGAGCGGTGTGCCCGGGGCGGACGAGGAGGCGGGCCCTGCGGCCGAGGAGGGCGAGGTCGCGGGCGCCGATGCGCCAGCGCGGGCCGGTCAGGAGCCGCACCAGGGAGGCGTTCGCCCCCGGGTCCTGGAGGACTTCGCAGACGGCGACGAGGTCGGCGACCTCGGGGAGGTGCAGCAGTCCGGAGAGGCCGACGACCTCCACCGGGATGTCGCGGGCGACCAGCGCGGACTGGATCTCGGCGAAGTCCGTGGCCGTGCGGCACAGGACGGCGATCTCGCCGGGCGCCTTGCCGGTGCGGACGAGGTGGCCGATCGAGTCGGCGAGCCAGTCGATCTCCTCGGCGTGCGTGCGCAGCAGGGCACAGCGCACCACGCCGTCGCGCTCGGCGCCCGGCGCGGGCCGGAGGGCCTCCACGCCCGCGTGCATGGCGCGCAGCGCCTCCGCGAGGCCGTTGGCGAGGTCGAGGAGGCGGCCGCCGCTGCGGCGGTTCTCGCTGAGCGCGTGGCGGGTGGCGGGGCGGCCGTCGGCGTACGCGAAGTGCTCGGGGAAGTCGTCGAGGTTCGCCACGGAGGCGCCGCGCCAGCCGTAGATGGCCTGGCAGGGGTCGCCGACCGCGGTCACCGGGTGGCCCGTGCCGCCGCCGAACAGGCCGGACAGGAGGATGCGCTGGGCGACCGACGTGTCCTGGTACTCGTCGAGGAGAACGACGCGGAACTCGTCCCGGAGGATCTCGCCGACCTCCGGGCGGGTGCGGGCCAGCGTCGCGGAGAGGGCGATCTGGTCGCCGAAGTCGAGGAGGTCGCGGGAGCGCTTGGCCGCGCGGTAGTGGCCGACGAGCTCGGCCAGTTCGAGCCGGGCCGCGGCCGCCTCGGGGACCTTGCGCAGGTCGGGGTTGGTGAGCTTGGCGCCTTCCAGGGCGCGCAGCAGCTCGGTGTCGTACGCGCGGAGTCGCTCGGGCCGCACGAGATGCTCGGCGAGCTCGCTGTCGAGGGCGAGGAGGTCGCTGACGAGGTCGGGGAAGGACCGGGTCAGCGCGGGATAGGGGCCGGGGGCCTCGCGCAGCACGCGCGCGGCGAGCTGGAAGCGGGTGGCGTCGGCGAGGAGGCGGGAGGTCGGCTCCAGGCCGATGCGCAGGCCGTGGTCGGTCAGGAGGCGGCCCGCGAAGGCGTGGTACGTCGAGATGACCGGCTCGCCCGGCGGGTTGTCCGGGTCGACCGCGTCGGGGTCGGTGACGCCCGCCCTGATCAGCGCCTGGCGCACGCGCTCGGCGAGCTCGCCCGCCGCCTTGTTCGTGAACGTCAGGCCGAGGACCTGCTCGGGGGCGACCTGGCCGGTGCCCACCAGCCACACGACGCGGGCCGCCATCACCGTCGTCTTCCCCGAGCCCGCTCCGGCCACGATCACCTGCGGGGCGGGCGGCGCGGTGATGCAGGCCGTCTGCTCCGGGGTGAACGGGATGCCGAGGAGCTCTTTGAGCTGCTCGGGGTCGGTGATGCGAGGTGACACGTCAGAGAGGCTAGCGGTGGCCACTGACATCCGGGGCGGACCCGGACGTGAGTGGCCACCGCGCGCTCATGGGATGCGCGGGTCAGGAACCGGCGGAGAGCTTCTTCGGGTCGACGACGTCCTTGGCCGGCGGGGCCTTGACGTCGACGGGCTTGCCGTAGCCGCCGAAGGTCACCGAACCCGGGTCCTCGCTGCCCTTGTTCTCGACCTTCAGGAAGTAGGGCTTGCCCTCCATGGCGACGTAGAAGGTGGTGGTCTCCTTGCCCTTCTTCTGGGTGAGGACGGCGGCCTTCTTGCCGTCGACCTCGGCGTCGTCCTCACGCTTCAGGTTCTTGAGCTTGTCGGACTTGAACATGTCGTCCGGGTTGCAGACGCTGTCCTCCTTGCCGGGGGACTTCACCCAGCGGCCCTTGAGGAGTTCGGCCGTGCCGCCGCCCTTGCCCTCCCAGAACTTGTCGTCGGCCTTGACGTACGAGGTCGTCCCGACGGAGAGGAACTCGGCGGTGCCCGACTTCGGCGAGCCCATCGTGCCCTTGCAGTCGCCGGACTCGGCGACGGCGAACTCGATGTTGTTCACCTCGCCGTCCTTCTTCGTCTGGCCCTTCATCGTGAAGGAACCGGCGTCCTTGGAAGCCTTGGAGGCCTTGTCGGCGATCTTGTCGGCGCTCATCCCGTCGAAGGGGTCCTTGTCGCCGCCGTCGCCGCCGCAGCCGGTGACGCCGATGACGGCGGCGGCACACGCCGCGGCCACGGCCAGGAGCTTCCGGTTGGCTGCCATATACGTGCATCTCCTCGAAAAGGTGCACCCTCAGCCGGTGCACAGCATGTCTTTACGGAGACTTTAGATTGCTCCCGGGACTGCTATGCCCTCGGGTGACGCGACGTGACAATGACCACGGGTGCGACGGCCGGGTCACTCCACCACATGACGGCCCTCCGGGCGTGCGCTGCACGAGGCGCGGAAAGCGCAGTGCGTGCAGTGCTGGCCCGTGGTGGGCGTGAAGCGTTCGTCGAGGACCTTGCCCGCGGCCGTCGCGAGGAGGTCGCCGATCCACTCTCCGGAGAGGGCTTCCTGGGCCTGCACCTTGGGGAGGGCGTCACCGCCGTTCTTCTTGGCGGCGGCCTGGCGCAGCTGCACCAGTTCGGCGCCGCCCGGTTCGGGGCGTACTCCTTCGAAGAGCTCGTCCGCCGCGCCCTCGCGGACCGCCAGTTGGTAGACGGCGAGCTGCGGGTGGCGGGCGACCTCGGCGGCGGTCGGGGAGTGCTTGCCGGTCTTGAAGTCGACTACGTAGGCACGGCCTTCCGCGTCCTGTTCGACGCGGTCCATGGAGCCCCGTACGCGCACTTCGTAGGGACCGGCTTCCAGGGTCACGTCGAAGTCGTGCTCGCTGGCGACGGGGGTGCGGCTCGCACGGTCCATCACATGCCACTGGAGGAAGCGCTCGAGC
This sequence comes from Streptomyces sp. NPDC039462, assembly GCF_055639375.1. NCBI lineage: Bacteria > Bacillati > Actinomycetota > Actinomycetes > Kitasatosporales > Streptomycetaceae > Streptomyces > Streptomyces sp. NPDC039462. The sequence goes on from NZ_JBVKAO010000002.1 coordinate 692,704, forward strand.
GCCACGCGCGCGTGCTCCTTCTCCTGCGCCGACTTCCAGGGCGCGTCGAACGCGAGCGCGTCCCACACCGAGTCGAGGCGCTCCATGAGGACGGCGAGGTCGGCGGGGGTGCGCCCGGAGGCCACCTCGTCGGCCAGGACGTGCACCACGTTGCCGAACCCCTGGGCGGCGGTCGCGGGGGCGTCCGCCTTCACCTCGCGGCCGAGGAACCACTGCAGGGAGCAGGTGTTGGCGAGCTGGTCGAGCGCGCTCCCGGAGAGCACGACGGGCTTGTCGCGGTCCCTCAGGGGGACCTCGCTCGCCGTCGGTTCGTACATGCCCCACCAGCGGTAGGGGTGCGCGGCCGGCACCAGCGGGCGGCCGTCGGCGTCGCTGAGCGCCGCGAGGCGGGCCAGGCGCCGGGCCGCCGCCTCGCGCAGGGTCTCGGAGACCCTCGGGTCGACCGTGGTGGCGCGCAGCTCGGCGACGAGCGCGGCGACGGAGAGGGGGCGGCGCGGGCGGCCTGTTATGTCCTTCGGCTCGACGCCGAGCTCGGTGAGGAAGCGGGACGGCTGGTCGCCGTCGTCCGCCGGCGCCTTCACCGCGGTCACGACGAGGCGTTCACGCGCGCGCGTGGCGGCCACGTAGAACAAGCGGCGTTCTTCGGAGAGGAGCGCCCCGGGTGTGAGCGGTTCGGCGAGGCCGTCGCGGCCGATGCGGTCGGCCTCCAGGAGCGACCCGCGGCGGCGCAGGTCGGGCCAGAGGCCTTCCTGGAGACCCGCGACCACGACGAGCCGCCACTCCAGGCCCTTGGAGCGGTGCGCCGTCATCAGCCGTACGGCGTCGGGGCGTGCCGCCCGGCGCGTGAGGGTGTCCGCGGCGATGTCCTGCGCCTCGGTCTCCTCCAGGAAGTTCAGGGCGCCGCGTCCGCCTGTGCGCTCCTCCGCGCGGGCCGCCGCGGCGAACAGGGCGCACACCGCGTCGAGGTCGCGGTCGGCGTTCCGGCCGGCCGCGCCGCCGCGGCGCGCGGTGCGCTCCAGGCGCGTGGGCCAGGGCGTGCCGTCCCACAGCTCCCACAGCGCCTCCTCGGCGGTGCCGCCGCCCGCGAGGCGCTCACGGGCCTTGCGGAGCAGCGCGCCGAGCCGCTGGGCCCCTCGGGCGTACGTCGGGTCGTGCGCGACGAGCCGCTCCGGCTCGGCGAGGGCGCGGGCGAGGAGTACGTCGGAGGGCGGCGGCAGGTGGTTTCCGGCCTCACGCTCCTCCTCGCGCAGGGCGCGGCCCAGGCGCCGCAGGTCGGCGGCGTCCATCCCGGCCAGGGGCGAGGTGAGGAGGGCGAGGGCGGTCTCGGTGTCGAGCCAGGCGGGGGTGGTGGTTTCCGCGCCCTCCCGAGCACCCGTCTCTCCATCGGCATCATCGGCATCAGCCGTAGCCGTATCAGCCGTCTCCGGAGTGACCGCCCCCGAATCAGCCGTCTCCGAAGCAGCCACCGCAGCCACCTCCGAATCAGCCGTCTCCGAAACGACCGCCGTCGCCACCACCCGCAGCGCCGTCAGCAACGGCGTCACCGCCGGCTCGTGGCGCAGGGCGATGTCGTCGCCGTCGATCTCCAGGGGGACACCGGCCGCACTGAGGCTGCGACGCACCGCGGGGATCGTGCGGGCGCCCGCACGGACCAGGACCGCCATCTCTCCCCAGGGGACACCGTCCTCCAGGTGCGCGCGGCGCAGGATGTCCGCGATGTTGTCGAGCTCCGTGCCGGCCGTCGGGTACGTGTACACCTCGACGCGGCCGCCGTCCCTGACCGGCGAAAGCTCCCGGTGGGCCCGCACCTTCTCCGCGGGCAGCCGGGTCAGCGGCATGCGCCGGGTGAGCAGCCGGGTGGCCGCGAGGAGCTGCGCGCCCGACCTGCGGGACGTCGTCAGGACCTCGACCGGCGCCGGGCTGCCGTCCGCGCGCGGGAAGTCGTGCGGGAACTCCAGGATGCCGTTCACATCGGCGCCCCGGAAGGTGTAGATCGACTGGTCCGGGTCGCCGAAGGCGACGAGGGTGCGTCCGCCGCCGGCCAGCGCGTGCAGCAGCCGTACCTGGGCCGGGTCGGTGTCCTGGTACTCGTCCACGAAGACCGCGTCGTACTGCGCGCCGAGCGCCCGCGCCACCTCGGGACGGTGCGCGAGCAGCACCGCGCGGTGCACCAGTTCCGCGTAATCGAGGACTCCTTGCAGGTCGAGTACGTCCAGGTACTCGGCGAGGAAGGCCGCCGCCGCGCCCCAGTCGGGCCGTCCGCTGCGGCGGGCGAAGGCGTCCAGGGCGTCCGGGCCGAGGCCAAGCTCACGGCTGCGGGCGAGGACCGCGCGGACCTCGTCGGCGAAGCCGCGGGTGGTGAGGCAGGCGCGCAGCTCGTCCGGCCAGCGGATGTGGCCGTGGCCCTCCTGCGCGAGGTCGATCTGGCCCGCGAGCAGTTCGCGTACCGCCACGTCCTGTTCGGGTCCGGACAGGAGCCGCAGCGGCTCCTGGAACAGCTCGGCGTCCTGGTGGGCGCGGACGAGGGCGTAGCAGAAGGAGTGGAACGTGGTGGCCTGCGGGGCGTTCGCCGCCCCTATGCGCAGCGCCATGCGGTCGCGCAGCTCCACCGCGGCCTTGCGGCTGAAGGTGAGCACCAGGATCCGCGCGGGGTCGCCGCCCTCGGCGACACGCGCGGCGACGGCCTCCACAAGGGTGGTCGTCTTGCCCGTGCCGGGCCCCGCCAGGACCAGCAGCGGTCCATGCTTGTGGTCAACCACACCCCGCTGACCTGCGTCCAAGCGAGGGGGATCCAACGGGGCCGGCGGTGTGCGCACCAGTCGGTAGACGTCCCGGGTCCCCTGTCGTACCTGGTGGTGCGACGGGTGCCGGATGTGCCGAGTGGAAGAGGGGGAGCTCACGTGGGTCGCCGGTCCTGGTGGGTGTGCTGGTCGATGGGCGGCCGCGCGGTGGCCGCGGGGTGAAGGGGACGCGTGCTGTCGACGCTACGCCAGTGGGCGCGGAGGACGCGTGGCTTCCCCCGTACGGGCCACCGGTCCCCCGCCGTGCCGGCGGATGCCGGAAGCTGTCAGGTGTGAGCCTCCGGAGCCGGCGGACCTTGCGGGCCCGTGTGCCCCACAGCGTCCCCACCACCCGCAGCGCTGTCAGCCGCGCCTTCCGGGCCGCCGTCCCACCGGGCCCGCCGCATGTCGAGCTTCGGGACATGCCCCTGGGCGGCGCGCGACGCCTGGCGCAGCGGTGTGCCCTCCTCGTGGTACCGCTCCAGGGCCCGCAGCTCGTGCCCGGGCAGCAGCACGCCGTCCGAGCGCACCACGCGCCACCACGGAACGCCTCCTCCGTAGAGGGCCATCACGCGTCCGACCTGTCGCGGGCCGCCCTCCTCCAGCCACTCGGCCACGTCTCCGTAGGTCATCACCCGACCCGGAGGGATCAGTTCCGCGACCTCGAGGACCCGTTCCGCGTACTCCGGCAACTCGCTCATCCGGACCATCCTGCCGTACCCCACCGACATGGTGACGGGCCCGGCACAGGGCGTGCCGTGGCCTGCGCGGCACGGCGCAAAGTGTCGTTTCGTGACCACTTCGCAGCCTCGCGTTGCCCCCTGATGCCTCCCTCCACGAGCAGGACATGCCACCATCGTGCGGGCGGTGACTGGTGATACGAGATCAAGAAGAGACGACGGAGCGGCAGGGCGTGCATCCCGATGAGAAGGCGGGCACCTCTGCGTCCGAGTCACACCCGGACACCGGTGAACCCGCATTGACCAGCGAGAACGAGCAAAAGCAGGACGTCGAGAACGACGCGGGCCACGACCTCGGCCAGGGGTCCGACTGCGCCGAATCCGGGGCGCACACCGACCGCGTCGCCGGGGACGAACCGCTCCTCGCCGCGCGCGTGCACCGCCCCTCCGACCTCATGCGGCTCCTCGTCGGCGTCCTCGCCATCGCGGTGCTCCTGGCCATCGCCGCGTTCGCACATGGCACGACGTCCGGGCTCGAACAGGACATCGACAAGGGCACGGAGCAGGCGCCCGATTTGCTGATCAAGGTCGCGGGCCTGGTCGCCAGCATCGGTGTGCTGCTCGTCCCCGTCGCGTTCGCGATCGAGCGGCTGATCAAACGGGACGGGCTCCGCATCGCGGACGGCGTGCTGGCCGCCGTGCTCGCGCACGGTGTGACGCTGGCCACGGACCTCTGGGTCGCGAAGGCCGCCCCCGGCTCCATCCAGGACGCGCTGACCAAGCCGTCCCCGGCGGACCTCCACGCGTTCACCGATCCGGTGCACGGCTATCTCGCGCCCGTCATCGCGTACATGACGGCCGTCGGCATGTCCCGCAGGCCGCGCTGGCGCCTGGTGCTGTTCGTGGTGCTGCTGCTCGACGCGTTCACGATGCTCGTGACCGGCTACACGACGCCGTTCTCGATCATCCTCACGGTGCTCATCGGCTGGGCCGTGGCGTACGGAACGCTCTACGCGGTCGGCTCGCCGAACGTACGGCCGACCGGGCAGACCCTGCTCGTGGGCCTGCGGCACGTCGGCTTCCACCCTGTGAGCGCCGCCCGCGAGGAGGCACCGGACAGCGAGCACGGCGACCGCGGCCGCCGCTATTTCGTCACCCTGGAGGACGGCCCGCCCCTGGACGTCACGGTCATCGACCGTGAGCAGCAGGCGCAGGGCTTCTTCTACCGCGTCTGGCGCAGGCTCACCCTGCGGGGCATCACCCAGCGGCGCAGCCTGCAGTCGCTGCGCCAGGCCCTGGAGCAGGAGGCACTGCTCGCGTACGCGGCCATCGCGGCCGGCGCGAACGCGCCCAAGCTGATCGCCACCTCCGAGCTCGGCCCCGACGCCGTGATGCTCGTCTACGAGCACACGGGCGGCCGCTCCCTGGACTCCCTGCCGGACGAGGCCATCACCGACGAACTGCTGTGCGAAACCTGGCGGCAGGTGCAGGCGCTGCAGTCCCGCCGTATCGCGCACCGCAGACTCGCGGGCGACGCGATTCTGGTGGATCGTTCCGGCACCGTGATCCTCACGGATCTGCGCGGCGGCGAGATCGCCGCGGGCGACCTGGTCCTGCGCATCGACATCGCCCAGCTCCTGACCGCCCTCGGCCTGCGGGTGGGCGCCGAGCGCGCGGTCGCCGCCGCCGTCGAGATCCTGGGCCCGGACGCGGTGGCCGACTGCCTGCCGCTGCTCCAGCCCATCGCCCTCACCCGCTCCACCCGCTCCACGCTGGCCAGGCTGGCCAGGGAGCGGTCACAGCGCGAGCGCGAGGCCGTCCTGGAGGCCTCCCGCAAGTCCCGGCAGAGCGTGCGCGCGCAGGTGGCCGCGGACGGCCGGACGGACAAGCAGGCCCAGAAGCAGGAGAAGCAGGCGGCCAAGCAGGAACGGCAGGCCGAGAAACAGGCCATAGACGACGCCCTGGAGCAGGCCCGCGAGGAGGATCTGCTCACCCAGATCCGGCACCAGGTGCTGCTCATCCGCCCGACGGCACCGGTCGAGCCCGCGCAGCTGGAGCGGATCAGGCCGCGCACGCTGATCAGTTTCATCGCCGGTGCCATCGGCGCGTACTTCCTGCTGTCGCAGCTCACGCACGTCGAATTCGGCACCCTCTTCCAGGAGGCCGAGTGGGGCTGGGTGGCGGCGGCCGTGGGCTTCTCCGCGCTGAGCTACTTCGCGGCGGCGATGAGTCTGCTCGGCTTCGTGCCGGAGCGGGTGCCGTTCCTGCGGGCGGTGGCGGCGCAGGTCGCCGGCTCGTTCGTGAAGATCGTGGCGCCCGCGGCGGTCGGCGGTGTCGCGCTGAACACCCGGTTCCTCCAGCGGTCCGGAGTGCGCTCGGGGCTCGCGGTGGCGAGCGTCGGCGCCTCGCAGCTGTTCGGGCTCGGTTCGCACATCCTGCTGCTGCTGGTCTTCGGCTATCTGACGGGGACGGAGAAGACGCCGTCGTTCACGCCGTCCCGCACCGTCATCGCAGGGCTGCTGTCGGTCGCGGTGCTGGTCCTCGTGGTGACGGCCATCCCGTTCCTGCGGAAATTCGTCGTCACGCGCGTGAGGTCGCTTTTCGCCGGTGTCGTGCCGCGCATGCTGGACGTGCTGCAGCGGCCGCAGAAGCTGCTCACGGGCATCGGCGGGATGCTGCTGCTCACCCTGATGTTCGTGCTCTGTCTGGACGCTTCGGTGCGGGCCTTCGGCAACGAACAGATGACGTCGCTGAGCCTCGCGAGCGTCGCGGTCGTCTTCCTCGCGGGCAACGCCCTGGGATCGGCGGCGCCGACGCCCGGCGGTGTGGGCGCGGTCGAGGCGACGCTTACCCTCGGCCTGATCGCGGTGGGTGTGCCCAAGGACGTGGCCGCGCCCGCGGTGCTGCTCTACCGGCTCCTGACGCTGTGGCTGCCGGTGCTTCCGGGGTGGCTGTTCTTCAACCACCTGACAAGGAAGGGACTGCTCTGAGGCGTCTCTGAGGCGTCTCTGAGGCCCCTCTTAGGCATGTCGGGGGCTCCGGGCCTGTGGCCGATTTCTCACCCACACGGCCCGCGCCCCGAGCGTCCCGTCGGGTCCCCCTTCAGGATGAGCACATGCCCACACTGTCCCAGCCGCGCGCCACCGCTCTGGCCGCCGCCACCCTGCTTCTGTCCGCCACGCTCGCGGCGTGCGGCGGCAGCGACTCCAAGGACGAGGACCTGTCGGCTCAGAAGCTGAGCTGGAAGGACTGCCCCGCGCCCGCCGCCTCCGAGGGCGGCGGTGACGCCCCGTCGCCGCTGCCGGGCGGCGCAGAGTGGCAGTGCGCCACCATGAAGGCGCCTCTCGACTGGGCGAAGCCCAAGGGCGACACGATCGACATCGCGCTGATCAAGGCGGCGACGAGCGGCGACAAGAAGGACCGCATCGGATCCCTCGTCTTCAACTTCGGGGGCCCGGGCGGCTCGGGCATCACCACGCTGCCCGCCTTCGGTGCGGAGTACGCCAAGCTGCGCACCCGCTACGACCTGGTGAGCTTCGACCCGCGCGGCGTCGGCCGCAGCGCGGGCATCGAGTGCGAGGACGACGACGCGCTCGACACGTACTTCCAGCAGGACTCCACGCCGGACGACGAGGCCGAGAAGAAGAAGCTCATCGACAACGTGAAGACCTTCAACAACGGCTGCGAGAAGAACGCCGGCGACACCCTCCCGCACGTCCGCACCACCGACGCGGCCCGCGACATGGACCTGATGCGCCAGGTCCTCGGCGATGACAAGCTGCACTACTTCGGCATCTCGTACGGCACCGAACTCGGCGGGGTCTACGCACACTTGTTCCCGAAGAAGGTGGGCCGGGCCGTCTTCGACGCGGTCGTCGACCCCACGCAGAACGCCGAGCAGGGCTCGCTCGGCCAGGCCGAGGGGTTCCAGCTGGCGCTCGACAACTTCGCGAAGGACTGCACCTCCCAGGAGGCTGATTGCCCGGTCGGCGACACCGAGCAGGACGTCAAGGACCGGATCGCGAAGCTCCTGAAGGACCTGGACAGCAAGCCGATCACCGGCCTGCCGCCCCGCGAACTGACGCAGACCGCCGCGACCAACGGCATCGCGCAGTCCCTGTACTCCAAGGACTTCTGGCCGTACCTCACCCAGGGCCTCGAAGAGGCCTACGAGGGTGACGGCAAGATCCTGATGGCACTCTCCGACTCGATGAACGGACGCAACGAGGACGGCGAGTACAACAACATCCAGTCCGCCAACGTCTCCATCAACTGCGCGGACGACAAGGCGCGTTACTCCACGGAGTACGTCGAGAAGAGGCTGCCCGAGTTCCGCAGGGCCTCACCGCTGTTCGGCGACTACCTGGCCTGGGGCATGGTCGGGTGCACCGACTGGGCGGTCGAGGGCCAGGCCGACCACCCCGACGTGAGCGCAGAGGGCGCGCCGCCCGTCGTCGTCATCGGCAACACCGGCGACCCGGCCACGCCGTACGAGGGCGCCCGCAAGATGGCACAGGCGCTCGGCAAGGGCGTCGGTGTCGAGCTGACGTACAAGGGCCAGGGGCACGGGGCGTACGACAGCAAGAACAAGTGCGTGCGGGACGCCGTGGACGGCTACCTGCTGAAGGGCACGGTCCCGAAGGCGGGGACGGTCTGCTCCTGACCGGCTCGAACCGCTGTCAGAGGCCCCACCTACTATGGCCTGAACTGTCTTCCGAGGGGGGAAGCGCTTCTATGCAGCGTTTTGTACGGTCCGCGGCCCTGGCCGCCGCCGGAGTGCTGGTGGCGGGCCTGGCCGCCGGGTGTGGGTCGTCCGACGACGGCGACGGTGACGGGGACCGGAGCGACGGAAAGGGCCCCTCGGCGACCGCTCCCGAGCCACGGCCGAAGCCGGATCCCTCCTCGACCCTGCCTGCCTCGGTGACCTCCCAGAAGCTGGACTGGGGCCGCTGCGAGGCGCCCGAGGGAGGCAGCGCGCCGGGAGCCGAGTGGCAGTGCTCGACGCTCAAGGTCCCGCTGGACTACGCCAAGCCGGACGGCGAGACCATCGGCATCGCACTGATCCGCGCCAGGAGCACGGGCAAGGGCGACCGCATCGGCTCCCTCCTCTTCAACTTCGGCGGCCCCGGCGGTTCCGGCGTCTCCGGGCTCCCGTCCTTCGCCGACTCGTACGACGCGCTGCGCAAGCGGTACGACCTGGTGAGCTTCGACCCGCGCGGGGTCGCGGCGAGCGAGGGCGTGCGCTGCCGTGACGACAAGGCGACCCAGGCAGCCGAGAAGAAGGTCGACCTCACACCGGACACCCCGGCCGAGGAGAAGGCCTACTTCAAGGACGCGGCGGACTTCGGTGCGGGCTGCGCGCAGGGCTCGAAGAAGCTCATCGGGCACATCTCGACGGAGGACGCGGCCCGTGACATGGACGTCATGCGCCAGGTCCTCGGCGACGACAAGCTGCACTACTTCGGCGTCTCGTACGGCACCGAACTCGGCGGCGTCTACGCACACTTGTTCCCGAAGAAGGTGGGCCGGGCCGTCTTCGACGCGGTCGTCGACCCGAGCGCGGACTCGATCGGTCACGCGGAGAACCAGGCGAGGGGCTTCCAGCGCGCCCTCGACAACTACTTCAAGTCCCGCGGCCAGGACCCGAAGGCGGGCTCCGTGAAGATAGAGAAGCTGTTCGAGCGCCTGGACGCCGAGCCGATGCGCACCTCGGGCGACCGGAAGCTCACCGAGTCCCTCGCGCACACCGGCATCCTGGTCACCCTCTACAGCAAGCAGACCTGGCCCGCGCTCACCCGCGGCCTGGAGGACGCCGAGAAGGGCGACGGTTCGGCCCTGCTCCAGCTCGCCGACGCGTACAACGAACGCGACGCCTCGGGCCGCTACAGCACCCAGGGCCACTCCCAGCGGGCGATCTCCTGCCTGGACGCCAAGGCACGGACCACTCCGGAGGAGGCGAAGAAGCGCCTGGACCGGTTCCGCGGGATATCGCCGGTCTTCGGGGAGTTCCTGGGCTGGGACACGGCGGGCTGGTGCCACGAGTGGCCGGTGGCCGGACTGCACGACTCCCCCGAGGTGAGCGCGCCCGGCGCCGCCCCGATCCTCGTCGTCGGCAACACCGGCGACCCGGCGACCCCCTACGAGGGCGCCCGCAAGATGGCGGACGAGCTCGGCAAGGGCGTCGGCGTCCACCTGACGTGGAAGGGCGAGGGCCACGGGGCGTACGGGAACGGCAGCTCCTGCGTGGACGGCGCGATCGACACGTACCTGCTGGACGGCAAGGCCCCGAAGGACGGCAAGGTCTGCTCATGAGAAAAGGCCCCGCTCACCGAGGGTGAGCGGGGCCTTCTCAACAGGTCAGTAGACCGGCTTCTCGGGCTCGATCTGGTGGACCCAGCCGATCACGCCGCCACCCACGTGCACCGCGTCCGCGAAGCCCGCGGACTTCAGCACCGCGAGGACTTCCGCACTGCGGACACCCGTCTTGCAATGCAAGACGATCTTCTTGTCCTGGGGCAGGTCCTGGAGGGCGGTGCCCATCAGGAACTCGTTCTTCGGGATCAGCTTGGCGCCGGGGATCGAGACGATCTCGTACTCGTTCTGCTCGCGGACGTCGATGATCTCGATCTTCTCGTCCGCGTCGATCCACTCCTTGAGCTGCTTGGGAGTGATCGTCGAACCGGCCGCCGCCTCCTGGGCCTCCTCGGACACGACGCCGCAGAAGGCCTCGTAGTCGATGAGTTCGGTGACGGAGGGGTTCTCGCCGCAGACCGCGCAGTCGGGGTCCTTGCGGACCTTGACCTGGCGGTACTGCATCTCCAGGGCGTCGTAGATCATCAGGCGGCCGACGAGCGGCTCGCCGATGCCCGCGAGGAGCTTGATGGCTTCGTTGACCTGGATGGAGCCGATCGACGCGCACAGCACGCCGAGCACGCCGCCCTCGGCGCAGGAGGGCACCATGCCGGGCGGCGGGGGCTCCGGGTAGAGGCAGCGGTAGCACGGACCGTGCTCGCTCCAGAAGACGGACGCCTGGCCGTCGAAGCGGTAGATGGAACCCCACACGTACGGCTTGTTGAGGAGCACGCACGCGTCGTTGACCAGGTAACGGGTCGCGAAGTTGTCCGTGCCGTCGACGATCAGGTCGTACTGGGCGAAGATGTCCATCACGTTGTCGGCCTCTAGCCGCTCTTCGTGCAGGACCACGTTCACGTACGGGTTGATGCCGAGGACCGAGTCCTTCGCGGACTCCGCCTTGGAGCGGCCGATGTCCGCCTGGCTGTGGATGATCTGGCGCTGCAGGTTGGACTCGTCGACCTCGTCGAACTCGACGATGCCGAGCGTGCCCACACCGGCCGCGGCCAGGTACATCAGCGCCGGCGACCCGAGGCCACCGGCGCCGACACACAGCACCTTGGCGTTCTTCAGCCGCTTCTGCCCGTCCATCCCGACGTCGGGGATGATCAGGTGGCGGGAGTACCTGCGAACCTCATCGACGGTGAGCTCGGATGCGGGCTCGACCAGGGGTGGCAGCGACACGGGGACTCCGTTGGTCGGTAATGCGGAACGGTTGTTCTGCAAGTAACACTGCCACGCCCTTCTTCATTCCGAGACACCCGTTCCGATACGCGAGACGATTTCGTCCCAGTAACCGGGCATGGACTCCCAGGGGTCGCCCGGGCAGCCGCCGTCCACGCGGTCCGTGAAGTAGATCGTCGAGGCGCCCTGCCAGCGCGCGATGCGCAGCGCCTCGTCGAGGTGGCCGCGCGGCATGCCGTGCACGAAGTGGCAGAAGTGCTCGGGCGGATAGTCGGCGGTCCACTCGGCCACCTGTGACCAGCGGTAGTCGCTCCACGGGCCGGAGAAGGTCACCAACTGGTCGCCCGTCTCGGCGTATCCGGGGTACGGGTGGGTGCCGTGGCCGAGCACGATGTGCGCGTCGTCGATCATCGCGCGCAGGGTCGTGACCGTCCTGCGCACCTCCGGGAGCGCGGCCCGCTCGGTCGGGCAGCGGTCCAGGGAGAAGCCGTCGACCTGGTACCAGTCGAGGTAGCGGTGCGCGTCGGAGACCAGCTCTCCGAAGGAGCGGGCTCCATACGTCGTATCGAGGTGGCCGAGGACCCGGACGCCCGCGTTCCGCAGTCGGCCCGCCGCCTCCAGGCAGTGCGGGTCGGGCCGCTCGCCCGGGCCGTTCGCCACATTCAGCACAACCCACTTCAAAGGGGTGCCTGGCCGGGCGAGCCGGGACCATTCGCCGGGGGCGACGAGCGGGTGGGCGAAGCCGGGGATGCCGAAGCCGACGCGTACCTCGGTGCTCGCGGTGCCCCTGCTGGTTCTGGTCAGATGCGGCATGCGGCCTCCATCCAGATGTCGGCGAGTGACTCTTCGAGGTTGATGCGGGGCCGCCAGCCGAGCCGGTCGCGTGCGGTGCGCACGTCGGCCTGCTGCCAGCTGCCGCAGCCGTCCGGGTAGGGGTACGCGGCGGCGGCCGGCAGTCCGTGCTCGGATTCGCCGCGGGGGTGGCCGATGGATGTCCGCAGGGGCACCTGGTCGAGCTCGTGGAGCGCTCCGCCGTACCCGGCGACGCGGGCCAGCACGGCGGCCGCGTCCCGCAGGCGCACGGCCCGGCCCGCGCCGATGTTCACGACGCCCTGCGCGGCGGAGAGCGAGGCGGCGTGCACGGCGCGCGCCACGTCGCGTACGTCGACGAAGTCCCGCTGCACGCCGAGCCCGCCGAGTTTCAGCTCGCCGTCCCCCGCCTGCATCGCGCGCCGCATGGCCTCCGCGAGCCGGCCGAGCGGCGATCCGGCGGGCGTGCCGGGCCCTGCGGGCGAGAAGACCCGCAGGACGACGGCGTCGAGCCCGGAACCGAGCACCAGCTCGGTGGCCGCCAGCTTGCTGACGCCGTAGGGCCCGCCGGGCCGCGGCACCGCGTCCTCGGCCGTCGAGGAGCCCGGCTGGCTCGGCCCGTACTCCGCGCCGCAGCCGAGCTGCACGAGGCGCGCCCCGCAGCCGCTGCGCCGCAGGGCCTCGCAGATGGTGGCGACGGCGACGGTGTTGTGCCGGGTCAGGTCGCGGGCGCCGCCCCTGGTCGCGCCGGCGCAGTTGATGACGACGCCCGGGTGCACGGCGTCCAGGAAGCGCGTGAGCGCGCCGGGGCTTCCGCTGGCGAGGTCGAACCGTACGTCCGAGTCGTCGCCGCGGCCGAGTGCGGTGAGCTGCACCGCCGGGTCGGCGAGCAGCCGGTCGGCGACGAACCGGCCGAGGTATCCGTTGGCTCCGATCAGCAGCACCCTCATCGGGCGCCTCCCGGGGTGGCCGCTCGGCGGCGGAGACGGCTGCGGGTGGTCATCTGTCTTTCTCCTTCGGGAGGGTTGCCGTGGTGCACGGGGTCGGGCCCGCGGTGTCGGCCCCGCGGGAGAGTGGTCCGGGTGATCTCGGGGGGCCTGAGTGGTGGTGGAGGCCCTGGTGGTCTCGCCGGTCGTGCCGGGCGTGCCAGTCGTGCCGGTCGTGCCGGTCTGTGGGCGGCGCTCACGGCGCATCACGGGCGCCGGCGTGCGCGGAGGCCAGGGTCAGGGTCCTGGCCGCGTGGACCAGGAGGACGAGGGCGGCGCCACCGCAGGAGGCGGCCGGTACGACGCCGGGTCCCCACGCGTCGACGGCGCCCGCGACGGGCACGGCCAGCGCGTCGCAGCCGGGCAGCCGGCCCGCGAACACCAGGGCCAGGGCGGCCGCTTCGGAGGCACCGGCGGCGCCGAGCAGGAGGGCGGGGGCGCGGCGGAAGCCGTACACGCCGAGCAGCCGCGCGAGCAGCAGCAGCGCGCCGAGGGCGGCGGCCCCGACGAGGGTCACCGCCCCGCCGTCCGGGCCGGCGCTGAGACCGGCGCTCAGGTCGGCACTCAGACCGGCGCCCGGCTCGGCCTCCGCCGCGCCGAGCAGCGCGTACGTCAGCGCGAGCAGCGCCACGAGCGCCCCCAGGAAGAGTGCGAACACGCCGCACAGCAGCGGCCTCACGGAGGCGGCGAACTCATCGAGCCCGCGGCTGGCGGCGAGCCGTCCCGCGGCCCGTACCGCGAAGAGGCGGGCGCACCAGATCGCGGGCGCGACGGCCAGGGCGAGGCCCAGGAGCGCGGCGACCGCCGGGTCCCAGAGGTCGCCGGGCCCGCCCGGTCCGCCCGATCCGCCCGGCCCGCCCGCGACGACACCCGCAAGGAGGCCGTCACCGAGCAGGGCGTACGCGAGAAGCCAGCACATCCACGCACGCGTGGCCCTCGGTTGGCGGCCGACGGCCCGCAACGGCCCGTACCGCAGGGCGATGCGCAGGGCCACCCCTACGGCGAGTGCGCCGAGGGGCGCGATCACGAACCGCGCGCCTCCCTCACTGATGCCGAGTGCGACCACGGCTGCCGCACATACGGTGCCGGGCAGCAGGGCGAACAGGGCCCAGCCGGGCGGTACTTCGGGCAGGTGACGCGGGCCGCTGCCCGTACCCGTATCCGTATCCGTGCCCCTAGAGGTCACGCCCCCGGTGGTCGCGCCCCCGGCGTCCGCATGAGGCACGCGCGCGTACATCTCCTCGGCCAGCGCGAACACGTCCCGGTGCCGGAAGCGCGCGGCCGCCCGGTCGGTGATGCCGTGTGCCTCCAGGCCCGCGGCGATCTCCAGCGGGTCGACGGCGCGTTCGCACAGCTCGCGGTGGTGGTGCAGGAGGGCCTTCACGGGGTCGGCGGTAGCGCGGCGCGGGGGCTTGCCGCGCGCGTCCCAGCCGCTGTCGCCGTCGTCACCGCTGACGGCGCCCCCGGAACGGGCTGCGCTGTCGGAACCGGCTGCACTGTCGGAACCGGCTGCGCTGTCGCTGAACGCCCTAACACCCTCTTGTCGCTGCGTGCGACTCATACGGCGGCCTCCCTCAACTCCGCGTGTGTTGCCGCCTCTTCCGACGCGGCCCACCTCGGCACCCCGCCGCCCTCGGCCCCCGGCTCCACAGCGGGCGCCCGGCCGGCCGCGACCGCCCAGCGCCCCGGGAGATACGCCTCCGCCGGGTTCGCGAACGGCACCGGCTCGCCCGCCTCGTCCACCGCGTCCCTGCGCACCGGGCAGTGCGAGACGATCTCCAGGTAAATGCTTCGGAACGCTGTGACGTTCTGCTCGACGGTGAAGAGTTCGAGGGCTCGCGCCCGCGCCGCCGCGCCCAGGCGCGCACAGCGCTCGGGGTCGCGCAGCAGCGTCACGCACGCCTCCGCGAGCGCCCGCGGATCGCGTGGCGGCACGACGAGCCCCGTGCCGCCGATGACCTCCACCACCGCTCCGACGTCCGTCGAGACGGTCGCGCGCCCGCAGAACATGGCCTCGACCAGGCCGGCCGGAAAGCCCTCGGCGACGCTCGACAGGACGACGACGCCCGCGGCGGCGTACGCCTCCGCGAATCTCGGCGCGTCGGGCCCTCCGTCCTCCTCGAAGGAGACGGGGTTGTCGCCCGCGGAGTGCGCGCTCGCCGCCTCATCGGGGAAAAGCTCGGCAGCGAGGGCCCGGCAGTGCGCGAGATACGCCCCCGCCACGGGCCCTTCCGCAGGGGGCCCGACGATCCGCAGGCGCGCCCCCGGCACCTCCTCGCGGATCTCCCGGAAGGCGTGGAGCAGCGAGACCAGGTCCTTGGCGGGCTCGACACGGCCGACCCACAGGAGGGTGTCGGGACCGGCGGCGAAGTCGTCGTAACCCCGCTCCCCGATCTCCGAGAAGCGGTCGGCCTCCATGCCGGGGTGGACGGTGCGCAGCTTGGCGCGGTCGGCGCCGCAGCGCTCCTGCCAGCGCCGGGCGTGGCTGTCGCCGGGGGTGACGAGCGTGGCCCCGCGGTACACCTCTGCGGCGAGGAGGCCGTGGAAGGAGGCGAGCAGCGCCCGGGCCGGCGCGCCGAGGTCCGTGTCGTCCGCGGGGAGATGGCGCGCCCGAAGCTGCGCGCCGTACTCGGTGACGAGTAACGGCACGCCGGCGAAGTGCCCGGCCAGCAGAGCCGGCAGCGCCGCGGGGCCGCCGGACGTGGCGTGGCAGAGGTCGACGGCGCCGAGGCCGTCCGCGCCGTACCAGTCGAGGGAGAGCGGCCGCAGCGCGCGCTCCATCAGGCTCGCGACGGTGAGCAGGTCGGGCACCCGCGCGGCGTGGGCGGCGCGCAGCGCGCCGGGCGCGCGGCACGCGCTCTCCAGCGTGCGGACGGCGGACTCGGAACGCAGTGCGCCGACCAGTCCGCCCTCGTCGCGGGCGAGTTCGGCGAGCCCGTACAGAGCGTTGCTGAAACGGTCCGCCACATCGCCGGGGCCGTCTCCCGAGCCTCCCGCTCCCCCACGGCACACCGCCCCCGCCAGCTCCCCGAAGCACTCGGCGAACCTCCGCCGCGCGCGCCGTCCGCGCCCCCCGCGCGGTCCCGCGGCACGCAGCGCCTCGTCGTCGGCGGTCCACAGCGGCGCCGTGCGCACCCGGCCGACCTGGGGCGGGAGTGCGACCCAGCCCTCCGCCTCCTGCCGCTCGCTGCGGCTGAGCGCGTAGATGTCGAACTCGTGCTGCCCGAGCCCACGTACGAGCCGGTCGCACCAGAGCCTCGCCTCACCGCTCACATACGGATAGCCACCCTCCGTAAGCAGTCCGACGCGCACGAGCACACCCCCGATCTCCCGTTCGGTGAGCCGCCGTTGGACCGGCGGCTTGCAGCGGGACGAACGTATGCGGTCATGCAGGTGGCGCGACGGACGGTTGTCCGTCGCGCCACCAGAAGGGGTGAACGGCAGTAACTTTCTCGCGCCGGTAGCGTTCCGTCGCGCTATAGAGGCCCGGAAGCCCCCTTTCGTCACGGACGGTCAGGCTGCGGCCAGCTCCCTGCGGGCCTCTCGGCGCCGCGCCGCCGCCTCCGGGTCGAGCGCGGGCACGGCGGCGAGCAGCCGTCGCGTGTACGGGTGCCGCGGCGAGCCGTAGACCTCGTCCACAGGCCCGTGTTCGACGATCCTTCCCTGCCGCATCACCGCGACCCGGTCGCTGACCTGCCGCACCACGGCCAGGTCGTGCGCGACGAAGACCAGTGCGATCCCCAGCTCCCGCTGCAGCTCGGCGAGCAACGCGGTCACCTGCGCCTGCGTCGTCACGTCGAGCGCCGACACCGGCTCGTCGCACACGATGAGCCGCGGCTCGGCGGCGAGCGCCCGCGCGATGCCGACGCGCTGGCGCTGTCCGCCGCTGAACTCGTGCGGGTAGCGGTCGTAGTGCGCGGGGTCGAGGCCGACGCGCTCCAGGAGTTCGCGCACTCTCCTCCGTACGAAGGAGTCGGTCTCACCCCGCGCGCGCAGCGGATCGGCGACGGACTCACCGATGGACCGCCGCGGATTGAGCGAGGAGACGGGGTCCTGGAACACCATCTGCACACCGGGCACCACCCGTCCACCGGGCTTCTCCGCACCCCCGTGGCGGAGCTGCCCCGCGGTCGGTTCCAGGAGCCCCACCAGCATCCGCCCGAGCGTGGTCTTGCCGCTGCCGCTCTCCCCGACCACGCCGAGGGTCTCCCCGCGGCGGACGGTGAGGGAGACGTCGTCGACGGCGGTGACGGCACGCTTGCCGCGCCCGAACTCCCGCCGCAGCCCGACCGCTTCGAGAACGATCTCGCCATCGCCATCGCCATCGCCCTCGCCCCCGTGCGAGGGCGGCAGCGGCGAGTCCACCCGCGGCACGGCCTTGAGCAGCTCCTGCGTGTACGCCTCCCGGGGCGCCCCGAGCACCTCGCGGACCGCCCCGCGCTCCACCACCCGTCCGCCCCGCATGACCAGGATCTCGTCGACGCTCTCCGCGGCGACGCCCACGTCGTGGGTGACCAGGAGCAGTCCCATGCCGGTCTCGGCGCGCAGCGTGTGGAGCAGGTCGAGGATCTGCGCCTGGACGGTGACGTCGAGCGCGGTGGTCGGCTCGTCGGCGACCAGCAGCGCGGGCTCGCACGCCAACGCCATGGCGATGAGCGTCCGTTGGCGCATGCCGCCGCTGAACTCGTGCGGGCGCGAGCGGGAGCGGCGTGCCGCGTCGGGGATGCCGACCCGGTCGAGCACCTGCACGGCACGCGCGCGTGCCGCACGCCGGGACGCGCCCGTGTGCACGCGGTACACCTCGGCGATCTGGTCGCCCACCGCGTAGTACGGGTCGAGGGAGGAGAGCGGGTCCTGGAAGACCATCGCGGCCTTGCCGCCGCGCAGCCGCCGCAGTTCGGCGTCGGACGCTTCCTGTACGTCGACACCGTCGACCCGCACGGTCCCGCCGACCCGCGCGCCCGTGCCCCGGTGGAGGCCGAGCAGCGCGGACGCCACGGTGGACTTGCCCGACCCCGACTCGCCGACGAGGGCGAGCGCGCCGCCCGCCTCCAGCGTGAAGGAGACCCCGTCGACCGCGCGCACCCCGGAACCCGCGCCCGCACCCGCGCCGGACCCGAACTCGACGGTCAGATCGGTGACTTGGACGAGACTCACGACAGCACCACCCGTCGGTCGGCCACCGCGTACAGGACGTCCGCGACGGCATTGGCGAGCACCACGAAGAAGCCGGTGACCATGACCATCCCGACGACCACCGGCAGGTCGACGACCTTGACCGCGTGCACGAGCTCGCGCCCGATGCCGGGCAGGCCGAACAGCGTCTCGCTGAGCACGGCACCCCCGAACATCGACCCGAAGTCGTTGGCGGTCAGGGCGATGACGGGTGCGACGGCGCCGCGCAGCGCGTGCTTCCCGATGATCGACCGCTCCCCCACGCCGTACGCGCGAAAGGTCCGCACGTGGTCGTCGGCGAGCGTCTCCAGCATCGAGGAGCGGGTCAGGCGCGCGTACTTGGCCGCCTCGATCAGGGCGAGCGACAGCCACGGCAGGAGCAGGTTCCACGCCCACTGCGTCGGGTCGTCCGCGAAGGCGACGTACTGCGGGAAGGGCAGCCACTGGAGCTGGCCGCAGACCACGATCATGAGCAGCAGGCCGATGACGAAGACGGGTGTGGCGGTGCCCGCGAGCGTGACGGCGGTCAGCACGCGCTCGCCGAGCCGGCCGCGCCGCCAGGCGGAGAGCACGCCGGTGCCGACGCCGAGGGCGAGCCACAGCACCATGGCGCCCAGCGCGAGCGACCCGGTGACCGGCAGCTTCGCCAGGATCAGCGCGGTGACCTGCTGGTCGCTCTGGTAGGAGACGCCGAGGCAGGGCGCGGCGCAGTGCTCGGTGCCGGTGCCGGTCGAGTAGTCGTGGCCGACGACGATGCCCTGGAGGAAGTCCCAGTAGCGCGCGTACAGCGGGTCGTCGAGCCGCAACTGCTCGGCGACCTGCTGGATTTGGGCGGGTGAGCAGCGGGGGCCGCAGGTGATCTGGGCGACGTCGCCCGGCGCGGCGTAGAACACCACGTAAATGATCACGGAGATGGCGAGGAGCGTGACGGCCGCGCCGACGAAGCGCCGCAGCAGGAACCCGGAGAGGCCGGAGAGCCCGGAGAAACCGGAGAACCGGGAGAAACCAGAGAAGCGGGAGGAGCTGGTCATGCCCGGGCCTCCTGCTTCCGGCCCGTCCCGATCCGCAGCCGCGAGCCGGCCCGCGGGTCGAGCGCCCTGCGCACGCCGTCGCCGAGGACGGTGAGCGCGAGCACGGTCACGAACAGCGCGCTCGCCGGGTACAGCAGGTACTGCGGTGCCGCCTGATACCAGACGTCCGCGGCGGTGAGCATCTGTCCCCACGACGGCGTCGGCGGCTGCACGCCGACGCCGAGGAAGGAGAGCGCGGCCTCGACCGTGATGTTGCCGGGGACGAGGAGCGCGGCATAGGTGATGACAGGTGCGGCGAGTGCGGGCAGCAGTTCCCTGCGGGCGATCCGCAGGGAGCTCCAGCCGCTGAGCCGCGCGGCGGCCACGTGGTCGAGCTCCTTGAGCGTGACGGTCTGGGCGCGCACGAGCTTGGCCATGCTGCCCCAGGCGACGAGGCCGATGACGAGGGCGACGAGCACGGGCCGCGGGAAGCCGCTGGGCACGACCGCCATCAGCGCGAGCGCGAGGACCATGAGCGGCAGCGCCACGATGACGTCGGTGGCCCTGCTGAGCACCTGGTCGACCCAGCGGCTGCCGAAGCCGGCGGCGATTCCGACCGCGACCCCGATGAACACCTGGACGACGGTCGCGGCGAGCGCGACACCGAGCGAGACCCGGGCGCCGTACACGAGCCGCGCGAAGAGGTCGCGCCCGGTCTGCGGCTCGACACCGAGCCAGTGCTCGCCGCTGATCCCGCCGAGGGGGCCGACCGGCACGCCGCCGCGCGCCGAGTCGACGAGATCCGGATGGTACGTGGTGGGGTCCTGCCCTTCCAGGGCGGTGAGCAGCGGCGCGGCGAGCGCCACGAGGACGAGCAGCGCGACGAAGCCCGCCGCGACGAGGGCGGCGCGCTGCTCGCGCAGCCGCCTCCAGAAGAGCGTGCGGACCGTCACGACGACTCCACCGCGACCTGGGAGACGTCGAGGACGCCGGTCCAGTCGCTGATGACGACGTTCTTGACGTCCTTGCCGTACAGCCGCTTGTAGACCGGGTGGAAGAGCGGCACGGTCAGCGCCTTCTCGCCGATCTTCTTGTCGAGGGCGCCCCAGCGCTTCGCGGCGGCCTTCAGGTCGGTCAGCTTGTTGATCTCGTCGATCTCGTCGTTGACGGACTTGTCGTTCAGGAAGCCGGAGTTGAAGTTGGCGCCGTCCTTCACGATCTGCCGGCCGTCGAAGATCGGGGCGAGGAAGGGGCCGCCGGAGGGCCAGTCGGCGCCCCAGTGGGCGAGGAAGAGGCCAGGCTCGTTCTTGGCGCTGTGGGTCTTGTCCTTGTAGTCGTTGTCCTCGAGGCCCTGGAGCTTGACGGTGATGCCGGCCTTCTTGAGCGCGTCCTGGATCGCGGTGGCGATCTCGGGACTGGTCTCGAAGTCCTTGGCGTTGGAGTGCGTGAGCGTGATGGTGAGCCCGTCCTTGTGACCGGCTTCCTTCAGGAGCTCCCTGGCCTTCTTCGGGTTGCCGGACGGGCCTGCCGGGAAGTGGTCGTATTTCGTGTATCCGAAGGACTTCTGGTTCGGCAGGTAGGTGGTGGCGGGCTCGGCGAGCGAGGAGCCGCCCGCCGCGTTGACGACCGACGAGCGGTCCACGGCGTACGAGATGGCCTGGCGCACCTTCGGGTCGTCGAACGGCTTCACCTTCGGGTTGAAGGCGAGGTAGTTCGTGTAGCCGAAGTGGCCGGTGCCGACGTGCGAGGCGAGCTCCTTGTCGCCGGTGACCTTGGCGAGCTCGGCAGGGCCGAGGTTGGTGTCGGTGGTGACGGCGGCGGCGTCCGCGCCCTGGCTCGCGGAGAGCCGCTGGTTGATGACGGACGAGTCGAGCCCGGACCGTACGTCGATGACGTCGGGGTAGGCCTTCCGTTCGGTGTCGTTCTTCGCGGACCAGTGCGGGTTGCGCTCCAGGCGGAGCCGCTCTCCGTCGTTCTGGTTCTCGACGACCTTGTAGGGGCCGGACGAGATCGGGTGCTCCTCGTACTTGGTGCCCTTGTCCTTGGCCTTCGGCACGGGCGCGAACGACGTCTGGGTGGCCACGTAGTCGAAATCGCCCACGGGCTTGTTCAGATGGAAGACGATCGTCCGATCGTCCGGCGTCTCGACCGAGTCCAGGCCGCCCTTGCTCTTGTACGGCCCTTCGTAGTCGGCGCCTCCGATCAGCCAGTCCCTCAAGAAGGGCGCGCCGCCGGACAGTTCGGCGGCGAAGGACCGCTCGATGCCGTACTTGATGTCGGCGGTCGTGATCGGCGAGCCGTCCTCGTACTTGAGCCCCTTCTTCAGGGTGTACGTCCAGACGGTGGCGTTCTTGCTCGGCTTGCCGAGGCCGGTGGCAAGGTCGGGGACGACCTCCGTCCCCTTGGCGCCGTCCTCACGGTTACGCGTGGTCAGCGTGCGGAAGACGAGACTCGGCACGTTGCCGCCGCCGGAGGTGTAGAGCCGCGCGGGGTCGAAGTCGGTCTGCGGGTCGCGGTTGAGGACGGTGAGCGTGCCGCCCTTGGCGGGCTTGCCGTCACCGCCGCTCCCGGCGTCGTTGTCCTTCGGGCCCGCGCAGGCGACGACGCCCGAGGCCAGGACCAGGCTGACGGATGCCGCTGCCACGCGGCGGGATATGACGGACGATCGACGCATCGGAAAGAGACCTCTCGGGGACGCAAAGGCGAAATGGGAGCGACAGAGCTCACCCCGGGAAAGGTGCGGGACACGACGGCATACGGATGCTCAGGACGATGTCAGCCGAAAGCCGGGAAAAAGCGACGCACTCGCCGGGGCGGGCGTCAGCAACAGTGGATGTCGGCCACGCAGAGCGCGGTCACGCCGAACAGCGCCAGCTCAATGGCGGCGCTCGACGGGGCGTGACTGTTCGACATGCGGAGAAATATGAACGAACTTCCGACAGATGTCAAAGCGGCCACCGGAGTGACGGGCTCCGGAGGACGCCACCGCTGGGCCTCAACCCTTCGGAAATGCCCAGGGGTTGGCCTTGCACTTGATGCCGTCGTGGTTCAGGAACTTCGTCTGCTGCTGCATGACCGGCGCGAGGCCGCCGTCCTTCGTGCAGTCCGTGTGGTTGAAGCCGAGCCGGTGCCCGACCTCGTGATTGATGAGCATCTGCCGGTACGGGAAGATCGCGCTGCCGAACTCCTTCTGGACGGCGTCGCCGTAGGTCTTCGCGCCCTGCGCCCACCGATAGGCGTTGATCATCACGCGTTCCGTCGCCGCGGAATCACATGACACATTGTCCTGGGTCGTGTCGAGACCGGATTTCGCACACCAGGCGGCGGTCGTTCCCGGGCTCGCGAGCGTGACGACGAAATCGGGCTTCCCCGAGGAAATGCGCTCGAAGGTGCGGGCCCCGTCATGGGCCCAACTCCGGTTGTCGTTCAGGGTTTTCTGCACGGCCTGCGCGAAGAGCTCACCGTCCAGGCCGAGGCCCTTCTCCACGTCGACGCGATACCGGAACAGCTGTCCCTTGCCGGGCGCTTTCTCGAACCCGGAGATGGCCGCGAAGTCGCCGGACGCCTTCAGTTTCGCGTCCATCGGGTTCTTCTCGCCCATTTTCTGCTCGTACGTCGCCGGGGGCTCGTCCTTCGCCTCGGCGGGCGTCGGGCGGCGGTCCGAGCGGGATGCGGGGTCGTCCGTGTCGCGGGCGCCGCCCGGGGCGGCCTTGGTCCGCGTGTCGGAACCCTTCGCACCGCCTGCGACCTGGCCCGCCACGACGACCGCGAGGACGGTGGTCATCGCGGCGGCCGCGACGCCGGCGAGCGCGCGGTTGCGGCCGCGCTTCTTGCCGTCGCGGTCACCGTCGCCGCCGTCGGCGGGTTCGGGAACGGCGTCCCAGTCGGTGACGGAGGCGTACGGGTCGCGGGGAGGGGGCGGCTGCGGGGCCTGCTTCGGCTCGCCCGCGGCACCGAAGTCGCCCTCGTCGTCGGGGAACGCGGCCACGTAGTCCTGGCGGGGTCCGGGCACACCGTGCCCGCCCCGGATCCGGGGCCCGCCACCGGTGCCGGTGACATCACCCCAGCCCCCACCGGGCTCCCGCTGCTCGGGGTGCCCACCGCGGACGTGCGGCACTCCGTCGGCGGGGGTGCCGTGCGGAGGGGTGCCATCCGCAGCGGGGATTCCGTGCGCAGGAGTGCCGTCCGCAGCGGGGATGCCGTGCGGAGGCGTGCCGTCCGGCGCCTCCCGCCTGCGCCGCCGCCCCGTACCGGGCGTGGCCTGAGGTCCCACACCGTGCGAAGCCGGTGTGCCCGAGGTGCTGGTGTTGTCAGTCGTGTCTGCCGGACCGCGGCGGCTGTGACGTCCCACGCGCCGCCTCAGCTCCCCGAACCCGTGCGCGAGCCACCGCGGCCCAGGCCGCTCAACTCACCGGTGTCGACGAGCAGTTCACGGAACGCGAGCGCCACGCTCTCCGGATACTCCATCATCGCCACATGACCCGCGTCGGGCAGCGTGAGCAGCCGCGAGTCGCGGAACGCGGCGGCCGCCCTGCGGGCCATGCGGAAGGAGACGAGCAGATCGCGCCCGCCGTAGATGAGCAGGGTCGGCGCGAGCACCCGCTCCGCCTGCCGCCACAGTCCGTGCTGGCCGCCCAGCGTGTACGCGTTCACGATGCCGCGCGCCGTGCGGCTCATCGCGTCCCAGAAATAGGGGAGTTGGAGCCTGCGCTCCATCTCGCGGACCGCCGCGCTGAAACCTTCCGGCGTGACCCTGCCCGGGTCGCCGTAACAGAGGCCGAGGACGCCGCGCACCCGCTGCTCGGCCGTCCACTCCCTGGTGAGGCGGGTGAAGAGCGCGGCGACGCCCGGCACCGCGAGCAGCCCCGTCGGCACCGCCGTGCGCTGCACGCGCAGCTCCGGCAGGGCGGGCGAGACCAGCGTCAGCGTGCGGACCAGGTCGGGGCGGACCGCGGCGACGCGCGTCGTGACGGCGCCGCCCAGCGAGTTCCCGAAGAGGTGGACGGGGCCGCGGTCGCGCGCGTCGAGATAGCGGATGACCGCGCGGGCGTGCCCGGTGATGGAGTAGTCGCCGTCGTCCGGTGGCGGGGAGTCCCCGAAACCCGGCAGGTCGATCGCTTCGCAGTCGACGACGTCCGCCAGCTGCGGCATCAGGGCCGACCAGTTCTGCGAGGAGCCGCCGAGCCCGTGCACGTACAGCGCGGGCGGCAGGCCGGGGCCGGTCGAGGGCCGGGAACGCACGGTCAGCGAGAGGCCGGGCAGGGCCACCGAGTCGAGCCGCTCCCCCTCCGCGACCGCCACGGCACCCGGCTTGGGCGCGGCGGCGGAGGCCAGCAGGTTCGGCAGCTCGGTCGAAGACATGCGGCAATGTTACGAGACGATCACGCGGTAGTTCACGTGTTCGCTGTCACAGACCGCACACGGATCGCGTAGCGCCCCGTACGGGTCTCTTCTAGGCTCGAACCAGATCGCCATGAAGAGTGATGGAAATCGGGGGTACAGGGCACTCGCCCCATAAGGGCCACCACGTACCGCAAGGGAAGAGAGCCATAGATGAGTGTCGACCCGAGTGACCCCGAGACCTTCGAGACGGACGACAGCCCGCAGGAGCCCGGCGTCGAGGCCCCGGAGGCGGACGCGGCGGAGCAGCAGACCGATCTCACCCCCAGTCGGGACGACGCCCTCGAAGAGGTCGATCCGATCGTCGCCAACGAAGCCGACGTGGCGGAACAGGCCCGCGTCGTGGAACTCGACGAGGACGACTACCGCTGACAGAGCCCGGCAGCCGGCCGGGACGGCACCGTCGGCTCGACCGTGTTTGCCCGGCTACGCACCGTTGGACAGGCCTTCTGCGGTCGTCCAGTCCGTGAAATTCTGCGTTCGCACCGCGCACATCACTGTTACCGAAAAGTACGATGGCGGCGCGGCGCTCACCGCACATCGGACCATTTGGGAGGCGGCGTGACAGCCATCGAGCAGACAGAGGCGGCGCGCCCGCGGGGCACACGGCTGCCGCGCCGTGCCCGACGCAACCAGCTCCTGGGGGCGGCCCAGGAAGTATTCGTCGCGCAGGGGTACCACTCCGCGGCGATGGACGACATCGCCGAGCGCGCCGGCGTCAGCAAGCCCGTGCTCTACCAGCACTTCCCGGGCAAGCTCGACCTCTACCTCGCCCTGCTCGACCAGCACTGCGAGTCGCTCCTGCAGTCCGTGCGCACGGCGCTCGCGTCCACCACGGACAACAAGCTCCGCGTCGCCGCGACGATGGACGCCTATTTCGCGTACGTCGAGGACGAGGGCGGCGCGTTCCGCCTGGTCTTCGAGTCGGACCTGACGAACGAGGCGGCGGTGCGCGAGCGCGTGGACCGCGTCACGCTCCAGTGCGCGGAGGCGATCTGCGAGGTCATCGCGGAGGACACCGGCCTGCCCAGGGACGAGGCGATGCTCCTCGCCGTGGGCCTCGGCGGGTACTCCCAGGTCGTCGCCCGGTACTGGCTGGCCAGTGACAGCACGGTCCCGCGCGAGAAGGCGGTCCAGCTGATCACGTCGCTCGCCTGGCGCGGCATCGCCGGCTTCCCGCTGCACGGCACGGAAGGCCACTGAGCCCTCGCGTTTTTGTTCCCGTCCCGTGTTCGCTACCGGCGTGCACGGCCGCGTCCGTTCCCGTCCCCTCACCGGGCTAATGTGTGCTGGGTACGGCGCGGACGGCCGCGCACAGACTGACCGTCGGAGGGACAAAGCCGTGGAGGTCAAGATCGGCGTGCAGTACGCGCCCCGCGAGATCGTGCTGGAGAGCGGCCAGAGCGCCGAGGAAGTCGAGCACGCGGTGTCCGAGGCGCTGACCGGCAAGTCGCCGCTGCTGAGCCTCGTGGACGACCACGGCCGCAAGGTCCTGGTTCCGGCCGACCGCCTCGCGTACGTGGAGCTGGGCGAGCCGACCGCGCGCAAGGTGGGATTCAGCGCCCTGTAGGACGCTTCTGGTGGATCTTCAGAGAACGGCCCGGTGGTTGGACCTCCAACCACCGGGCCGTTCTCGTGCGCCGTGCATGCGCTTCATGTGTGCGCTGTACGCGTGTGTCGTACGAGGGGACTTCGGCGTCACCCGATCATGGAGGGTTGCATTCCGGCGGCCCGGGGTACACCGGCTACGACCGATTTGCACCTGGCCGCGAGGGAGGGCACCACCGTGATTCTGGAAGCACTCGGCTCCACATTGCTCGGCTTGGCCCTGGCCTGGGCCACCGCGCACCGCTTCGGCCACCGGCTGCCCGCGCGCAGCCTGGTCCTGTCCACAGGCCCCGCGGGCGCCTTGATCGGCGCCTTCATCACGCACATGGCGCTCGGTTCCGGCCACACCCCGGCGACGCTCGTGGGAGCGACAGCGGTCTCGGCTGCTCTGCTGTCACTGCTGCTCCGCCCCACCCGGAACCACCTGCGCCGCTCGGCGACGGCGTAGGAGCGTCCCGTCGAGACGGCGTAGGAGCGCCCCGTCGAGCAGACCTACGCCGCCAGGCCCAGCGCAGCCATCCGCTTGGTGTGCGCCTCGGTGATCCGCGAGAACATCCGTCCGACCTCGGCCAGGTCGAAGCCGTCCGCCACGCCCCCGACCAGCATGGTCGACAGCGCGTCGCGGTCCGCGACCACCCGCTGCGACTGCGAGAGCGCCTCGCCCATCAGCCGCCGCGCCCACAGCGCCAGCCGCCCGCCCACGCGCGGGTCCGCCTCGATCGCGGCGCGCACCTTCTCCACGGCGAAGCTCGCGTGCCCGGTGTCGTCGAGCACGCCGAGCACGAGTTCCCGCGTATCGGAGTCGAGCCGGGCCGCGACCTCGCGGTAGAAGTCACTGGCGATCGAGTCGCCGACGTACGCCTTGACGAGGCCTTCCAGCCAGTCGGACGGCGCGGTCTGCCGGTGGAAGCCGTCGAGCGCGGCGACGAACGGCTCCATCGCCTCGGTCGGCTCCGCGCCGATCGCCGAAAGACGGTCACGCAACTGCTCGAAATGGTGGAATTCCGCCGACGCCATCTTCGCCAGCTCCGCCTTGTCGCCGAGCGTCGGCGCCAGCTTCGCGTCCTCCGCGAGCCGCTCGAACGCCGCGAGCTCCCCGTAGGCGAGCGCGCCGAGAAGGTCCACGACCGCGGCGCGGTACTGGGGCTCGGCGGAAGCTTTCGCCCAGTCCTGGGCGGCGATCCCGGTGGGTTCGGCGGCGGATTCAGCGGCGGTGTCAGGCGTCTCCATGAAGCGCACAATAGCCCGCCTGCGGGAACGCGTAAGGCCCTGGTCAGTGACTGTGACGACGACCATGTGACGAATTCGCCGGACACACATGCGAGATTTAGCGGTACAGTGGTAATGCGCCCGCCGAATATTCGACGGGCCGTACGAATGAGGATGCCCGGTCGGTGGCCCGATCGGCTCCGACCCGACAGCCCTCCGGGCGGTGCGCACAGGATGCGTACGGCACGAGGAGGGAACCTCAGCGGTAAGAGCGCTCGAGCGCCGGCAGTGGTCCCGCGCCCCCGGCACGCCCCCCAAGCGTCCGGCGGTAGTGGCACGGTCACGACCCCCTGCGTTCGCCTCACGCCGCGTCTCACAGAAGAGGCATAGCCCTGACTACGACTTTCCGAGAGCTCGGGATTCTTTCCGAGACAGCCGAAGCCCTTGAAGCCGTCGGCATCATCAACCCCTTCCCCATCCAGGAGATGACGCTCCCCGTCGCCCTTTCGGGCAAGGACGTCATCGGCCAGGCCAAGACCGGCACCGGCAAGACGCTCGGCTTCGGTCTGCCGATCCTCGAGCGCGTGACCGTCCCGGCCGACGTCGAGGCGGGCCGCGCCACTCCCGAGCAGCTGACCGAGGCGCCGCAGGCCCTCATCGTCGTCCCCACCCGCGAGCTCTGCCAGCAGGTGACGAACGACCTCCTGACCGCCGGCAAGGCGCGTAACGTCCGCGTGCTCGCCATATACGGCGGCCGTGCCTACGAGCCGCAGGTCGAGGCCCTCAAGAAGGGCGTCGACGTGGTCGTCGGCACCCCCGGCCGGCTGCTCGACCTCGCGGGTCAGCGCAAGCTCGACCTCAAGCAGATCAAGTGCCTGGTCCTCGACGAGGCCGACGAGATGCTCGACCTCGGCTTCCTGCCCGACGTCGAGAAGATCATCAACATGCTTCCGGCGAAGCGCCAGACGATGCTGTTCTCGGCGACCATGCCGGGCGCCGTCATCGGCCTCGCCCGTCGTTACATGTCGCAGCCCACGCACATCCGCGCCACCGCGCCGGACGACGAGGGCCAGACCGTCGCCAACACGAAGCAGTTCGTGTACCGCGCGCACAACATGGACAAGCCCGAGATGGTCTCGCGCATCCTCCAGGCCGAGGGCCGCGGACTCGCGATGATCTTCTGCCGTACGAAGCGGACCGCCGCCGACATCGCCGAGCAGCTGGAGAAGCGCGGGTTCGCCTCGGGCGCCGTGCACGGTGACCTCGGCCAGGGCGCCCGCGAGCAGGCGCTGCGCGCGTTCCGCAACGGCAAGGTGGACGTGCTCGTCTGCACGGACGTCGCCGCGCGCGGCATCGACGTCGGTGGCGTCACGCACGTCATCAACTACCAGTCCCCCGAGGACGAGAAGACGTACCTGCACCGCATCGGCCGCACCGGCCGCGCGGGCGCCAAGGGCATCGCGATCACGCTGGTCGACTGGGACGACATCCCGCGCTGGCAGCTGATCAACAAGGCCCTCGACCTGGGCTTCAACGACCCGGTCGAGACGTACTCCAGCTCCCCTCACCTGTACGAGGAGATGAACATCCCGGCGGGCACGAAGGGTGTTCTGCCGCGCGGTGAGCGGACCCGTGCGGGTCTGGGCGCGGAGGAGATCGAGGACCTCGGCGAGACCGGTGGACGCGGCCGTGGTGGCCGCTCCGGCGGCGGTCGTACGCAGGATCGCGACCGCGACCGTGGTCGGGACCGTGACCGCTCGGCCCCGGCGACCGCCGAGCGTGAGCGCCCGGCGCGCACGCCGCGTCGTCGCCGCCGTACGCGCGGTGGCACCCCGCTCGACACGGCCACGACCACGGCCCCGGCCGCGACGGCTCCCGCCGCTCCGGTGGCCGAGGCCGCCCCGGTCACGGAGGCCGCCCCGGTAGCCACCGAGGCGACCGAACCGCGCACCCCGCGCCGCCGTCGGCGGACGCGTGCCGGCGCCGCGTCGGAGTCCCTGGCGACGGCCGAGGCCACGCCGACCGAGGCGGAGGCCCCGGCCCCGGCCCCGGCTCCTGTCGCCGAGGTGGAGCCCCCGGCCACGAAGCCGCGCCGCCGCACCCGCAAGGCCGCGGAGCCGACGCCCGAAACCGAGGCAGTCGTACCTGAGACGGTCGCACCCGAGGCTGTCCTGCCCGAGACGGTCGCGCCCGAGGCGGAGAAGCCGAAGCGCCGCACGCGCAAGACGGCGGAGAAGGCCCCCGAGGCCCCGGAAGCCGAGGCCGAGAAGCCGAAGCGCCGCACCCGCAAGACGGCAGCGGAGAAGGTCGCCGAGGCGGCAGTGCCGGAGGCCGAGGCCGAAAAGCCGAAGCGCCGCACCCGCAAGGCTGCGGAAAAGGCCCCCGAGGCCACCGCCCCCGAGGCCGAGGCCGAGAAGCCCAAGCGCCGCACGCGCAAGACGGCAGCGGAGAAGGTCGCCGAGGCGGCAGTGCCGGAGGCTGACGCCGAAAAGCCGAAGCGCCGCACCCGCAAGGCTGCGGAAAAGGCCCCCGAGGCCGACGCACCCGAGGCCGAGGCCGAGAAGCCGAAGCGTCGGACCCGCAAGACGGCGGCGGCCAAGGTCGCCGACACCATCGAGGCCGGTATCCCGGCCCAGGCGACGGAGGAGCCCAAGCCCCGCCGTCGTACGCGCAAGGCCGCGGCCACCTCCGTGGACGCGCCCGAGGCCGAGACCCCGGCCCCGCGCCGCCGCACGCGCAAGAAGGCAGAGCCGGTGGAGACAGCGGACAGCTGACGCACAGCCGACCCACGCCGAAGGCCCGCCCCCACTCGGGGGCGGGCCTTCGCGCGTCCCCACCCGCAACACACCACCCACCCCACCCGCCAGCAACCCGCATCAGCCGCCTGCCACAGCCCCCGAGCCCGGACGTACGCAGACCCCACGGTCGACCAAGACCCGACACCCGCGCAGGGCCCGGTACCGGCCCAGGAGCCACAGCCGCCCAGCCAACGGCGGCCAAGCGGCAAGCCGGCCCGGCCTTGCCGCAGCCCTCAAGGCCGGACATGAGCGGTCCCCACGGTGAGCCAGGACCCGACACCTGGCAGGGCCCAGCGAATGGCGCCCTGCCAGCGGTGGTCGAGCGGCCGGACAGCAGGCCCCGGCCCAACGGGGGGACCGCCCCCGGGCGGACGGGACCGTGCCAGTCGGCCCGCAGCCACCGGGCACCGGGCACCGACCCGGAAAGTCCAAGTCGGCGCCCGACCACAGCCCGTGCCCCCGTCGGCGCCGCACTCGCTGTCGTCCGGTTCTGCCGACCCGTTAGCCTCGGCTCATGAGCAGGCCCCCGACCTTCGTACCGCCCCCGTGTGCGACCGCGCACGCCCTCCGTACCGACCGTGGAGACTTCGCCGTGCTCGACGCGGCGCCGACGGCGGGCGTCCGGCGCAGAGGAACCGTCCTCCTGCTTCCCGGGTTCACCGGCAGCAAGGAGGACTTCATCGCCCTCCTCGAGCCGCTCGCCGACGCCGGCTACCGCGCGGTGGCCGTGGACGGTCGCGGCCAGTACGAGACGCCCGGTCCGGACGACGAATCAGCGTACGCCCAGGGCGAGTTGGCGCGCGATGTCCTGGCCCAGGCGGCGGCGCTCCTGGCGGACAGCGGGGTCAGCGAGCCCCCTTCCCGCCCCCGCACCCTGCATCTCCTCGGCCACTCCCTCGGAGGTCAGATCGCCCGGGCCGCCGTGCTGCTCGATCCCCGCCCCTTCGCCACCCTCACCCTCATGTCCTCGGGGCCCGCCGCCATCGCCCCCGTACAGCAGGAGCGCGCCAAGATGCTGGCGGACGCCGTCGCGGTGCTGTCCATGGACGAGGTGTGGCAGGCGATGCAGGCCATGGAGCCGCCACCCCCGCAGGACGCGCAGACAGGGAACGCAGAGACGGGGAACACGCAGACGGGGGACGGGACCACGGCGGACGAGCAGGGTGTCGAGGATGACAGCGAGGCTCTGCGGGCCCGCTGGCTGCGGCACAGCCCCGCCCAGCTCATCGCCACCGGCAGACAGCTGTCCACCGAGCCGGACCGCGTGGCCGAGCTCGCCGCTCTGCCGCTGCCCAAGCACGTGATCTCGGGCGAGCGCGACGACACCTGGGCCGTCCCCCTCCTGGACGACATGGCCGAGCGCCTGGCCGCCCACCGCACGGTGATCCACGGCGCCGAGCACTCCCCCAACACCGACCGCCCCGAGGAGACGGCGGCAGCCCTGATCGACTTCTGGAACCGGCACTGAGGACACTGGGGCAGAGCTGAGGCGGACCTCAGTACTGCGCCTGCAAGTGCTCCCAGAAGCCGTCCCGCAGCGCCCTCCGCAGATCCGACTGGCCGCGCAGCGAGTACTGCAACAGCCGCTCCGCCTCCACCAGGAGGTCCTGGTCCACCGAGCCGGGCAGATAGGGGTGGCCGGGCAGCAGGCCCACCAGCGCCTCGCGGCCCCGCGCCCCGAGCCACTTCGCGGCGATCTGCGCGCCGACGAAGCGGACGTCCTCGCGGGTGGGGCGGTGCGCGGCGGCGCCCGCCTCGTGCGGCGTGACGACGCGGCGTGTGACGTACGGCTTGAAGAAGTCGAGGTCGAACGTGCGCTGGCTGTCGACCTCCCAGAGCAGCGCCTCCGCCTGGTTGCGACCGTCGGGCGCCTCGATGCCCCACAGGTGGACCCGCGCGCCGTACCCCTGCGCAGCCTCGACCGCCGAGACCAGGTCCTCGTCACCGCCGATGAGCGCCGCGTCGCTGATGGCGCGGTGCCTGGCCAGTGACTCCAGGTCGCTCCGGATCAGGGAGTCGACACCCTTCTGCTGGTTGTTGGCGTTGAGGTTGCCGAGCCTGACCTTGACGTCGGGCAGCTCGGCGATGGACTGCTGTTCGGTCGTGTGGATGCGGCGCCTCGCCCCGTCGTACCAGTACACGCGCAGCAGCCTGCTGTCCGCGAAGATCGTGCGGGCCTTGTCGATGAGCGCCTCGATGAGACCCTCCGCGTCGACGTCGAAGGACCGGCGGTCCTCGGTGGTTCCGGTGACGAGCCGGCCCGCGGCCGCGTACAGATACCCGGCGTCGACGAAGATCGCGTGCGTGGACGGGGTCTTCGCCACCTCGGCGAGCATGCGCTCGAGCAGGCTGTTGGTGCGCTCCAGCTGAGCGCTGATGTCCGCTGCGCTGATATCCGTGGCGTCGGAATCCGTTGCGCTGGGGTCGGCGTCGTTCATATCGTTCCCAGTCTCCCGCCCGTCACGCTGCGAACACAACTGCTCTCGCTACTCGCAAGTAATTAGGTTCGCGAAAAATTTCTTTAGCGTAGGGAATGTTTGCACGAGGCAACTCGTTGTACCCGTCAGGAAGACACCGCAGGAACCAGCAGTTCTCCTTGCAGGAGGATGACCAGACGAAGGGAGAAGCCCCTCATGCGCTTCGAAATCATGCGACTCGACGACGTCGACGGCACCGCCGTGGACAGCACCGTCGTGGACGCCGCCTCCGTCAATCGGATCGTGCAGCAGGCCGCAGCGATCGGCCAGCGCATCTACATCCGCCCGGCCGACACCTCGGCCTCATAACGCAGACGTCGCAGGGCCCCCGTACGGAAGCCGTACGGGGGCCCTTCGTGCGTCCGGGGCCACTGAGGGCCCGCGCTCACGGCACTCAGCCGCCCTTGATCACCTGCGTGACGCCGTTGATGATCTGCTGCACCGCGATCGCGGAGAGCATCATGCCCGCGAGCCGCGTCACGAGCACCACGCCGCCGTCCTTGATCACCCGGATGATCAGCAGCGAGTACCGCATCACCAGCCACAGCACCACGTGCATGGCCACGATCGCCGCCCAGACGGAGAGCTGCGTTCCGACGCTGTCCGCGTCCTGGACGGCCAGGATGACCGAGACGATCGCGCCGGGCCCCGCGAGCAGCGGCATGCCGAGCGGCACCAGCGCGACGTTGACGTCCTTGGTCTGCTTCGGCTCGTCCGTCTTGCCGGTGAGCAGGTCGAGCGCGATCAGGAGCAGCAGCAGACCGCCCGCGATCATCAGCGCGGGGACGGAGACGTGCAGGTAGTCGAGGATCTGGTGACCCACGACGCCGAAGACCGTGATCACGCCGAAGGCGACGCACACGGCCTGGAAGGCCATCCGCTGCTGCACCTTGGCGGGCCGGCCCGCGGTCAGACCGAGGAAGATCGGGGTGATACCAGGGGGGTCCATAATCACGAAAAGCGTGAGAAAGAGGGATCCGAAAACGGCGACGTCGAACACAGTGATGGCCTTGCAGAGAGTCGTACGAAGGGGTGAGCGGTGCACGCACGCGCACGGCGACCACCACCACGGAACGGTGAAGTGGCAGCGGAACGCGGTGAAGAGAGGCGCGGAGTGCGGAGTAGTGCGCGGAGCGCGGAGTCGAGTGCGGTGGGACCGACCGCTAGGCGGCCGGGCGTCCGCCCGCGCCCGGCAC
The DNA here is from genome assembly GCF_055639375.1 of Streptomyces sp. NPDC039462. NCBI lineage: Bacteria > Bacillati > Actinomycetota > Actinomycetes > Kitasatosporales > Streptomycetaceae > Streptomyces > Streptomyces sp. NPDC039462. The sequence continues at coordinate 726,369 of NZ_JBVKAO010000002.1, forward strand.
GGGGAACGCCCCCGTCGCCCTGCGCGTGATCTCGCCGTAGATCTCGGGGTCGGTCGTGAATTCCCCGAGCACACACGTCTTGCGGCTGCCGTGGTAGTCGCTGGATCCGGTGACCAGCAGGCCCAGCTCCCCCGCGAGCGCGCGCAGCCGCGTGCGGGTCTCGGGCGTGTGGTCCATGTGGTCGACCTCGATGCCGTCGAGGCCCGCGGCCGCCAGCTCGGCGATGACGGACTCGGAGACGATCCTGCCCCGCTTGCTGGCGCCGGGGTGCGCGAAGACGGTGACGCCGCCGGCCGCCTTGACCAGGCGGATCGCGTCGAACGGGTCGAGCTCGTGCTTGTCGGCGAACGCGCGGCCGCCGTCGGCGAGCCACTCGGGCGTGAAGGCGTCGGAGACGGTGGGCACGACGCCCAGCTCGACGAGCGCCTCGGCGATGTGCGGACGGCCGACCGAACCGTCGCCCGCGATCCGCGCGACCTGCTCCCAGGTCACCGGCACGCCCAGCTCCTGGAGCTTGCCGATCATCTCCTTCGCGCGCGGCACCCGGTCGTCCCTGACCAGCTCGCACTCGCGGGCGAGCTCGGGCTCCTCGGGGTCGAAGAGGTAGGCCAGCATGTGCAGGCCCATGCCGTCGAGGTTGAAGGAGAGCTCGGCGCCGGTCACGAGGGTCAGCCCCGTCGGCAGCTCGTGCAGGGCCCGCTTCGCCTCGGCGTAGCCCCGGGTGGTGTCGTGGTCGGTCAGCGCGACGACGTCCAGACCGGCCGCTGCCGCGTTGCGGACCAGCTCGGCCGGGGTGTCCGTGCCGTCGGACGCGGTGGAGTGGGTGTGCAGATCGATGCGCACGACGCTGGCTCCAGTGCTCTGACGGGCGGACGAGGGGGACGCTCAAGGATAACGGGCGCAGGCCGCTTCTCGGCCCGCTCCCGAAGAGGCGTCCCTCACGGCACGGGAGCCTCTCGCCCCTCTCTTCCCTCTGTCCCTGCTCCCGCCCCTGAGCCCCGCCCCCCCCGGCGTCGCTCACGGCGTGAGCAGCCGCGGTGACAGCGCCCCGCACGGCAGCAGATCCACTTCCGCGCCCGCGTCCCGCAGATCGGTGAGGACCAGCTCGTCGTACATCAACAGACCCGACTGCTCCGGCCACGCGATGGCCCACAGCCACAGTCCGCGCGCCTCGCCCGCGAAGACCGCGCGGTCGTCCGGCGTCCCCGAGACGTGCCACAGCGGCGTCGGCCGGCCCGCGGCGAGGACCTTGGTCTGCGGTGGCTTCTCGACGCTCATGTGAGGGCCCGGGTCGGGGCCGTCGATGCCGGCGTACCGCGCGCCGAGGCCGACGCCGAGCTCCTCGGCGACGAGCACCAGCTCGCCGACGCCGCCGAGCGGCGCGGGACCGGAGCAGGCCACCGCCGTCGCACGGCCGCCGCTCCTGTCGTCCCCCGCGCAGGCCACGCCCGTGAACAGCCAGCCGACCGGCAGGGGCCACGGCATCCACACCGGGACCTGCGCCCGGTGCACCACGACCTGGAGAGCCTCGACGCTGGGCGGGATCACGGGCTGCAGCGGGTGCACGGTGCCGTGCACATCGCACTGCCAGGAGTCGGCAAAGAGACCGGGAGCCCTGACCCGGCCACCACACTTCGGGCAACTGGGTTCGCCCCTCATAGCGCCCAACGGTCCTCCCCGGCCGCCGCTCCGTCAAGGACGATCACCCGTCCGGTGGCCCTGTCACCAGGGAAAACTAGATGTAGCTTGCATCAGTTAGCCTTGCTAACTTAATATATGCATACGTCAACGACCTCCGTCGGACACGGATACGGCAGTGAAGGAGCGGCTGAATGAACAGCAGCACAGGGGGTCCCGCCGAAGGGGACCCGTTCGACGCCGGGGCGGGCAGCCTGTTGCGGCAGCCGAAGGCCGTATGGGCGACGGCCGGCGCATCCGTCGTGGCCTTCATGGGCATCGGGCTCGTCGACCCGATCCTGCCCTCCATCGCCGAGGGCCTGGACGCGAGCGCCAGCCAGGTCTCCCTCCTCTTCACCTCGTACTTCCTGATCACCGCCATCGCGATGCTGGTCACCGGCTTCGTCTCCAGCCGCATCGGCGGCAAGAAGACCCTGCTGCTCGGCCTCGCGCTCGTCGTGGTCTTCGCGGCCCTCTCCGGCACCTCCGGCTCGGTCGGCGAACTGGTCGGCTTCCGGGCGGGCTGGGGACTCGGCAACGCGCTCTTCGTGTCGACCGCCCTCGCCGTCATCGTCGGCGCCGCGGCCGGCGGCAGCGCCGCCGCGATCCTGCTGTACGAGTCGGCGCTCGGCCTCGGCATGGCGTGCGGGCCCCTGGTCGGCGCGGTGCTCGGCGACGCCAGCTGGCGCTATCCGTTCTTCGGCACCGCGGCCCTGATGGCGATCGGCTTCCTCTGCATCACCGCGTTCCTCAAGGAACAGCCGAAGCCCGCGCGGAAGACGTCCCTGCTCGACCCCGTCAAGGCGCTCGGCCACGGCGGGCTCGCCTCCGCGGCCGCCTCCGCCTTCTTCTACAACTACACGTTCTTCACCGTGCTGGCGTTCACGCCGTTCGTGCTGAACATGTCGCCGTACAAATCGGGCGCGGTGTTCTTCGCCTGGGGCGTGCTGCTCGCGGTGTTCTCGGTGCTCGTCGCCCCTCGGCTGCAGGCGCGCCTCGGCTCGCTGAAGGTGCTCGGCGGCTCCCTGGTGCTGCTCGCCGCCGACGTGCTCGTACTCGGTTACGGCGACCACACCACGGCCGTCGTCTGCACGATCCTGTCCGGCGCCTTCATCGGCGTGAACAACACCGTCTACACCGAGCTCGCCCTCGGGGTCTCCGACGCGCCGCGACCGGTGGCCAGCGCCGGCTACAACTTCGTGCGGTGGTTCGCGGCCGCCGCGGCGCCCTTCTTCGCGCCGAAGATCGAGGAGTGGAGCGACATCCACATCCCGTTCGTGGTCGCGGCCGTCACCGCGGTGATCGGGGCAGGTGTGATCTGGGTGCGCAGGGCCTCGCTCACACACCAGGCCGAGGAGCTGGAGCCGCGGCACGCCACCGAGGACGGAGTCGGCGTCTTCGCCAACTGAGCCTTCCCAGAAGGGACTTCAGTCCAGGGGTACGGACTTGCGCAGCGGATCGCGCAGGTCCGTTCCGCTGTTCAGCCAGCGCTCCCGCAGCGCCGCCGCGCCGTGCACCCGCTTCCAGGCCGCCTCGTTCGGCGTCATGGGGAGCAGCGGCAGGAACCGCACCGGCTCCATGGGAGCGTCGAGGTCGAGATCCTCGACCAGGCCGCCGGGCTCCGCGACGAGCACCGAGGTGAACGGCGCGCCGGGCCACAGCGGTTCGCCCACGTCCAGCGACGCGCCGGGCGCCACGATCAGCCCCTCCACCTGCGGTGAGGCGGCGAGGACCGCGAGCGGCCGCAGCACCTTGTCCGTGTCGGCGCGGCCCCCTCGTACCGACAACACCAGCTCGGCGCGCGGACCCTTGACCGGATCGGCGAGCACGGCGGTGGGGTCGGCCATCGGCTGGGCGGACATGCCGAGCGTCGCATAGCGCAGCACGTCGCCGTCCGTGAACCGCAGCACTTCGAAGCGGTCCGTCCCGAGGAAGGTCACCGCGGCGCGCGCGTCCGGTTCCCCCAGGCCAGTACGGAGACGGGCCTCGACCAGCGCAAGAACATCAGCCATGACGCGAGCATAGAACTCGTCAGGGAACGGCAAAGCGGGGGCTTGACACTTCAGTCGGCTGATAGTGTTGGCCGCTGGCTCAGGGCAGCACGCAGAAGCGTCGCTTTCAAGCCCTGCAGACAGACACTGACTTTGCGCCACTGGCGTGAAGGGCGCATGGGACTTCCCTTACGGGGGACCGGCCGGAGGAGGTGGGGCTGCAATGGACCGAAGTCGACCGTGCAGTACCACCCGCTCTTCCGCCCGGTGATTTTCGCAGCTCGACAGCTGCGCAAGCACACACACGCACGGCGAGCACTGTTCGTGCCGTGTGCGACGGAAGAGCACTTCGTTCCCACCTGATCTGTCTGAGTTTCCTGATCTGTGTCAGTAGCGAAGCTGCCACCGCGACGGTGCGGTGCTCCCCGCTTTGTGGACGTGCCAAACATCTACGCAGTAGGACGTCCCCATTCCGGGCAGTTCCAACCGTCGCAGGCGGCCTCCTTCGAAGGAGCCTGCCCATGTCGATGATCCGCGACCTTCGTGCCGCCGTCCGCCCCTCGCTGCGCAAGGACGGCACCGCCTACCCCTCCTCCCCCGCCTCGTACGACACCTACGACGCGACCCGTGACGCCGCGTCGGCCGTCGTCGACTGCGCCGTCTACCGCGAAGGGCGGCGCCTGGAGTGCGCCGACACCCTCAGCCCGCACGAGGCGATGCTGGAGGTGCGCCGCCAAGGCGGCTTCGCCTGGATCGGCCTGCACGAGCCGACCGAGGCCGAATTCGCCGGTATCGCCGCCGAGTTCGGGCTGCACCCGCTCGCCGTCGAGGACGCCGTCCACGCCCACCAGCGCCCCAAGCTGGAGCGGTACGACGACACACTGTTCACCGTCTTCAAGACCATCCACTACGTCGAGCACGCCGAGCTCACCGCCACCAGCGAGGTCGTCGAGACCGGCGAGGTGATGTGCTTCACCGGCCGGGACTTCTTCATCACCGTCCGGCACGGCGGCCACGGCTCGCTGCGCGCCCTGCGGCGCCGCCTCCAGGAGGACCCCGAGCTGCTCGCCAAGGGCCCCTCCGCCGTGCTGCACACCATCGCCGACCACGTCGTCGACGGCTACATCGCGGTCGCCGACGCCATGCAGGACGACATCGACGACGTGGAGAGCGAGGTGTTCTCCGCGCCGAGCAAGGGCAAGGGCAGCTCGCGCGGCGTCGACGCCGGACGGATCTACCAGCTCAAGCGCGAGGTCCTGGAGTTCAAGCGCGCCGTATCGCCGCTGCTGCGGCCCATGCTGCTGCTCAGCGAGCGGCCCATGCGGCTCGTCGACCCCGACATCCAGAAGTACTTCCGGGACGTCGCCGACCACCTCACGCGCGTCCAGGAACAGGTCATCGGCTTCGACGAGCTGCTCAACTCGATCCTCCAGGCCAATCTCGCGCAGGCCGCCGTCGCGCAGAACGAGGACATGCGCAAGATCACCTCGTGGGCGGCCATCATCGCCGTGCCGACGGCGGTCTGCGGGGTCTACGGCATGAACTTCGACCACATGCCGGAGCTGCGCTGGCGGTACGGCTACCCGATGGTGCTCGCCTTCATCGGCGGCGTCTGCTTCGCGATCCACCGGACCCTGAAGCGCAACGGCTGGCTGTGACCCCCACTCGGTAGGCTGCCGTCCATGACTGCTGACCCGCTGCTCGACCGCGCCCTCGTCGAGGAGGCCACCAAGAAGTCCGGCCTCATCTGGGTCCGGGGCGAGGGTTCGCCCGCCCGGGCGCTCTGGCACGTCTGGTACGAGGGTGCCGTGCACCTCGTCGGCGACGGGCCCGGCGAGCAGCCCCTGCCCGGGCTCGTCGACGGGGGGCTCGCCGAGGTGACCGTGCGCAGCAAGGACAAGGGCGGGCGGGTCGTCGCCTGGACCGCGGACGTGCGCGAGCTGGCGGCCGGCTCCGAGGAGTGGGAGGCCGCTGTCGGTGAGCTGAAGGGCAAGCGGTTGAACGCGCCGGACGCGGAGCGGGTCACCGTGCGGTGGGCCGAGGAGTGTCGGGTGGTCCGGCTCACGCCGCGTGAGGTGACGACGGAGCTGCCCTCCGGGTCGCTGGCGGCCCCGCCCCTCCCCACGGGGGCTACCACGCGTGAGCCGCTGCCCGGCGGGCTGCCTCGGCTGCTCTTCCGGCGCAAGCGCCGTTGAGGTTTGTGTCTCCTTGCTCTGCGGGTGCGTCGTGGTTGCTCGCGCAGTTCCCCGCGCCCCTGAGGCTTGCCCCTTCGGGGCTTGCCTCACGCGGGTTTCGTCAGGACGTCGGGAGTTGTTTTCCGTAGTCGACCATCTCGTCCTTGCCCGGCTCCTGGAGCGGGAAGTCCTTGTTCCAGTCGGTGAGTTTGAGGGTGCCCGCGTGGCCGCCGCGCTCCAGGCGCAGGGGGTAGGGCTTGCCCTCCAGGGAGACGGACAGCGTGCCGCCCGCGCCCTCGTCGCCGGTGATCTTGATGCTGCGGAGCCGGCCCGTCGTGCCGCGGTCGCCCTTGGCGAGCGTGCCGTGCAGCGTGAGCATGCCGTCGAGGAGCTTGTCCTTGTCCGTGAAGCCGCTCAGCTGCTGGTAGGCGGGGTCACCCTCGGGGACCTTCACGTACTTGCCGTCCAGCTTGGCCGCGGCCGTCTCGTCGGACTGCCCGGGCTTGCCGTCGGTCTTGCCGCTGTCGTGCGTCCAGAACTCCGACCCCGCCTTCAGGTAGAGCTCCTCGCCGATGCGCAGCAGCTGGAACGTCTGCCCCTTCGAGGTGACCGAGCCCGTGCCGCCCTCGCCCTTGAGGCGCATGTCGAGGGTGTACGTGTGGTTCTTGCTCACCACCGTGCCGGAGAGCCGCACCGCCGACGCCGCGTCGGCCGCCCGGCCCGCCTTGCCCTGGATCTTCGCCGCGGAGAGCTTCCCGACGCCGTTCGTGCCCGCGTCCGGATCCTCGCCGCTGCTGCAGCCCGTCAGACTCGTGGCCGCCGCGACCAGGCCCGCGCACATCGCGCTCACGAAGGCTGTCCTGCGGGCGCGGCTGGCCAGGGGAAGTGCGGTCACAGGTGGCGCTGCCTCTCGTGCGGACGACCTCTACGGCTACGGCAGTACGGCAGCGTACCTGTGCCGGCCGAGTCAACCGGCGGCAGTCCTTCCGGACCCTCCGCCGGGGCGTGTCCGACCGGGACGGGCTAGCCTGAAGCCCGTATTGACGGACGAACCAGCATGTAAACCACGACCAGAAGGAGGCGCGCGCATGGCGGCAGGCGCCCCCAGGGTCTTCGTCTCGCACCTCTCCGGCATCCCCGTCTTCGACCCGAACGGCGACCAGGTGGGCCGGGTGCGCGACCTGGTGGCGATGCTCAGGGTGGCCAGACGGCCGCCCCGGCTGCTCGGCCTCGTCGTCGAGCTCGCCACCCGGCGCCACATCTTCCTGCCGATGACCCGCGTCACCGGCATCGAGTCGGGCCAGGTCATCACCACCGGCGTACTGAACGTGCGGCGCTTCGAGCAGCGGCCCACCGAGCGGCTCGTCCTCGGCGAGATGCTGGACCGGCGGGTGCGGCTCATCGAGACGGGCGAGGAGGTCACCGTCCTCGACGTGTCGGTCCAGCAGCTCCCCGCCCGCCGCGACTGGGAGATCGACCGGGTCTTCGCCCGCAAGGGAAAGGGCGGAACGTTCCGCCGCAAGGGGGAGACCCTCACCGTCGAATGGTCCGCCCTCGACGGCTTCTCCGTGGAGGAGCACGGCCAGGGCGCCGAGACCCTCCTCGCCACCTTCGAACAGCTGCGCCCCGCCGACCTCGCCAACGTCCTGCACCACCTCACCCCCAAGCGACGGGCCGAGGTCGCCGCGGCCCTCGACGACGACCGGCTCGCCGACGTCCTGGAGGAGCTCCCCGAGGACGACCAGATCGAGATCCTCGGCAAGCTCAAGGAGGAGCGCGCCGCCGACGTCCTGGAGGCCATGGACCCCGACGACGCCGCCGACCTCCTCGCCGAGCTGCCCGAGGACGACAAGGAACGGCTGCTCACCCTGATGCAGCCGAGCGACGCGGCCGACGTGCGGCGTCTGATGGCGTACGAGGAGCGCACGGCCGGCGGCATGATGACGACCGAGCCGATCGTGCTGCGGCCCGACGCGACGGTCGCCGACGCCCTCGCGCGCGTCCGCCAGCAGGACCTCTCCCCCGCGCTCGCCGCGCAGGTGTACGTGTGCCGGCCGCCGGACGAGACGCCGACGGGCAAGTACCTGGGCACGGTCCACTTCCAGCGGCTGCTGCGCGACCCGCCGTACACCTTGGTCGGCTCGATCCTCGACGACGATCTGCTGCCGCTCGCGCCCGGCACCACACTGCCCGTCGTCGCCGGGTACTTCGCGACGTACGACATGGTGGCGGCGCCCGTCGTCGACGAGGGCGGCTCGCTGCTCGGGGCGATCACCGTCGACGACGTGCTCGACCACATGCTGCCCGACGACTGGCGCGAGACGGAGTTCCACTTGGAGGAGGAAGAGGCGGACCATGGCAGCTGACCGCGAGCGCGAGAGCCGCGCCGAGTCGCGGAGCCCCCGATTCCGTCTCGACCAGCCGAGGAACCCGCGCCCCAGGCTCCTGCCCGACTACGACCCGGAGGCCTTCGGGCGGCTCTCGGAGCGGATCGCGCGGTTCCTGGGCACCGGCAGGTTCATCGTCTGGATGACGGTCGTCATCATCCTGTGGGTGGTGTGGAACGTCACGGCCCCCGACCACCTGCGCTTCGACCAGTACCCCTTCATCTTCCTCACCCTGATGCTGTCGCTGCAGGCGTCGTACGCGGCCCCGCTGATCCTCCTCGCGCAGAACCGTCAGGACGACCGCGACCGCGTCAATCTGGAGCAGGACCGCAAGCAGAACGAGCGGTCCATCGCGGACACCGAATACCTCACCCGCGAGATCGCCTCGCTGCGCATGGGCCTCGGCGAGGTGGCGACCCGCGACTGGATCCGCTCCGAGCTCCAGGACCTGGTCAAGGAGTTGGAGGAGCACCGCGCGGTATTCCCGGCGGACGGCTCGCGCCGGAGTGATGTAGGCGACCGCTGACAGACCTTTCCGGGGCGGGGTTACCGCGCCGTACTATCGGTCCTATGGCTACGGAAGACGCGGTGCGTGAAGCACTGGCGACGGTGAACGACCCCGAGATCCAGCGACCCATCACCGAGTTGGGAATGGTCAAATCGGTGGATATCTCCGCCGATGGGGCAGTAGCGGTCACCGTGTACCTGACGGTCTCCGGCTGCCCGATGCGCGAGACCATCACGAAGAACGTGACCGACGCGGTCGCGGCCGTCGAAGGCGTCACGCGCGTCGACGTGACGCTGGACGTGATGAGCGACGAGCAGCGCAAGGAGCTGGCGTCCGCGCTGCGCGGCGGCACCGCCGAGCGCGAGGTGCCCTTCGCCAAGCCCGGCTCTTTGACCCGGGTCTATGCCGTCGCGTCCGGCAAGGGCGGCGTCGGCAAGTCCTCGGTGACGGTGAACCTCGCCGCCGCGATGGCCGCGGACGGCCTGAAGGTCGGCGTCGTCGACGCCGACATCTACGGCCACTCCGTGCCGCGCATGCTGGGCGCCGACGGCAAGCCCACCCAGGTCGAAAACATGATCATGCCGCCGTCCGCGCACGGCGTGAAGGTCATCTCCATCGGCATGTTCACCCCCGGCAACGCGCCGGTCGTGTGGCGCGGCCCGATGCTGCACCGCGCGCTCCAGCAGTTCCTCGCGGACGTCTTCTGGGGCGACCTCGACGTGCTGCTGCTCGACCTGCCGCCGGGCACCGGCGACATCGCGATCTCCGTGGCGCAGCTGGTGCCGAACGCCGAGATCCTGGTCGTGACGACGCCTCAGCAGGCGGCGGCCGAGGTCGCCGAGCGCGCCGGCTCCATCGCCGTGCAGACCCACCAGAAGATCGTCGGCGTCGTCGAGAACATGTCGGGGCTGCCCTGCCCGCACTGCGACGAGATGGTCGACGTGTTCGGCACGGGCGGCGGCCAGAAGGTCGCCGAGGGCCTCACGAAGACGACGGGCGCGACGGTGCCCGTCCTCGGCTCCATCCCGATCGACGTCCGCCTGCGCGAGGGCGGCGACGAGGGCAAGCCGGTCGTCCTGACCGACCCGGAGTCCCCGGCGGGTGCGGCGCTCCGCGCCATCGCGGGCAAGCTCGGCGGCCGCCAGCGCGGCCTCTCGGGCATGTCCCTGGGCATCACGCCCCGCAACAAGTTCTGAGCACGCGCTGAGAGGGCCGCCCCGTGAGGGGCGCGCCCTCCAGGGGCGCGGGGAACTGCGCGACCAGCCACAGCGAGCCCGCAGACGGCCACGCGCCCCACGGAGTGCTAGGCGTACGCGCCGATGTCCTTGATGACGGAGAAGCCCAGCCCGTACGCGCTCATGCCGCGCCCGTACGCCCCCAGGTGCACGCCCTCCTTCGTGGAGCCCGCGAGCACCCAGCCGTACTCCGACTCGCGGTAGTGGAACGGCGTCGGCACCCCGTCCACCGGCAGCGACAGCGACGACCAGTCGTCACCCTCCAGGTCGTCGGCGAGGAACCAGGCCGTCTCCGTCTGCTGGTCCAGCCAGTCGTCGCGCAGCGTGTGGTCCATCTGGCCCGGCCAGGTGAAGGACAGCAGGCCCACCCCGGCGAGCCAGGCCGCCGAGGAGACCGAGGTGGCCTCCAGGACACCCGTGCCGTCCGCGCTGCGCCGCACCGGGTTGGCCGCGACGGTCACCACGACCGCGAAGCGCTCCTTGTCGCTGTTGCCGAGGGTGCCCTCGGCACGGACCGACGGCTCGTCGCCGTGGCCGATCGAACCGTGCTCCACGGCACCGTCCGCCGACGCGCCGACCTGCATCAGCCAGCGCGGCCCCGTGTAGGCCTCGTCGAGGCCGTACCAGGGAAAGGGCGCCAGCAGGTAGCCGTCGACCGTGCGCCGGGCGGAGGGCACCGCTTGTGCGGCGCCGTCCGCGGTCTGCACCTGTGCGCCTACCCGACTTGTCGTCTCCATGTACCCGGCCGCCTCCTCGCTCTCGGGTGTCCGGAGCGGCCCGCCCCCCTCGGGCGTCCTCACGCCGGACAACAAGGCAGGATAGCCACACCCGTTGGCGGCGGCAGTTCAGGAGAGGGCTCAGGTGGCGTCCGCGTCGAACGGCGGACGGTCGCCGGCGTCGAGCTTCTCGGCCTCCACGGACTTCTTCTGCATGTCGACGCGGGCTCCGCCACCCGAGGCAGCCGGGGCCGCCGAGCCGCCGTCCGAGGAGTCGCTGTCGCGGCCGTGCACGGCGTCCGCGACCTCGTTCATCTCCTTCTTCAGGTCGAAGCCGTTGCGGATCTCCTTGAGCCCGAGCTCGTCGTTGTCGAGCTGCTTGCGGATGAACTTCTTCGGGTTCAGGTCGTCGAACTCGAAGTCCTTGAACTCCGGGCCCAGCTCCTCGCGGATGTCCGCCTTCGCGCTGTCGGAGAACTCGCGGATCTTGCGGATCGTGCGGGAGATGTCCTGAATGACCTTCGGCAGCTTGTCCGGACCGAAGATGAGCACGGCGAGGACGACCAGCGCCACTATCTCGAGTGCGCCAATGTCATTGAACACCTAGAGCTCCTTGCGATGTCCTCCGTGGTCTGGACCGTGACCACGGTACCCGGCGCGGATGTCCGTCCGGTAGCCGCTGCACGACAACGCGGACCACCGTGGCCAGTCCTTTACTCAGTCACTGGCCGCCGAGCCGAGCACCAGGGTCACCTCGCGCTCGTCGCCGTCGCGCTCGACCGTGAGGCGCAGGCGGTCCTTCGGGCGGTGCGCGCGGACCTTGACGATCAGCTCGTCGCTGGAGTGCACGGCACGGCCGTCGACCTCGGTGATGACGTCGCCCGGCCTGAGGCCGGCCCGGTCGCCGGGACCGTCCTCGTTGACGGCGGGGCCGCCGTTCTTGCCCTTGTCGGCGATGCGGGCGCCGTCGCCGTTGAACCGGGTGTCGAGCGTGACACCGATCACGGGGTGCGTCGCCCTGCCGAAGTTGATCAGCTCTTCGGCGACGCGCTTGCCCTGGTTGATCGGGATGGCGAAGCCGAGGCCGATGGAGCCGGCCTGGCCCCGGTCCGCGTCCGAACCTTCGTTCGCGGAGCGTATGGCGCTGTTGATGCCGATGACGCGTGCCTTGGAGTCGACGAGCGGGCCGCCGGAGTTGCCGGGGTTGATGGGCGCGTCGGTCTGCAGGGCGTCGACGTACGAGATGTCGCTCCCGTCGCCCTTCTCGCCGCCGGCGGTGATGGGCCGCTCCTTGGCGCTGATGATCCCGGAGGTGACGGTGTTCTCCAGGTCGAAGGGGGCGCCGATGGCCACGACGGGGTCGCCGACCTGGACGTTCTCCGAGTTGCCGAGGGTCAGGGGCCGCAGGCCGCGGACGCCGGACACCTTGACGACCGCGAGGTCGTACCCGGAGTCGCGCCCGATGACCTCGGCCTTGGCGGTCTCGCCGCCGCTGAACGTGACCGATACCTCGCCGCCGGTGCCCGCGGGCTCGACGACGTGGTTGTTGGTGAGGATGTGGCCCTTGCCGTCGAGGACGAAGCCGGTGCCGGTGCCCTGTGCGGAGTCGCCGCTGACGTGCAGGGTGACCACGCCGGGCAGGGCGGCGGAGGCGATGCCCGCGACGCTGCCCTTGGGGCGGTCCTTGGACTCGTCGGCGTCCGGCTGCCGGAGCTCGACGTCACCCGTGCCGTTCCGCTCCAGATACGCGCCGGTCGCGCCGCCGATGAGCCCGGAGACGAGGGCGATCAGCGCGACCCCGACGAGCAGCACCCGCCGCCCCCGCTTCTGCCGCTTCTCCTGCGTCTCCGGGGGCAACGACCCGATCTGCTGCAGCGGCACGTTCCACGGGTCGTACGCCGGCCGGGTCTCCCCCGGCGCCGGGTGCGGGGAGGCCCCGCTGTACGGATCCGGGGCGGGTGCCTGGGCGGCACCGGGGGTGCCGTGCGGAGGCGTCCCACCGTGGTGGGCCCCTGGACCTTCGGTGCCGTGAGCGGGGGTTCCTTGAGCAGGTGTCCCGTAGACGGGCGAGCCACCTTGCGGGGCCGTGGAGAACGGGGTGCCGTGGGCCGGGGTCGCCGCGGGGTGCTGCACCGGAGGCGCGGGCGCCCAGGGACCGGGCTCACCGTAGGGCGGGGTCCCATACGGATCCGGATCGTGCAACGGCCGAGGCCGCTCCGCAGCGTCCCCTCCGCCAACCGATATGGACTCCCCGCCCACCGAGCCATGCGGGCCCGGAACGGAGGTGTCCTGCACCGGGGCACCGGGCTCAGCCGGCGCCGCTCCGCGCGAGGCAGCAGCGACCCCGGGCTCGGCCGACGTGGCGCCGTGCGGGGCCGCGGATTCCGCGCCCTGCGCCGGAGCCCCGGCCTCAGCCACTGGCACGGTGCCGTGCGAGGCAGCGGCGATAGGTGCCTGACGCGCGGCCGGGACCTCCACGGACTGCCCCGAGGTGGCCGGGGCCTCCCCAGGCTGCTCCGAGGTGGCCGGGGCCTCAACGGGCTGCCCCGAGGTGGCCGGGGCCTCCACGGGCCGTCCCGGAGCCAGCGCGCCCTGCGCGGAAGCATCCGGACCCTGCGCGGACGCGACCGGGGCCTGCGCCGGGGCATCGGGCTCGGCCGACGTGGTGCCGTGCGGGGCCGCGGAGTCCGCTCCCTGCGCCGGAGCCCCGGGCTCAGCCCCTGGCATGGTGCCGTGCGAGGCAGCGGCGGTAGGTGCCTGGTGCGCGGCTGAGGCCTGCGACGGGGCACCGGGCTCAGTCGGCGTGGTGCCGTGCGGGGCCGCGGTGGGTGCCTGGTGCGTGGCCGGGGCCTCAACCGCCTGCCCCGAGGTGGCCGGGGCCTCCACGGGCCGTCCCGGGACCAGCGCGCCCTGCGCGGAAGTGTCCGGGGCCTGCGCCGAGGCGCCGGGAGCGGCCGGTGTCGGGGGCTGGGGGGCCGAAGGCTGGTCCTGTGTGCCCGGCGTTTTGGGCCGGGGGCGGCTCCACCAATTCGCCTTCGCGGGCTTCCCCTCGTCCATGTTCTCCCCACAACTGGCCCGCGGCGGACGCCGTTTGCATGCTCAACCCCGCGCTCGCCGGTTCCTCGGCGGGCACGGCCCACCGAGGATTCAACCAGGTTCCCCCGGGAAAGCGGAGGGCACCGTCGTGTCAGCGCATCTGCGACGTGCCCTGCAGCGGTCCGGTGCCCGGTGGGGCGGCGGTGGTCCGCACTGGATCGGCGTCTCCCGGCATCAGGCGGTCCTCCGCCATGTGACGGCCGGGCGGCGCCGGGCGTATCAGCGGGGAGATCGCGGCGGCGCCCGCAAGCATCGGCGCCGTCAGCTGGTGCACGGAGTCGCGGGTGCGCATCGGGTGGGTGGGTGCCCCGGGCAGCAGGGGTCCCGTCACCTCGGTCGGCGCGACCGGTGCCGTCAGGACGCCGGGCCGCTGGCCCTGCACCGACAGGGGATTGCCGCTGCCCCGGCGGCGCACGGAGTCGGGGGTCACGGCGGTGCCGGAGCCCTGGGAGCGCTGCGGGGTCACATTGCTGCCGGAGCCGCCCGCGCGGGTGTCGCCCGAGTCGGCGGGGACGCCGACCGTGACCCCGCCCAGCGCGATGGCGGCCAGCGACACCGCGCCGGCCGCCGCGAACGCGAAGCGGCGACCGCGCCAGGTCGGTCTCTCTCCGTCGTGCCGCGTGACGTCATGGATGCGGAAGCCCCGGTGCTCGCTGGGCAGCACCGCGGCGTGGGCGCCCGCCGGGACGTACTCCACGAAGGGGTCGGGGTTCACGCCGAAGATCCCGTTCCGCGGCAGTCCGGCGGAATCGGTGGCTCCGGTGGCGAATCCGTCGTCGGCGCCGGGCCCTCCGGACGGCCCGGAACCGCCTCCTGGAAGACCTTGGAGGCGGGCGAGGAAACTCTCGGTGGGCGGCGGCGGGGCCGCCTGCGCGAAGACGCTCTTCAGGCGACGCTGCGCGTCGGCCTCGGTCTTGCACATCGGACAGGTCGCCAGATGCGCGAGGACGCGCTCGCGCGCGTCATGGCCCAACTCGCCGTCCACAAGCGCGGCGAGCCGGTCCCCCAGGTGCTGCTCGGCCTCGGCTAGTTGCCGTTCGGCAGGATTCGACCGTGATCCACTCACGCGGTCGCGCCCCCTCCTCCCAGCGCCACGGCCCCGGTGACCGCGAGCGAGCGACGCTCGGCGCGGGCCTCGGGAGAGCGGTGCTGGAGGGCCTTGCGCAGCTGCGAGCGGCCCCGGTGGATACGGCTGCGGACCGTGCCGAGCTTGACGCCGAGGGTCGCTGCGATCTCCTCGTACGAAAGGCCCTCGATGTCGCAGAGGACCACCGCGGCGCGGAACTCCGGCGCGAGGGTGTCGAGTGCCTGCTGGACGTCAGCGTCGAAGTGCGTGTCGTTGAAGACCTGCTGCGGCGACGGCTCGCGGCTCGGCAGCCGCTCCGCGGCGTCGTCCCCGAGCGCGTCGAAGCGGATGCGCTGCTTGCGGCGCACCATGTCCAGGAAGAGGTTGGTGGTGATGCGGTGCAGCCAGCCCTCGAACGTGCCGGGGGTGTAGGTCGACAGGGACCGGAAGACACGGACGAAGACCTCTTGCGTGAGATCCTCGGCGTCGTGCTGATTGCCGGTCAGGCGGTACGCCAGGCGGTACACGCGGCCGCTGTGCGTGCTGACGATCTCCTCCCAGGTGGGCGGAGTCCACGCCTGCGATTCCGCGTCAGCGGCAAAGGTCGCGGTCTGAGCGGAGTCGTTGGCACGGATGCGGTCAGCGGTGTCGGTCACGGATTTCGGCTCACCCGCCAATCCGAGAAAACGCCGGAGCGCTCCTCCCCGATTCGCAGACGCAGCCGCACCTCCCCTGTCGGCTCTGGTGGTGTCCAGTGGAGCCCCTACCATAACCACCTCGCCCGTTAGCTCCGGATAAGCGTTTTTACGTGAATTTGGTACGGGCTTCTCTGCAGGTGTCCTGCCCCTGCGAGCCGTCCGCTTCAGGTCTTGATCCATCCGTTACCCCCGCTGTGCTCCCACCCCCTATAAACGCCCGGCCTCATCTGCGGGTTCCCGCCCCCAACGGATACAGTCACGGCCAGGCAACCACGGGGACAGGAGAGGGCCATTACCGGCAACCGGCAGACGGGCTGGGCGTTCGCCGACGCCTTTGTCGCCGAGGACGAGGCACTGCGCTGGGCCCGGGACCGGGCCCGGGAGGCAGGCCTGCCCTCGGTGTCGCCCGGCACCGGCGCCGCGCTGCGGATGCTCGCCGCCACGGCTGACGCGAAAGCGGTGGCCGAAATCGGCACGGGCACGGGGGTGTCGGGCATCCACCTGCTGCACGGCATGCGGCCCGACGGCGTACTGACCACCGTCGACCCCGAGCCGGACCGCCAGCAGTTCGCCCGTCAGGCCTTCCGCGCGGCCGGCTTCGCGGGCAACCGCGCGCGGTTCATCCCCGGCCGGGCCCTCGACGTCCTGCCTCGCCTCGCGGACGGCGGCTACGACCTCGTCTTCTGTGACGGGGACCGACTGGAGTCGCTCGACTATCTCGCTGAATCGTTGCGCCTGCTCCGGCCCGGCGGGCTCGTCTGCTTCGAGGGCGTCTTCGCGGACGGCAGGACCGTGGACTCCGGGCCGCAGCCGGTCGAGGTCCTGCACCTGCGCGAGCTGCTGCGGGCGGTGCGGGAGAGTCCTGACCTGGTGCCGTCGTTGCTCCCTGTGGGAGACGGTCTCCTCTGTGCCGTGAAACGGTAGCGGTGCGCCGCGCTGCACTGCGCTGCGCTGGCTTGGGCGGTTTTTCTTGTGCGGGTGCGCTGTGGCTGGGCGCGCAGTTCCCCGCGCCCCTTAAAAGCTCCCCTGGTCCGGCCCGTAAAGGTCCCCCGGCCGCGTCCCCATAAAGGCCCCGGGGCCCGGACACAGCACTGCCCCGGCTCGTCGTACGATGCCGGGGCAGTGGAAAATTGTGCGCGCTTCCGCGTCAGCCGACGACCTTCTTCAGGGCGTCGCCGAGCGCGTCGGCCTCGTCCGGAGTCAGTTCGACGACAAGTCGTCCGCCGCCTTCGAGCGGAACGCGCATGACGATGCCCCGCCCCTCCTTGGTCACCTCGAGCGGGCCGTCGCCCGTCCGCGGCTTCATGGCCGCCATGCTCGTTCCCCTTCCTGAAACCAGCTCATCGCAGCCGACAACCCAGGTGTCACCGGCATCGAACACATTGCTTCCAGGTCATTATCCCGCATGGCAGGACCCGATGACCAACATCGGTCGGCATCGCTTGGGCAACGCGCGCCCGCAAAACCCCTCATTTCGGCGATGTGGCTGCGATACTTCGCCGTCCCATACGCCCCGTGGGCCCGAAATTCT
The DNA here is from genome assembly GCF_055639375.1 of Streptomyces sp. NPDC039462. NCBI lineage: Bacteria > Bacillati > Actinomycetota > Actinomycetes > Kitasatosporales > Streptomycetaceae > Streptomyces > Streptomyces sp. NPDC039462. The sequence goes on from NZ_JBVKAO010000002.1 coordinate 743,448, forward strand.
TTGACGCAGGTCACATGACCGGGCGCATGCCGGAGCCCGATGATCTCCGTCATGCTGAGCTTCTACGTACTGGACCAGCGGAGGGGACCACCATGGCCGACAGCGTGCTCTACGAGGTGAGCGACGGACTCGCGACGATCACGATCAACCGTCCCGAGGCGATGAACGCCATGAACACCGAGGCCAAGGTCGCCCTCCGGGAGACCGTGCGGTCGGCCGCCGCCGACGAGGCCGTGCGCGCGGTCCTGCTCACCGCGACGGGCCGTGCCTTCTGCGTGGGCCAGGACCTCAAGGAGCACATCGGCTCCCTCGCGGCGGACCGCGAGGCGGGCACCGGGCAGACCATGAGCACGGTCAAAGAGCACTACAACCCCATCGTGCGGGCGCTGACGAGCATGCCGAAGCCGGTCGTGGCGGGGGTCAACGGCGTCGCCGCCGGCGCGGGCCTCGGCTTCGCGCTCGCCGCCGACTACCGCGTGGTCGCGGACACCGCCAAGTTCAACACGTCGTTCGCGGGTGTCGCCCTGACCGCCGACTCCGGGGTCTCCTGGACGCTGCCGCGCGTGATCGGTCCCGGCCGGGCCGCCGACCTGCTGCTCTTCCCCCGCAACATCTCCGCGCAGGAGGCGTACGAGCTGGGCATCGCGAACCGGATCGTGCCCGCCGACGACCTCGCCGACGAGGCCGCGCAGGTGGCCCGCGCCCTGGCCGAGGGCCCCACCTTGGCCTACGCGGCGCTCAAGGAGTCCCTCGCCTACGCGGCGGGCCACTCCCTGGACGAGGCGCTGGACAAGGAGGACGAGCTGCAGGCGAGGGCGGGCGCGTCCGAGGACCACGCCATCGCCGTGCAGGCCTTCATCGCCAAGGAGAAGCCGAAGTACCTGGGACGCTGACCGCGACATCCGGAGAGCCGGCTCCTTACGCCGCCTCGCGGGCCACGCAGTCCGCGAGGTGGTCGTCGACCAGACCGCAGGCCTGCATCAGTGCGTACGCCGTGGTGGGGCCGACGAAGCGGATGCCGCGCTTCTTGAGGGCCTTCGACAGAGCCATGGACTCGTCGGTGATCGCGGGCACATCGGCGATGGTGCGGGGGGCCTCGCGGGTCGCGGGATCCGGTGCGTACGACCAGATCAGGGAGTCCAGTTCGCCCTCGGGCCAGTCGGCGAGCACGCGCGCGTTGGCGAGGGTGGCGTCGATCTTGGCGCGGTTGCGGATGATCCCCGGGTCGGCGAGGAGCCGCTCGCGGTCCTCGTCGGTGAACTCCGCGACCGAGGCGATCCTGAAGCCGGCGAAGGCGGCGCGGAACCCCTCGCGGCGGCGCAGGATCGTGATCCACGACAGGCCGGACTGGAAGGCCTCCAGGCAGAGCCGCTCGTACAGCGCGTCGTCGCCGTGGACCGGGCGGCCCCATTCGTCGTCGTGGTACGCCACGTAGTCCGCGGTGGACAGGCCCCAGGGGCAGCGGAGGCCGCCGTCCGGGCCCGGAACCGCGCCGCTCTCCGTGCTCACTGGTCGTCGCCCTTCTTCTCCTCGGGCCCGCGTGGTTCATACCCCTCGAAGAGGGAGCGGCCCGCGACCGCAGTGGCCTGCGCGCCGGCCAGAGCAGCCTCCAGCTCGGCGATGCGGGCGTCCCGCTCGGCCAGCTCGGCGCCGAGGCGGCCGAGCACCTCGTCCACCTCCGCCATGTGATAGCCGCGCAGGGTCATCGGGAAGCGCACCGCGTCGACATCGGCGCGGCGCAGGGGGCGGTCCAGGGGCAGCGGGTCGGTGAACCGCTCGGGCGCGGCGTCGGGCAGCGCGCCGCTCTCGCCGCCGCCGATCACGGCGAGGGTCACCGCGCCGACCACCACGACGAGGGCGATGACCAGGAACAAGAACAAGACCATCTCTTCAGGCCCTCACGCTCGACTGCCCGTGCTCAAACTGTCAGGGTCCGATCGTGCCATGCGCCTGTGACAGTTAAGGTCGCAGGCGGCCGAACCGCGACAAGGACCCAGGAGGGCCACAGGGGATGCTCAGGCTTGGCAGGCGCGAGTTCGACGCGCACGAGCCGGTGATCATGGCGATCGTCAACCGGACCCCGGACTCCTTCTACGACCAGGGGGCCACCTTCCGCGACGAACCCGCGCTCGCGCGCGTGGAGCAGGCCGTGGCCGAGGGCGCCGCCATCGTCGACATCGGCGGGGTCAAGGCGGGTCCGGGCGAGGAGGTGACCGCCGAGGAGGAGGCGCGCCGCACGGTCGGTTTCGTCGCCGAGGTCCGCAAGCGGTTCCCCGACGTGGTGATCAGCGTCGACACGTGGCGGCACGACGTCGGTGAGGCGGTCTGCGAGGCGGGTGCCGATCTACTCAACGACGCCTGGGGCGGTGTCGATCCGAAGCTCGCGGAGGTTGCCGCGCGGTACCGGGTGGGTCTGGTCTGCACGCACGCGGGCGGCGCCGAGCCGCGCACCAGGCCGCACCGCGTCACGTACGACGACGTGATGGCCGACATCCTGCGCGTGACGCTCGGCCTGGCCGAACGCGCGGTGGAGCTGGGCGTCCCGCGCGAGTCCGTGATGATCGACCCTGGCCACGACTTCGGCAAGAACACCCGCCACAGCCTGGAGGCCACCCGCAGGCTCGGCGAGATGGTGGACACGGGCTGGCCCGTCCTGGTCTCCCTGTCCAACAAGGACTTCGTGGGCGAGACCCTCGACAAGCCGGTCAAGGAACGCGTCCTCGGCACCCTGGCGACGACGGCGGTATCGGCGTGGCTGGGCGCGCAGGTCTACCGCGTGCACGAGGTCGCCGAGACCAAGCAGGTGCTGGACATGGTGGCGACGATCGCCGGGCACCGGCCCCCGGCGGTCGCCCGTCGGGGGCTTGCCTGAGGCGCGCGCGGTGAACTCCCCTTCGGGGAGTTCTCCTTCCGGGCTACTTCCCGACTTCCTTCGTCACCAGCGAGATCGCCTCGTCCACGTCGTCCGTGACGTGGAAGAGGAGGAGGTCCGCCTCTGAGGCCTTGCCCTGGGCGATGACCGTGTTCTTCAGCCAGTCGACCAGGCCGCCCCAGTACTGCGAGCCGAAGAGGACGATGGGGAAGCGCGTGACCTTGCGCGTCTGGACGAGGGTGAGCGCTTCGAAGAGCTCGTCCAGCGTGCCGAGGCCGCCGGGCAGGACCACGAAGCCCTGCGCGTACTTCACGAACATCGTCTTGCGGACGAAGAAGTAGCGGAAGTTCACGCCGATGTCGACGTAGGGGTTGAGGCCCTGCTCGAAGGGGAGCTCGATGCCGAGGCCGACGGAGGTGCCCTTCGCCTCGACGGCGCCCTGGTTGGCGGCCTGCATCGCGCCGGGCCCGCCGCCCGTGATCACGGCGAAGCCGGCCTCCACGAGCGCCTTGCCGATCTCGACGCCGGCCGCGTACTCCGGAGAGCCCTCCCCCGTGCGCGCCGAGCCGAAGACACTGATCGCGGGCGGGAGTTCCGCGAGGGTGCCGAAGCCCTCGATGAACTCGGACTGGATGCGCAGGACTCTCCAGGGGTCCGTGTGCACCCACTCGGAGGGACCGTCGGAGTCGAGGAGACGCTGGTCGGTGGTACCGGCCTGCACCTTGTCCCGCCTGCGCAGCACCGGGCCGAGCCGCTGCTCCTCAGGACGCTTCCTGGCAGCGTGGGCAGCGCGCTCGGCGCTGTTGTCGGGGTGGCTCATCGTCTGCTCCCTCCATGCGTACGTGACCCACAGCGTAGATCTACGCGGGTTACGTCCGAGGGACCTCGGGATGTCCGGTACCGGGAGCGGCACCGGGTGCCTCACCTGCCTACGACGTCAACCAGGCCCGCAGCTTCTCCTCCGCCACCGGGATCAGCGACGCCTCGACGCGCTCGTCGATCTTGTGGGCGAGCAGCGGGTTGCCGGGGCTGTAGTTCACCGCGGGCACGCCGAGGGCGCTGAAGCGGGAGACGTCCGTCCAGCCGAACTTGGGGCGGGCCTCGCCGCCGACGGCCGCCATGAAGGCCGCTGCCGCCGGGTGTGTGAGGCCGGGGCGGGCCGCGCCCGTGTGGTCGTCGACGACGAACTCGTCGACGCCGCAGTCCGCGAAGTAGTCGCGGACGAAGGCGAGGGCCTCTTCCTCGGTGCGGTCCGGGGCGTAGCGGAAGTTGACGGTGACGGTGCACTCGTCGGGGATGACGTTGGTGGCGACGCCGCCCTCGATGCGGACGGCGTTGAGGCCCTCGTGGAACTGGAGGCCTTCCACCATCGGCTTGCGGGGCTCGTACGCGGCGAGCTTCTGGAGGATGGGGGTGGCCGCGTGGATGGCGTTGGAGCCCATCCACGCGCGCGCGGAGTGCGCCCGCACGCCCTTGGTCTTGAGGAGGACCCGCAGGGTGCCCTGGCAGCCGCCCTCGACCTGGCCGTCGGTCGGCTCCAGGAGGACGGCGAAGTCGCCCGCCAGCCAGTCGGGGTGGGCCTCGGCGACGTGCCCGAGGCCGTTGAGGTGGGCGGCCACTTCTTCGTTGTCGTAGAAGACGAAGGTGAGGTCGCGGTTGGGCTCGGGCACCGTCTGGGCGATGCGCAGCTGGACGGCGACGCCCGACTTCATGTCGCAGGTGCCGCAGCCCCAGAGGACGCCGTTCTCGTCGAGGCGGGACGGTACGTTGTCCGCGATCGGCACCGTGTCGATGTGCCCGGCGAGGATGACCCGCTCCGCGCGTCCGAGGTTCGTGCGGGCCACCACGTTGTTGCCGTGCCGGTCGACCGTGAGGTGCGGCAGGGCGCGCAGGGCCGTCTCGATGGCGTCGGCGAGCGCCTTCTCCTCGCCGCTCGGGGACGGGAAGTCGACCAGCCGCGCGGTCAGCTCCGCGGCGTCGAGCGTGAGGTCAAGCGGTGTCTGAGGCATGCCGACGACCCTAACGCCAGCGGGCGCGCGGGCCTGTCAGAGGTCTCCAGTACCTTGGACGCGTGCTTGAGCCCGCCACCCTCGTCCGGCACGGCCGTCTCCTGCGTATCGGGACCGCGGCCGCCGTGCTGCTCGCCGTCGTGGGCTATGTGGCGCTCCAGTACGTGTACGGGGGCAAGCGCGAGCCGCGGTGCACGGTCGTGTCGGGGAAGGGCGACGGCGCTTCGTACACCTTCACGGCCGAACAGGCGGAGAACGCCGCGACGGTGGCGGCGGCCGGCACCTCGCGCGGGATGCCGGAGCGCGCGGTCACCATCGCCCTGGCCACCGCTCTGCAGGAGTCCGGCCTGCGCAACATCACGCACGGGGACCGGGATTCGCTCGGCCTCTTCCAGCAGCGCCCCTCGCAGGGCTGGGGCGACGAGCGGCAGATCATGGACCCGGCGTACTCCGCCGCCCGGTTCTACGAGCATCTGGCCGACGTCCCCGGCTATTCGCGCCTGCCCCTCACGGTCGCCGCGCAGCGCGTGCAGCGCAGCGGTTTTCCGCAGGCCTACGCCAAGCACGAGCCGGACGCCGCGCTGCTCGCCGCCGCGCTCACCGGCCGCGGGCCCGCGACCTTCGGCTGCGAGGGCCGCCCCGCCGCCGGCACCGTCCCCGCGGACCCGGCGCGGGTGCGGGCCGCTCTGACCCGCGACTTCGGCCGCGAGGTGCGCCCCAGCGGCGGCCAGGGGCGCACGGTGACGGTTCCCGCGCCCGCCCGCCCGGCCGACGACCGGGCGTCGCGCCGCGGCTGGGAGCTGGCGCACTGGGCCGTGGCGCAGTCCTCGGCGCTGCACATCGAGCGGGTCTCGTACGACGGCAGGGAGTGGCGCGCCGGAGGCTCCGGCGAGTGGCGGAAGGCGCGGGCGCCCGGCGCCGCGGGTGCGGGCCGGGCTGCGGGCGAGGTTCGAATCGTCACTGGGCAGTAGTACGGCGCTTCACTCGTCCGGGGCACGCCGGGCGTGACGGGGCGAGACCGTGTCCGAGTTTTCCGCCCACGCTCCGCACAATCCCCGAATCCCTTGTGGACGCGGAGGATGAAGGATTCTGCAGCGAATTGGCCCGTAAGCCGTTTGCCCCCTTTTCTCCGCAGCCGATAATGCGACGCATTGCCAACTCTTTACGTTGGCGCACCGCAACCTTCGGGGGCTTCGAGCGGTAGTCACTGCGTCTGATCGCCGGAAGCCGTCCGGCGCGACGCCGGAGCCGATCCGGCCGGACAACCCAACGTTCTCTCCCGTCTGAAGGAGCACCATGTCCCTCCCCCTGACCCGCCGGATCGCCCGTGCCGCGCTGCTGAGCGCAGCGGGTGCAGCTTCCGTGGTCGGTGCGGCCGGCTCCGCGAGCGCCGTTGACCTCCCGGCCGGCCCCGACCTGGGCGGAGTGTCCGCCGTGGACGGCGACAGCCTCGGCAACACCGTCGACGACGCGGCTCAGAACGTCGGCAACCTCGCGGGTGACACCGGCAGCAAGGCCGTGAAGAAGTCCGTCCCGGCCGCGACCAAGGCCATCGGCCGGGCCGGCAAGACGGCGACCCCCGCCGCGCAGAGGGCCGCCGGCGAAGTCGCGGGCAGCACGGGCGAGGTGCTCGGCGAGACCGCGAACTCGGCCACCGAGGGCGGGCTGCCGACCGACGGCGCGCTGGGTCAGGGCCTGCCCACCGACTCGCTGACCAAGGGCGGCCTGCCGACCGACCAGCTGCCGGTCAAGAGCCTGCCGCTGGGCTGATCGCGGGGCATGCGCACGAAGGGGCCGGAGCCATTGGCTCCGGGCCCTTCGCCGTACTCGGAAGCGACGGTTCAGCGCCGCGTCATACCAGCCAACCGCGTCACACCAGCCGCGTCACGCCAGCCGCTCGACCGCCGCCGCGACCCGCTCGTCCGTCGCCGTCAGCGCCACGCGCACGAACCGGTCGCCCGCCGGGCCGTAGAAGTCGCCGGGCGCCACCAGGATGCCGAGGCCCGCGAGGTGGCCGACGGTGTCCCAGCAGGACTCGTCGCGGGTGGCCCACAGGTACAGGCTCGCCTCGCTGTGCTCGATGCGGAAGTCGTGCTTCACCAGGGCGTCGCGCAGGGCCGTGCGCCGGGCCGCGTACCGCTCGCGCTGCTCGCGCACGTGCCCGTCGTCGCCGAGCGCCGCCACGACGGCGGCCTGGGTCGGCGCGGAGGTCATCATGCCGCCGTGCTTGCGGATCTGCAGCAGGTCCCCGAGGACGTCCGCGTCACCGGCGACGAACGCCGCGCGGTACCCCGCCAGGTTGGACCGCTTGGAGAGGGAGTGGACGGCCACGATGCCCTCGTACGAACCGCCGCACACGTCCGGGTGCAGGACGGAGACCGGATCGGCCTCCCAGCCGAGCTCCAGGTAGCACTCGTCGCTGACGAGCAGCACGCCGTGCTCCCGGGCCCAGGCGACGGCACGGGTCAGCTCTTCCTTGGACAGGACGCGACCGGTGGGGTTCGAGGGCGAGTTGAGCCAGAGGAGCTTGAGGTTCGTCGGGTCCAGCCGGGTCGGCTCGTCGTAGGCGACGTACTCCGCACGGGCCAGGCGCGCGCCCACCTCGTACGTCGGGTAGGCGAGCCGCGGGTAGGCCACCACGTCGCCCGGGCCGAGGCCCAGCTGCGTCGGGAGCCAGGCCACGAGCTCCTTGGAGCCGACGATCGGCAGGACGTTGCGGTGGGTGAGGTCCCGGGCGCCGAGGCGCCGTCCGCACCAGCCGGTGAGCGCGTCGCGCAGCTCGGCCGTGCCCCACACCGTCGGATAGCCGGGCGAGTCCGCGGCGGCGATCAGCGCTTTCTGGATCAGCTCGGGAACCGGGTCCACCGGGGTGCCGACCGACAGGTCGACGATGCCGCCGGGGTGGGCGGCCGCCGTGGCCTTGTACGGCTCGAGCTTGTCCCAGGGGAAGGTGGGAAGCCGGTCGGAGACTGCGGACACGTGTTGACTCCCGTGCTGGTGCTGGTCGTTGCGTATGCCTCGGTCCCGTGCGGCGAAGATGCCGTACGGGACCGGGGCGACGCTCAGGCTGCCGTTACTGGTTCTGCGGCGGCAGGGCGGCGATGAAGGCGTGGTCGCGCTCGATCAGGCCGAGCTTGCTCGCGCCACCGGGCGAACCGAGCTCGTCGAAGAACTCGACGTTCGCCTTGTAGTAGTCCTTCCACTCCTCAGGAGTGTCGTCCTCGTAGAAGATCGCCTCGACCGGGCAGACCGGTTCGCAGGCTCCACAGTCGACGCATTCGTCCGGGTGGATGTACAAGGACCGCTGGCCCTCGTAAATGCAGTCGACCGGGCACTCCTCGATGCACGCCTTGTCCTTGACGTCGACACAAGGCTGCGCGATGACGTAGGTCACGCTGTCGTTCCTCCTCGATACGGGCGTTGGCGGGCCGTCTTCAGGCTCCGCTCGCCTGGCGCGCGGGAGCGCGGCGTCGTCGATGCCCGCCCCTAGTATCTCCGTTCCCGGGCATGATCCGAACAGGAGGGGCTTGCAGAGCTGTGGAAATCACCGGCGGCGGACGACTCGAGGTCCGCATCACCCCTGCTGACGTGGGCAAACGAGTCTCGATCCGTCGCTTGAGCGGCGCTTCCGCGCCGACGGAGAAGTTCACCGACACGGTTGGTGTTCTCACATCGTGGGACGACGGTGTGGTGCTCATCACACGACGGAACGGTGAGAGCGTCCGGATTCCGGAACACTCCCTGGTGGCGGGCAAGGTCGTGCCGGCCGCGCCCGCACGCCGCCGGGGGCCCGCCGCCTCGTACGAGGAGCTGGCGCGGGTCTCCGCCCGGGCCTGGCGGCCCGTGGAGAGCGAGCGGCTCGGCGAGTGGGAGCTGCGGTCGGCGGCGGGGTTCACCCGGCGCGCCAACTCCGTGCTGCCGCTGGGCGATCCGGGACGGCCGCTGGACGAGGCCCTGTCGTACGTCCGTGACTGGTACGCGGCCCGTGGCCTGCCCCCGTACGTGCAGACCGCGACCGGCGCCGAGGGCACGCAGGAACTGCTCTGCGCCGGCTTGGAGGAGCGCGGCTGGGTGCGCGAGGGGAGCGCGGAGCTGCACGTCGGCGGGCTCGCCCCGGTCGGGGACCTGGCCGCGGACGTGGACCGTGTCGTGCTCTCCCGCTCCTTCGACGAGCCGTGGCTGCGGCGGTACAAGCGGTTCGGGGTACCCGGACCGCATGTGCTCGAGGTGCTGGCGGGCGGGCCCTCGGTATGGTTCGCTTCCGTGCCCGGGAGCGGTGACGTCCCGGCCGCCATCGGGCGGTGCGTGGTGGACGGGCGCTGGGCGGGCTTCATGGCCGTCGAGGTGGACCCGGAGCACCGGCGCCGGGGGCTCGCCACCGCGGTGATGACCGCACTGGCCCGGCAGGCCCTGGCCGAGGGCGCTTCGGCGGCCTGGCTGCAGGTCGAGGACGGCAACGACAGCGCGCGGGCGCTGTACGGCGGGATGGGTTTCGCCGCTCATCACGCCTATCACCACTACCGGTACGGCCCTGCCTGAGCGGGAGCGGCGGGCCCGACGGAGCACGGCACGGCAAGCACGACAGAGCAGAGCACGGCACGGAGACAGCGCCCGGCGAGGGCAGACACGAGGCACGTATGCACGCGGAGTCCGGCGAATGGCGGCGGCGGTTCGCCGAAGAGGCGCGGTCGGAGCGGCCCGGTCTCGCGCCGCTGTGCCTACTGATCGGCGCCGAGGCGGATCCCTCACTCGACGAGGCGGGGATCGACGCCGCCGAGATCGAGCTCGACCGCCTGGCGGGGCTGCTGCCGTTCCGGCCCGGCGGGCCGCGCGCGTGGGCGACCGCGATGGCCGAACTCCTCGGTGAACAGTGCGGGTTCGAGGGGACACCGGGCGATTACCAGCGGCTCGACTCCTCGCTCCTGCATCAGGTCCTGCGCCGCCGCAGGGGCCTGCCGATCCTGCTCTCCGTCGTCTGGATGGAAGTCGCGCGGCGTGCGGGCGCCCCCGTCTACGGCGTCGCGCTCCCCGGACACTTCGTCGTCGGCTTCGGACCACGCGACGACCAGGTCCTCGCCGACCCCTTCGACGGCGGCCGGCTGCTCACCGGCACCGACGCGGAGCTGCTGGTGGCCGGGACCGCGGGCACGGGCATCCAGCCGTCCATGCTGACGCCCGCGGACCCGCTGAACATCGTGCAGCGGATCCTCAACAACATCCGCGCCTGGGCCGCCGCACGGCCCGAGCGGTCCGACGTCGCCCTGTGGGCCCTGGAGCTGTCGCTCCTGCTGCCCGCCCACCCGGCCAGGCTCCGCTACGAACGGGCCCAACTCCTCGTCCAGCGCGGCGACTTCCTGGGGGGCGCGGCGGAGCTGGACGCGTACGCGGATGTGGTCACTCCGGTGGAGCCGACCACGGCGGACCGGGTGCGCCAGCAGGCGCGGGCCGCGCGAGCCATGCTGAACTGACCGGTCCGGGGGACGCGGCCCGCCCGGACGGACGTATCGATCGAGGCGACCGGGCACCACGGACGTATGCACCCCCGACCCCCCGGAACCACCGAGTGGCGGCGGCTGTTCGCGGCCGAGGCCGAGTCCGCGCGGCCCGATCTGGCGCTGCTGTGCCTGCTGATCGGCACCGAGGCCGACCCCTCGCTCGACGAGGCGGACCTGCACGCCGCACGGCGCCTGCTCGACCGGCTCGCGGAACAGGCCGTGCTCGGCCGCCGCGCCCGCCGCGCCGACGACCCGCGCGCCTGGGCCGCCGCCCTGGCCGAGCTCCTCGGTGTGCGCTGCGGCTTCAAGGGCAGGCCCGGCGACTACCAGCGCCTCGACTCGTCGCTCCTGCACCAGGTCCTGCGCCGCCGCAGAGGCCTGCCGATCCTGCTCTCCGTCGTCTGGATGGAAGTCGCGCGGCGTGCGGGCGCCCCCGTCCACGGCGTCGCGCTCCCCGGGCGCTTCGTGGTCGGCTTCGGAGCGTGCGACGACCAGGTCCTCGCCGATCCCTTCGACGGCGGCCGGCTGCTCACCGGGACCGACGTGGAGCTGCTCGTGGCGGCGGCGACGGGGTCCCCGCCCGTACCGTCGATGCTGAGCCCCGCGAGCCCGCTGGACATCGTGGCGCGCATCCTGAACAACATCCGCGCCTGGGCGGCGCCCCGCCCCGAGCGCGCCGATGTCTCGCTCTGGGCGGTCGACCTCTGTCTCCTCCTGCCGTCACCGCCGCCCCGGCTGCACTACGAGCGCGCCCAACTCCTCGTGCACAAGGGGGAGTTCCTGGCGGGTGCGCGGGAGCTGGACACGTACGCCGACTTCGTCGCCGCCCGGGACCCGGCGACGGCCGACCGGGCCCGGCGGCAGGCGCTGGGGGCGCGGGCGATGCTGAACTGACGGGCTCAGAGCCAGCCCTTGTCCCTGGCGGTGCTGACCGCCTCCGCGCGGTTGCGGACGGCGAGCTTCTGGATGGCCGTCGAGAGGTAGTTGCGGACCGTGCCCTGGGAGAGGTGCAGGGTCTTGGCGAGCTCGGCGTTGGTGGCGCCGCCCGCGGCCGCGCGCAGCACCTCGCGCTCCCGGTCCGTCAGGGGGTTCGCGCCCTCCGCGAGGGCGGCCGCCGCCAGCGTGGGGTCGATGACCCGCTCCCCCGCGAGCACCCTGCGCACCGCCGCGGCGAGCTGGGCCGCGGGGGCGTCCTTGACGAGGAACGCGTCGGCGCCCGCCTCCATGGCGCTGCGCAGATAGCCGGGGCGCCCGAAGGTGGTCAGCACGACGATCTTCAGGGCTGGGAGCGCGGCGTGCAGTTCGGCGGCCGCCTCGATGCCGGTCATGCCGGGCATCTCGATGTCGAGCAGCGCCACGTCCACGGCGTGTGCGCGGGCCACCGCGAGCACCTCGTCGCCGCGGGCCACCTGGGCGACGACCTCGATGTCCGGCTCCAGACCGAGCAGCGCCGCGAGAGCCTCACGGACCATCGACTGGTCCTCGGCCAACAGCACCCTGATGACACCGCTCCCGCTGGTACCACTGCCTGTGCTGGTCCCGCTGTTCCCACTGCTCATGAGGGGGATCCTACGGTCGCCTCCGCCAGCGGCACCCGGACCGCCAGACGGAAGCCGCGGCGGGTGCCCGGGCCCGTCTCCAGGATGCCGCCGACGGCCTCCACGCGTTCGCCGAGGCCCGTCAGGCCGTTCCCCGCCGCGGCACCGGAACTGCCGACTCCGTCGTCCTCCACCGTGAGTTCGAGCAGCGGTCCGCCGAGCGTCTTCCGTGCCGTGAACGCCACCGTGCACCGGCAGGCCCCGCTGTGCCGCACGACGTTGGTCACGGCCTCCCGCAGCGCCCACGCCAGCGCCGCCTCCGCCTCCTCCCCCGGCAGTTCGGCGGGCGGCTCCAGCGGCACGTCGGCCTCGATGCCCGCGGCGGTCAGCGCGGTGCGGGCGCCGGCCAGCTCACCGGCCAGGGTGCGCCTGCGGTAGCCGGAGACGGCCTCGCGCACGTCCACCAGGGCCTGGCGGCTGACCTGCTCGATGTCGGCGACCTGCCGGGCCGCCTGATCGGGGTGGTCGGGCAGCATCCGTCCCGCGAGCTCGCTCTTGAGCGTGATGAGGGAGAGCGAGTGGCCGAGCAGGTCGTGCAGGTCCCGGGCGAGCCGCAGCCGCTCCTCGTTGGCCGCCAGTTGGGCGACGGTGGCCCTGGCCTGCCGCAGCTGGATCGTCGTACGGACCAGCTGGCGCACCCCGGCCATCGCGAACCCCACGAGCACGCTGAGCACGACCAGGTTGCCGAGGAGGTCCCGCAGACTGTCCGTGCGCAGGCCGATCGCGACCATCACGCCGGTGACCGCGGGGATGACCCGGGCCGCGTACCGCATCGGCAGCACGGCGCCGGCGGACACGGAGACGTAGACGAAGAGCCCGAGCCACTGGGTGCCGAAGCAGAGCGTGAGGACCACGGCGAGCGTGAACTGCGCGGCGAACGCCACGTACACCGCGCGCCAGTCGAGCACCTTGGTCGTGTAGCGGAAGACGAGGGAGAGATAGCAGGCCACGAAGGCTGCGAGGCCCAGCGAGCCGAGGGCGGTGGCCGTGGCGCTCCGCTCGGTCACCACGAGGTCGTGGACGGGGCTCGTCAGGAAGACCAGCCAGATGCCGATCCAGACGGCCTTCGTGAGGATCTGGCGGCGGCCCATGACCGGCTGCCCGAAGGTCTGCATCGGGTGGCTGTCGTCGTACAGGTCGGTCTCTTGGGCGTGCTCGGCGCCCTGGCTCGTACTCACGCCTTCAGTGTGTCCTTCCGGTACAGCCACGCCGCGCCGCCCGCGAAGAGAAGGAAGTAGGCGACCAGGAGCGTGAGGTCCTTCGCGTGCGGTGCGTCGCCCAGCTCGATGGCCTGTCCGAGGGCGGCGTACGCGTGGGTGGGCAGCCAGGACGCCGCCTCCTGGAGCCAGTGCGGGAACGTCGTCACCGGCATCCACAGGCCGCCGAGCATGGAGAGCCCGAAGTAGACGATCATCGTGATCGGGCGCACGGCGTCGCCGGACGCGAGGTAGCCGATGGCCACGCCGAGGGCGGCGAAGCAGAGGCTGCCCGCCCAGATCGCGCCGGTCAGCGCCAGCCACTGCCAGGCGTCGAAGCGGACGTCCTTGAAGATCGCGGCGACCGCGAAGACCACGAGGATGGACGGCAGGCTGACCACGGCCGCGCTCGCCGTCTTCGCCAGGACGTACCCCCGCCCGGGGAGCGCCGTCAGGCGCAGCTGCCGCACCCAGCCGCTCTCGCGCTCCTTGGCGATGCGCTCGCTGTTCCCCATGAGTACGGCGGTGAGGGCGCCGAAGGACGCCATCGAGACCATCATGAACGCGGGGACGGACAGGCCCGTGTCGGGGACCTGGTCGGCGCCGTTCTGGGTGCCCGCGATGATCAGGAAGAGCATCGACGGATAGATGACGGAGAAGAAGAGGAACTTGCGGTTGCGCAGGGCGCGGGTGATCTCGAGCTTGATGAGGCTGTTCATGCCGTGGGTGCCTTTCATGCGGTCCTGGCCTCCTCGGCCTCGGTGATCGCCACGAAGGCCTGCTCCAGGCCGAGCCCGGCGACTTCGAGGTTGCGGGGGTACACGCCGAGCCCGTACAGCGCGTGCACGGTGGCGTCGGCGTCCGTCGACTGGAGGCGGACCGTGTGGCCCGCGATGTCGAGGGTGGTGAGGAAGGGCAGCGCGCGGAGCCGTCGCGCGAGCTCCGGGTCGATCCGCTCCAGGTCGAACGCGACCTTGCGGGCGCCCGCCTTCGCCTTGATCTCGGCCGCGGTGCCGTCCGCGAGGAGCCGGCCGCGGTGCAGGACCAGGACGCGGTCGGCGATCGCGTCGGCCTCCTCCAGATAGTGCGTGGCGAACAGGACCGCGCGCCCCTGATCGGCCTGCTCCCGCATGGTGGCCCAGAACGCCTGGCGCGCGGTGACGTCCATGCCGGTGGTCGGCTCGTCGAGCACGATCAGGTCAGAGGCGCCGGCCGTGGCGAGCGCGAAGCGGACGCGCTGCTCCTGGCCGCCGGAGAGCTTGTCGGCCTTGCGGTCCGCGATCTGGGTGATGCCCGCGTGGGCGAGCACGTCGTTGACGCGGTGGGGTCTCGGGTGCAGCTCGCAGGCGAGCGTCACCAGCTCGCGCACGGTGACCTCGCCCATCAGTCCGCCGCTCTGCAGCATGGCGCCGACCCGGCCCGCCGTGATCGCCTCGCGCGGCTCGGTCCCGAAGACCCGCACGGTTCCGCTGTCCGGGCTGCGCAGGCCGAGCAGCAGGTCGAGGGTGGAGGACTTGCCCGCGCCGTTCGGCCCGAGGAGCGCCACCGTCTCGCCCGGGTGGAGGTCGAGGGTCAGGCCGTCGACGGCGCGGACGTCGCCGTAGTTCTTGGTCACCCGCTCGAAGCTCACCGCGCTGGTGACGGGCGGTGCTGTGGTCGTCGTCATGTGCACCATCGTCACAAAACCGCAGGTCACGGCGGCAGTGTCGGATGTGGTGACTACGGGATGACAGATGTCATGCCGGAGGCCGGACGGTTCACCCGGGTGAACCGTCCGGCCTCCGCCGGCCTGCGGGAATCAGCTCGCGTTGGTCTCGATGACGCCGATCCGCTCGGCGGGCGTCTTGCCGACCAGCGCCTTGCCCATCGCCGCGGCCACGTCGGTCGGCTGGACCGGCGTCTTGGAGCCGTCGCCGCGCTGGATCAGGACGCCGTCGAAGACGTTGCCGTACAGCTTCTTGAGCTCTTCGAGGTTGTAGTGCACCTGAAGGGTGCCGTCCTTGAGGGCCTTCGTCTCCAGGATCTTCGGCAGCGACTTCTCCGGGCCGAAGGGGATCGACTTGGCACCCGCCTTGATCGTGACGTTGGCGGACATGGCCGGCTTGGCGAACCGGGTCATGAACTTGTCCACCTCGGCCTTGGAGACGGTCGGCTTGCGCGTGGTGACCGGCACCTGGACCGCGCCCGCGCTGCCCGTCTCGACCTGCTTCTTGTACGCGTCGGCGACCGAAGCGGTCGACGCCTGCGGGTCGATGCCCTTGCCGACCTTGCCGTAGACGGGCTGGGCCTTGCCCGGCACGAACTTGACCGTGCCCTCCTGCGCCGTGCCCGAGCCGCCCGCCGCGCGCTCCAGGGCGGCCGCGAGCTTCTCCTCGTCCACGGGCATGACGGGCTCGACGACACGCTGGCCGCCGAAGAGCGAACCGATCACCGAGACGGGGTTGTAGTCGCTGCCCGCGGCCTCGCGGACAGTGGCCTGGCTGTCCAGGGTGAGGCCCGCCTGGTCCGGCTTGAGCGTGACCGTGTCGCCGCCCACCGAGAGCTTCAGCGGCTTGGTGACGCGCGCGTCGAGGGCCGCGTCGAGCTTCTTCACGGCTTCGTCACGGGTGCCGCCGCCGATGTCGACGCCGAGCACGGTGGTGCCCTTCGGGACGTCGGCGTGGTTCATCAACAGGCCCGCGCCGTACGCCCCGCAGCCCGCGACCACGACGGCGGCCGCGAGGAGGACCAGCTTGTTGCGGCCCTTCTTCTTTTTCGGCGCGGCAGCGGCGGGCGGCACGTCCGAGCGCACCGGGTCGGGCAGCTTCGGCGGGGTGTGCGGAACCGGTCCTTCACCCTGCGGGCCCGGCGCGAACGGGGAGTTGTCCTGCGTGGGCGGCACGACGGGGATGCCGCTCGTGAGGGTCTCGCCGGAGACGTTGGCGCCGGGCGCGGGAGCGCCGGGGCCACCGGGGCCGCCGGGGCCGCCCGGAGCACCGGGTCCGCCGGGCACCTGGCCGCCGCCGACGGGCGGACGCGGACCGCCGGGCGGCGGGACCGGGCCGGACTTCTGCGGCGTGAGGATCGCGGTGTCGTCGCTCATGACGCCGGAACGGGGCGGCCGCGCACCGGAGTCGGCGGGGCCGCCGGGTGCGCCAGGAGCGCTGTGGCGGCCCGGAGGCGCCAGCGGGCTGTCGCCCGTGACGGGGCCGCCGGTCGGTCCTGCGGGCCGGGAGTCCCCGGAGCCGCCCATACCGCCGGAGAAGTACGGCAGGTCGCCGCGGTGCGGGTCGCTCTGCGGGCCGCCCGAGCCGAGGGGGCCCGACGCGACGGCGCCGGACACGTCGAACTGCCCCGTACCGGAACCGTTGGCCCCCGGGCCGTTCGCCCCCGGACCATTCGCCCCGGGGACACCCGAACCGCTCCCGGTGTCACTCCGGGCGGGCTTGCGCGGCGCGAACCAGTCGCTCGTCTTCTCGTCGGCCGAGGACTGCGAAGGGGAGGCCGAGGAGGAGGCCCCCTGGCCGCCCTCACCCGACGCGGAACCGGAACCTGAACCGGAACCAGCTCCGGAGGAAGCCGGGGAGGCCGGGGCTCCGGCCCCCGTCGCCCCGCCCGCGTCTCCCGCGCCGGGAGCACCCGGTGCGGCACCGTCCCTGCGGCTGTCGTCGTCCACGGATGAGGAGTCCCCGTGCGAGCCCTCGTCACCGACGGGCGTACGCATGACGACCGGCGGGATGGGCCGCGAACCGGGAATGTTGATCCGGATGCGGGTGGTCAGCGTGGTCTGGGTCTCGGGCTCGTCGGGCCGCCGCGCGCCGTCCGCGCCGCCGTCGGCGGCAGCGCCCTGTGCCGGGGAGCCGTACGGCGGCGTCCCCGAGGGGTATGCGGCTCCACCGCGCCCCTGGGGCCCGGAGGACGAACTGTCAGTTTCACGACTCAAGGCAGGTTCTCCTGGTTGACTCCGCCGCCCGTCTCGACCTCGTCCGGGGTCCCCCCGGCCGGAGGTTGGGGGAGGCTCGGCGGCCGCACCACCATACTGGCCGCCGTCGGCACTCATTCCGTGACCGGCGTCAAACCCCTGCGGGACACGGTCCGAAGTGGTACGTCACTTGCCAAGTCGGGCGGCGGGCGCGCTCGGTTGCGACCCCTGCCCGAGCGTGGCGCACATCACAGCGACGGCCATTCCGCCGAGCAGGAAGCCGTACGAGCCGAGATCCGCGCCGAAGAGGAAGTCGCCCTCGGGTCTGGTGGCGGTGAGCAGCATCACCACGACGAGCCAGCCGGCGGCGGGCGCGACGGCCCCCGCCTTGGTGCCGACCGCCCGTGCCCCGCCGTAGAAGGCACCGGCGGCGCCGACGAGCGCGAGCAGCAACCCGGCGGGGAAGAAGCCGCCTTGGACGAGTGCTCCGGCGGCGCCGACGACGGCGCCGAACACGAAGAGCCCGGCGTAGGCGGCGAGGCGCCCCGCCCTGAGGGGCTGCGCGAGGAAGCTGCCGCCGGCGGGGGCGGCGGCCGCGCCGGAGGACGCGGGTCTGCCGGCCGCGGCCCCGGAACCGGAACCGGACGCCGCACGGGATCGCGTACTCACAGCGCGGTCACCTCCGCCACATCCGTCACCCTTTCAAGTCTCGCGAAGAGATCCGTCTCACGGGACGACCCCTCTGATGACCCCTCTGATGACCCCTCTGATGATCCCTCGGATGAACCCGAAGATCCCTCTGTCGACGCTTCTCCCCGCACCAGCTCGTAGTACTCCACATCGAAGATGGGCTGGGCGAGCTGGTTGGAGAGGACGAAGAGCGGGCCGCTCACGGTGATCTGGGTGGCGTGGGCCGCCATCGCCGCCGTCTTGGCGCTCTTGAAGGCCCTGCCGTCGATCTCGGTCGTGATCCGCTCGTCGTCCGTGACGCCGGGCACGTCGTCGACGGCGGCGGGCGTGCCGAACGGCGAGTGCCCGAGCGCTCCCGACATCCAGCGGAAGCGCTCCTCGACCACGGACCGCGGGGCGCGGTTCCAGTAGATCTTGTCGATGGCGTGGGGCGCGCCGAGGTCGGCGCGGAAGGCCGGATCGGCCGCGAGGTCGGCGGCGCGCATGGCGACGCGGTGCGCCTTGATGTGGTCGGGGTGGCCGTATCCGCCGTCGGGGTCGTACGTCACGAGGACCTGCGGGCGCACCTCGCGGACCACCTCGACCAGGTGGGCGGCCGCCTCGTCGAGGTCGGCCGACCAGAAGGCGCCGGGGCGGTCGTTCTGCTCGGTGCCCATCATTCCGGAGTCGCGGTAGCGCCCGGGGCCGCCGAGGAAGCGGTGGTCGGTGACCCCTACTTCCTTCATGGCGGCGGCCAGTTCCCCGATGCGGTGGGCGCCCAGGGCGTCCTCGCGGTCGGCGGCGAGATGGGCGAGCTCGGCCGGGATGACCTCGCCCTCCTCGCCGAGCGTGCACGTCACCAGGGTGACGTGGGCGCCCTCGGCCGCGTACTTGGCCATGGTCGCGCCGGTGGTGATCGACTCGTCGTCGGGGTGCGCGTGCACGAGCAGCAGGCGCCGGGCGGGCAGTTCCGTCATGGGACCACCCTACGAGCCCCGGTCAGAACTTGATGTCGCCGATCATCCCTGCCACGTTCGTCGTCAGCTCGTTGATGGTCGGCGCGACGGACGAGCTCGCGAGGTAGAAGCCGAGCAGCGTACAGACGACCGCGTGCCCGGCCTTCAGCCCTGACTTCTTGACCAACAGGAAGACGATGATCGCCAGCAGCACCACCGCCGAAATCGAGAGTGCCACGGCGGTCACCTCCAAGTCGTTGACGAAACCCAGTGCGGACGCCAGCAGGTACATACCCACCAAGCGCTACGGATCATAACTATCCGTGCGGACGCATGACTCGGAGCACGGCAGCACAGGGGGGCGCATGAGCCATAGGCTCGGGGGATGACCACCGAGAACCCCGGAAATCCCAGGCCCGACGAGAGCCCGGCGCAGCGGCTCTCCTTCCCGCGTCAGCACGCCCGCACGCAACGCTTCACCCTCGGCGCGCCCCGTGCGTTCACGGTGGCGCCGGACGGTTCACGCCTTGTCTTCCTGCGCTCGTCCGACGGCACGGACCGCGCGAACCGGCTGTGGGTCCTGGACGTGTCGGACGGCGGCGGCGAGCGCGTGGCGGCCGATCCGCACGTGCTCCTGGGCGGCGCCGCCGAGCGGTTGTCGCCCGAGGAGCGCGCACGGCGGGAGCGCAGCCGAGAGGGCGGCGCGGGCATCGTGGGGTACGCGACGGACGCGGCGGTGGAGCTGGCGGCGTTCGCGCTGTCGGGCCGGCTCTTCGCGGCGGAGCTGCGCGCGGGCACGGCTCGCGAACTGCCCGCGCCGGGCCCGGTGATCGACCCGCGCCCCTCGCCGGACGGGCGGCACGTCGCGTACGTGGCGCGGGGCGCCCTGCGGGTCATGGGCGCCGACGGTGCGGGCGACCGGGCCCTGGCGGCGCCGGAGCCGGGCCAGGAGGCGACGGTCGCCTACGGCCTCGCGGAGTTCATCGCGGCCGAGGAGATGGGGCGTTCACGGGGCTTCTGGTGGTCGCCGGACTCGGACCGGCTGCTCGTCGCGCGGGTGGACGACGCTCCCGTACAGCGCTGGTGGATCGCGGACCCGGCGCATCCGGAGCGCGAGCCCGAGCGGGTCGCGTACCCGGCCGCGGGCACGCCCAACGCGGACGTACGGCTGTTCGTCCTGGGCCTGGACGGGTCGCGCACCGAGGTGGTCTGGGACCGCGCCCGCTTCCCCTATCTCGCGCGCGTGCACTGGTCGGCGGACGGCGCTCCGCTGCTGCTCGTGCAGTCGCGCGACCAGGGCAGCCAGCTGTATCTGGCGGTGGATCCGGACGGCGGGTCGACGCGGATGGTGCACGCGGAGGAGGATCCAGAATGGCTTGAACTTTTCCCTGGAGTGCCGTGCTGGTCGCCCAGCGGAAAGCTGGTGCGGATCGCCGACGAGGGCGGCGCGCGCGTCCTCGCGTGGGGGGAACGGCCGCTGACCGGGCCGCAGTTGCACGTCAGGGCGGTCCTGGACGTGACGGAGGAGGACATTCTGATCTCGGCGTCGGCGGGCGCGGCGGCGGCCGACCCGGAGACCGGTGAGATCCATGTGTACCGCGTCAACGAACTGGGCGTGGGGCGCGTGTCCCAGGAGCCCGGTGTGCACTCCGCGGTCCGTGGGGGCGGCCGCGGCGGCCTGACCGTCCTGGTGTCCGCCACACTCGACCGTCCCGGCGCTCAGGTCCAGGTGCTGCGCGAGGGCAAGCAGGTGGCGACCGTCGCCTCACACGCCCAGCGCCCGGGGCTCACTCCGCGCGTGACGCTCACCGAAGGGGGCACGCGGAGGATTCCGTGCGCCGTCCTGCTCCCCACTGATTACAAGGACACGGACGGGCCCCTTCCGGTACTCCTCGATCCGTACGGCGGCCCGCACGGCCAGCGCGTCCAGCGCGCCCACAACATCTTCCTGACCTCGCAGTGGTTCGCCGATCAGGGCTTCGCGGTGCTCGTCGCGGACGGCCGCGGCACGCCGGGCCACTCCCCCGGCTGGGAGAAGTCGATCAAGTACGACAAGACCCTGACGCTCGAGGACCAGATCGACGCGCTCCACTCGCTCGCCGACCGGTTCCCCTTCGACCTCGGCCGGGTGGCGATCCGCGGCTGGTCCTTCGGCGGCTACCTGGCCGGCATGGCCGCGCTGCGCCGCCCCGACGTGTTCCACGCGGCGGTGGTCGGCGCCCCGGTGACGGATCTGCGGCTCTACGACACGCACTACGAGGAGCGGTACCTCGGCGACCCGGCCCGCAACGCGGACACGTACCGGTACAACTCACTCATCTGGGACGACGGACTCGTCGCAGCGGCCGAACCGCACCGCCCGATGCTGATCGTGCACGGCCTCGCCGACGACAACGTAGTGGTGGCGCACTCGCTGCGGCTCTCCTCGGCGCTGCTCGCCGCGGGCCGCCCGCACGAGGTCCTGCCCCTGTCCGGTGTCACGCACATGACGCCTCAGGAGCAGGTCGCGGAGAACCTGCTGCTGCTCCAGGTCGACTTCCTGAAGCGCTCCTTGGGGCTCTGACCGCTCCGCTCAGATCACTCCGCGGGCCCGCGTCTACGGCACGACCTGCTTCTCCTCGGCGAAGTGGCAGGCCGAGTCGTGCGCCGCGGGCCCGTCCTCGTACCGGAACTCCGCGGGCACCGCGAGCGCCGGGACCTCCAGGGCGCAGCGCTCCCGCGCCTTCCAGCAGCGGGTGCGGAACCGGCAGCCCGAGGGCGGGTTGGCGGGCGACGGCACGTCTCCGGCGAGGATGATCCGCTCCCGGTGCTCGCGCGCCTCGGGATCGGGGACCGGCACGGCGGAGAGGAGGGCCTGGGTGTAGGGGTGCGTGGGGTGTTCGTAGATCTCCTCGTCCGAGCCGATCTCGATGATCCGCCCGAGGTACATCACACCGACGCGGTCGGAGATGTGCCGCACGATCGACAGGTCGTGGGCGATGAAGACGTAACTCAGGTCGAACTCGTTCTGCAGCTTGTCCAGGAGGTTGATGACCTGCGCCTGTACGGAGACGTCGAGCGCGGAGACCGGTTCGTCGGCGACGATGACCTCGGGCCGCAGCGCGAGGCCGCGGGCGATGCCGATGCGCTGGCGCTGGCCGCCGGAGAACTGGTGCGGATAGCGGTTGATGTACTCGGGGTTGAGACCCACCACGTCAAGGAGTTCCTGGACCTGCCGGCGGCGCGAGCCCTTCGGGGCGACCTCGGGGTGGATCTCGTACGGCTCGCCGATGATGTCGCCCACCGTCATGCGCGGGTTCAGGGACGTGTAGGGGTCCTGGAACACCATCTGGATGTTGCGGCGGACCGCCTTCAGCGCGCGCCCGGACAGCTTGGTGATGTCCTCGCCCTTGTAGCGGATCTCGCCCGCGGTCGGCCGTTCCAGGTTGACCAGCATCTTCGCGACCGTCGACTTGCCGCAGCCGGACTCCCCCACGATGCCGAGCGTCTCGCCCCGCGCCAGGTCGAAGTCGACGCCGTCGACGGCCTTGACCGCGCCGACCTGCTTGCGGATGACGATGCCCTGGGTCAGCGGATAGTGCTTGACCAGGCCGCGGACCCGGAGGATCGGCTCGCCGCCGTCACCGTGACGCATCGAGCGTCTCCTTCCAGAAGTGGCAGGCGCTCCTGCGGTCGGCGGTCAGTCCCTCGTACGTGACCTTCGCGAGCGGTGGATCGTCGGTCACGCAGATGTCCTGGGCCATGGGGCAGCGGGGGTGGAAGGGGCAGCCGGGCGGGATGTTCATGAGGTTGGGCGGCAGGCCCTTGATCGCGTAGAGCTCCTGGCCCTTCTGGTCCAGGCGCGGGATGGATTCGAGCAGGCCGAGGGTGTACGGGTGGGCGGGCGCCCGGTAGATCTCGTGGACGGGGGCCCGCTCGACGATGCGGCCCGCGTACATGACGGCGATGGTGTCGGCGACGTCCGCGACGACGCCGAGGTCGTGGGTGATGAGGATCAGGCCCATGTTCATCTCGCGCTGGAGCTCCGCGAGCAGGTCCATGACCTGCGCCTGGACCGTCACGTCGAGGGCGGTGGTGGGCTCGTCGGCGATGATCAGCGAGGGTTCGAGCGCCATCGCCATGGCGATCATGATGCGCTGGCGCATGCCGCCGCTGAACTGGTGCGGGTACTGCCCGACGCGCTCCCTGGCCGCCGGGATGCGCACCCGGTCCATCAGCTCGACGGCCTTGGCCTTCGCGTCCTTCCTCGACATGCCCTTGTGCACGACGTACATCTCGCCGAGCTGCTCGCCGACGCTCAGCACCGGGTTCAGGGAGGACAGCGCGTCCTGGAAGATCATCGCCATTCCGGCGCCGCGGACCTTGCGCCGCTCCTCCTCCTTCAGCTTGAGGAGGTCCCGGCCCCGGAAGAGGATCTCCCCCTTGGTGATCTGCCCGGGCGGCATGTCGAGGATGCCCATGACGGCCTGGGCGGTCACGGACTTGCCGGAGCCCGACTCGCCGAGGACGGCGAGGGTCTCGCCCGCGGCGACGCTGTAGTCGACGCCGTTGACGGCCTTGGCGACCCCGTCCCTGGTCCGGAACTCCACGTGCAGATCGCGGACTTCGAGCAGCTTGGAGGCCTGGGGCTCCTTGGGTGCGGGGGCCTCGGATGCCACGGTTGCCATGGGCGCCTACCTCAGCTTCGGGTCGAGGGCGTCGCGCACCGCGTCGCCGAGCATGATGAACGCGAGCACGGTGATCGCGAGGGCCCCGGCCGGCCAGAGCAGCATGTGCGGGGCGTTGCGGATGTACTGGGAGGCGGCCGAGATGTCGATGCCCCAGCTGACCGTCGGCGGCTTCAGGCCGACGCCGAGGTACGAGAGCGTGGCCTCCAGGGCGATGTAGGTGCCGAGCGCGATGGTCGCGACGACGATGACCGGCGCGACGGCGTTCGGGGTGATGTGGCGGAGCAGCATCCGGGAGTTGGAGGCGCCGAGGGCCCGCGCCGCCTGGACGTAGTCGTTCTGTTTGGCGGTGATGACGGAGCCGCGCGCGATGCGGGAGATCTGCGGCCAGCCGAGCAGCACCATGAAGCCGACGACCGGCCAGACGGTGGAGCTGGTGACCACGGACAGGAGCACCAGGCCGCCGAGGACGACGGGGATGGCGAAGAAGATGTCGGTGATGCGGGAGAGGACCGCGTCCCACGCGCCGCCGAAGAACCCGGCGAGCCCGCCGAGCACGCTGCCGATGACGGCGACGCCGAGGGTGGCGCAGACGCCGACGGTGACCGAGACCCGGGTGCCGTACACGACCCGGGTGTAGACGTCGCAGCCCTGCTCGTTGAAGCCGAAGGGGTGGCCGGGCGCCGAGCCCTTCTGCGCGTTGGCGAGGTCGCAGTCGAGCGGGTTGCGGGAGGCGATGAGCGAGGGCCAGAGGGAGATGACGACGAGGAAGAGGATGATCAGGCCCGAGACGATGAAGACCGGGTTGCGCCGCAGGTCCCGCCAGGCGTCGGACCACAGGCTGCGGGCCGGCGCCGAGGGGCCGCTGCCGTCGGGGCCGCCCGCCGCCGTCTTCTCCAGGGACGTCGCCTCGCTGGTGGCGAGGTCCATCGCGCCGCCCATGCCGGTGGCGGCCATGGCGCGCTCCGGCTCCTGCGGTTCAGGCATAGCGGATCCTCGGGTCGAGTACGGCGTACAGGAGGTCGACGATGAGGTTGGCCACCAGGAAGACCAGGACGAGGACGGTCACGAAGCCGACGACGGTCTGGGTGCTCTGGCGGAGGATGCCCTGGTAGAGCTGGAAGCCGACGCCGTGGATGTTGAAGATCCGCTCGGTGACGATCGCGCCGCCCATCAGGGCGCCCACGTCGGTGCCGATGAAGGTGACCACCGGGATCAGTGAGTTGCGCAGCAGGTGGCGGGTGATGACGCGGCGCCGGGGCAGGCCCTTGGCGATGGCGGTGCGGACGTAGTCGGCGCGCCGGTTCTCCGCGATGGAGGTGCGGGTCAGGCGGGTCACGTACGCCAGTGAGACGGAGGCGAGCACGAGCCCCGGGATCAGCAGTTCGTTGAAGGGCGCCTCGCTCGACACGGAGGGTTTGATGACGCCCCACTGGACGCCGAGGAGGAGTTGCAGGACGAGTCCGGTGACGAAGGTGGGGATGGAGATCACGACGAGCGTGAGCAGCAGCACCGCGGTGTCGACGGGACGCCCGCGCCGCAGGCCCGTGAGGACGCCCAGCGTGATGCCGATGACGATCTCGAAGACGATGGCGACGAGGGTCAGGCGGATGGTGACGGGGAAGGCGGCCGACATCAGCTCGGTGACCTTCTGGCCGTTGAACGCGGTGCCGAAGTCGCCGGTGAAGACGTTGCCCATGTACGTCAGGTACTGCTGCCACACCGGCTTATCGAGGCCGAACTCCTTCTTCAGGCGGAGGGCCGTCGCGGGGTCGCACCTGCGGTCCCCGCAGAGCCCCGCGACGGGATCGCCCATCACGTTCACCATCAGGAAGATCAGCAGCGTGGCGCCGATGAAGACGGGGATCATCTGCAGCAGACGCCGGATCACATAACGTCCCATGGCGGGGCTCCCGGCGTCTCAGTCGACCTTGATCTCGTTGTAGACGGGCACGCTGAACTGGTTGAGGGAGACGTCGGAGACCTTGTCCGAGTAGCCGGCGCTGCCGTTCTGGTACCAGAGCGGGATGGCGGGCATGTCGCGGGTGAGGATCTTCTCGGCGTCCTGGAACTTGGCCGTGGCCTTGCCGGTGTCCGTCTCTCCGTTGGCCTCGTTGACGAGCTTGTCGAACTCGTCGTCGGAGAACTTGCCGTCGTTGGACGGGGCGTCCGTGTAGTAGACCGGCTCCAGGAAGTTCTGGATCAGCGGGTAGTCCATCTGCCAGCCCGCGCGCCAGGCCCCGTCGAGCTCCTGCTTGGAGGCCTTGCTGCGGAAGTCCGCGAAGGTGCCGACGGGACTGGCGACGCACGCCTTGTCCTGGTCGAGGGCCTTGTTGATGGAGTTGCAGACGGCGTCGACCCACTCCTTGTGGGAGCCGGTGTCCGCGTTGTACGTGACCTTGAGGGTGCCGCCGGGGATGCCGCCGCCCTCCTCGACCAGCTTCTTGGCCTTCTCGGCGTCGTACGTGCAGGCGTCGCCGCACAGCCCCTTCCTGAAGCCGCCCTTGTCGCCGAGGACCGGCGAGGTCCAGTCGGAGGCGGGCGTCCGCGTCTTCTGGAAGATGGTGTCGGTGATCTGCTCGCGGTTGATGGCCATGGACAGGCCCCGGCGGACCTTCTCCATGCCCTTCTTCTTCCACTCGCTGTCGTAGAGGGGGAAGGCAAGGGTCTGGATGATGCCGGCGGGGGTGTTGATGTAGCGGTCGCCGAGGTCGTTCTTGGCGTTCTTGAGCTGCGAGGCGGGGACGTCGTCGACGAGGTCGAGGTTGCCGGCCATCAGGTCGGTGTAGGCGGTGTTGTTGTCGGTGTAGACCTTCATGTCCACACCGCCGTTCCGCGCCTTGTCCTTGCCGGGGTAGCCGGCCCACTTGCGCAGGGACATCTGCGAGCCCTTGGTGTACGAGTCCACGGTGTACGGGCCGTTGCCGACGGGCTTGGAGAGCCAGGCGTCGTGGTTGTCGTAGAACGCCTTGGGCAGCGGCGCGAAGGCCGGGTAGCCGAGGGTGTCGGGCCAGGTGGAGAACTTCTGGCTGAGCTTGACGGTGAAGGTCTTGTCGTCGACGACCTTCAGTCCGGAGAGGGTCTCGGCGCTCGGGTCGCCCTTCTCGGGGTGGACCTTGTCGTACCCGTCGATGTAGCCGAAGAAGTAGGCGTTCTTCTGGTTGTTCTTCAGGTGGGCGCCGTAGTTCCAGGCGTCCACGAAGGACTTGGCGGTGATCTTCTCGCCGTTGCTGAACTTCCAGTTGTCCTTGATCTTGACCGTGAAGTTCTGCGCGTCCTTGGTCTCGATCGACTCGGCGACCATGTCCTTGGCCTCGCCGGTCTTCGGGTCGTACCGCTTGAGCCCCCGGAAGATCATGTCGAGGATCTTGCCGCCCTGGACCTCGTTGGTGTTCGCCGGTTCGAGCGGGTTCTGCGGGTCGCCCCAGGAGGAGCTCACGATGCCGGAGCCGTCACCGCCACCGCCGCCACCGCCGCTTCCCCCGCCACCGCAGGCCGTCGCCGCGAGAGCGACCGCCACCGCACATGTGGCCCACTTGGCGTGCGTGGCTCCGCGCATGGAGTCCTCCTGTTGTCCGGGTGTCTCGCGTACCGCCAAATATCGCCTCAATCTGCATGAATCGCACATTTACCCCGGCCGTACGAGTACGAGCCCATCCGGATGTACGCATTCCGAGACGTTGGCGCCCGCATATCGGACTCATTGCCGGGGTCGCCCGGGATCGCCCCGCCTTGTCCATCACGCATGATTACGCCAAGGCAATGGCATGCCCATGTTCACGCAAAGTCTTGATCAAGAAACCCAAGAGCGGCCCAAGGCGCCTGACGATTCATTGACCGCGTGGGAAACGCCTTGCGAAAGTCGCGCCTAGCCCGTGGGTGCTGGTTGTCCTGCGGATTCCTGATGACCCCTCCGGGCCTGGAGCGCCATGACCTCGCCAACTCCCGCTGCCGCCGCCACGCTTGAAGTGACGGACGCGGCATCCGGCACGCCTTCTTCGCCCAAGGACCAGGGCAGCAAGGGCCGTTCGCCGGGCCGGCTCGCCTGGACCCGGTTCAAGCGGGACAAGTCCGGCGTTGTCGCCGCGTGTGTCGTGCTGTTCTTCTTTGTTGTCGCGCTGTGTGCGCCGTTGATTTCCATGGCGTACGGCAAGAATCCGTACGACACCTACGGACTCGACCAGCCAGGGCTGCTCAACGACTTCAACTACCCGGTCAAGCCGAACGGCGGTATCGACGGGGACTTCTGGTTCGGTATCGAGCCGGTGCTCGGCAGGGACGTCTTCACCTTCCTCCTGTACGGGATCCGCAACTCCCTGCTGATCGCGGCCGCGACGACGATCCTGGTCACCCTGCTCGGCATCACCATCGGCCTCACCGCCGGGTACATCGGCGGCAAGACGGACTACCTCATCGGCCGGGTCATCGACATCCTCCTGGCCTTCCCGTCCACGCTCTTCTACATCGCGTTCTTCCCGGTGATGATCTCGGTCCTGGTCAGCCCCGAGGACAAGATCCCGCAGTGGCTCACCATCACCAGCCTCATCACGGTGATGACCGCTTTCGGCTGGGCTCCTATGGCACGACTGCTGCGCGGCGAGGTACTCGCGCTGCGTGAGCGGGAGTTCGTGGAAGCGGCCAAGGTCACCGGAGCCTCCCCGGCACGCATCATCTTCAAGGAACTCCTCCCGAACCTGTGGACGCCGATCCTCATCCAGGCGACCCTCCTGCTGCCGCTGTTCGTCACCGCCGAGGCGGGCCTCGCCTTCCTGGGCGTCGGGCTCGAGGAGCCGACGCCGGACTGGGGAGTGATGATCCAGAACGGCTCGAAGTACTACCAGGACGACATCACCTTCATGGTGTTCCCCGGCCTCGCCATGGTGATCTTCGTAGTGGCCTTCAACCTCCTCGGTGACTCGGTGCGCGACGCGCTCGACCCGAAGACCAAACGCTGACACTCCCCAGGACCGGCACGCGCGACGGGGCCGTAACGGTTCGCTCTCCGCTCTTTTCCTTCACACAGGGTTGGTAGCCACATGTCAATCTCCCGCAGAAACCTCCTCATCTCGACATCCGTGGCGGCAGGCGGCTCGCTCGTCCTGTCCGCGTGCAGCAGCGGCGACGCGGGCGGAGGCGAGGGCGGATCGCACGGCGGTGCCACGGAGTACACGAACGCGACCGTGAAGGTGGGCACCAAGGAGGACTCGACCGGGCCCGCGCCCGCGGTGCCCGGCGGAAAGAAGGGCGGCACGATCTACGGTGTCGCCGAGGACGACGTGTCGCACTTGGACCCGCAGCGCATCTACTTCGCGTACAACTCCTCCATCGCCAACCTCTTTGCACGCTGCCTCACCGGCTACCAGACCGACATGAAGGGCCGTCAGACCCTGGTCGGTGACCTCGCCACCGACACCGGAACGGCCTCCAACGGCAACAAGACCTGGACCTTCACGCTGAAGGACGGTCTGAAGTGGCAGGACGGCAGCGAGCTCACCGTCGACGACGTCCGACACGGCTTCGAGCGCGGCTGGGCCCCGTTCGTCACCGAAGGCGCCATCTACGTCCAGCAGGCGCTGACGGGCAAGGGCGCCAAGTGGCGTGACGCGTACGAGGGCCCGTACAAGGGCAAGCACCTGGACTCGATCGTCACCGACAAGGCGAAGAAGACCATCACCTTCCACTTGAAGGAAGCCCGCCCGGAGTTCAACTTCACGCTGGCGATGCACTCGTACGCCGCGACGCCCGTGAAGCACGACACCAAGGAGAAGTACGACAAGGCCCCCTTCTCCTGTGGCCCCTACATCGTCAAGCACCGCACCATCGACAAGTCGATGACGCTGACGCGCAACAAGCACTGGGACCCGAAGACCGACCCGATCCGCAACGCGTACCCGGACAGCTTCGAGTTCGAGTTCGGACCGACCGGACCCGAGTCCTGCGACCGCTTCATAGCGGACCAGGGCAAGGACCAGCAGATGGTCGCCATCTACGAGCCGATCCCGGCCGAGCGCATGCAGAAGGTGCTCACGACGCCCGACATCAAGAAGCGCAGCTTCAACGGTCTGTCGTCCGGCACCTACTACTTCGCCATCAACATGAAGCGCGTCACCGACGTCGAGGTGCGCAAGGCCCTTCTCATCGCGTGGCCGCTGGAGCAGAGCCGCAAGATCTACGGCGGCACCACCGCGGGCGACTACGCCACGACGATCCTCAGCCCCGACATCGTCGGCCGCGAGAAGTTCGACCTCTACGGCAAGCTGGACATGCCGCAGGGTGACGTGAAGAAGGCGCACGAGATCCTGAAGAAGGCCGGCAAGCTCGGCACGAAGATCGTGTACGCCTTCCCGCGGCGCCCCACCTACGACAAGACCAAGATCGTCATCGAGAAGAACCTGAAGGCCGCGGGCTTCGAGCCGGTCATCAAGCCGCTCAACTCGACGGACTTCTACGACCAGGCACAGCGCCTGGACAACAAGTTCGACGTGATGTGGTTCGGCTGGTCCCCCGACTGGCCGACTGCCTACACCATGATCCAGCCCATGCTCGACGGCACGGCCATCGGCGACGGCCAGAACAACGTCTCGCAGTGTGACATCCCCTGGATCAACGAGGCGATCAAGAAGAACGCCGTCATCTCGGACCCGAAGGAAGCCGGCAAGGCCTGGGCCGCACTCGACAAGCGGATCATGAAGGAGGTCGTGCCGATCATTCCGGAGACCTACCAGCGCCGTTGGTACCTGCACGGCTCCAAGGTCGGCGGCGCCATACACGACCCGCAGTTCGCCGCGACGCTGCTGCACAAGACCTACGTCAAGGCCTGACGACCGGCCCCCGGGGCGGGCTCACCGCGTGCGCCCGCCCCGGCCCCCACCTCCCTAACGGCATCCGTCAGGAATCCCAACTGTCATGCTCCGCTTCCTCATTCGCCGCACCATCGGCGGCGCGGTCATCCTGCTGATCATCAGCGCGATCGTCTTCCTGCTCTTCTACGCCGCCCCGCGCGACCCCGCGCGCCTGGCCTGCGGCAAGGTCTGCCCGCCCGACACGCTGGCGCTGGTGAAGCACAACCTGGGGATCGCCGACCCACTGCCCATGCAGTACTGGCACTGGTTCGAGGGCCTGTTCGTCGGCCGCGACTACGACACGTACGGCTTCTGTGACGCGCCCTGCCTCGGCTACTCCTTCCGCAACCGCGAGCCCGTCCTCGCCACCATCCTCGACCGCTTCCCGACGACCGTCTCCCTCTCTCTGGGCGCCGCGGTCGTGTTCCTCATCTTCGGTGTGGGCACCGGCATGCTGGCCGCCATCAAGCAGGGCAAAGCCCTCGACAAGATCGCCTCGTCGGCCTCGCTCATCGCGTCCTCGATGCAGATCTACGTCGTCGGCGTCTTCGCCGTGTACCTCCTCACCGACCAGCTGCACCTGCTGGACCGGCCCACGTACACGCCGATCACCGAGAACCCCGCCAAGTGGTTCTCCGGGCTGCTGATCCCCTGGCTCGTGCTCGCGCTCATCTTCACCGCGAACTACACGCGTATGACCCGCTCCCAACTGGTCGAGACGATGAACGAGGACTACGTCCGCACGGCCCGGGCCAAGGGCCTCTCCAGCCGCACGGTCTTCTTCCGCTTCGCCTGGCGCGGCGCGATGGGACCGATCGTCACCATCTTCGGCCTCGACGTGGGCGTGCTCCTGGGCGGCGCGATCATCACCGAGAAGACCTTCGCCCTGCACGGCATCGGCGAGCTCTCCGTGAAGGCCGTCGACACCAGCGACCTGCCTCTGTTGCTCGGCGTCGTCCTGGTCGCCGCCGCGGCGATCGTCGTCTTCAACATCATCGTCGACGCCCTCTACGCGCTGATCGACCCGCGCGTGCGGCTGTCCTAGGGCTCAGGGAGAGACCTGATGAGCACCACCCCCTTCCTGTCCGTACGCGACCTGCGCGTCCACTTCTCCACCGAGGACGGCATCGTCAAGGCCGTCGACGGTCTCGACTTCGAGGTGGAGAAGGGCAAGACCCTCGGCATCGTGGGCGAGTCCGGCTCCGGCAAGTCCGTCACCAACCTCGCCATCCTGGGCCTGCACCACAAGGACAGCACCGCCATCGACGGCGAGATCCTGCTCGACGGGCAGGAGCTCCTGACCGCCACCGAGCGGGAGCTGGAGAAGCTGCGCGGCAACAAGATGGCGATGATCTTCCAGGACGCCCTCGCGTCCCTGTCGCCGTACCACACCATCGGCCGGCAGATCGGCGAGACGTACCGCAAGCACACCGGCGCCTCCAAGAAGGAGGCCAGGGACCGGTCGATCGAGATGCTGACGAAGGTCGGCATCCCGCAGCCCGACCTGCGCGTGGACGACTATCCGCACCAGTTCTCCGGCGGTATGCGCCAGCGCGCGATGATCGCGATGTCGCTGGTCTGCAACCCGACGCTGCTGATCGCGGACGAGCCGACCACGGCCCTCGACGTGACGGTCCAGGCGCAGATCATGGACCTCCTGAAGGACCTGCAGCAGGAGTTCGGCACGGCGATCATCTTCATCACGCACGACCTGGGCGTGATCGCCGACATCGCCGACGACGTCCTGGTGATGTACGGCGGGCGGTGTGTGGAGCGCGGCACGAAGAAGGAGGTGCTGCGCGCGCCGCAGCACCCCTACACGTGGGGCCTGCTCGGCTCGATGCCGTCGCTGGACGGCCCGGTGGACGTGCCGCTGTCGCCGATCCCCGGTTCGCCGCCCAGCCTCCTCAACCTGCCCTCGGGGTGCCGCTTCCACCCGAGGTGCGCGTTCACCGAGCAGGTCGAGGGCGGGCGCTGCGCGGGCGAGCTGCCGCTTCTCGAGCTGTCCGAGGGCCGGGGCGCGGCCTGTCACCTCAGTGACGAGCAGCGGTCGGAATTCTTCGCGGACTTCGCGGGCGACGCCGGGCGCGGCGCGCGTACCGCCGACTGACGTACAAGAGACGGGATTTCACCACGATGAGCAGCACCACTCCCACTCCTCTCCTGGATGTCAGCGGGCTGACCAAACACTTCCCGGTCATGGGCGGGTTCCCGTTCAAGCGGAAGATCGGTGCCGTGCAGGCGGTGGACGGCCTGGACTTCACCGTCGGCGAGGGCGAGAGCCTGGGCCTGGTCGGCGAGTCCGGCTGCGGCAAGTCGACGACGGGCCGCCTGATCACGCGCCTCCTGGAGCCGACCGGCGGAAAGATCTCCTACCGCGGCCAGGACATCACGCACGCCTCGCGCAAGCAGCTGGCGCCGGTCCGCTCGGAGATCCAGATGATCTTCCAGGACCCGTACGCGTCGCTGAACCCGCGCCAGACGGTCGGCAAGATCATCTCGGGTCCGATGGAGGTCAACGACATCAACCCGGCGGGCGGCAGGGAAGCCCGTGTCCGCGAGCTCCTCGAAACGGTCGGCCTCAACCCCGAGCACTACAACCGCTTCCCGCACGAGTTCTCGGGCGGCCAGCGCCAGCGCATCGGCGTGGCACGGGCTCTCGCTCTCGAACCCAAACTGATCGTCGCGGACGAACCGGTCTCGGCGCTCGACGTCTCGATCCAGGCGCAGGTGGTGAACCTGCTCCAGAAGCTCCAGAAGGACCTGGGCATCGCGTTCCTCTTCATCGCCCACGACCTGGCGGTGGTACGCCACTTCTCGCAGCGGGTCGCGGTCATGTACCTGGGCCGGATCGTGGAGATCGCCGACCGCGAGAGCCTGTACGGGAACCCGCGCCACCCCTACACGAAGGCGCTCCTGTCGGCGGTGCCGGAGGCGACGGCGGACGACGTGCCGCGCCGCGAGCGCATCCTGCTGAAGGGCGACGTCCCCTCCCCGGTCAACCCGCCCTCGGGCTGCCGTTTCCGCACTCGCTGCTGGAAGGCGACGGACAAGTGCGCGTCGGAGGACCCGCCACTGGTCCAGATCGACGGCAACCGGGAAGGCCACCTGACGGCGTGCCACTACCCGGAGGACTCGACGGAACTTGCGGTCCCCGCGGCCCGCAAGTCGCTCTGACCGCCCCGCACTCAACGGACCGGGGCCCTGCCCACAGTCCTCCCCCTCCGGGCAGGGCCCCGCTCACCGGAACCGGCCCGCCCTCCCCCTTGACCCGAGCGGGGCGGGGCCGGTTCCGGGCCTGCGATCATGCGGAGATGAGCACACACCACACGTCCGACCGGCCGGGCGCGGTCCGGCTCGCCCAGTACACGAGGACCGAGCAGGACGAGATCCTGGGCGCCGGCGACGACCCCTTCGGCGTCGCTGAGACCGGCCTGGCCTGGCTGCCGAAGGAGGAACACTTCGGCATACGTCACGAGGGCCGACTCGTGGCCCACGCGGGCCTGCGACGCCTGCCCCTGTCGGTCGACGGGACCGACCTGGAGGTCATCGGGGTCGGCGGCGTGGCGGTCGCCCCCGACGTACGCGGCCGGGGCCTGGCTCGCGAGGTCCTCACGACGGCCCTGTCCCACGCCCGCACCCTGGGCCCACCCCACGCCCTGCTCTTCTGCCGCCCTCCGCTCGTCAGCCTGTACGAGAAGCTGGGCTGGCACGCACTCGACACCGAGGTACAGGTCGAACAGCCCGGCGACCGGGTGGTGACCATGCCCCTACGCACGATGGTGACACCCCTGCATGAGGACGCGCGGTGGCCCGACGGGCCGGTACGACTGCGGTCACTCCCCATGTGACAAGCGAGGTGCGACAAGCGACAGAAGTGCTCGCGCTACGTCCCGGGCGGCCAGGCGCTCGGGGCGCGACAGCGGGGCGCACGCGGACCAGATTCACAACTTCGCCAAAGTAGATCCTCCCCCGAGCGCGCCACGTCGAGCCGACCCGCACAACAGCGGTCCGTCGCCAACCTCGCGTGCAGCTCCACGTCGCTCAGGCCCGCCGCGACACATGCGCCAAAACACCCTCATATCTCGCTCAAATCACTAGCTTCAGATACCACGGATCCATAAGTTGGTCACAGAAAGCTGATCACTCCGCACAATGAGCGACAGGATGTGGCTGACTTATGCGCACCCCCACCACTGCGGCCCTGACGGTCACAGCGGCCCTACTGGCCGGAACAGTGGCCGCCGCCGGCCCCGCGACCGCCACGGAAGAGCCACAGAAGGCAGCCGACGGCGTGTCCGTCCGCGACGAGATGCCTCAGTCGACGACGAGTAAGGCCAAGGTCAAGAACGGCAGCCAGAAGGTCTACTCGGCCAACATCGGCTACAACAGGGAGTCTTGGAGCGAGTGCAAGTCGGGCGCCTCCACCATGGAAAAGGTGGTCTGGAACCTCGGCAAGGTGACCCGGAAGTCCGCGCGCATCAAGAGCATTCGCGTCCGCTACTACAACGAGCGCGAGCTGCACGTCGGCTCGGCCTACCTGGACGACGGCTACAAGCACGAGCGCTGGCGCAAGGCGAACGGGTGGTACATCCCCAAGGGTGTGGAGGAGTGGCGCACGTACAAGATCAATAAGACAGTGAAGTTCGCGAAGAACAAGCCTTTGCACTTCATGCTGCACGTCCAGCTCGCGGGCGCCAACGAGCCCACGTGGTGCCACCCCAAGGCGAAGCTCTGGTTCTACCTCAAGCCCAACCGGTAGGAGCCGGCGCGCCCCGGGGTTATGGGAATGCCCCGCCATGTTTCGTACACGGCGGGGCATGCCCATGCTCGAGCGATTACGCCGCGTGCACGACGTTCTTCTCCTCCGCGAAGTGGCAAGCCGACTCATGGGCGGCCGGAGTGTCCTGGCCCTTGAAGCGCTCCGGGATCGCGAGCAGGGGGACTTCCTTCGCGCACTTGTCCTCCGCCTTCCAGCAGCGGGTGCGGAAGCGGCAGCCCGAGGGCGGGTTCGCGGGGGACGGCACGTCGCCCGTCAGAATGATCCGCTCGCGGCCCTCGCGGGCCTCGGGGTCCGGGACGGGGACCGCGGAGAGCAGGGCCTGGGTGTAGGGGTGGGTGGGGTGTTCGTAGATCTGCTCGTCCGAGCCGATCTCGGCCATCTTGCCGAGATACATCACGCCCACCCGGTCCGAGATGTGCCGGACGATGGACAGGTCGTGCGCGATGAAGAGGTAGGAGAGGTTGAACTCGTCCTGGAGCTTCTCCATCAGGTTGATGACCTGGGCCTGGACCGAGACGTCCAGGGCCGAGACCGGCTCGTCGCAGATGATGATCTCGGGGTTCAGGGCCAGGCCGCGGGCGATGCCGATGCGCTGGCGCTGCCCGCCGGAGAACTGGTGCGGGTAGCGGTTGATGTACTCCGGGTTCAGGCCCACCACGTCCAGCAGGTCCTGGACCTTTTGGCGGCGTGAGCCCTTCGGGGCCACCTCGGGGTGGATCTCGAAGGGCTCCCCGATGATGTCGCCCACCGTCATCCGCGGGTTCAGGGAGGTGTAGGGGTCCTGGAACACCATCTGGATGTTGCGGCGGACCGCCTTCAGCGCCCGCCCGGACAGCTTGGTGATGTCCTGGCCCTTGTAGAAGACCTCGCCGGCCGTGGCCCGCTCCAGGGTCATCAACAGCTTGGCGACCGTGGACTTGCCACACCCCGACTCGCCCACGATGCCCAGCGTCTCGCCCTGGTACAGGTCGAAGGAGATCCCGTCGACCGCCTTGACCGCACCGATCTGCTTCTTGATCAAGATGCCCTGGGTCAGCGGGAAGTGCTTGACCAGATTGCGGACCTGCAGAATCGGCTCACCGCGCTCCACCGGCGCCTCAATGGCCGCCACGGCCTCCTCGGCGGAGCTCACCTCGACGGTTTCCACCGCGGAGACGTTCGGCGTCTCGTCCTGAGGCCCCCCGGACTTCTTGAGCGGCTCAGCCATGGATCGTCTCCTTCCAGAAATGGCACGCGCTGCCGCGGCCCGGCAGCTGGGCGCCGTCCTGCTCGGTGACCGGCACCAGCGCCGGGATCTCCGTGCGGCAGATGTCCTGCGCCTTGGGACAGCGCGGGTTGAACGCACACCCCCCGGGGATCTTCAGCAGGTTGGGCGGCAGACCCTTGATCGCGTAGAGCTCCTGGCCCTTCTGGTCCAGGCGCGGGATCGAGTCCAGCAGGCCACGGGTGTAGGGGTGCGCGGGGCGCTTGTACAGCTCGTGCACCGGCGCCGTCTCCACGATCCGGCCCGCATACATCACCGCGATCTTGTCCGCGACATCGGCGACGACACCCAGGTCGTGGGTGATCAGGATCAGACCCATGTTGTACTCGCGCTGCAGCTCCGCGAGCAGGTCCATCACCTGGGCCTGCACCGTCACATCCAGCGCCGTGGTCGGCTCGTCCGCGATGATCAGATCCGGCTCCAGGGCGAGCGCCATCGCGATCATGATGCGCTGGCGCATCCCGCCGGAGAACTGGTGCGGATAGTCGTTCACCCGCTCCTTGGCCGCCGGGATCTTGACCTTCTCCATCAGCTCGATGGCCTTGGCCTTGGCTTCCTTGCGGCCCATGCCCTCGTGCACCCGGAACATCTCGCCGAGCTGATAGCCCACCGAGAGGACCGGGTTGAGCGAGGACAGCGCGTCCTGGAAGATCATCGCGATCTTCCGGCCGCGGATCTTCCGGCGCTCCTCGGCGGACATCTTCAGCATGTCCTGCCCGCGGAAGAGGATCTCGCCCTGCGGGATCTTGCCCGGCGGCATGTCGAGGATGCCCATGATGGCCTGGGCCGTCACCGACTTGCCGGAGCCCGACTCGCCGAGGACCGCGAGCGTTTCACCCGCGTCCACGCTGTAGTTGACGCCGTTGACGGCCTTCACCACGCCCTCACGGGTGTGGAACTCGACATGGAGGTCCTGCACGTCGAGGAGGCGGCCGCTCTTCTCCTCGCCCGAGCGGGGGGCGGGGAGAGAGCCTGTCTTGAGATCGATGCTGGTCATGTACGCCTCCCTCAGCGCAGCTTCGGGTCGAGGGCTTCGCGTACGGCGTCACCCATCATGATGAACGCCAGCACCGTGATACTCAGCATTCCTGCCGGGAAGAACAGCGTGTGCGGGTTGTTCCGGATGTCCTGCGTCGCCTTGGAGATGTCGCCGCCCCAGGAAATGGCGTCGTCGGCGAGGCCGAGACCCAGATACGAGAGCGTCGACTCCGCCACGATGTACGTGCCGAGCGAGATGGTCGCCACGACGATCACCGGAGCGAGTGCGTTCGGCAGGATGTGGCGGACCAGGATCCGCTTCGTCCCGGCGCCGAGCGCCCGCGCCGCCACCACGTAGTCGGCGTGCTTGGTCGTGATGACCGCGCCGCGCATCACACGGGTGATCTGTGTCCAGCCCAGGAAGGCCAGGGCGCCCATCACGACCCACACGGTGCGGTCGGTGAAGGCGTTCAGCACGACCATGGCGCCGAGCAGGAACGGGATGCCGAAGAACACGTCGGTGAGACGCGAGATGAGGCTGTCCCAGAAGCCGCCGAAGTAGCCGGCGAGCATGCCCATCAGACCACCGAAGAGGGTGACCAGGATGGTCACGCCGAGGCCGACGGTGATGGAGTTGCGCGTGCCGTAGACCACGCGGGAGTAGATGCTGCGGCCCTGCCGGTCGTATCCGAACCAGTCGGCCTGGAAGAGGTGGCCGTAGTTGGGCTTCTTCAGGAAGTCGTTCGCCAGGTCGGCGCTCTTCGGGTCGACGCTGGTGAACAGGCCCGGGAAGACCGCCACCACGAGCAGAATCGTGATCAGCACCGCGGAGACCATGAAGAGCGGATTGCGGCGCAGATCCCGCCAGGCGTCCGCCCCGAGGCTGCGGGGCTTGCCCGGCGCCGGCGTGGCGGAGACCGCGGAACCCGCCACGACTTCGTCCTGGGCCGCGGCCTTCTCGTCCGTGGTCGAGGTCTTGGTGAGGTCAGGCATAACGGATCCTCGGGTCCAGGACCGCGTAAAGCAGGTCGACGATCAGGCTGGCTGCGAGGTACACGAGCACCAGGACGGTGACGACACCGACGATGACCGAGCCCTCTCGGTGGGCGAGCGCCGTGAACAGCAGGTTGCCGACACCCGTCACGTTGAAGATGCCCTCGGTGATGACCGCGCCGCCCATCAGGGTGCCGATGTCCGTACCGAGGTAGGTGACGACCGGGATCAGCGAGTTGCGCAGCAGGTGCCGGGTGACGATGCGCTGGCGCGGCAGGCCCTTGGCCACCGCGGTCCGCATGTAGTCGGCGGACCGGTTCTCGGCGATGGACGTCCTGGTCAGGCGGGCCACATAGGCGAGGCCGACCATGCCGAGCACGATGGCCGGCACCATCAGCTGGCCCATGTTCTCGGAGTCCTGAACCGTTGGTGTGATCCAGCCCAGTTCGTTGCCGAAGAACAGCTGGCAGAGCAGGCCGATCACGAAGATCGGGACGGAGATCACCAGCAGAGTGAACAGCGTCACCGTGTTGTCGACGAACCGTCCACGACGTACACCGGCCAGGACACCGAGGGTGATGCCCACGATGAGCTCGAACGTCCAGGCCATCGAGGCCAGCCTCATGGAGACCGGGAAGGCCTGCGAAATCTCGTCGAGCACGGGCCGGTTGCCCGCGATGGTGTTACCGAAATCGCCCTGCAGCAGACCGCGCATGTAGTGCAGATACTGCTCCCACAGCGGCAGGTCCAGCCCACGGTCGTGCTTCAGCTGCGCCACCTGTGCGGGGTCCGGCGGCTTGTCGCCCCAGAGCGCCCGTACGGGGTCACCGGGGAGCACGTTGACCATGAGGAAGATAAGCAGGGTTGTCCCGATGAAGACCGGGATCATCTGGAGCAGTCGCCGCGCGACGTAGCGCCCCATTGGTGCCTCCGTCCAATCCGGAGCCGCCCGAAGCGACGCCCGGGGTGACCGGGCGTCGCTTCGGGAGCGGACCTCCGTCGACTACTTCTCGAAGACCTCGATGTCGGCCAGGATGGGGTCGCCCGCCTGGTCGAAGACGACGTTCTTCACGTTCTTGGAGTGCGCGGAGAGCGTCTTGTTGTACCAGAGCGGGATGCCCGGGAAGCTGTTCTGCAGCTCCTTCTCGGCCTCCTGGTACAGCTTCGCGGACTCGTCGATCGTCTTCGCCGCGTCGGCCTTCTTGGTCAGCGCGTCGAACTTCTTGTCCGAGAAGCCGCCCTTGTTGCCGTCGACGCCGGTGCCGTAGAGGTCGGCGAGGAAGTTGCCGTTGAACGGGTAGTCGAGCACCCAGCCCGACCGGTACATGGCCTTGACCTGCTTCTTGTCCCGCACCTCGGTGTCGGCCTGGAAGTCGGTCTTCGGGTCGCCGACGCACTTCACGCCGGTCGACTTGGTGATGCTGTTGCACACCGCCGTGACCCAGCCCTCGTGCGGCTGGTCGGCGTTGTACTGGATGGAGAGCTTGTTGCCCGGAACGCCGCCGCCGTCCTTGACGAACTGCTTGGCTTTCTTCGGGTTGAACTTGCAGTACTCGCCACAGGCGCCGGCCTTGTAGCCCTTGACGCCCTTGGCGACCCAGCCGCTGGCGGGCTCACGCGTACCGGCGAACGTCTGCTTGGCGATCGTCTCGCGGTCGATGGCCATCGACAGGCCCTGGATGACCTTGACGTCCATGTCCTTGAACGTCTTGCTGTAGAACGCCGGGTTGACCGTGTTGATCGCCGAGAAGTCCTGCTCGATGGCGCGGTCGCCGAAGTCCTGCTTGAAGTTGGCGAGCTCGCTGTCCGGGATCAGCGGCATCGTGTCGACGTTGTCCGAGCGCAGGTCGTTGTACGCGGCCTGCGGCGTCGTGTACGCCTTGAAGTTGATGCCGCCGTTCTTGGGCTTGTCCTCGCCCTTGTAGCCGGACCAGGCGGTGACCTGGATCGACTTCTTGTGCTCCCAGCTCTTGAACTTGTAGGGGCCGTTGCCGACCGGCGCCTCGCCGTACTTCTTCGGGTCCTTCAGGGCGGCCGAGGGCAGCGGGAAGAAGGGCTTGTAGACCAGCTTGTACGCGTAGTACGGGATGCCGTTCTTCAGCGTGATGGTGAAGGTGTTCTCGTCGACGACCTTCAGGCCGGACATGGCCTTCTTCTTGGCCTTGCCCTTCTCCGGGTGCACGTCCTCGTAACCGACGATGTCGCGGTACCAGGAGCTGTTCTGCTGGGCGTTGGCGGGGTCGGCGGCCCAGTTCCAGGCGTCCACGTACGACTTGGCGGTGACGGCCTCGCCGTTGTGGAACTTCCAGC
Organism: Streptomyces sp. NPDC039462; assembly: GCF_055639375.1. Lineage (NCBI taxonomy): Bacteria > Bacillati > Actinomycetota > Actinomycetes > Kitasatosporales > Streptomycetaceae > Streptomyces > Streptomyces sp. NPDC039462. The sequence goes on from NZ_JBVKAO010000002.1 coordinate 783,981, forward strand.
CCGGCTTCAGCTTGACGGTCCACACCTTGTTCGCCTTGTCGGGGGTGACCGACTCGGCGTTCTCGTAGGTGATCTCGCCCTGCTTGTCGTAGTGGACCAGGCCCGTGAAGAGCGAGTCGATGACGACGCTGCCGTACGCCTCCATGGTGTTGGACGGCTGCAGAGCGTTCTGCGGCTCACCATTGGCGTAGCTGACGATCCCCTTGGGGTCGACCTTTCCGCTGCCATTGCTGTCACTGTCGCCGCCGCCACAAGCGGTGGCGGTCAGCGCCACAACACCGGCTATCGCGACCCACTTGGCGCTCTTGGCACCACGCATGGGGTTCCTCCTCATGAGTCCACTTGTTCACTACAAGAGGGGGTACGTGCAACCGCGCCGACACCCCTGACGGCGAAGATCGAGTACCCCAGTGTGCTCGTGAGTCGGCGCTCCCCACAGCGCGTGACCCATTGACCCGAGCTATACGCGGTCAACTATTAGCCATGCGGTACCGGTCGACCACACTCTTTTGGTCTCGGTTCAATCACACCTGGCACGTACAACTTCCAAAATCCGGACAAACCGATCCGAGATAGATGGTTGCGAAACGGACGTGTTACACATCTAACGGTCAGTGACGTCCGAATAGCGGACGCTCCGTGGTCAAAAACCGGTTGCCGGGAGACCCTCGCTCGGCATCGGCCACACCGTACCCGTCAGCGGAAACGCACGAGGCCGACTTCCGCCCAACTCCCTCGGGAGCGGCGAAAATCGGCCTCGTGAGCGGCTGTGTGCCGCCAACCGCCTACGTCAGCGGGTCAGCTGTGCTTGGCGCGGGACGCCGAGCGGCCGCGCTCCTTCTGGTCCAGGACGACCTTGCGGATACGCACGGCCTCCGGGGTCACCTCGACGCACTCGTCGTCGCGGCAGAACTCCAGGGACTGCTCGAGCGACAGCTTGCGCGGCGGCACGATCGCCTCGAAGGAGTCGGCGGAGGCGGAGCGCATGTTGGTGAGCTTCTTCTCCTTGGTGATGTTCACGTCCATGTCGTCGGCGCGGGAGTTCTCGCCGACGATCATGCCCTCGTACACCTCGGTGCCGGGCTCGGTGAACAGCACGCCGCGCTCCTGGAGGTTCGTCATCGCGAAGGCGGTGACGGCGCCGGCGCGGTCGGCGACCAGAGAGCCGTTGTTACGGGTCTTCAGCTCGCCGAACCACGGCTCGTGGCCCTCGTGGATGGAGTGCGCGATGCCCGTGCCGCGGGTCTGCGTCAGGAACTCCGTACGGAAGCCGATGAGGCCGCGGGACGGCACGACGAACTCCAGACGGACCCAGCCGGAGCCGTGGTTCGACATGTTGTCCATGCGGCCCTTGCGGACGCCCATGAGCTGCGTGACGGCGCCCATGTGCTCCTCGGGCACGTCGATCGTCATGCGCTCGACCGGCTCGTGGGTCTTGCCGTCGATCTGCCGGGTGACCACCTGCGGCTTGCCGATGGTCATCTCGAAGCCCTCGCGGCGCATCTGCTCGACCAGGATGGCGAGCGCCAGCTCACCGCGGCCCTGCACCTCCCAGGCGTCGGGGCGCTCGGTGTCGAGGACGCGCAGCGAGACGTTACCGATCAGCTCGCGCTCCAGGCGGTCCTTGACCTGGCGGGCGGTGACCTTGCGGTCCTTGACCGCGGACTTGGCGTCCGCGCCCTTGCCGGTGCCGCCGCGGCCGACCAGCGGCGAGGTGTTCGTACCGATGGTCATGGAGATCGCCGGCTCGTCGACCGTGATCAGCGGCAGCGCGATCGGGTTCTCCGGGTCGGCCAGGGTCTCGCCGATCATGATGTCGGGGATACCGGCGACCGCGCAGATGTCACCCGGGCCCGCCATCTCGGCCGGCTTGCGGGTGAGCGCCTCGGTCATCATCAGCTCGGTGATGCGGACGTTCGAGATGGTGCCGTCGCGCTTGATCCACGCGACCGTCTGGCCCTTGCGCAGCTCGCCCTGCTCGACGCGGAGCAGCGCGATGCGGCCGAGGAAGTTGTCGGCGTCCAGGTTGGTGACGTGCGCCTGGAGCGGGGCGCTCTCGTCGTACGTCGGGGCCGGGACGTGCTCCAGGATCGTGGAGAAGAACGGCTCCAGGTTGGTGGAGTCCGCCGGGACCGTGCCGTCCTCCGGCTTGGTCAGCGAGGCGACGCCGTCACGGCCACAGGCGTAGACGATCGGGAACTCGATCTGGTCCTCGTCCGCGTCCAGGTCGAGGAAGAGGTCGTACGTCTCGTTGACGACCTCGTCGATCCGGGAGTCGGGGCGGTCCGTCTTGTTGATGCAGAGGATCACGGGCAGCCGCTGCTGCAGCGCCTTGCGCAGCACGAAGCGGGTCTGCGGGAGCGGGCCCTCGGAGGCGTCGACCAGCAGGACGACCGCGTCCACCATCGACAGGCCGCGCTCGACCTCGCCACCGAAGTCGGCGTGGCCGGGGGTGTCGATGATGTTGATCGTGATCGGGTCCCCGCCGTCCTTGGGGTGATACTTCACCGCCGTGTTCTTGGCGAGGATCGTGATGCCCTTCTCACGCTCCAGGTCGTTCGAGTCCATCATGCGGTCGTCGAGGGACTCTGCGGCGTGCGCGGCGAAGGAACCGGCCTGCTTGAGCATGGCGTCGACGATGGTCGTCTTGCCGTGGTCGACGTGAGCGACGATGGCGACGTTACGGATGTCGTGGCGCGTGGCCATAGTGCGGCGTACTCCTGGAGTGAGTGGATGGTCACACGCACCTCTGAAGTACGCGAACCCTGCCGGGCTGGACACGCCACGGCCTCACCCCAGTCTACGTGTCCCTCGCGGAGGCAGCCTCCGCGGGGGCTTGGCAGGGGTGGGGAAAGCCTTGGGAACTCTGGGGAAACTGCAGGTCAATGGGTAGAACGAGCTTGCCCGCCGGGGTGGCCGGCGGGCAAGAGAGTTGAGCGTAATCTGAGCCGTTACTTCTTGGACGGCGGCGCGGAGGCCTTCGCGCCCGGCTTGAGGAAGCCGATGTCCTCGTAGTGCGGGGCCTGGAAGCCGAACGCTCCGGCGTTCGCGAGGTTCGGGCGGGCGGCCAGCAGCTGGGGGCGCTGGTAGAGGGGGATGGAGCCCGCCTCGGCCCAGATGCGGGCGTCCGCCTTCCTGACCAGGGAGCGCGCCTCGTCCTCGTCCAGCTCGCCGACGGCCTGCTCGAAGAGCTGGTCGATGTGGTCCGTGCCGACGCGCGTGTAGTTCTGCTCGACGTTCAGCGAGCCGTCCGCGGCGGGCACCGGCTTGGCGAAGATCGGGCGGGCGTCGGTGGCGGGGAAGGCGGACGCGGGCCACGAGTACAGGGCCAGGTCGTACTGGCCGGACGCGATGTGGTCCTTGAAGTAGCTGTCGTCGGCGACCTTCGCCGTCTCCGTGCGGACGCCGATCTTCTGCAGCATCCGGGAGATCCGGTCGGCCACCGCGCGCAGCGACTCCGAGCCCTCCCCTGAGGGCAGCACGAAGCGGAGGGTGAGGGGCTTGCCGTCCTTGGCCAGCGGGCCGGCCGCGGCCTTCGCCGCCCCCTTGGGCGCGGCGGTGCCCTTCGGGGCGTACGCGCCGGGGGCGCCGCCCTTGGCGTGCTGCCTGGAGTGGTCGCCCGGTTCCCGCTTCTTCTCCTTGTCGGCCTCGCGGGGCAGGGCGACGACGTCGGCCTGGCGGTTCAGGACGGCCCGCTGGTAGGCCGCCGCGGGGGCGGGGGCGAGCACGGAGGTGCCGTTCTCGCTGGGCTTGCCGTCCTCCTCGCCGACGATGTAGGTGCCGTCGTCCGAGGACTCGGCCTTCCCCTTCTCCCCCTTCTCCGGCTTCGCCCCCTTGTCGCCCTTGTCGGCCTTCTCCGCCTTCTTGGCGTCCTTCTCGTCGGCCTCGCCGCCCGCCGCCTTCTCCCCCTTCTCGCCCTTCTCCTTCTCCGTCTCGTCCTTCTTGCCCTTGAGCAGGGCGCCCGGGGTCCAGCCGGCGTCCGCGAGCAGCGCCCGCGCCTCGGCGGTGTCCTGCTCGCCGAGGGCCCCACTGTTGTCCGCGTACGCCTGCTGCCCCGCGAGGGCGAGGTGGCTGCCGACCGGCACGGCGGGCAGGCCGAGCGGCTTGAGGACGGTCTTCGCCAGCTCCTTGCGGTCCAGGGCGCGGGCGACCGCGCGGCGCACCCGGTCGTCCGCGAGCGGGCCCTCGGAGCCGTTCAGCGCGAGCTGGGTGTAGGCCGGCTCCAGGGACTTGCGGACCACGTAGCCGCGCAGGCCCGCCTGTTCGGTGGCGTACTCCTTGACCGCCTTGGCGGTCCTGGCGCGGGCCTCGATCTCCGCGTCGGCCGCCTCCTCGTCGGAGCCGTGGGCGACCGCCCAGGAGCGCAGCGCCTTGCCGGGGGTGAGCCCGGCGCCGGGGCCGTGGGCCGACGGGCCCCCTGCCCCCTCCTCCCGGGCGGCCCGGGTGATCCGCCCGGCCTCCGCCGAGTCGATCGTGGCGAGGTCGACCTTGCCCTTGGTGAGCGCCTCGGTCCGCTCGGCGCGGGCCACCTCGCGCAGCACGATCCTGTCGAGCTTGGCCGGGCGGCCCCACCAGCGCGGATTGCGCTCCAGCGTGACGTCACCGGCCTTGCGGTCGACGGCCCCGAGCGCGAAGGGGCCCGCCGTCACCTTCAGCTTGCGGCGCGCGCCGTCGTTGAAGGAGTCAGGGGTGCCCATGACCTGCTTCGGATACAGCGGCGAGAAGAGGGAGCGCCAGTCGGCGTACGGCTTGGCGAAGGTGACCCGCACCTCCAGGTTGTTCGCGCCGCGCTCGATCTTCGCGATGCGGTCGTAGCCGGCGTTGCGCGCCGTCCAGTACGCGGTGTCCTTTCCGGACAGGGCCCGCCACTGGGCGAGGAAGTCGTCGGCGCCGATCTCCCGGCCGTCGCTCCAGACCGCCTGCTGGTTCAGCTTGTACAGGACGACCTGCTGGGGCTCGCGTTCGACGACCTCCGCCGATTCGAGGAAGTCGGCGTTGCGCTGTGCCCTGCCCTGCGCGTCGAGGCGGAAGAGGGACGGCAGGACCGCGCCGGCGACCCGTGCGGTGGCCTCGTCGGCGTCGGCCTGGAAGGTGTTGAACGTCTCGGGGCGGGCGTCGACCGCCCAGTTCATGGCCCCTCCGTCGGCGACCAGGTCCCTGGCGGCGGGAGCGATGTCCTGGCCCGCGGTCGGCCGGCCGGCCTCGTCGTTCGAGCTGCAGCCGGCGAGGGCGGGCAGAGCCAGCACCCCCGTCGCGAGGAACACGACAGATCTGACTCTGGCGCGGTCGTGGGACATGACTGGTACCTCCGGGGTCCGGGGCTCGCCCGGCCGCCCGCTACCAGGACCGGGCCGGGTTTGATCACGTTTGGCGGTATATGGAGCTGATCACATCTATGGCCCCACTGAAGGTGACGGGACGTGCGCCCCGGGGGCGACACGACGCGGTGGCGCTCATATCCCACTCGTGCGGCCCAACGGGCGGGACGGCGCGTGATCCGGCGCATTCACGCCTCCTGATCCGGCAATCGGTGCAGATCTCTTCACAAGCCGGGATGTGAGGCGCGACACTCGCAGGCGCATGAGCGTTGCCACCGCACCCCCGAAGTGAGGGCAAGTAATGGCTCTGCACGACGAATTGACGGCTGTTCAACGATGCGTGGACGACCTCGTCCGGACCGTCGGCCGACTGGAACAGCAGGCCGGCACCGAGATAGCGGGGGTCGACGTACGCCGGGTGCGTACGGACACCGACCATCTGCGCGAGAGCGTGGCCCTGCTGCGCGCCGCGGCCTCGCCGCCGCCCTCGCCCCGCCCCGAGCCGCCCGCTCCCGACTTCGTGACCATTCCCGATACGCCGTACGACAGCTCGCTGTGGACGAACACCGGAGACCTCGACGACGAGGGCCTCGGTGGCCGCGACCGCCACGCGCCCTGATCCGTACGCCGCACGCCGTACGCCGTACGCCGTACGCCGCACACACGCGGACAAGCACGCACTCGCAGAGCCTCCCCGACCCGAGGACGAAGGAGTGGAGCCTCGTTGGCCACCGGCACGGAACCCCAACCGAAGAGCGGACCGGCCCCCGGCGGCGGCGTACGTGACGGTACGCGCGCCGCGATCACCGCTGCCCATCTGCGGACCGACCGCTGGTGGCTGGCGCCCGCGGGATCCGTCGCGGGGCTGCTCGCCTTCATCGTCTACTCGACCTGGCGGGCCTTCGCGAACGCCGACTACTACGCGGCGCCCTACGTCTCGCCGTTCTACTCGCCGTGCCTGGCCGAGAACTGCGAGCCGATGCGCTCGGGACCCAACTGGGAGATCTTCGGCAGCTGGTGGGGCCTGTCCCCCTCGGTGCTCATCCTGATCTTCCCGCTGGGCTTCCGGCTGACCTGCTACTACTACCGCAAGGCCTACTACCGCGGCTTCTGGGCGTCACCGCCCGCCTGCGCCGTCGCCGAGCCGCACAAGAAGTACACGGGCGAGACGCGCTTCCCGCTGATCCTGCAGAACATCCACCGGTACTTCTTCTACGCCGCCGTGCCGGTCGCGGGCATCCTCACGTACGACACCGTCCTCGCCTTCCGCGACGAGCACTACGAGTGGGGCCACATGGGGCTCGGCACGCTCGTCCTGCTCGTCAACGTCGTACTGATCTGGATCTACACCCTCTCCTGCCACTCCTGCCGGCACGTCATCGGCGGCAGGCTCAAGCACTTCTCCAAGCATCCGGTGCGGTACCGCCTGTGGCAGTGGACGGGCAAGCTGACGGACCGTCACATGCTGCTCGCGTGGACGTCGTTGGCGAGCGTGGCGCTCGCCGACCTCTACGTCTACCTGGTCGCAAGCGGTGCCTTCGACGATCCGCGCTTCTTCTAACGGACAGGACCTTCTGATGTCACAAGTGGAACGGCAGCAGTGGGACGTCGTCGTGGTGGGGGCCGGGGGCGCGGGGCTGCGGGCCGCGATCGAGGCGCGCGAGCAGGGCGCCCGCACGGCCGTGATCTGCAAGTCGCTGTTCGGCAAGGCCCACACGGTGATGGCCGAGGGCGGCATCGCCGCGTCCATGGGCAATGTGAACTCCGGCGACAACTGGCAGGTCCACTTCCGCGACACCCTGCGCGGCGGCAAGTTCCTCAACCAGTGGCGCATGGCCGAGCTGCACGCGCGCGAGGCGCCGGACCGCGTGTGGGAGCTGGAGACCTGGGGCGCCCTGTTCGACCGCACGCCGGACGGCCGCATCTCGCAGCGCAACTTCGGCGGCCACGAGTACCCGCGGCTCGCGCATGTGGGCGACCGCACCGGCCTCGAACTGATCCGCACGCTCCAGCAGAAGATCGTCTCCCTCCAGCAGGAGGACTTCCGCGAACACGGGGACTACGAGGCCCGGTTGAAGGTCTTCCAGGAGTGCACGGTCACGCGGGTGCTCAAGGACGAGGGCGCGGGCTTCGGTGAGGGCGGCCGGGTCAGCGGCGCCTTCTGCTACGACCGCGAGTCCGGCCGCTTCTTCGTCCTCGAGGCGCCGAGCGTGGTCCTCGCGACGGGCGGCATCGGCAAGTCCTTCAAGGTGACGTCGAACTCGTGGGAGTACACGGGTGACGGGCACGCGCTCGCGCTGCTCGCCGGGGCGCCGCTGCTCAACATGGAGTTCGTGCAGTTCCATCCGACCGGCATGGTCTGGCCGCCGTCGGTCAAGGGCATCCTCGTCACCGAGTCCGTGCGCGGTGACGGCGGGGTGCTCAGGAACTCCGAGGGCAAGCGGTTCATGTTCGACTACGTTCCCGACGTCTTCAAGGAGAAGTACGCGCAGTCGGAGGAGGAGGGCGACCGCTGGTACGAGGACCCGGACCACAACCGCCGTCCTCCCGAACTGCTGCCCCGCGACGAGGTGGCCCGGGCCATCAACTCCGAGGTCAAGGCGGGCCGCGGCTCGCCGCACGGCGGGGTCTTCCTCGACGTGTCGACGCGCATGCCCGCCGAGGTCATCAAGCGCCGGCTGCCGTCCATGTACCACCAGTTCAAGGAGCTCGCTGACGTCGACATCACCGCGGAGGCCATGGAGGTCGGGCCGACCTGTCACTACGTGATGGGCGGCATCGCGGTCGACTCCGACACCGCGGCGGCGCGCCGGGTGACGGGGCTCTACGCCGCGGGTGAGGTCGCGGGCGGCATGCACGGCTCCAACCGGCTCGGCGGCAACTCGCTCTCCGACCTGCTCGTCTTCGGGCGGCGCGCCGGGCTGCACGCGGCCCGGTACGCCGCGGGGCTCGCCGTCCGGCCCGAGGTGGACGAGGTGCAGATCGACACGGCGGCCGCGGAGGCGCTGCGGCCGTTCAGCGCCGAGGGCCTGGAGGACGGGGCGACCCCTGAGAATCCGTACACCCTCCATCAGGAGCTCCAGCAGACCATGAACGACCTGGTCGGCATCATCCGCCGGGAGGCGGAGATGGAGCAGGCCCTGGAGAAGCTCGCCGAACTCCGGGTGCGGGCACGGCGGGCCGGCGTCGAGGGCCACCGCCAGTTCAACCCGGGCTGGCACCTCGCCCTCGACCTGCGGAACATGCTCCTGGTCAGCGAGTGCGTCGCGCGGGCCGCCCTGGAGCGCACGGAGAGCCGCGGCGGCCACACCCGCGAGGACCACCCGACGATGAACCGCGAGTGGCGCCGCGCCAACCTGCTCTGCCGACTGGCCGATCCGAGCGACGGGTTGGCGGCCACCGATCCCGTACGCGGCCAGATCGACCTCGTCCGCGAGTCCACCGAACCGATCCGCCCGGACCTGCTCGCCCTCTTCGAGAAGGAGGAGCTGGTCAAGTACCTGACGGAAGAGGAGCTGTACGAGTGAGTTCGTACGACGCGCGATTCAAGGTCTGGCGCGGGGATCTCGGCGGCGGCGGCCTGGAGGACTTCAAGGTCGAGGTCAACGAGGGCGAGGTCGTCCTCGACATCATCCACCGGCTCCAGGCCACCCAGGCACCCGATCTCGCGGTGCGCTGGAACTGCAAGGCGGGCAAGTGCGGTTCGTGCTCCGCGGAGATCAACGGCAGGCCCCGGCTGCTGTGCATGACGCGCATGTCGGTCTTCGGCCGCGACGAGGTCATCACGGTGACGCCGCTGCGCGCCTTCCCCGTGGTGCGCGACCTGGTGACGGACGTCGGCTTCAACTACACGAAGGCGCGCGAGGTCCCGGCCTTCGTGCCGCCCCCGGGTCTCGGCCCCGGCGAGTACCGCATGCAGCAGACGGACGTGGACCGCCCACAGGAGTTCCGCAAGTGCATCGAGTGCTTCCTGTGCCAGGACACGTGCCACGTGGTGCGCGACCACGAGGAGAACAAGGAGGCCTTCGCGGGCCCCCGCTTCCTGATGCGCGTCGCCGAACTGGACATGCACCCGCTGGACGCGGCGGCCGACTCCGGCCTCGACCGGAAACGAACCGCACAGGAGGACCACGGCCTCGGCTACTGCAACATCACCAAGTGCTGCACGGAGGTGTGCCCCGAGGGCATCAAGATCACGGACAACGCGCTCATCCCCCTGAAGGAACGCGCCGTTGACCGCAAGTACGACCCGCTGGTGTGGCTGGGCAACAAGATCCGGCGACGGCAGGGGGAGTAGGCGGCGGACCAGGGGTGACGTACCGGGGCGTGCGGACGGGCCGGGGGTGCTGGTGTGGGGGCGTTGACCGGCTCGGGGCGGAGGGCGGCGGCGGCTTCCGGGTCGCGGTGGGGGTGATGCGCCCATACGCTCCGAAATGTGATGCCGCCCTCGCCGATGGCCGTGCGGGCAGCAGCGGCCGCGGTGGCCGTGCTGCTCGGCTGGTTCTCTTTGCTGAGTCCGTCGCCCGCGCTCGCCGAAGACCCGGTCACGCTCTCCCGCACGGGTCAGCTCACCGACCGTACGAACGCGCTCGAAGGGCGTGAGGACGCGGCCGAGCAGGCCCTGGACCGGCTCTATGACGACCGTGGCGTGCAGCTCTTCGTCGTTTACGTACGTGACTTCTCCGGCCGCTCCCCGCAGAGCTGGGCCGACGCCACCGCCGACCGCAACGGCCTCGGGCTCGATGACGTACTGCTCGCCGTGGCCACGCACGACCGCCAGTTCGCGTACTCCGTGGACGAGGCTTCGCGGCTCACCGACGCGCAGCTCCAGGACGTGGCGACCACCGCGATCCGGCCCGCCCTGCGCGAGAACGACTGGGCCGGGGCGGCCATCGGCGCGGCGGAGGGCTACCGCGCGGTGCTCGCGGGGCGACCCGTGCCCACCCCTTCGGTCACACCGGGCACGGCCGACCCGGGCGGCGCCGGCTCCACGACCGGCGACCTCGTGCTGCCCGTCGCGGCGGCCTGCGCGGCCGGGATCGCGGCCACGGTCGCGTACAAGCGGCGCAGGAAGCGCGCCACCACCCGCACCACGCCTGGCGGGGGCGGGCCCCGCGACAAGGGCAAGGAGCTCGCGTCGCTCTCCGAGCTCGAGAAGCAGAGCCAGCTCCTTCTCGTCGAGACCGACGACGCGATCCGCACCAGCACCGAAGAGCTCGGCTTCGCCACCGCGCAGTTCGGTGAGGAGGCGGCCAAGCCCTTCGGTGCGGCCCTCGCGTACGCGCAGGCCGAGCTGACCGCGGCGTTCCGGCTGCGCCAGGAGCTCGACGACGCCCACCCGGAGGACGACCCCACCAGGCGCCGCATGCTGGACGAGATCGTCGCGCGCTGCACGGAGGCGGGCCGCAGGCTGGACGCCGAGACCGCGGGCTTCGACGAGCTGCGCGCCCTGGAGAAGAACGCCCCGCAGGCCTTGGAGCACGCGGAGAGGGCCTTCCGGCAGGTCGAGGAGCGTACCGGCGCCGCGAAGGACACGCTCGAAGACCTCCGCCGGAAGTACGCGGCGACCGCCTCCGCCGCCGTGCTCGGCCACGTCGAGCAGGCCAAGGACCGTCTGGCCTTCGCCGCCACCCAGCTCGCGCAGGCCCGGCAGAGCGTCGAGGGCGGCGAGAACGGCGCGGCCGCCGTCCACCTGCGGGCCGCCGAGGGGGCCGTGGACCAGGCCGGTACGTTCGTGGATGCCGTCGGCCGGCTGGCCGACGAGCTCGCGCTGGCGGCCGAGAAGCTGCCCGGCGCCCTCGCGGAGTCCGAGGCGGACCTCGCCGACGCGCGCGGCCTCCTGGCCGGCACCGGGGAAGGGGTCTCCACAGCGGATCTGCGGGGCCGCGTGGCCCGCGCGGAGTCGGTCGCCGCGGACGTGCGCGGCCGGATGTCCGCGGGGCCCCACGACCCGATCGACGCCCTGCGCCGCGTCGAGGAGGCCGACACCGCACTCGACGAGGCGCTCGCGGGGGCCCGTGAGCGCGAGGTCACCGACCGCCGCTCCCGGACCCTGCTCTCCCAGGCGCTGCTCACCGCGCGCAGCGCCGTCGGGGCGGCGACGGACTTCGTCACCACGCACCGCGGCGCCGTCGGCAGCGAGGCGAGGACCCGCCTCGCGGAGGCGGCACGGCATCTCGCCGAGGCGGAGGCCGGCCAGGACGAGAACGCCACCGCCGCGCTCGCCGCGGCCCAGCGGGCGGACGGTCTTGCCCGGCAGGCGCAGCAGCTCGCCGAGCGCGACGTGCGGGGCTACGGCAACCCCTACGGCAATCCCTACGGCGGCTCTTACGGAGGCGGCTCGGGCGGGGCCGGCGGCCGGGGCGGCGGCGTGGGCGGCGCGGTGCTCGGCGGGATCATCCTGGGCGAGCTCTTCGGAGGGGGCGGCCGCCGAGGCGGCGGCTACGGAGGGGGCGGTTTCGGCGGCGGTGGCTACGGAGGCGGTGGTCCCGGCAGCTTCGGCGGCGGCGGCACGCGGGGGCGCAGGGGCGGGGGCGGCAGGTTCTGAACCCGTCGGCAATCAGCGGCAACTTCCGTACGTACGAGATCCAGGAGTTCAAGGCCATGACGAAGCAGACCATCCTCGGCCGCGTCGCGCAGCTCGCCAAGGCGAACATCAACGCGCTCCTCGACGAGGCCGAGGACCCGCAGAAGATGATCGACCAGCTGATCCGCGACTACTCGAACAACATCAGGGAGGCCGAGGAGGCGGTCGCGACCACCATCGGCAATTTGCGGATGCTGGAGCAGGACCACAAGGCCGACCAGGACGCGGCCGTCGAGTGGGGCGGCAAGGCCCTCGCGGCGAGCAGGAAGGCGGACGAGCTGCGGGCGGCCGGGAGTGCCGCGGAGGCCGACACGTTCGACCGGCTCGCCAAGGTGGCGCTCGGGCGGCAGCTGCGGTCCGAGCGGGAGGCGAAGGACGCCGAGCCGACGATCGCCTCGCAGACCGAGGTCGTGGAGAAGCTGAAGTCCGGGCTCGACCGGATGAAGACGAAGCTGTCCGACCTGGAGTCGCGGCGCGATCAGTTGGTGGCGCGCGCCAAGACCGCGCAGGCGCAGAACCAGATGCTGGACGCGGCCAGGAACATCGACGTCCTGGATCCGACGAGCGAGTTGAGCCGCTTCGAGGACAAGGTGCGGCGCGAGGAGGCGCGGGCGCTCGGCAAGCAGGAGCTGGCCGCGTCCTCGCTCGACGCGCAGTTCGAGGAGCTGGACAGCCTGGGCGACGAGGCGGAGGTCACCGCCCGCCTCGCCGCTCTCAAAGCGACCACGTGACCCCTTCCCGAGGTCGCCGCGTCAGAACAGGCTGAGCAGCGCCTCCGCCGCGTCCATCGGCTCCGCGTCACCGTCGGGCAGGGCCAGTTCGAACCACACCGTCTTGCCGCGCGGCGTCCTGCGCGAGCCCCACGCGGCGCTGAGCAACCCCACGAGCTGGAGTCCGCGCCCGCCCTCGTCGGTGTCCCGCGCCCGGCGCCGGCGCGGCTGGACGAAGCTGGCGTCCCACACCTCGCAGACCAGCGTGCGGTCCAGCAGGAGGCGCAGCCTGATGTCGCCGTCGCCGTACCGCAGGGCGTTGGTGACGAGCTCGCTGACCAGCAGTTCCGCCGTGTCGCAGAGCCGCTCCAGGTCCCAGTCGCGCAGCTGGTCGCAGGCCAGTTCGCGGGCGCGGCCGACGGATTTGAGGTCGCGCGGCAGCGTCCAGTCGCCGACATGCTCGGCGGGCAGCCCCTGGACGCGCGCCATCAGGAGGGCGATGTCGTCCTCTCCGTGGTGGGTGTCGAGGGTGTTCAGGACGTGGTCGCAGACGTCCTCCAGGGCGGGCGGGGCGTCGTTGAGTGCGCGTACGAACGCGTTCAGGCCCTCGTCCAGGGAGTGGTCGCGGGATTCGACGAGGCCGTCGGTGTAGAGCGCGAGGAGGGCGCCCTCGGGAAGCTCGACCTCGACGTCCTCGAAGGGCTCGCCGCCGACGCCGAGCGGCAGGCCCGGAGGTACGTCGAGCATGAGCGCGGACTCGCCGGGTTCGACGAGGACGGGCGGCAGGTGGCCCGCGTTGGCGAAGGTGCAGCGGCGCGTGACGGCGTCGTAGACCGCGTAGACACAGGTGGCGAGGTAGACCTCGCTGAGGTCCGCGTCCGCCGCCTTGCGGGCCACGCGGCTGGACTGCTGGGGTCCCGCGGGGTTGCCGAGGCCGCGCGCGATCTCGTCGAGGGCGGAGAGCACCTCGGCGGGTTCCAGGTCGAGGAGCGCCAGGGTGCGGACGGCGGTGCGCAGCTCCCCCATGGCGACGGCGGCGCGCAGGCCGCGGCCCATGACGTCGCCGACGACGAGGGCGGTGCGGTGGCCCGGCAGTTCGATGACGTCGAACCAGTCGCCGCCGACCTCCGTCGCGGCGTTGCCCGGCAGATAGCGGCAGGCGATGTCGAGGCCGGACGCCTCGGGGTCACCGGGCGGCAGCAGGGATCGTTGCAGTATCAGCGCGCGCTCGTGCTCGCGGCGGTAGAGGCGGGCGTTGTCGATGCAGACGGCGGCGCGGGCAGCCAGTTCGACGGCGAGTGCCCGGTCGCGCTCGCCGAAGGGTTCGCTGCCCTTCGTACGGGAGAACTGGGCGAGGCCGACCACGGTGTCGTGGGCGACCATCGGCACGGCGAGCGTCGACTGGACGAGGCCCCGGGTGAGGCGGCTCGCGGAGTCGTCGTCCTCCCCGGTGATCAGCCGGGGGCGGGCGGTGCGCAGGGCGTCGGCGCAGGGCGACGCGAATCCGAACCGGTGTACGGCACCGACGTCCATGGGCCCGGCACCGGTCGGGAACGGGGCGTCGGCGACGGCGCTCGCGAAGGCCACCCGGCGCAGTTCCGCGCTGCCGTCGGCGAGTCCCGGGGGTGTCTCGTCGCCGTCCAGGAGGCCTTGGTACAGGTCGACGGAGGCGAGGTCGCAGAAGCCGGGGACTGCGACGTCGAGCAGTTCCCTCGCGGTGGTCTCCAGGTCGAGGGAGTTGCCGATGCGGGCCCCGGCCTCGTTCAGGAGAGCCAGATTGCGCCGCGCGTGGGCGGCCTCGCGGGCGGCGGCGTGCCGCCGGGTGACGTCGGTGCCGAGTCCCGCGACGCCGATGGGGCGGCCCGAGCCGCTGTGGACGCGGTAGAGGTTGATGGACCAGTGCCTGCGGTCGCTGCTGCCGGGCGCGGGTCCCACTATCTGCATGTCCGTCACGGAATCGCCGGTTTCCAGGACCCGCTTCATGGCGGCGGACATGCGGTCGGCCTCGTGGCGCGGCAGGTAGTCGTGGACGGTGCGGCCGCGGTGGTCCTCGACGCCGCCGCCGAAGACGTCGGCGAACCGGCGGTTGGCGCGCTGCACCTTCAAATCCGTGCCGAAGAGCAGGAAGCCGAAGGGAGATTGGCCGAAAATGGCCTGCGAGGCGGCGAGGTCGGTCTCGATCTGCCGCAGCACCCGGACGTCGACGACGATGCAGACCGCGGCCCGCTCGCCCTCCTCGGTCTCGGTCGGCATGACGTAGACCTCGGCGATGCCCTCCGTGCCGGGTGCCATGCGGGATGCCGTGCCGGGTGCCGTGCGGGATGCCGTGCCAGGTGCCGCGCCGCGTCCTTCGGCGCCGTCCCCGTCGGGCACCCGGAAGGGGACGACGCCCGTCCACTCCCGTCCGTCGAGGATCTCCGCCATCTTGCGGTGACCGCCGGCGCGCAGCTCGGGCGGCACGAAGGCCTCGATGGGGTCCTTGCCGACCGCGTCCCGCGCGGCCACGCCGAACAGCCGCTCGGCGCGCACGCTCCACTGGTCGACAAGCCCGTCAGCGCCGATCGAGAACGAGGCGACCTTGATGTAGTCGTAGATCGAACCGGGTGGGTCGCTCTGCCACGTCTCGTCGGTCGACGGACCGTCGCTCTCCGTCGCCTTCGCTGGTATCTCGCTCACGCGAACCGTCCCCTCCAGCTCACCGCGTCCGGCACCGGTCACCGCATACGGCTGACCGCAGTATCCAGCACTACGGTGCCGCGCCACACGGCGTTCACGATCACAGCACGGACTCGACGCTTTTTGGCCCGTGCCGCCCTTGTGCAGGACGTCTGTCGCACACTGCCAGTCTTCTAACCCGGCAACGCCAGCTCGAACCACACCGTCTTCCCCGTTCTGCCCGTACGACCCGGGCGTGTCCCCCAGCGCCGCGACGAGCGGGAGACCAGCTGGAGGCCGCGGCCGCCTTCGTCGTCGAGGGCGGCGATGCGCTCCAGGGGCGGGTCGGGGAGCGGGTCGGACACCTCGACCAGGAGGGTGCCGAGGGGGTCCACGGGACGTACGAGACGTACGCCGATGGGCCCGGAGGCATGGCGCAGGGAGTTGGTCACCAGCTCGCTCACGAGCAACACGGTGACGTCGCCGAGGGATCCGAGGCCCCAGTCGGCGAGCTGTGCGCGGACGACGGTGCGCGCGGTGCGGACGGCGCCGGGATCAGCGGGGAAGGCCCACTCGGCGCAGTCGCCTTCGGTGTCGATCACGCCGATCACTTCCAGACCAGTAGCTGAACCCGTCCGGTTTCATGGGAATAGTGGGCATATACCCGATATCGGGGCTCATTTACCGCGCA
Organism: Streptomyces sp. NPDC039462; assembly: GCF_055639375.1. Lineage (NCBI taxonomy): Bacteria > Bacillati > Actinomycetota > Actinomycetes > Kitasatosporales > Streptomycetaceae > Streptomyces > Streptomyces sp. NPDC039462. The sequence continues at coordinate 799,941 of NZ_JBVKAO010000002.1, forward strand.
CCGGGGCGCACTGTGGCACGAACGGCTCGAACGGCGTAGGCGGGTCGTGGGCGAGCTTCAGATGGCGGGGTTCAGGAGGCGGCGTGCGCGTGGGCGAGGGTCGCCGTGACGGCGGGCACGTCCGCGGTCAGCCAGTCCACGGACCAGACCTGGTCGGGGGCGAGCCAGCGCAGCTCGTCGTGGTCCTCCAGGGGCCGGGGCTCACCGGAGAGAAGCCGGGCGGTCCACACCCGCAGGACGTACCCCTTGGCGAGCGGCCACTCCCCCGGCACCCGGCCGGTCGGTTCGGCCTCGACGCCCAGTTCCTCGCGGAGCTCGCGCACCAGCGCGTCCTCGCACCGCTCGCCGGGCTCGACCTTGCCGCCGGGCAGCTCCCAGCCGCCCGCGAGTTCGGGGGGCGCGCTGCGCCGCGCGGCGAGCAGGCGTCCGTCGTCGTACAGGGCGGCACCCACCACAATGCGTTCGTTCATGCCGCGGAGCCTAATGGGGCGTCCACTGCCGCCCGCCGTCCGCTGTCCTCCGCCGCTACCGCTACCGGCTATCGCCCGCTGCCGTTCGCACTCAGCTTCTCGACCGAGTAGAGCTGCTTGTGCCCGCGGTCGTCGAGGCGGTCCGCGATGCGCTGGGCCTCGGCCTTCGTCGCGTACCTGCCGACGCGGTAGCGGTTGCCGTTGTCGTCCTGCCGTATCACGAACCAGGGCAGCAGGACCGTGCCGTCATTCATCGCGCCCCTCCGTTCGCCACCCCCGGCGCGCCCCACGCCTCGATCAGTAAGGAAACCGCAATCCGCATATGCCCGAGCCTACGCCCGACCTTTACGCAGCGGATACGGCTTTGCACAAAGAGGTACGCGCGAGGGCCGCTATCGGCCAACGCCCGGCAAACAGCAGGGGGCGCATCCTTTGGATGCGCCCCCTGGGGCACGGAGAGACCGGGAATGGCCGGGGCGGGTCACTTCACGGGCAGGCGGTACGCGATCTCGTAGCGGTCGGCGGGGACCACGATGTCGGCTGTCTCGACCGGGCGGCCCGACGCGTAGTACGTGCGGTGGACGACGAGGACCACGTGGCCGGGGACGCCGCCGAGCGCCGTGAGCTCCTCGGCCAGGCCGGGGCGGGCGCCGACCTCCTCCGCGACGTTGTCCACGATGATGTCGATGGCGGCCATCCGGTCGACCACGCCGCAGCCGCCGAGCGGGCCCTCCTCGGGGAGCATGACGGGGGTGCGCCCGGTGATGGCGAGGGGCTCCCAGGAGGTGGAGAGCATCATGGCCTCACCGGCGTCCCGGAAGACGTACCGGGTGCACATCACGCGGTCGCCCGCGCGGATGGCGAGCCGCTCGGCGATCGCGGCGCCGGCCTCGGTCTGCTCGCTGCGGGACTCCCAGGTGCCGCGCACGCCGTCGGCGGCCTGCTCCTGGCGGAAGGGGGTCGACCCGCCGTTCGCCGCGCGGTAGCCCGTGCGGGCGATCTTGCGGGGGACGGGGCGCTCGCGCACATAGGTGCCGGAACCGGAGCGCCCCTCGACCAGGCCCTCGGCCATCAGGACCTTGCGCGCCTCCAGGGCGACCGTGTCCGACACGCCGTACTCCTCGCGGATTCTCGCCTGTGAGGGAAGACGCGTGCGCGGCGGCAGGGAGCCGTCGGCGATCTTCTTGCGGAGATCACCCGCGACCCGCAGATACGCCGGCTGCTCGCCGAAAGTCACTGGCCACTCCCATCAGGTTGACAGACAGCAACAGCCTGGCAACCGTGGGTTGTTGCATGCAACCCAAGGCCAAGGAATCACTCGAAGTGATGATTTCTGCTGGCGCAGGTCTTTACGCAGGACCTTTCCCCGGATATGGCGGGTGATCAACGTCCCCGAGGAAACGTTCTGTCGCCGCCCGGGCGATCTGACTCCCCCAGCCGCCCCAGTTCACGTCGAAACAGTGGTCGGCCCACGGGAGTTCGACGTACGTCGCCGGGGCACCTGCCTCCCGCAGGCGCCGGGCAAGGTCGCGCGCCTGCACCACCGGCACCGCCCGGTCCGCGCTCCCGTGCAGCAGCAGCGTCGGCGGCACGTCGCCCCGGACGAGACGGGCGGGCGAGCCGAGGCGGTAGCGGGCGGGGGCGGACGCGACCGAACCGCCCATCAGGGCCGGGATCATGGGGTCGCGGCGCAGCGCGGTGCCGGCGATCAACTGCCGCATGTCGGTGGGCCCGTAGAGCGAGATCACTCCCGACACCGAACTGTCGCGGACCGCGCAGGAGGGCGGCACCCGGCCGTCACCCTCGGTGTAGGCGGCGGCGAGCGCGAGGTTGCCGCCCGCCGAACTGCCCGCGAGAAGCAGGCGGTCGGGGTCGACGCCGTACACGCGCGCGTGCCGCCGCACCCAGCCGACCGCGCACTTCACGTCCCCGATCTGGTCGAGCTGGGTGCCCCGTGGCGCGAGCCGGTAGTCGATGTCGAAGACGTACCAGCCGCGCGCGTTGAACCACCGGTTCCACTCGGGCGTCTGGCTGCGGTGGCCCTTGTTCCAGCCGCCGCCGTGCACCCACACGACGGCGGGCCGCCGCTCCCCGGACCGCCCGGGCGGCGCCCAGAGGTCCAGCGTCAGCTGCTGCCCCTTCGTGCGGTGCGCCCCGTGGCCGCGCCCCACGCGCGCGTACGTGAGCGTTCGCGCGCGGTCGGGCACCTTGGCGTAGTTGACGCCGTCGAAGTACCGCGTGGGGGCGAGCCGTTGCCCCTGGCGCTCCGCGAGGCCGTACGCGGCGGCGTACGGCATCACTCCGTAGACGAGGGCCGCGAAGGAGGCGAGCGCGGCGAGCCCCGCGCACCAGGGGTGCCGTCGGCCGGCGCACGCGGCGGCGGCGAGCCCGAGCAGGCCGGGCGGCAGCAGCACGAGACCCCAGGAGGTGATCGCGGCCGCGACGAGCACCAGGAGGGGGATCCGGGGCAGGGGTGCGGCGACGAGGACGGCGAGTGCCGCGTTCAGCAGGCCGGCGGCCAGGAGCAGGACCCGGGTCACGGCGGGCGGCGGCACGGCGGGCATCACACCGAAGAACTATCACAGAAGCGGACAAAATCCTCTCAGGGTGTCCGCCTCGGAGAGGGGCACCGCGGCGAGGGGTCACCGCGGAGAGGGTCGAACCGCTCCGGAGAGGGTCACACCGCCGCGCCCTCGCCGTGGTCCTCGCCGAGCCCGGACTCCGCACCGTCCTCCGGAGTGGCGTCGCGGGGCGAAGTGGTCGCCAGGCCGAGGGACTTGCGCACCGCGATGGCGTTCTTCTCGCCGAGCTGCTGAAGGGCCGCTACGTAGTGGTCGTTGAAGGTGTCGGCGTCGGTGGCCCCGGCGGCCTTCGCCCATTCCTTGCGGGCCTTGCCGGTCTCGGTGACGAGCGCGTCGACGTGGCCTTGCGCCGCCTTCGGCCAGTCGTGCGCGCGCAGCAGCCGCGCCCGTTCGGCGAGGCCCTTGTCGACGCGGGCGGCCCACTTCTTGTGCCCTTCGAGGTCGTCCTCGACCCGCTCCGCCGCGGGCTCCGAGCTGTACGCCTCGTCGAAGGCGCGGTCCGCCTTCACGTACGCGAGCTGGTCGGCGTCGAGCGTCGTCGCGTCGCGGCGCAGGGACCCCTTCAGCGGATGCTTCGGATCGGCGGCTCCGAAGAGACAGGTGATGTGGCGGTCACCCTGGCGCCAAGTGGTGCGGTCGGGCACGAAGTAGTAGAGCTCGGCGTCGCCGAAGTCGGTCCAGCTGTCCTGGACGTAGGACCATTGGAGGTCGGTGCACTCGGTCGTGGCGCGGTCGACGAGCGCGTCGTCCCCCGGGTAGCTCGTGTCGCTCACGCGGAACGACGCGAAGACCTCACCGTCGTGGCGCCCGGCGCACGGGACCTCGTCGACCTGGAAGGCGTACCGCATCGAGTCGAGCTTCCCGTCGGGCGCGTCGAAGCAGCCGCCCTTGTCGACCGGGAAGGCGCCGGCGCCCTGCCGGGACTCGCGCGCCGCCTCCTTGAAGCCCTCGACGAATTCACGGGCGCCGCCCGTGGCGACGGCGAGGACCAGCAGCAGGATGCCGATCGCGGAGAGGATGCTGCCCGCGATCGCCATGCCCTTGCCGCGTTCGCCCTTCTTCTTGATCTGCGCGAGCGCGACGAGGCCGAGGACCAGGCCGACGGCGGGCACGCAGCAGAGGAGGCCGCAGACCAGGGAGGCGATCGCGAAGCCGTTCACCTGCGGCTTGGCGTACGGGGAGTACGGCCCGGGCCACTGCTGGTACGGGGCGTGCCCGGGCGGCGGCCACGGGGGCCCCTGCTGCCACGGGGCTCCTTGCTGCCCCTGCTGCCACGGCTGTTGCCCCGGCGGGGGCGCGTACGGGCCGGGCGGCGGCGGTATGTCCACGGGTAGCGTGCTCCTGAATTCATGGGCGGGCGGTGCGGAGAGCTTGGCGCATCGTAATCGGGGGCTGGGGAGAAAAGGTAATGCGACGGCAAACCTCGACAACTCGGGCAGTGATACGGGTTGTCAACGACCTGACCTCGCAGTGGGCGGCGACGGCGGCCGCCGACCGCGGCACCGTCTTCTCGGCGCCCGGCGTCTGGCCCCTCCTCGCCTTCCTCGCGGACGGCGCCGACGGCGCGGCCCGCACGGAGCTCGCGGACGCGGTGGGGCTGCCGGCCGACGAAGCGGCGGCGGGCGCACGGGAGTTGCTGGCCGCGATGGACCGCGTACGGGGCCTGGACGCGGCCCTCGGCCTGTGGACCAAGCGCACCCTGACCCTGCGGCGAGCGTGGCGAGTCGGCGTGCCGGTGGACGCGCTGGGCGTGCTGACCGGTGACCCGGAGAAGGACGGGGCGGCGCTCGACGCGTGGGCGGCGGAGCGGACGGGCGGCCAGATCCAGCGGATGCCGGTCCGTCCGGACAAGGACACCGACTTCGCCCTGGCGAGCGCGCTGGCCCTGCGGACCGAGTGGCTACGGCCCTTCAGGGACTGCGAGACGATTCCGGAAACGGGACCGTGGCGGGACCGCCACCTGGCCGCCCTGCGCCGGTCGACGTCACTCCTGGACCGCGTCGGCGTGGCCCACACCCCCGCGGGCGCCGTGACCGAGCTGAAGGTGCTAGGCAACACCGGGATCGACGTCCATCTGCTCCTCGGCGAGGACCACATGGGGCCGGGGCAGGTGCTCGGCGCGGGCGTGGACGTCCTCGCGCGGAGGATCGCGGTGGTGCCGGGGAATCAACTGCCGTACGGAGACGTGGGGCCGGGCCTGGAGGTGACCAGGGTGCGCTCCGAGTCCCCGCGCCCGCCGACGCTGCGCGTCACGACCGTGCCGTTCACGCTGACCGCTGGGCACGACCTGATGCAGCGGCACGAGCTGTTCGGCCTGACCTCGGCGAGGGACGCGACGCGCGGCCAATTCCCGGGGATCGCGGCGGAATCCCTGGCGCTCCGGAACGGCTCGCAGACGGCGACGGCGACGTTCGGCGCGCGGGGCTTCCGGGCCGCGGCCGTCACGGTGTTCGATGCGGCCGGCGCGGGCATCCCCGAGGAGCGCTACGTCACCACCGACGTGGACGCCACCTTCGACCGCCCCTTCGGCTTCCTCGCCGTCCACCGCACCTCGCGCCTCGTCCTCGCGGCAGGCTGGGTCACGGACCCGGAGCCGTACCGCGAGGACGAGGACCACTGATTCACGTACTCGCACACTCAAGTACGCACGTACTCACACACTCACGTACTCACAAGCTCTGCTGCTTCTCCCGGTGTCAGAACTGCAGGCTCCAGGAGTCGATCTTCCCGGTGTCCTGGGCCGCGTTGTCGCTGACCCGCAGCTTCCACGTGCCGTTGGCGGTCTCCGAGGAGGCGTTCACGGTGTACGTGGTGTTGATGTTGTCCGTGCTGCCGCCGGTGCCGTAGCCCTTGAGGGTGTAGGCGGTTCCGTCGGGGGCGATCAGCTGGACCTGGAGGTCACCGATGTACGTGTGCTGGATGGTCACCGGCACGCTCAGGGCGGCGGGCGCGTTGCCCGGGACCTCGGTCACGGTCACCGGGGACTCGGCCGTGGCGTTGTCCCGGATCGGATAGTCCGTGTCGTTCGTGAACTTCTTGCCCGGCGGGTTGGTCGAACCCCCGGTGACGTTCAGGAGCCGGTTGGGCGAGCCCGTGCCCGGGCTGGTGACGACGCCCGTCGAGGACGCGCTGACGAGGGCCGAGGACACCTGCGCCGGGGTCGACGAGGGGTTCTGGCCGAGGTAGATCGCGGCCGCGCCCGCGACGTGCGGGGAGGCCATCGACGTACCGGAGATGGTGTTGGTGGCGCTGTCGCTGGAGTTCCACGTCGAGGTGATCGAGGAGCCCGGGGCGAAGATGTCGAGGATGCTGCCGTAGTTCGAGTAGCTCGCCCTCGCGTCGGTGCTGGTCGTGGCACCGACGGTGATGGCCTCCGCCACGCGCGCGGGCGACTTGGTCGACGCGTCGGTCGACTCGTTGCCCGCCGCCACGGCGTAGGTGATGCCGGACGCGATGGAGTTGCGCACCGCCGTGTCGAGCGCGCTGTCGGCGCCGCCGCCGAGCGACATGTTGGCGACGGCGGGCTTGACCGCGTTCTTGGTGACCCAGTCGATGCCCGCGACGACCTGCGCCGTGGTGCCCGAGCCCTGGTTGTTCAGGACGCGGACGCCGACGATCTTGGCCTTCTTGGCGACGCCGTGCAGGGTGCCGGCGACGGTTCCGGCGACGTGCGTGCCGTGGCCGTGGCCGTCCTGCGCGGTGTTGTCGTTGTCGATGGCGTCGTAGCCGTAGGAGGCGCGGCCGCCGAAGTCGGTGTGGCTGATGCGGACGCCGGTGTCGATGACGTACGCGGTGACACCCTCGCCCGCGGAGTCCGGGTAGGTGTACTTCTGGTCCAGCGGCAGGGTCTTCTGGTCGATGCGGTCCAGGCCCCAGGACGGCGGGTTCGTCTGGGTCGCGGAGGCAGTGAACGTGCGGTTCTGGACGACCGCGTCGACCGCCGGGTCGGCCGCGAACTTCTTCGCCTCGGCCTCCGAGAGCTCGACCGCGTAGCCGTTGAGGGCCTTGTCGTAGGTCCGCTCGATCTTCGCGCCGTACTGCTTGGCGAGGGCCTTGCCCGCGGCGGAGCGGGCCTTCGGAGCGTCCTTGTCGAGGCTCACGATGTAGCTGTTCTTGATCACGCCGGGTGCGCCGGCGTTCTCGATCGTGCCTTCCGCCCGGTCCGGCTGGGCGTTCGCCGGGAGGGCGGAGACGACGCCGAGCGCGAGGGCCGCGACCGCTGTCGCGCTGATCCCGGCCAGTCTTCGGCGGTTATGACGCATCACTGCCATCTGAGGGGTCCTCCTCAATAGGTGGTGCGTTGGTGGGGGATTGGTGCCGTGGTGCCCACACTCGCGGGGACATGCGGCAGGGGCATGTCAATTCGACACGCCTGCTCTTGCCTCCGTCGGGACGAAAGATTGGCGGATCCATAGGAATCCCACAAGAGTCAGGACCGGACGTAACACGGTGGTCGGGTGCTGCGGTGACGCTCCCTCAGCAATAGCCCCGCACCCCTCTCGTCCCAGCTTCAACAACCGCCCCGGCTAGCCTGCCCGCATGACAGACGCGCCGGACGCCTCGACCGCCACGACCGCCCTGCCCGACTTCACCTGCCCGGCCGACGGAACGCGCGTCCCCGCAGGCACGCTCGCCTGGTCGTGCCCCACCTGCCGCGGCCCCCTCGACCTGGACTTCTCCCCCGTGCCCGCGCCCCTCGACGCCCTCGCCGGGCGGGTCAACTCCCTCTGGCGTTACGCGGAATGCCTGCCGCTCCCCGCCCCCGCGATCTCCCTCGGCGAGGGCCGCACGCCCCTCGTGCCGCTCGCGGGGCCGGTTTCGGCCAAGCTGGACTTCCTGATGCCGACGCTGTCCTTCAAGGATCGCGGGGCGGTCCTGCTCGCCGCCCTCGCGCAGCGCCTCGGCCCCGACCGGGTGATCGCCGACAGCAGCGGCAACGCGGGCACGGCCGTCGCCGCGTACTGCGCGCGTGCCGGGCTCGACTGCACCGTGTACGTCCCCGCGGGGACGTCGCCGAAGAAGCTGGAGCAGGTCCGCGCGCACGGGGCGCGCCTCGAAGTCGTCGAGGGCGGCCGCGAGTCGACGGCTCTCGCCGCGCGTGCCGCGGCCGACGAGCCGGGCACGTTCTACGCCTCGCACGTCCATAATCCCTACTTCCTCCACGGCACCAAGACCTACGTCCACGAACTCTGGGAGGACCTCGGCGGCCGCCTCCCCGACGCCCTCGTCCTCCCCGTCGGCAACGGCACGCTGCTGCTCGGCGCGGCCCTCGCGGTCCAGGAGCTGTACGCGGCCGGGCTCCTCGCAGGGCGCCCCGCGCTGTACGCGGTGCAGTCCGCGGCGGTCGCGCCGCTGGCGGCGGCGTGGCGGGCGGGGGCGGAGGACCTGGTCGGTGCGGGTGAGCTGGTCGGCGCGGGTGACCTGGTCGGCTCGGACGACTTGGCCGGCTCGGACGACTTGGTCGGCGAGACCCCGGTGGCGTCGACCCACGCGGAGGGCATCGCGATCCCACGCCCGCTCCGCGCCCGCCAGATCCTGCGCGCGGTACGCGAGTCGGGCGGCGCCTTTCTGACGGTGACGGAGGACCGGCTCGTCGCGGCCCAGCGGGACCTGGCCGCGCGGGGGCTCTACGTCGAGTCGACGGGCGTGGCCTGCTGGGCGGCCGTACGGGACGGGGCGCTCGGGGAGCGGACGACGGTGGTGCCGCTGTGCGGGGCGGGGGTGAAGTCGGGGATGGCTGGAGGTCAGGGGTGACTGGAGGCCACGGGTGACTGGAGGTCATGGACGACTGGAGGTCACAGGTGACTGGAGTGAAGCCAGTGACGGCAGGGTGACATTGTTCCGGCCTCGATCGGCCGGATGCCGCCTGTGCACGGGTGTGAGCATGCCAATAGCGTGTGCGGCCTTCGGTCCTGGGGGGTCCCGTGAACGGTCTCCGTGCGGTGGTTGTCGGCCTTGTGATCGTGTGCGTCGCGTTCGTGTCACCGGCCGCGGCGGTGACACCGGGCTGGTCCGCGCTGCCGGTGCCGCCGGTGACGGCCCCGACGGTGACCGTGAAGGATCTCGCGGCCCGCGGGCCGGACGACGCCTGGGCGAGCGGATACGAGCACGCCACCGACGGACTGCGGCCGATGCTGTACCGCTGGAACGGCACGGCGTGGAGCCGGGACACGACCTTCCCGGGCGCCGGGGATCCGGGCTGGCTCGGCGAGGTCCAGTTCGTCGGCGAAGAGGTGTGGATCTTCCAGAACAACCGCGAGGGCGCGGGCCAGATCCTGCGCCGCTCGGCGGCCGGCTGGAGCGTGGTCCCGCTGCCGCAGACCATGTGGAACTACCAGGACTTCGCCGCGGTGCCGGGCGCCGCGTGGGTGGTCGGCGAGGACAACACCGGGCTGAAGGTGCTGCACTACGACGGCTCCCGCTGGACGACCCAATCCGTCCCGGACGACGTGCACTTCGTGGCGGGGGTCGCCGCGCGGACCGCCTCCGACGCCTGGGCGTGGGCGGACACCAGCACCGGGACCGCCATCCTGCGCTGGGACGGCACGGCGTGGCGGGACGCGGAGGTACCGCTCCCGGCCAACAGCAACGTGCACACGATCCTGCTCGAACGCTCCGACCGGACCACGATCAGCGGCACCCAATACACCGACGGCACCCAGAGCACGTACATCCTGACCTGGAACGGCCGCACCTGGCGCACCAGTAACCCGCCGCTGGGCGACACCCACACCGAGGCGCTGGTGCGCGGTCCGGACGGCGCGCTGTGGCTGCCGGTGCGCAGCGACCGCGCGTTCCAGTCGAAGTACGCACGGCTGAACGGCTCCCGCACCACCTTCTCGTACGGCCCGGAACGCACGAACGCGATCAACGTCAAGCCGACGGCGCTGACGCGGGCCGGTCCCTCGCTGCTGTCCTTCGGAACCGTCGAGATCTACGGCTCGAAACCGAACCTGATGAGCGAGCGACTGCGGGCCATCTCATGAACGAGCGGCTGGGAGGCATCTGATGAGCGAGCGGCTGGGAAGGCCGACCATGGCACGCAGACTGCTCATCGCGGCCCTCGCCGTCGCCATGACGATCGTGACCGTCATGGCCTCGGCCGCGGCGGAACCCGGGTCCTGGCGGCACGTCCCGGTCCCCGCCGAGGTGCGCCCGCAGGCCGGGCTGAACGAGGCGGTGGCGTTCGGCCCCGACCGGGCGTGGGCGGTGGGCACCGATGCCGTCGGCCGCGAGGCGCCGGGCTTCCCGCTGCTGCTGCGCTGGGACGGAACGGCGTGGCAGCACCAGAAGGTGCCGGGCGGCAGCTGGCAAGGAGAATTGCTGTCCGTCGCGTCCGCCTCACCGACCGAGACCTGGGCGGTGGGCCGCGACACGGCAGGCGCCGCACGCCTTCTCCGCTTCGACGGCAAGACCTGGCGCGAGAGCCGGGCACCTCGTGACGTCACGCTGACCAAGGTCGTGGCGGGCGGCGGCGATACCTGGCTGATCGGTTCGCGGCCCGGAGCGCAGGTGCTGCTGCGCAGGGAGGGTTCCGGCTGGCAGGAGATGCCGGTGCCGCCGGGCTCGGTGTACGGCCTGCATGTCAAGGCGGCGGATGACGTCTGGGCCGCGGGCGACACTCACGCGGGCGCGGCCGTGTCGCACTGGGACGGCCAGGCGTGGGAGCAGACGACGGTGTTCGGCTTCCCGCGGTCGGCCGTGGGCAGCGTGTACGCGGTCTCCGACACGGAGGTGTGGGCGGGCGGCACGGCCGGCTTCGTCGGCGGCCCGGTCGGCAAGCCGATCCCACCGCTGCTGGTCCGCTTCGACGGCCAGGCATGGAACCGGGTGACCGTCCCCACCGACTTCGGCTCGGTCGCCTCACTGGTGCCGGCCCCGTCCGGCGCCCTGGCCTGGGTCTCGGTGGCCCGCTCCCAGAAGTACGGCCCCCCGGGAAGCTGGCCCCCCTTCGTCTCGGGCCCGGACTTCCTCGCCTGGGACGGCCAGTCCTTCACCGGCCACGAGGAACCACCGGTCCCCGGAGAGGGCGAATCCCAACGCCTGCACCTGACCCCGGTACCGGGCACGGAAACGGTGTGGTCGGTCGGCAGGGCCAACGGCCCCGGCGGCACGTTCGCGCCTCGCATCCTGCGCTTCGACTGACACACGCGCCTCCACCCTCATAGGGGTGTCACTGCCTCCGGTGACAGGAGTGGGGGGGACCCTGCGCACTGCACTGCTACTCCGCGCGGCGCGGGCCTGACTGTTCGGCGCGGCCAGCGGGGAGATCACTCCACCACAGCTCGAAGAGCCCGCAGTTCAGGCGGGAATTGCCCGCACGGGGGGGGGACGGCTAAAGCCTGCCCCCGCAGATCACACTCGACCGCAGCGGTAATAGAACGCGGAAAACCTCACATTCACCCACTCGCGCCCGAATTTTCTCCGCGGTCCCCCACCAACAGCGACACACTTACACGTGCCGCCAGCCCTTCCTTCATTCTGTACGCCGCCTCGCTCATCCCTAGCACATGTCGAACGGGCAGGGAAAGTCAGGTCCTGACCCCAAAGAGCCGACCTCTTTCTGGCCCGCATACCCGCTGAATCAGCGAAGCGCTGCCACCGCATCGGCGAATCTCCGATATAACTTAACACCCAATCCCCTCGTATCAGCGGTCGCAACTGACTCTAGAGACTTAACAGTTCCCGCTCGCGTAAGACGCCCCATTTTCCACATCGTCCGCGTGAACGATGACATCCGGGATATGCAGAGAATGCATCAGAGCCTGAGTAATTACTTGATAACTACCTCCCATACGTATGGGCGGGCATGGGAAAGATCCCGCCCTCACCATTCGGCAGGCAGTAGTTTTAGCAATCCCCAACGCCTCGGCGGCGGCAGGGAGATCAACAAATTTGGGGTAAAGATCAGAGATGTAGTAATAGCAATTACGACCTGCGACAAAGGTGCGAGCCAGCATCGCATCCGATGCGAGGACGCTTCGGACGCCCGGTCTGCGCCCCGCACGAAGGTCCTCATGGTAGCGCTCAAATGTACTGGCAAGTCCGTGCCTCTGCCATAGCGCACCAGTACGCTCGCCTCGGATCTGCTCCGAGACCGCAGGATCCCTCGGATTGACTCCGTGTATTATTGACGATGCGTTTATGGGTGAATCGAGAACGGATTCCTCGAAAGCTAACAGAGCCTCCACGTCACTGACCGAACTCTCACTCTTGTGGTCATTCGCGCGTTGATAGGCGGCGCGCATGGCCGCTTTCACCATAACCCCCGGAACATCTCCAGGAGGCACACCCCGTGCTGTTTCCTCCCAAGCATTCAGCGCAGCTTCAAACATGTCCGATCGAACATCCTCTAAATCGCGAAAGAAATCTCGCGAGATCGACCATGAGTGTGCGCGAAGAGAGGGGATGAGGCAGTCCAGCACGATCATGCGCCACTTATCATCACCGCGCATATCGGACATGCGCCCCATGGAAACCATGGACTCCCAAAGGCGAGATGACTTCTGCTCCGCACGCGCAGTTACAGCCTGAGAGTAGAATTTCGCATACTTCGGATGCCGGCCGACCTTGCACCCCGATACATCGTCCACGTGGACGCAGAGCGGGTCATCACCACAGGCGCTACGTACATGCACTGCCAACAAGTCGAATACGTCAGGTGTCATCTTTTCCTCCGAAACTTGCTTCCGAGGTCAAAGAGAATATGACGCATCACCTTGCCACCAAGACGAAGACCGAACATGATCGCCAATTTGCCCCATCATTGACAATAAGAGCAATGATTGCAGTCGAGTTGTGGCGGTCTCGTTTCGACTTAGACGCCATTTCGTTTGGGCGTGATCGTGCGGCAGTCTGGCCCGGACAGCTGTGGGAGTTGCCCCGGACGCGTGGTGCCGCCGGTGCCGGAGCGCCCGCAGGGCGGCGGCCAGCGCCGGCACGGGAACCCGGGGGGCGCTGCCACGATCATCTTCGTGGCCACGTCAGCTCGGCGCGCGGGCGGCTGGGCCGGTCCAGGTGAGCGATCGATTCCGTCAGCGACGAGGCCCCGAAACGGGAGGCAACTAACCGGCCCGAATCCGGCCCATCGCGGCAAGAGCGGATCGGCTGTTGCCTGCCTCACAGCTCGTCGGGTGCAGACGGTCCGCTCAGAAGGCGGCCCCTAAAAACAGGCGCCGCCCCGAGCCAAAGGGCTATCACACCTCTACGAGCCGGACCCGCTCGCCGCAGAGCTTGACCATGTCGTCGATGTCGGACGTCAACATGACCACCGGACGCTGTTGACGCAACGCGGCCTCGGCAACCGCCGCATCGATCGCGTACTTATGCCCGTGCAGACCGGCCTCCATCAGCAGCTTCGAGGCCGCTCTCGCCTCCTCATCGCCCACCGGGACCACGCGTAGTCCGGAAAGCACCCAGTTCAAGCGGGACTTGTTCGTGCGGGCGTGGACGGCCTCGATGATGGTGAGCGCGCTGATCACGACCTCCATGCCGCGCGAGCGCGCCTCGGCGATCAGGGCCACCACCTGCTCGTCGTCAGCGAGCAGCTCCGAGAGTCCTGCACTGTCGAGGACCAGCGTTCCTTCGTGACTCAGCTTGCGGCGGGCCACTCGCCCTCCTCGGCGAACACTTCGTCGAAAACCTGCCGCGCCCGCTGACTAGCCTCCTCGGAGACCGGCCCCTTGCGGCTCTCGTAGTCCGCCAGGTACTCGTCGAGGACCTGTCCGCGCAGCTCGCGCTCGACCGCCTCGGCGATGAACGCGGAGAACTCCCGCTTGCCCACCCGCGCCCGGATCGCCTCCGCGGTCCCCTCCGGCAACGACAGGCTTACCCGCGTTGCCGGGCCCTCCCCGATGCCGTACGTCGTCTCAGCCATGGCCTCAAGTGTGTCAAACGAGTAGGAAAAACGCCACGGCGCGAATGTCCGGGGATGACGACAGGTGATGAGGGGGCCATTTACGCCAGCACCACGCCCACACAGGAATACGCAAAGGACCCGGCTCCGAAGAGTCGGGTCCTTTCTGACCTGGATGCTTGCCAGATCAGCGAGGCAGTGAAGGTTCGCCCACTACACGTTGAACCGGAACTCCACCACATCCCCGTCCTGCATCACATACTCCTTGCCCTCCATGCGGGCCTTGCCCTTTGCGCGGGCCTCGGCTACCGAGCCGACCTCCACCAGGTCCTCGAAGGAGATGATCTCCGCCTTGATGAAGCCCTTCTGGAAGTCGGTGTGGATGACACCGGCCGCCTCGGGGGCCGTGGCGCCCTGGGGGATGGTCCAGGCGCGGGATTCCTTGGGGCCTGCCGTCAGGTAGGTCTGGAGGCCGAGGGTGCGGAAGCCGACGTGGGCGAGGGTGGCGAGGCCGGGCTCTTCCTGGCCGACCGACTGGAGGAGTTCGAGGGCCTCCTCGTCGTCGAGCTCGGCGAGGTCCGCCTCCAGCTTGGCGTTGAGGAAGATCGCCTCCGCGGGGGCGACCAGCGCGCGCTGCTCGGCCTTGAAGTCGTCGTCCGTCAGCTCGTCCTCGTCCACGTTGAAGACGTAGAGGAACGGCTTCGTGGTGAGGAGGTGCAGGTCGTGGAGGAGCTCCGCGCGCTCCGAGCCCTGGACGATGCCCTGGGAGAAGAGCGTGTCGCCGCGCTCCAGGATCTCCTTGGCCTCCTCGACCGCCTTCACCTTCGGGGCGATGTCCTTCTTGATCCGCGACTCCTTCTGGAGGCGGGGAAGCACCTTCTCGATCGTCTGGAGGTCGGCGAGGATCAGCTCGGTGTTGATCGTCTCGATGTCGTCCTTGGGCGAGACCTTGCCGTCGACGTGGACGACGTTCTCGTCCTTGAAGGCGCGGATGACCTGGCAGATCGCGTCCGACTCGCGGATGTTCGCGAGGAACTTGTTGCCGAGGCCCTCGCCCTCGCTCGCGCCGCGCACGATGCCCGCGATGTCGACGAAGTCGACCGTCGCCGGGAGGACCTTCTGGGAGCTGAAGATTTCCGCCAGCTTGGTCAGGCGGGGGTCCGGGACGCCCACCACGCCGACGTTCGGCTCGATCGTGGCGAACGGGTAGTTGGCCGCAAGGACGTCGTTCTTGGTCAGGGCGTTGAACAGGGTCGACTTGCCGACATTGGGCAGACCGACGATTCCGATCGTGAGCGACACGTTGCGACTTCCCGTACGTGAGGGATGTGGATGGTGGGCGGCCCGGTGGGCCGGAGCGGCCTTGGGGCGATCCCCCAGTCTACGGCGTGCCGCCGCCGCCCCCGCCTGCCCGTCGCCGCGGCTTCGAACGCATGGCCAAGGTCGGCCCAAAGGCGTGTCCCACGCCTGATTCGACGCCGTACCCCGCCTAGGTTGGTCCAGTGGAGCAACACAGGACGCGTCCCCCTCAGCCCGCACCCAAGACCGCGCGGTCCGCATCCGGGACCGCCTCACCGGCCCGGCCGCAGCGCCGGACCGCACCGCTGCCCCCGCAGGGCGGGCCCGTGCCGGGCGCGGTGTACCGGGCCGCGCCCCGCCCGCGCCGCCCCGTCCCGCCGTTCCTGCGCGCCCTGCGCCGGTCACCGCTGTACCGCTCGCTGCGCCGCATGCCGAATCCTCGTCTCACCGGGCTCGGCAGCGGGCTCTTCTGCACGGCGGTGATGTTCCTGCTGGCCTGTCTGCTCCGCCTGGTCGGGGGCGACTCCGTCGTCGCGTACGGCGTGCTGTTCCTGCCCGTCGCCGCGCTCACGGCGCTCTGGGTGCGCCCGGCCGACCTGGTCACCGCCCCGGTCGGCGTGCCGATCGCCTTCGCGGCCGGCGTGCTGCCCGTCGCCGGGG
Organism: Streptomyces sp. NPDC039462; assembly: GCF_055639375.1. Classification (NCBI taxonomy): domain Bacteria; kingdom Bacillati; phylum Actinomycetota; class Actinomycetes; order Kitasatosporales; family Streptomycetaceae; genus Streptomyces; species Streptomyces sp. NPDC039462. Next base: position 815,807 of record NZ_JBVKAO010000002.1, read on the forward strand.
GCTCGGGCGGGTTCGGCGGCCAGTTCATGGGGCTCGTGACGACGCTGGCCCTGCACGCCGGCTGGCTGTACGGGGGGACGCTCGTCGCGGGGCTCATCGTGACCGTACGGAAGGTCAGGCTGATGGCGCAGCGGCGGCAGGAGCGCCCCGCGGGCCCGGGCCCGGGCCCGGGTCCAGGGTCTGGTTCGGGTCCAGGGTCGGGTTCGAGTACGGCGCCGGGGCCGGCCCGCGGGAAGCGCCTGCCCACCACCTAGGAAGGCCGTAGAGGGGCCATGGGAAGGCCGACGGGGCGGGCTATGCCTCGGCCGCCGCCATCGCCGCCCCGACAATGCCCGCGTTGTTCTGCAGCTGCGCCGGGACGATCTCCGCCGAGATGCCCTCGATGAGCGGCAGGAACTTGTGCGCCTTGCGGCTCACCCCGCCGCCGATGATGAACAGCTCCGGGGAGAACAGCATCTCCACGTGCGCGAGGTACTTCTGTACGCGGTGCGCCCAGTGCTCCCAGCTCAGGTCCTCGTCCTCACGGGCCTTGGAGGATGCCTTCTTCTCCGCGTCGTGGCCGTGCAGCTCGAGGTGGCCGAGCTCCGTGTTCGGGACGAGGCGGCCGCCCGTGAAGAGCGCGCTGCCGATGCCCGTGCCGAGAGTGAGCAGGATGACCGTGCCCTTACGGTCGCGGCCCGCGCCGAAGTGCATCTCGGCGACGCCCGCCGCGTCCGCGTCGTTCAGGACGGTGACGGGGACTCCACCGAGCCGGTCGGAGACCAGCGTGCGGATGTCCTTGCCGATCCAGCTCTTGTCGACGTTGGCCGCGGTGCGCGCCGTGCCGTCCGTGATCACGCCGGGGAAGGTCGCCCCGATGGCCCCCTTCCAGCCGAAGTGCTCCACGACCTCGCACACACCGTCGACCACGGCCTCCGGCGTCGCCGGATGCGGTGTCAGTACCTTGTGCCGCTCTTGTGCCAGCTCTCCACGATCAAGGTCCACGGGAGCGCCCTTGATCCCGGATCCGCCGATGTCCACACCGAAGATCTGCATGGCTCCCACCGTACGGCGCCCGCGCCCGCGGAGCCCGCCTTTCAGCGCTGGGACAGCTCGGCCGCTTCGGCGCGCAGGTCCCTGCGGAGCTCCTTGGGGAGGGAGAAGGTGATGGACTCCTCGGCGGTCTTCACCGTCTCCACGTCTTCGTAACCCCGCTCGGCAAGCCACTCGATGACGCCGTCGACGAGGACGTCCGGCACGGAGGCGCCCGAGGTCAGGCCGACCGTGGTGACGCCCTCCAGCCAGGCCTCGTCGATCTCGTCGGCGTTGTCGACGAGGTGGGACGCGGCGGCGCCGGCGTCCAGGGCGACCTCGACCATGCGGATGGAGTTCGAGGAGTTCTTGGAGCCGACGACGATGACCAGCTCCGCGTCCTCGGCGAGCTTCTTCACCGCGGTCTGGCGGTTCTGCGTGGCGTAGCAGATGTCGTCGCTGGGGGGCGAGAGGAGGTTCGGGTACTTGCTCTTCAGGGCGTCGACGGTCTCCATGGTCTCGTCCACGGAGAGCGTGGTCTGGGAGAGCCAGACGACCTTGTCCGGGTCGCGGACCTCGACGTTCGCGACGTCGTCGGGGCCGTCGACCAGCGTGATGTGGTCGGGCGCCTCACCCGACGTACCGATGACTTCCTCGTGGCCCTCGTGCCCGATGAGGAGGATGTCGTAGTCCTCCTTGGCGAACCTGACCGCTTCCTTGTGGACCTTCGTGACCAGCGGGCACGTCGCGTCGATGGTCGCCAGCTTGCGCTCGGCGGCCTCCGCGTGGACGGTCGGGGCGACGCCGTGCGCCGAGAACATCACGATGGAGCCCTCGGGGACCTCCGCCGTCTGGTCGACGAAGATGGCGCCCTTCTTCTCCAGGGTCTGCACCACGTACTTGTTGTGGACGATCTCGTGGCGGACGTAGATCGGGGCCCCGTACTGCTCCAGGGCCTTCTCGACGGCGATCACGGCACGGTCCACGCCCGCGCAGTAGCCACGGGGAGCGGCGAGCAGGACACGGCGGGAGCCAGGCGTAGCAGTCATGCCCACCATCGTAAGGCCGCGTCCAGCGCGTCAAAGATCGCCCGGTTGGGGAGACTGGGGACCTGCGTTGATCCACGCGGCCTTGATCCACGGAGGCACGGAGGCACGATGTCCGGACAGTCCGCCAGTACGGGAGCCCATGCCGAGCCCCCCGGGGGCGCCGAGCCCGCACAGGGGGACGGGCTGCGGCGCAGTCTCGGCTTCCGGGACCTCGTCGTCTACGGACTGCTCTTCATCGCCCCCATGGCCCCGGTCGGCGTCTTCGGGACGCTCGACGCCAAGTCGCACGGCGCGGTCGCTCTCGTCTATCTGATCGCCACCGTCGCGATGGCGTTCACCGCATTCAGCTACGCCCAGATGGTGCGGGTGGTCCCCCAGGCGGGGTCCGTCTTCGCCTACGCGCGCGCGGGGCTCGGAAAAGGGCCCGGGTTCATCGCCGGGTGGATGGCGATGCTCGACTACCTCCTCATCCCGGCGGTCGCGTACCTCTTCTCCGGCATCGCCATGAACTCACTGGTGCCGTCGGTGTCCCGGTGGGTGTGGACGGCCCTCGCGGTGCTCATCACGACCGCGCTGAACCTGTGGGGCGTGCGGACGGCGGCGCGGGTGGGCTTCGCGGTGCTCGCCATGGAGGTCGTGGTGCTGCTGGTCTTCGTGGTGGCGGCCGTGGTGGTGCTGATCCGGGACGGGGCGCAGCGGGACTGGCTCTCGCCGCTGACCGGGGACGGCTCGCAGGGGGCGTTCGCGCTGTCGGCGGTGGTGGGCGCGGTGTCGATCGCCGTCCTCTCCTATCTGGGCTTCGACGCCATCGCGTCCTTCGCCGAGGAGGTGACGGGCGGTTCGGCGAAGGTCGCGCGGGCGGTGCTGTTCTGTCTGACGCTCGCGGGCGTGCTGTTCGTCGCCCAGACGTATCTGGTGGCGCTCCTGGAGCCGCTGTCGTCGGCCGATCTCGCGGCGGACCCCGGCAAGCAGGGCACGGCCTTCTACGACTCCGTGGACTCGGCCGCCGGGTCGTGGCTGCACGACCTCGTGGCCGTCAGCAAGGCGATCGGCGCGGCGTTCGCGGCGCTGGCGGGGCAGGCGGCGGCGGGACGGCTGCTCTTCGCGATGGCGCGGGCCCGGCGGCTGCCGGGGGTGCTTTCGAAGACGGACTCCGGTACGCCGCGGGTCGCGCTGCTGTGTGCGGCCGTGGTGACGCTGGTGGCCGCGGTGTGGGCGGCCCGCAGGGACGACGGCATGGACCACCTGGTGTCGGTGGTCGACATCGGCGCCCTGACGGCGTTCCTGCTGTTGCACGCGAGCGTGGTGGGCTGGTTCGCGCTGCGCCACCGTGACGCCGGGTTCAGCTGGTGGCGGCATGTGGTCGTCCCCGTGCTCGGGGCGGCGATCGTGGTTGCGGTCATTTGGGAGGCGTCCGGCTCTGCGCAGGTGGTGGGGGCGGTTTGGCTGGTGGTGGGGTTGGTGGTGCTGGTGGTGCAGGGGCGGGGACGGGGAGGGGGACGGGAACGGGCTGGGGTCTGAGGTCGCGTTCCGGGTGCGGGTCTGTTGTGGCTGGTCGCGCAGTTCCCCGCGCCCCTAAGGTCGCCTGTGTTCTGGTCGTGCGGCCTGTGCGGGTCCGATGTGGTTGGTCGCGCAGTTCCCCGCGCCCCTGGGGGGCGACCGGGCCCCGTCCCCGGGTCCGGGAGGGTTGTCGGTGGGGGCCGTTACGCTCGGTGTATGCCTCTGAACACGTCTGCAGACGCGCCCCTCCCCGTGGGGGAGGTGTCCCGGCTCATCGGTGGGTGGATCGACCGGCTCGGCGCCATCTGGGTCGAAGGACAGATCACGCAGCTGTCCCGCAGACCCGGCGCCGGCGTCGTCTTCATGACGCTGCGCGACCCGTCGCACGACATCTCGGTGAGCGTCACCTGTTACCGCCAGGTGTTCGACGCGGTGGCCGACGTCGTCTCCGAGGGCGCCCGCGTCGTCGTCCGCGCCAAGCCGGAGTGGTACGAGCGGCGTGGGCAGCTGTCGCTGCGGGCCGCCGAGATAAAGCCGGTCGGCGTCGGCGAGCTGCTCGCGCGGATCGAGCAGTTGAAGAAGAGCCTCGGCGCGGAGGGCCTCTTCTCGCCCGAGCGCAAGAAGACGCTGCCGTTCCTGCCGCAGCTCATCGGTCTGGTCACCGGCCGTGCCTCCGCCGCCGAGCGCGACGTCCTGGAGAACGCCCGGCACCGCTGGCCCGCCGTCCGCTTCGAGGTGCGCAACGTCCCCGTCCAGGGAGTGCACGCCGTGCCGCAGGTCGTGCAGGCCCTGAAGGACCTGGACGCCCATGCCGGGGTCGACGTGATCATCGTGGCGCGCGGCGGCGGCAGCGTGGAGGACCTGCTGCCGTTCTCCGACGAACAGCTGGTGCGCGCGGTGGCCGCGTGCCGTACGCCGGTCGTCTCCGCCATCGGCCACGAGCCGGACAATCCGCTCCTCGACCACGTGGCGGACCTGCGCGCCTCGACGCCCACCGACGCCGCCAAGAAGGTCGTGCCGGACGTCGGCGAGGAGTACGAGCGCGTGCAGTGGCTCAGGGACCGCGCCCGGCGCAGCATGGACGCCTTCTTGGACCGGGAGACCCGCGGCCTGGCGCACGCGCTGGGCCGCCCCTCCATGGAGCACCCCCACCGCATGGTGGAGGAGCGCGAGGAGCAGGTCGCGGCGCTCGTCGACCGCAGCCGCCGCACGCTCGGGCACCTCCTCGACCGGGCGGCCTCGGAGCTGACGCACACGCACGCGCGCGTGGTGGGCCTCTCCCCCGCCGCGACCCTCCAGAGGGGGTACGCGGTGCTGCAGCAACCGGACGGCGCGGTCGTCCGGGCGCCGGACGAGGTGGGGGCGGGCGACGAGTTGAGGGCGCGCGTGGCCGAGGGCGAATTCACCGTACGAGTCGACAATTAGGGTGGGCGCATGACCAGCAAGACGGACCAGGCTACGGACGCCGCCGGCGCCACGGAAGCCGCCGGCGCCACGGAAGCCGCCGGCGCCACGGACGCGCTCGGCTACGAGCAGGCGCGGGACGAGCTGATCGAGGTCGTACGCCGCCTGGAGACCGGCGGGACGACCCTGGAGGAGTCGCTCGCCCTGTGGGAGCGCGGCGAGGAGCTGGCGAAGATCTGCCGGCGCTGGCTGGACGGCGCCCGCGCCCGGCTCGACGCGGCCCTGGCGGGGCCCGAAACGGACGCCGACCCGGACGAGGACCCGACCGCCGATGAGCGGGCCTGAGGCCAGGACGACGACCGGGCCTGAGGCCGGGATGACGACCTGCCCTGCGGTCTAGCCGACAAGGCCTGCGGCAAAACCGTCCTGACCTGCTGTTTGTGAACCGGATCACCCAACTCCAGTTTTGATTGAAAGTTGAACAGCATCGGCGTACTGTCGTTGTGGCGGGCTCGGGAACGGGCCCGGCAAGACACACCCCCGTACGTCGAAGAAGGTTGATCCATGTCTCTCGTCCTTGACCCCGCCGCCCAGGACCTGCTTTTCCGCGAGGCCCGCACCGCGAACACCTTCACGGACGAGCCGGTCACCGAGGAGCAGGTCCAGGCGATCTACGACCTGGTCAAGTACGGCCCGACCGCCTTCAACCAGTCGCCGCTGCGCGTCACCCTGGTCCGCTCCCCCGAGGCCCGCGAGCGCCTGGTCCAGCACATGGCGGAGGGCAACCGCCCGAAGACGTCGGCCGCGCCGCTCGTCGCGATCCTCTCCGCGGACAACGAGTTCCACGAGGAGCTCCCCGCCCTGTTCCCGCACTTCCCGCAGGCCAAGGACGCCTTCTTCGCGGAGCGCCCGGTCCGCGAGCAGGCCGCGCTGGTCAACGCCACGCTGCAGGCCGCGTACTTCATCGTCGGCGTGCGCGCCGCCGGGCTGGCCGCGGGGCCGATGACCGGCTTCGACTTCGCCGGCGTCCAGAAGGAGTTCCTGGACGACGACCACACCCCGCTGATGGTCGTCAACATCGGCAAGCCGGGTGACGACGCGTGGTTCCCGCGCTCGCCGCGCCTGGCCTACGAGGACGTCGTCACGACGGTCTGACACGACTGACACGACATGCGAAGGGCCCCCGGCAGCGCGCCGGGGGCCCTTCGCATGCCTGCGGTCAGGTCAGTCGTCTCGGGACATCTTCAGCGACTCCGCCATCTTCGTCAGCTGCTTGAAGGGCGCCGTGCCCGTGACCACCGTCGTGGCACCCTTCTCCTCGGTCACCAGGGCGTCGTACTTCGAGCCCTCGTACCGCTGCCAGGTGCGGCCGCCGATCTCCTCGGTGGCGTCGGTCTTCGCGGCGTTCTGCGTGACCCTCTTGATGAACGCGGACGGCTTCTCCGTCGACTGCTCGACCGCCACGTACTCCTCGTCGGGGTCGAGGAAGCCCAGGTGCCACGCGTCGTGGTCCTCGCCGTTGAACCGCACGGACGTCGGCTTCCACGCCTTGGCCAGGCCCTCGGGCGCCGCCACCGGGTACTCCGCGGCCCGTCGGGCCGTCAGGAGCTCCACGCGGTAGTCGACCCGCTTCACGGAGCTCTTGGACTCGTTGTGCGGGATGAAGATGTAGATCACGCCCGCGGCGAGCGCGATCACCACCAACGACCACAGCATGTTCTTGACGGTCTGAGTGCCTTGTCTTCCTGCCACGCCCCCATGTTCTCAGGCGCCGGCCGTGCCCCTGCCGCCGGTCTCCGCCTTCCCGCCCGGTCCGCTCATGCGTGGGCCCCTCTGCTCATTTTGTCGGCCTACGGATAGAGTCGTTCACAATCCCTCATCCGGCCGTCGTCGTATCAGCAGAAAGGTGCGCTCCGATGACCGAGCATCATCTCCCGTCCGAGCTCGAGGTCTCCCCCGAGGCTCCCGACCGCAATCTCGCCCTGGAGCTCGTCCGGGTCACCGAGGCGGCCGCCATGGCCGCGGGCCGCTGGGTCGGCCGCGGCGACAAGAACGGCGCGGACGGCGCCGCGGTCCGGGCCATGCGGACCCTGGTCCACACCGTCTCGATGAACGGCGTCGTCGTCATCGGCGAGGGCGAGAAGGACGAAGCCCCGATGCTCTTCAACGGAGAGCGCATCGGCGACGGCACCGGCGCCGAGGTCGACATCGCCGTCGACCCCATCGACGGCACCACCCTGACCGCCAAGGGCATGCCCAACGCCATCGCCGTGCTGGCCGCCGCCGACCGCGGCGCCATGTTCGACCCCTCCGCCGTGTTCTACATGGACAAGCTGGTCACCGGCCCCGAGGCCGCCGACTACGTCGACATCAACGCACCCGCCTCGGTCAACATCCGCCGCGTCGCCAAGGCCAAGAACTCCTCACCCGAGGACGTCACGGTCATGATCCTGGACCGCCCCCGCCACGAGGGCATCGTCAAGGAGATCCGCGAGACCGGCGCCCGCATCAAGTTCATCTCCGACGGCGACGTCGCCGGATCGGTCATGGCCGTGCGCGAGGGCACCGGCGTCGACCTGCTCATGGGCATCGGCGGCACCCCCGAAGGCATCATCTCCGCCTGCGCCATCAAGTGCCTGGGCGGCGTCATCCAGGGCAAGCTGTGGCCCAAGGACGACGCGGAACGTCAGCGTGCCCTGGACGCGGGCCACGACCTGGACCGCACCCTGTCCACCGACGACCTGGTCAAGGGCGACAACGTCTTCTTCGTCGCCACCGGCATCACCGACGGCGAACTGCTCCAGGGCGTCCGCTACCGCGCCGCCACCGCCTCCACCTCGTCACTGGTCATGCGCTCCAAGTCGGGCACCATCCGCAAGATCGACTCCGACCACCGCCTCTCCAAGCTGCGCGCCTACAGCGCCATCGACTTCGACCGGGCGAAGTAACCCGAGCCCTGCACCGAGCAGCTGCACCGAAGGGGGCGTCCCGTGCGGGGGACGCCCCCTTCGACGTACATCCAAGGGCCGCTATCCCGCCGCGGCGATGCCCGTCGCGTGTGCCGCCTTCTGGAGCTCCAGGTCGCGCCTGCGCCGGCGGGCCAGGACGACACGGCGCTCGGCGGCGGTGAGGCCGCCCCACACGCCGTACGGCTCGGGCTGCAGGAGGGCGTGCTCGCGGCACTCGACCATCACGGGACAGCGGGCGCAGACGCGCTTGGCCGCTTCCTCCCGGGAGAGCCGCGCCGCGGTCGGCTCCTTGGACGGGGCGAAGAACAGTCCCGCCTCGTCACGACGGCACACGGCTTCGGTGTGCCAGGGAGCGTCATCGTCCCGATCTCGCACGGGCACCCTTCCCCGAGCACTCGACCCCGCTCGTGCAGGGGATACCCCATCGCCCGGAACGGCGGCGACCTGCAGAGACTGACGCGACGGTTGCAGCACGGGTCTACTCCTGACGACGGCTTCGCGAGCGAGAGACGATGCAGCAAGCTCTACCCGCTGTGTGCGCGCCTATGCACTGAGTTCCGATGTCCGGAGGGCCGGCCTCCCGTGCAGGGCCCGTGCGCCGCCCGTGCCGACGTCGGTGCCGGCTCAGTGTCCGAGGTGCTTGCGCATCCGCCGGTGCAGGTCGCGGACGAGCTTGCCGCGCTTGGGCCGCGCCTCGATGCTGCCGAGGACCGCGAAGCCGTCCACGTAGACGACGGGGGCGTCCTGGTCCGGGGAGTCGAGCGTGTCCACCTCGAAGCTGCCGAGGACGCCGGTGCCACGGCCGCGCAGCGACACGTTCTCCGGGACGCGGATCTCGACCGAGCCGAAGATGGCGACGGCCTTGATGACCACCTGGCGCTGCTCGAAGAGCGCCTCGCTCAGGTCGATCTCGACGCTGCCGAAGATCGCGTACGCGTGGGTGCGGCGGGCCACCCGCCAGCGGCCCCTGCGCGCGGAGCCGCTGAGCACCGCGACGAGGTTCTCGTCCGCGACCGGCGGTACGCCGCCGGGGGACGGCCTGGCCGGCGCGGGCTCCGGCGCCCGACCCCGGAGGGCCGCCTGGTCGTGCGCCGCGGGCAGGTCGCTGATGAGCGGCTCCAGCTCGGCCGTGGTCTTGGCGCGGTAGACCCCGTCGATCCGCTCGGAGTGCTCCTCGGCGGTCAGGCGGCCCTCGGCCAGGGCGTCGCGGAGGATGTCCGCCGTGCGGTCCCGGTCGGCGTCGGATGCGCGGAGCACTGGAGGCTGCTTCTGGAGGTCCACACGAGCAGCGTACCCAAACGCGATAGATCGCGACTAGCCCTGTATCGCGACTATCGCTTCACGATGTGCGATGCGCGGGGCGGGGCGGGGCAGTGTGCGCCTGCGCCGCTACTGAGCCTTACCTCACAGGAACGGTCCGCCACACGCGTTCTACGCTGGTTGGCGCGTCGCCAATGGAGGCCGCGCCGCTGTCTGCCGAGTGAGGAATGGCCGAAATGCCAGAGTTTCAGTACTCCGATCTGCTTCCCCTGGGAGAGGACACCACCCCGTACCGGCTGGTGACCTCCGAGGGTGTCTCCACCTTCGAGGCCGACGGGCGGACGTTCCTCAAGGTCGACCCGGAGGCGCTGCGCAAGCTCGCCGCCGAGGCGATCCACGACATCCAGCACTACCTGCGGCCCGCGCACCTGGCCCAGCTGCGGCGCATCGTCGACGACCCCGAGGCGTCGTCCAACGACAAGTTCGTGGCGCTCGACCTGCTGAAGAACGCAAACATCGCGGCCGCCGGCGTGCTCCCCATGTGCCAGGACACCGGCACCGCCATCGTCATGGGCAAGCGCGGCCAGAACGTCCTCACCGAAGGTGAGGACGAGAAGGCGCTCTCCAAGGGCATCTACGACGCGTACACGAAGCTGAACCTGCGCTACTCGCAGATGGCTCCCCTCACCATGTGGGAGGAGAAGAACACCGGCTCCAACCTCCCGGCGCAGATCGAGCTCTACGCGACGGACGGCGGCGCCTACAAGTTCCTCTTCATGGCCAAGGGCGGCGGCTCCGCCAACAAGTCGTTCCTCTACCAGGAGACGAAGGCCGTCCTGAACGAGGCCTCCATGATGAAGTTCCTGGAGGAGAAGATCCGTTCCCTCGGTACGGCGGCGTGCCCGCCCTACCACCTGGCGATCGTCGTCGGCGGCACCAGCGCCGAGTTCGCCCTGAAGACCGCGAAGTACGCCTCCGCGCACTACCTGGACGAGCTGCCCGCCGAGGGTTCGCCGACCGGGCACGGGTTCCGGGACAAGGAGCTGGAGGAGAAGGTCTTCGAGCTGACGCAGAAGATCGGCATCGGCGCGCAGTTCGGCGGCAAGTACTTCTGTCACGACGTACGCGTGGTGCGCCTGCCGCGCCACGGCGCCTCGCTGCCCGTCGCGATCGCCGTCTCCTGCTCGGCCGACCGCCAGGCCACCGCGAAGATCACCGCCGAGGGCGTCTTCCTGGAGCAGCTGGAGACGGACCCGGCGCGCTTCCTGCCGGAGACCACGGACGAGCACCTCGACGAGTCGGCGGACGTCGTCAAGATCGACCTCAACCAGCCCATGGACGCCATCCTCGCCGAGCTCACCAAGCACCCGGTGAAGACCCGCCTCTCGCTCACGGGCCCCCTCGTCGTGGCCCGCGACATCGCGCACGCCAAGATCAAGGAGCGGCTCGACGCGGGCGAGGAGATGCCGCAGTACCTGAAGGACCACCCGGTGTACTACGCCGGTCCCGCGAAGACCCCCGAGGGTTACGCGTCGGGCTCCTTCGGCCCGACCACCGCCGGCCGCATGGACTCCTACGTGGAGCAGTTCCAGGCGGCGGGCGGCTCCAAGGTGATGCTCGCCAAGGGCAACCGCTCCCAGCAGGTCACCGACGCCTGTGACGCGCACGGCGGCTTCTACCTCGGCTCCATCGGCGGCCCGGCCGCGCGCCTCGCGCAGGACTGCATCAAGAAGGTCGAGGTCGTCGAGTACGAGGAGCTCGGCATGGAGGCGGTCTGGAAGATCGAGGTCGAGGACTTCCCGGCCTTCATCGTCGTCGACGACAAGGGCAACGACTTCTTCCAGAACCCGGCCCCCGAGCCGACGTTCACGCACATCCCGGTGCGGGGCCCCGGCCTGGCGTAGTACGGGGCGCCCCGTCAGGGGCGCGGGGAACTGCGCGACCAGCCACGACGCACCCGCGGAGGCAGGCCGCGCAGTCCCCCGGCAGGTGCTAGGCGAACCGCTGGTTCGCCGCCCCCGTGCACTTCTGCAGCCGCACCGGCTCCTTGCCCCCCGCGAGGGTCAGACACAGCTCACTCGCGGCAGCGGGCCGCACCGTCCCGGCCTCCCGGACGAACTTCTGGTTGCCACCCCCGTGGCAGTTCCACAGGACGACGGCGGCGCCTTCCTTGTAGGCGCCGTCGGGCACGTCCAGGCAGCGGTCCTGGGTCAGTCCGGTGTGCAGGGACCCGCGCGAACCGTCGTACCACCACGTCTGGTTGCGGTTGCCGGTGCAGTCCCAGCCCTGGACCTTGGTGCCGTTGCGGCTCTTCGAGGCGTCGACGTCGACGCAGGTGCCGGTGGCCTCGTTCCTCAGGGGCTTGAACGCGTCGTCCCACGCCAGCTCGTACAGCTTCGGGCTGCCGGTGCTCGCCGGGTCCGCGCAACTGGCCTCACGCGCGCCGGAGTTCTGGATCTGGGTGAGGCAGGACGCGAACGCGGCGTGGCCGCGGGCGTTGGGGTGGAACGACTGGCGTACCGAGTTGGAGTCCGGCGGGAACGGGTTGGTCACGTCCACGTAGAGGCCGCGCGCCCAGGTGTCCTCCATGCAGACCTCGTGGCCGTGGAAGAGGCGCGAGTTGTCGAGGTAGGTCGCGCCCGCGTTCCGCGCGGCCCTGCGCATGCCGGTCTCGAAGGCGGGCACCGCGGTGTTGCGGCCCCACTCGGTGTCGGAGTCGTAGCCGAGGCCGCCGCAGGCGAGCTTGCCGGGGAACTTCGGGTTGTCGCGGAAGTCCGGCCCGATCGGGCTCGGGTAGCCCATGGCGACGAGCTTGTAGTCGCCCTCCTGGTAGCCCGCGTCCTTCATGACGGTCTTCAGGTCGCGGATGGACTGCTCGACCTTGGGCACGAGGGCGTCGACGCGCGCCTGCCAGCCGTCGTCGTACTTGTCGGCGCAGGGGCCCTGGCTGAGCAGATAGCGGGTGACGCAGTCCGTCATCACCGGAGCGAACTGCAGGTCGTCGTTGGCGCCGATGACGAGCAGGATCGTCTTGATCTTCGTGTTGCGCGCCTTGATGGCGAGGTTGTCGCTCTGCACCAGCTCGTCGGCGTACTGCTTCTGACCGCCGATCCTGATGTTGACGGTCTGCGCGCCCGAGCAGGCGACGTTGTACGTCACGTCGGCGGGGATGCCGGTGCGGTGGATCGCGGCATCCGGCGAGCGGTGGCACCAGTTGTCGGGGCCGTCGGTGCCCGGTTCGTACGTCCCCACGCCCTCGCCGGAGATCTCGCTGTCGCCGAGCGAGATCAGGCCGGTCTTGCGGTCGGCCATGGGACGCTCGGCCGGGCTGCCGTACAGCTTGGTGGCCTCCGCCGCCCGTATCTTCTCCAGCTCGGGCGGCAGCGGGGTGGCGGCGGCCGCCCGCGCGTCGCTCCCGTCCGCCGCCTGCGCGGGTACGGCCGCGGCCGTGCCGAGCATCGCCGTCATCGCGACCGCCGCCGCGAACGAACCTCGCAGGCACCCACGGCCGCCGTTTCGGCCACTGCGTCTGATGCGCTCCATTGCGCCTCCCCGGTGTGGTGTTACCCAGGGTTTTTACTGGTGGGTAGCAGGCTTGGGAATACCTGGAACAAGACAAGTGCTCAACTTTTCACGGGGTTTGAGTGGAGAGGTAGGTTCAAGGGCATGACCAGCGACGCCAGCGACGACCGCACCGGCAGCACCGGGATCGGCACCGGCACCAGCACCGGTGAGTACCGCACCGAGCACGACTCCATGGGCGAGGTGCGGGTCCCCGCGCACGCCAAGTGGCGTGCCCAGACCCAGCGCGCGGTGGAGAACTTCCCCATCTCCGGACAGGTGCTCGAACGCGCCCACATCGCCGCCCTCGCCCGGATCAAGGCGGCCGCCGCCAAGGTCAACGCGGAGCTCGGGGTGCTCGACAAGGACATCGCCGGAGCGATCGCGGACGCGGCGGCCGAGGTCGCCGACGGACGCTGGGACGACCACTTCCCCGTCGACGTCTTCCAGACCGGCTCCGGCACCTCGTCCAACATGAACACCAACGAGGTCATCGCCACCCTCGCGACGGAGCGGCTCGGCCGGGACGTCCACCCCAACGACCACGTCAACGCCTCGCAGTCCTCGAACGACGTCTTCCCGTCCTCGATCCACATCGCGGCCACGGGCGCGGTCAGCGGCGACCTGATCCCCGCCCTCGAACACCTCGCCGCCGCCCTGGAGCGCAAGGCCGAGGAGTTCGCGGACGTCGTGAAGTCCGGGCGCACGCACCTCATGGACGCGACGCCGGTCACCCTCGGCCAGGAGTTCGGCGGCTACGCGGCACAGGTGCGGTACGGCGTCGAGCGGCTGCGCGCCTCGCTCCCCCGGCTCGCGGAACTCCCCCTCGGCGGCACGGCCGTGGGCACCGGCATCAACACGCCGCCCGGCTTCTCCGCGGCCGTCATCGCCGAGGTCGCGCGGGCCACGGGGCTGCCGCTCACCGAGGCCCGCGACCACTTCGAGGCGCAGGGCGCGCGCGACGGCATCGTCGAGACCAGCGGGCAGCTGCGGACGATCGGCGTCGGCCTGACGAAGATCGCGAACGATCTGCGGTGGATGGCGTCGGGCCCGCGCACCGGCCTCGCCGAGATCAACCTGCCGGACCTCCAGCCCGGTTCGTCGATCATGCCCGGCAAGGTGAACCCGGTCATCCCGGAGGCCGCGCTGATGGTCGCCGCGCAGGTCACCGGCAACGACGCGACGGTCGCGGCGGCGGGCGCCGCGGGCAACTTCGAGCTGAACGTCATGCTGCCGGTCATCGCCAAGAACGTCCTGGAGTCCATCCGGCTCCTCGCCAACGTCTCCCGGCTGCTCGCCGACCGCACCGTCGACGGGATCACCGCCAACCGCGAGCGGGCCCGCGAGTACGCCGAGTCGTCGCCGTCCGTCGTGACGCCGCTGAACAAGTACATCGGGTACGAGGAGGCGGCGAAGGTCGCGAAGCGGTCGTTGGCCGAGCGGAAGACGATTCGTGAGGTCGTCCTCGATGCCGGGTACGTGGACCGGGGTGACCTCTCCCTGGAGCAGCTGGACGAGGCGCTGGACGTCCTGCGCATGACGCATCCCTGATCAGCGCCCCACGCGACGCCGCCCGGCACCGGGGGCTGTGCCCACCCGTGCCGCCCTGCGGCACGTTTGCCCACAGCGCTTGTAGGGGCAGCGTCTAGTATCTGTGCATGACAGACCTGGACGGGAGCACAGCGGCCGGTGGCGGGGTGGTGCGGTGGGCGCCCGGGGACCACATCCTGTGGCGGTACCGGGAGAACTCCGGTCACCGGGTGCACATCTGTCGCCCCGTCACCGTCGTCAGGGACACCGACGAGCTGCTCGCCGTGTGGATGGCGCCCGGCACCGAATGCGTGAAGCCGGTGATCGCCGACGGGACGCCCCTGCACCGCGAGCCGCTCGCCACCCGCTACACCAAGCCGCGCGCCGTCCGCAGGGACCACTGGTTCGGCACCGGCGTCCTCAAGCTCGCGCGGCCCGGCGACCCCTGGTCGGTCTGGCTGTTCTGGGACCCGGGATGGCAGTTCAAGAACTGGTACGTGAACCTGGAGGAGCCGCGCGCCCGGTGGGCCGGCGGCGTCGACTCCGAGGATCACTTTCTGGACATCTCCGTGCGCCCGGACCGCAGCTGGCGCTGGCACGACGAGGACGAGTTCGCCCAGGCCCGCAGGGTGGGCCTGATGGACGCGGAAAAGGCCGCTGACGTACGCGCCGCCGGCCGGGCCGCGCTCGACGTGATCGCCGAGTGGGGGGCGCCGTTTTCGGACGGCTGGCAGCACTGGCGTCCCGATCCGTCCTGGGTCGTACCGCCCCTTCCGGATGACTGGGACCGTACGCCCGCGCACGTCTCGTCGTGAGACCCTTGATGCGCCCCTGCGGTTCAAACGTAGGATCGTCCTCCGCAAGGGCGCACAGCAACAACTCCGTGGGTCTGCGCGGTGCCTGACAGGAAGTCATCGAGGGGCGGCAGAACGTGAGCGAGGACCGCAGAGGTCAGGCCGAGGCCTTTGACGCCATCGGGCAGCAGTACGACAGGGCCTTCCCGCACAAGGAGGGCCAGCTGGCCGCGGGCCGCCGGCTCGCCGCGGCGCTCCCGCCCGGTTCCCGCGTCCTCGACGTGGGCTGCGGCACCGGTCTGCCGACCGCCCGCCAGCTGGCCGAATCCGGCCACTCGGTGCTCGGCACGGACATCTCGACGGGCATGCTTGACCTGGCGGGAAAGAACGTCCCGGCAGCCGAGTTCCGGCAACTGGACATCGCCGACCTGCGGGCCGAAGGCCCGGGCGGAGTCGGCCGGTTCGACGGTGTCGCGTGCTTCTTCGCCCTCCTGATGCTGCCGCGCGCCGAGATCCCCGAGGCGCTGCGGCTGCTGCACGGGCTGTTGGTGCCGGGAGGCCTGATGGAGCTGTCCATGGTCGAGGCCGACCTGGACGACGCGGCGATTCCGTTCCTGGGGCACACAATCCGGGTATCGGGTTACCTGCGGGACGAACTGCGGCAGGTCGTGCGGGACGCGGGCTTCGAGATCACCGGCGAGGACACGTATTCGTACGCCCCCGCGAGCACCGACGTACCACCCGAGCACCAGATCTTTCTGCACTGCCGACGCGGCTGAGCAACGTGCAACGCTGGACGGCGCGCACGCCCGCGCAGCCCCGGACGGACGGATTCGAAACGCGTGACGGAGCACCTCACCCCCCACGAGGGTCGCAAGGCACCAGCTGCCCGGCCGACCGCCCCCGCGGATCCCCGCGGGGCGCTGCTGCGTTCCCCCGAACCCCCGGGAGGTGACGCGCACCCGGGCGCCCGGGTGCCGCCGTCCGGTGAGCACTCCCAGCCCTCGGCCGCCGAACCCGACCCGCACCGGCCGCGCCCCGCGCCCGAGGGCGGTGTGCCGGCACAGCCGGGTCACGCGCAGGCCGGTCCCCCGCCGGACGGTGCGGAGCGACGCTCCGGGCAGCCGAGGCCCCCGGGTTCCGGCCCGGTGGCGATGCGGCGCGACGGCGACCGGCTGCGCTTCGTGGGCGCCGCGACCCGGCGCATCGCCCGCGGCATAGACCTCGACGAGATCGTGATGGGTCTCTGCCGGGCGACGGTGCCGACGTTCTCCGACGCGATCCTGGTCTACCTGCGCGACCCGCTGCCCGTCGGCGACGAGCGGCCCACGGGCCCGCTGGTCCTGCGCCTGCGCCGCTCCGACCGGCTGCGCTCCATCGAGGAGGGCGCCGAGGACCCGGACACCGAGAGCGGCGGCACCACGCTGCCCGCCCTTCAGGTCGTGCAGTCCGACATCACCGACGTGATGGGCAGTGCCGAGCTGTGCGAGGTGCGGCCCGGCGGCGCGCTCGCCGAGGTGCTGCGCGGGGTGCGCCCCGTCTTCGCGGACTCGGCGGCGGCCCGGGCCGCGCTGCCCGAACTGCTCGGCGAGGGGCGCGCCCTGCCGGGCGGTCAGCGGGGCATCCTCGCGCCGCTGCGGGGCCGCCGCCGGGTGATCGGCGCGGCCGTGTTCCTGCGCCGCCCGGACCGGCCCGCGTTCGAGGCGGACGACCTGCTCGTCGCCGCCCAACTGGCCACCCACAGCGCGCTCGGCATCGACAAGGCCGTCCTGTACGGCCGCGAGGCGTACATCGCCGACGAGCTGCAGCGCACCATGCTGCCCGAGACGCTGCCCCGCCCGACCGGCGTGCGGCTCGCCTCGCGTTATCTCCCGGCCGCCGAGACGGCCCGGGTCGGCGGCGACTGGTACGACGCGATCCCGCTGCCCGGCAGCCGCGTCGCGCTGGTCGTGGGTGACGTCATGGGGCACTCCATGACGTCGGCCGCCATCATGGGCCAGCTGCGGACGACCGCGCAGACCCTCGCCGGGCTCGACCTGCCGCCCCAGGAGGTCCTGCACCACCTGGACGAGCAGGCCCAGCGGCTCGGCTCCGACCGCATGGCGACCTGCCTGTACGCGGTCTACGACCCGGTCTCGCACCGCATCACCATCGCCAACGCGGGCCACCCGCCACCCGTCCTGCTGCACTTGGGCGGCCGCGCGGAGGTGCTGCGCGTTCCGCCGGGCGCTCCGATCGGCGTGGGCGGCGTGGACTTCGAGGCGGTGGAGCTGGACGCCCCCGCGGGCGCGACCCTGCTCCTGTACACGGACGGGCTCGTCGAGTCCCGGCTGCGCGACGTGTGGACCGGCATAGAGCAGCTGCGCGAACGGCTCGCGGCCACCGCCCAGCTGACGGGTCCGGACCATCCGCCGCCCCTGGAGGCGCTCTGCGACGAGGTGCTCGACATGCTCGGCCCCGGCGACCGGGACGACGACATCGCGCTGCTCGCCGCCCGCTTCGACGGGATCGCGCCGAGCGACGTCGCGTACTGGTTCCTCGAACCGGAGAACGCGACACCGTCCCGCGCCCGCAGGCTCGCCCGCAGCGCGCTGGTGCGCTGGGGTCTCGAAGAGCTGACCGACTCGGTGGAGCTGCTCGTCAGCGAGGTCGTGACGAACGCCGTGCGGTACGCGTCGCGGCCGATCACGCTGCGGCTGCTCCGCACCGACGTGCTGCGCTGCGAGGTCGGCGACGACGTGCCGCAGCTGCCCCGGCTGCGGCAGGCGCGCGCCACGGACGAGGGCGGCCGCGGCCTGTACCTGGTCAACAAGATGGCGCGGCGCTGGGGCGCCACGCGGCTGAGCACCGGCAAGGTGGTCTGGTTCGAGCTGAACCGGAACTGAGCCGAGGGCCGCACAGACGAGAGGCGCCCCGGACCATGGTGGTCCGGGGCGCCTCTCGCATGCGGATCAGTCCCTGCCCGGTCGGCCGTCCTCCGGGTCCGGGGGCCCGTCGCTGTCCGTCGGGTCCGGGTCGGCGCTCGGCGTCGGAGTCGTCCTGGTCGGAGTCGGCGTCGGCGTCGGGGTCGGCGTGGACGACGACTTCGTCGGGGACGGCGACTTCGACGGCTTCTTGGACGGCTCGTCCTCGTCCTCCGGCTTCGACGGCGTGCTCGACGGGTCCTTCGGGGCCTGCGACGACGGGTCCGGGACCGGCGCGATGGCGGCGCCCATGTTCGTGTCGAGGTCGAACGAGCTCGGCGAGCCCATCGCGTCGAAGGTGTACGCCGCCCAGATCTGGGCCGGGAAGCTGCCGCCGTCGACGCGGGCACGGCCGCCCGCACCCTTCATCGACACCTGGTTGCCCGCTTCCTTGGTGCCGGCCGCTCCCTCGCCGAAGAGGCCCACGGAAGTGACCAGCTTCGGCGTGTAGCCGGTGAACCAGGCCGACTTGTTGTCGTCGGAGGTACCGGTCTTGCCCGCGACGTCCTGCGAGGGGTTGCGGACCTCGCTGCCGGTGCCGTCGTCGACCACGCCGGTCAGGACCGAGGTGACCGAGTCGGCGGTGCCGCGCTGGACGACCTGGTCGCCGATCGGGTCCGGCAGGTCGACCGCGCGGTCCTTGTGCTCGACGGAGCCGACCAGGGCCGGGGTGACCTTCTTGCCGTGGTTGTCGAGCGTCGCGTACACGCCCGCCATCTCCAGCGGGCTCGCGCCCATGGAGCCGAGGGTCTGGGCGGGCACGGCGGGCAGTCCCTTGACGTCCATGCCGAGCTTGCCGGCCGTCTCCATGACCTTCGGCATGCCCACGTCCACGCCCATCTGCGCGAAGACGGAGTTGACGGACTTGTTCATCGCCTTCTGGACGGTGACGGGTCCATAGCTGACACCGTCCTCGTTGGGCGGGGCGAACGCGACGTCGCCGCCCTTGACCGGCCGCTTGCTGGTGCCGTCGTAGACGGTGCTCGCGGTGATCGGCAGCCCCTCCTGCGTCCTGGAGCCGTTCTCCAGGGCCGCGGCGAGGATCAGCGGCTTGAAGGTGGAGGCGGACTGGTAGTCGCGGCGGGTGGCGTTGTTCGTGTAGTGCTTCACGTAGTCCACGCCGCCGTACATGGCGAGGACCTTGCCCGTCTTGGGGTCGACGGACGCGGCGCCCGCCTGGACCCGTGCGTCCGCCTTGTTGTTCTTGCGGTCGAGCCGGTCGTTCAGCTTCTCGTCGACGGCCTTCTGGAGCTGCTTCTGCTTCTTGGGGTCGATGTTCAGCGTGATCGTGTAACCGCCGGCCGCGAACTCGGCCTCGCTGAGGTTGCTGTTGCGCAGGACCTCCCGCTTGGCCTCCTCCACGAGGTAGCCGATCTGGCCCTCACGGCCGGGCGGGGCCTTGGGGTCGTCCGGCACGGGGAACTTCATCGCCTCGCGCTTGCCGGAGTCCAGCCAGCCCTCCTCGACCATGTTGTCGAGGACGTAGTTCCAGCGGGCCTTGACGAGCTTCTTGCCGGTCGGGCTCGCGGCCTGCCAGTCGTACTGGCTGGGGGCCTGGAGCAGGGCGGCGAGGTAGGCGCCCTGGGCGACGTTCAGCTTCTTGGCGTCGACGCCGTAGTAGGCCTGGGCGGCGGCCTGGATGCCGTAGGCGTCGCGGCCGTAGTAGCTGGTGTTGATGTAGCCCGCGAGGATGTCGTCCTTGCTCTTCTCGCGGTCCACCTTCAGCGAGATGACCAGTTCCTTCAGCTTGCGGCTGACCGTCTGGTCCTGCGTGAGGTAGTAGTTCTTCACGTACTGCTGGGTGATCGTCGAGCCACCCTGCTTGCCCTTGCCGGTCAGCGTGTTGAGGACGCCGCGCGCCGTGCCCTTGAAGTCGACGCCCTGGTCCTTGTAGAAGGACTTGTTCTCGGCGGCGACGAAGGTCTTCTGGACACCCTCGGGCACCTTGTCGAGGTCGACGATCTCGCGGTTGACCTTGCCGTCCCGCGCCAGGATCGTCCCGTCGCTGTACTTGTAGACGTTGCTCTGCCTCTTCGCCGCGGCATTGCCCTCGGGGATGTCGATCACCAGGTAGAGCACGACGAAGGCGCCCATGCCGAGCAGGATGAACCCGAAGATCGTCCCCAGGATCTTCTTCCAGGTGAAGAAGCGGCGTATGCCGGTGCGCTTGGGCTTGCCCCCGCCGGACGGGCGCCCGCGCGCTGCCCTGCGGGCACCGCGCTGCCGCGCTTGTCGTTCTTCGGCTCGGCCCATGACTGAGAGTGCTCCGCTTCCGTCTAGTCAACATGCGTACGTCGAGTCAGCTCATGAAGCTAACACCGCACCCTGGGACAAACTCCTGCCGATCCGGTCTTTTGCGGACGTGACAATGAGCACCTGCCCCTTAGGAACCGACGTTCGCGGGCCCCGGATGGTTGCCCACTCCTCGCACAAACGATCTCTACACAGGGCGTATACACCGCACGTATACACACCGTGTACAGTGCTCGTCATGTCCATTGGTCACACCCTTCTGGGACTCCTGGAGTCCGGCCCCCGGCACGGCTACGACCTCAAACGCGCCTTCGACGAGAAGTTCGGGCACGACAAGCCCCTGCACTACGGGCAGGTCTACTCGACCATGTCCCGGCTGCTGAAGAACGGTCTCGTCGAGGTCGACGGGATAGAGGCGGGCGGCGGCCCCGAGCGCAAGCGGTACGCGATCACCGAAGCCGGCATCACCGACGTCCAGCGGTGGCTCGCCACCCCGGAGAAGCCGGAGCCCTACCTCCAGTCGACCCTCTACACCAAGGTCGTCCTCGCGCTCCTCACCGACCGCGACGCCGCCGAACTCCTCGACGTCCAGCGCGCCGAACACCTGCGCCTGATGCGCATCCTCACCGACCGCAAGCGCAAGGGCGACCTCGCCGACCAGCTCATCTGCGACCACGCGCTGTTCCACCTCGAAGCCGATCTGCGGTGGCTCGAACTGACCGCCGCACGTCTCGGCAAGCTCGCCCAGGAGGTGCGCTCCGCATGACCCCCGCAGGTTCCCTTCTCGCGGCCCACGGACTCCGCAAGGCGTACGGCCCGACCACCGCGCTCGACGGCGCGGGCTTCTCCATCCACCCCGGCGAGGTCGTCGCCGTCATGGGTCCCTCCGGCTCCGGAAAGTCGACCCTGCTGCACTGCCTCGCCGGGATCGTCCGTCCCGACGAGGGCTCCATCACGTACAACGGCCGCTCCCTGACCGGCCTGTCGGACACGGAGCTGAGCGCGCTGCGCCGCAGCGAGTTCGGCTTCGTCTTCCAGTTCGGCCAGCTCGTCCCCGAGCTCACCTGCGTCGAGAACGTCGCGCTGCCGCTGCGGCTGAACGGCGCCAGGCGCAAGGACGCCGAGGCCACCGCCCGCACGTGGATGGAGCGCCTGGAGGTCGACGACGTCGCCGCCAAGCGGCCCGGCGAGGTCTCCGGCGGCCAGGGCCAGCGCGTCGCCGTGGCCCGCGCCCTCGCCACCGGTCCGCGCGTGATCTTCGCCGACGAGCCGACCGGCGCTCTCGACTCGCTCAACGGCGAGCGCGTCATGGAGCTCCTGACCGACGCGGCCCGCTCCACCAACGCGGCCGTCGTCCTCGTCACCCACGAGACCCGCGTCGCCGCCTACTCCGACCGCGAGATCATCGTGCGCGACGGCCGCTCCCGCGACATGGAGCGGATCGTATGAATGCCTGGGCGCGCGATCTCGGCATGGGCATACGGTTCGCGGCGGGCGGTGGCCGCGAGGGCTGGATCCGTACGATCCTGACCGCCGTCGGCGTCGGCCTCGGCGTCGCCCTGCTGCTCGGTGCGGCCTCGGTGCCGAACATGCTGCAGAACCGCGACGACCGGTCGGTCGCCCGCACGCCGTACTCCTCGGTGGACGGCAAGCCGCCGAAGGCCGACGACACGACGATCATGGTGCGCGACACCGGCACCGAGTTCCACGGACGCACCGCGACCGGCAGGTTCCTCAAGGCCGACGGCGACCACCCGGTGCTGCCGCCGGGGCTCGACAAGATGCCCGCCCCCGGCGAGATGGTCGTCTCGCCCGCGCTGCGCGACCTGCTCGACGACCCGGCGAACACGCTGCTCAGGGAGCGTTTCGGCAAGTACCGCCAGGCCGGGACGATCGGCGAGGCGGGGCTCGTGTCACCGCTTGAGCTCTACTACTACGTGGGCGCCGACCCGCTCACCTCCGCGCACGGCGCCCATCGCGTCGCCCGCTTCGGGCAGGACGACTCGCTGCCCCTCGACCCGTTCCTGATGGCGCTCGTCGTGCTGATCTGCGTCGTCCTGCTCACCCCCGTGGCCATCTTCATCGGCACCGCGGTCCGGTTCGGCGGCGACCGGCGCGACCGGCGCCTCGCCGCGCTGCGGCTCGTCGGCGCGAGCGCCCGCTCGGTGCGCAGGATCGCCGCGGGCGAGGCGCTGTTCGGGGCGCTGCTCGGGCTCGCGGCCGGGGCCGTGCTCTTCCTGCTCCTGCGGGAGCTGGTGGGCGTGGTCGACCTGACGAACGTCAGCGCGTATCCGTCCGACATGGTGCCCACGCCCGGCCTGGTGGCGCTGGTCGCGGTGGCGGTGCCGGTGTCCGCGGTCGTGGTGACGCTGATCTCGCTGCGGTCGGTCGCCATCGAGCCGCTCGGCGTGGTCAGGGGCGGCAAGCAGCGCAAGCGCCGCCTGTGGTGGCGGGTGGTCCTGCCGGCCGCCGGCATCGCCATCCTCCTCCTCTCCGGCCGCATCGACGCCGACATGGGCAACGACGCCGTCAACGTGACGGCGATCGCGGTGGGTTCGGCGCTCGCCCTGATCGGGCTCAGCGCGCTGCTGCCTTGGCTCCTCGAAGCGGCGGTGGGACGGCTGCGCGGTGGTCCCGTACCCTGGCAGCTCGCCGTCCGCAGGCTCCAGTTGACGTCGGGCACGGCGTCCCGCGCGGTCAGCGGGATCACCGTCGCGGTGGCCGGCGCGGTGGCGCTGCAGATGATGTTCGCGTCCATGCACGACGACTTCAACCAGCTCACGGGGCAGGACCCCACGCGTGCCGAGCTCACGGTCCACAGCATGACCGGCAGCGGGCCCCTCGCCCAGCAGATGATCGACGACTTCGCCAGGACCGAGGGCGTCACCAAGGTCATCGGCACCGTGCAGGCGTACGTCACGCGGCCCGGCGGCAAGAAGATCGACGGCATGACGCCGACCACGGAGCTGACCATCGGCACCTGCGCGACCCTGCGGGAGCTCGCGGAGATCGGCTCCTGCAAGGACGGCGACACGTTCGTCTCCCACACGGGCAGCCGGGAGCAGAACGCCTGGCTGGACAAGACGGCGCGCCCCGGCAAGCCGGTCAACGTCGGGCCGGACCCGGACTTCAACAAGGGGGCGAAGCCGGTCCTGTGGACGCTGCCGAAGGACTCGCCCACGGTTCAGGCCCTGCGCAACCCGTCCGGCACGAAGTTCGACGGCATCTTCGCGACGCCCGGCGCGGTGGACATCAAGATGCTGGACGACGCGTCGACGGCGTCCTGGGTCAAGCTCGACCCGAAGGTGCCGGACGCCGACGAGCGCGTACGCAACGCGGCGGCCCGCATCAGCCCGTTCCTGGGCGTCGACTCGCTGAAGGCGGTCGACCGCGACAAGCAGTACGCGTCGATCGCGCGGGGGCTGCAGATCGGCGCGAGCGTCACGATGGCGCTCATCGCCGCCTCGATGCTGGTGTCGATGATCGAGCAACTCCGCGAGCGCAAGCGCCTGCTGGCCGCCCTCACCGCGTTCGGCACGCGCCGCTCGTCGATGGCGTGGTCCCTGCTGTGGCAGACGGCGATCCCGGTGGCCCTTGGCCTGGCCCTGGCCATCGCCGGCGGCCTCGGCCTCGGCGTGGTCATGACCCGCATGATCGGCAAGAGCGTCACCGACTGGTGGTCGTTCGTCCCCCTGACGGCCGCGGGCGCGGCAATGGTCGCAGCAGTGACCTTGCTGAGCCTCCCCCCACTCCGCCGCATGATGCGCCCGGACGGCCTACGCACGGAGTAGCCCCTGGGGGCCCGGAGGGGCCCTTCCAGGGGCGCGGGGAACTGCGCGACAAGCCCCCTCCGGGCCCGCAGAAAAACCCCACCCGGAGGACCCACTGTCAGGGGCGCGGGGAACTGCGCGAACAACCCCCACCGGGCCCGCAGACGAAGTCGAGCCGGGGCGGGCCCCCAGGGGCGCGGGGAACTGCGCGACCAGCCCCCACCGACCCGCAGACGAAGGCCACCCCGCGGCAGGCGGAACGCCGGTGCGGGTCACACCACCCGCACCGGCAACGGCCGCACCGCCTCCTTCAGAGCCCGAGCCAACTCCTCGTACTCCGCGCCCCGCGCCGCCCCGCTCCGCATCGCGAGGGCGATCCGCCGCGTAGGCGCGGGATCCGCGAAGTACCCGGTGAGCAGCTGATTGCTGCGGCTCGTCTCCACTCGTACAGCCGTCCGCGGCAACAGCGTCACCCCGAGGCCCCCCGCGACCAGTTGGACGAGCGTGGAGAGCCCCGCCGCGGTCGTCGTGACGGGCGCGTCGGCGCGCCCCGCCTCCCGGCAGATGTCGAGGGCCTGGTCACGCAGACAGTGACCCTCGTCCAGAAGCAGCAGGTTCAGCTCCTTGAGCGCCTCGCGAGGAATGCCCTCACGGCCGCCGAGCCAGTGGTCGAGGGGCGTGACGAGGACGAAGTCCTCGTCGAAGAGGGGGAGTTCGGTGACGCCGGGCACCCCGAGCGGCACCGCGAGCAGCAGCAGGTCGAGCCGCCCGGCGGTGAGCCCCTCGATGAGCGAGGAGGTCTGCTCCTCGTGGACCTGGAGGTCCAGGTCCGGATACTTCTCGTGGACCAGGCCGATCACGGTCGGCAGCAGATACGGCGCCACCGTCGGGATCACCCCGAGCCGCAGCGCCCCCGTGAACGGCGCCTTGACGGCGTCGGCCTCCTCCATGAGCGCCTCGACCTCGCCGAGGACGGCCTTGACCCGCAGCGAGAGCCGCTCGCCGGCGGGTGAGAGGAGCACCTTGCGCGTGGTCCGCTCCAGGAGCTGGACACCCAGTGCCTCCTCCAGCGCGGCCACGGCCCCGGAGAGCGCGGGCTGGCTCATTCCGATCGCCGCGGCGGCATCCCTGAAGTGCAGGTGCTCGGCCACGGCGGCGAAGGCGCGGAGCTGCGCCAGGCTGGGCTGTCTGCCACTGGGTTGCTTGCCCTTATTTATGGCACGCACTGATAGCCACCTCCGATCAACATGACCCACTCTAGCTATTTCCCTAATCAATGCACCCTGTGCCACCATCGACATCAGTCCAACCCCACAGGAAAGTCCTCAAAAGGGACTCTCTTCGCGCAAGGAGTACGTGTGCTCACTGTCGGTGACAAGTTCCCCGAGTTCGACCTGACTGCCTGTGTCTCGCTGGAGCAGGGCAAGGAGTTCGAGCAGATCAACCACAAGACCTACGAAGGCAAGTGGAAGATCGTCTTCGCGTGGCCCAAGGACTTCACCTTCGTGTGCCCGACGGAGATCGCCGCGTTCGGCAAGCTGAACGACGAGTTCGCCGACCGTGACGCCCAGATCCTCGGCTTCTCCGGCGACTCCGAGTTCGTGCACCACGCCTGGCGCAAGGACCACCCGGACCTGACGGACCTGCCCTTCCCGATGCTGGCCGACTCGAAGCACGAGCTCATGCGTGACCTCGGCATCGAGGGCGAGGACGGCTTCGCGCAGCGCGCCGTCTTCATCGTCGACCAGAACAACGAGATCCAGTTCACGATGGTGACCGCCGGTTCCGTGGGCCGTAACCCCAAGGAGGTCCTCCGGGTCCTCGACGCCCTGCAGACCGACGAGCTCTGCCCCTGCAACTGGACCAAGGGCGACGAGACCCTCGACCCGGTCGCGCTCCTCTCGGGCGAGTGAACAGGAGCCTCTGACATGGCACTCGACGAACTGAAGTCCGCCGTTCCGGACTACGCCAAGGACCTGAAGCTGAACCTCGGCTCGGTCATCGGCAACTCGGACCTGCCGCAGCAGCAGCTGTGGGGCACCGTGCTGGCCTGCGCCATCGCGTCCCGCTCCCCGAAGGTGCTGCGTGAGCTGGAGCCCGAGGCGAAGGCGAACCTCTCCCCCGAGGCGTACACCGCCGCCAAGTCGGCCGCCGCCGTCATGGCGATGAACAACGTCTTCTACCGCACGCGTCACCTGCTCTCCGACCCGGAGTACGGGACGATGCGCGCCGGCCTGCGGATGAACGTCATCGGCAACCCGGGTGTCGAGAAGGTCGACTTCGAGCTGTGGTCCCTCGCGGTCTCCGCGATCAACGGCTGCGGCCAGTGCCTGGACTCGCACGAGCAGGTCCTGCGCAAGGCCGGTGTCGACCGCGAGACGATCCAGGAGGCCTTCAAGATCGCTGCGGTCATCCAGGCCGTGGGCGTCACGCTGGACTCCGAGGCGCACCTCGCGTAACCCCATACAAAAGCGGGGCCCAGAACCACTGGTTCTGGGCCCCGCTTTTGTATGTACGGCTCACTGCTGCGGCGGCTCCGCAGGGGCGGCGTCCACGGCGGTGGCCCCGCGCGGCTGCGGCGCCTGCTTGAGGGCCGCCTCGCGCGAGTACGCCCGCAGGTAGCCGACGACCGTGTTCGTGACGGCCACCAGCGGCACCGCCACGACCGCCCCGCCGATCCCGGCGACCATGCCGCCCGCGGCGACCGAGAGGATCACCGCAAGCGGATGGACCCGCACCGCGCGGCCGAGGATGAACGGCTGCAGGATGTGTCCCTCGATCTGCTGCACGGCGAGGACCACCGCCAGCGCCATCACGGCCGTGAAGACGCCCTGCGTGACCAGCGCGACGACCACCGCGAGGGCGCCGGAGACCACGGCGCCGACCAGCGGCACGAACGAGGCCAGGAAGATGATGACGGCGAGCGGCACCGCCATCGGCACCCCGAGGAAGTAGATGCCGAGGCCGATGAAGATGGCGTCGATCATGGCCACTATCACCGTGCCGCGCACATAGGCGGTGAGCGTGCGCCAGGCCCGCGGTCCCGCCCCGGCGATGCCGGGCCGCGCCTGGGCGGGCACCAGCTTCAGGAACCACTGCCAGATGCGCTTGCCGTCGTAGAGCAGGAAGAGCGTCGAGAACATCGCGAGCAGGATGCCGGTCAGCGTCTCGACGATGACCGTGACGCCTTCGAGGCCCGCGGAGGTGAGCTCCTCCGTGTTGGCGCCGACCGCGTCGCGCAGGCTCTTGGCGATGTCGTTGATCTGGTCCTCGGTCACGTGGAAGGGGCTGTTCAGCAGCCACTTGCGCAGGTCCTCGATGCCGTCCTGGACCTGCCGCGACAGTTCGTCGGCGTTCTCCATGACCTGCCAGACCACGAACCAGCCGACCAGGCCCATGATGACGAAGCCGAGGATCGCGGTGACGGCGGTCGCGAGACCGCGCGGCAGACCGAGGTTCCTGAGCCGGGCCACGGTGGGCTGAAGGAGCGCGGTGATCAGCAGGGCCGCCACGAAGGCGAGCACCACCAGCTGCACCGCGCTGATGACCTTCATCAGGACCCAGAGCGTGCCCGCGAGGACGAGGAGGCGCCAGCCGGCCTCGGCGGCGACCCGCATCCCCCACGGCACGGCCGCCGCGGGGTCGGGTCTGGCCGACACGGCCGGCGCGTAGTCGGGCGGCGGGGGCACGTGTTCGTGCTCGCCGGTGATGACGTCACCCGGCTCGTCGGTCTCCGGGTCGGCGTCGCGGTCGGCGTGCTTCTCGCGCCGCTCGTTCAACCGCTCGCCCACCCCGCTCAGTCCGGCTCCGAGCCGGTCGAACCATCCTGGCACTCGCGACATGATCCGTCCTCTTCCCCCGTCTTTCCCCACCACTCCCCCCTGGAGTTGTCCGCACCGACCGTACACGGGAGAAACCCCCCACCGTAGGACGGTGAGGGGTCTCCCGGGGTTGAGCGCGGTACGGCCGCGGCTGCGGGCCTAGTACCAGTTGTTCGCCTGCCAGAAGCTCCAGGCGCCGCACGGGCTTCCGTAGCGGTCGTTCATGTAGTTCAGGCCCCACTTGATCTGCGTGGCCGGGTTCGTCTGCCAGTCGGCGCCCGCCGAGGCCATCTTGGAACCGGGCAGCGCCTGGACGAGGCCGTAGGCACCCGAGGAGGCGTTCTGCGCCTTGTAGTTCCACGTGGACTCGTGGTTGACGATGTTGCTGAAGCACTGGAACTGGTCACCGGGGACCATCTGCCGTGCCATCGCCTGGACCTGAGCGACCGTGTAAGAGCTCTGGGGCGCGAAGCTGGAGGCGTCGCGGGCGGAGGAGCGGCTGGCCTTGGACTCGGCCTTCTCCTCACGCTCCTTCTTGTCGGCGGCCTTCTGGGCGGCCTCCGCCTTCTCGGCCTTCTCCGCGGCCTTCTGCTTCTCGATCGCCGAGGCGGCGGCCTGCTTGCGGGCCTCCTCCGCGGCGGTCTTCTTCGCGGCGGTGTCGGCGGCCATGGCCTGCGCGTCGGCCTGCTGCGTCAGGGACGCGGTCTGGACCTGGGCCTGCTGACCCGCGGGTATGTCTGCGAGGAGCGTCGCGTCGCTTGCCGCTGCCTCGATGTCGTTCGTGTTCGAGGGCTGGGTGTCGCCCGAGGCGACACCCACGACAGCGCCGACGGTGGTGACCGCGGTGGCAGAAGCCACGGCGAATCCCCGGACCGAAATCCGGCTCACACGGTTTCCTTCCAGCATCGCCCGCATAGGTGACCTCGCGGACGCAATCGTGCCCCTGGCGCTGGCCTCCGCTTGCGATCGGTCACGGGAGGCACGGACCCGGTGGACAACTCCCGTGCGGGGAGCGCCGCGTGGTGCTCGGGCGGCATGCGACGGTCACTATGAAGTTCTGTTGTTTCGTACCGCTGGGGGTACACGTGTGTCGCATGCGGGGCCTGACAGGACCCAGACTCTGCCCCAGCCGGACACCGCGAGGCAATTCTCCGTTGCGTGGGAAAGCTCACACCCCGTTTGCCCCAGGAGTTTTACGGAAACAGGCACACGCGACGACGCCGCCCGGCTAGGCTCGCTCGCTTCGCCGGACGGCGCCAATCACCGTGCATTCCGCGTCAGATGTGGCCGTCCTCCAGCATTTCGGTCACCAGCGCCGCGATCTGCGAGCGCTCCGAGCGTGTGAGCGTGACGTGCGCGAAGAGCGGATGGCCCTTCAGTTTCTCGACGACGGCGACCACTCCGTCGTACCGCCCCACGCGGAGGTTGTCGCGCTGGGCCACGTCGTGGGTCAGTACGACACGGGAGTTCGCCCCGATCCGGGACAGAACGGTCAACAGGACGTTCCGCTCCAGGGACTGGGCCTCGTCCACGATCACGAACGCGTCGTGCAGCGACCGGCCGCGGATGTGGGTGAGCGGCAGCACTTCCAGCATCCCGCGCGCCGTGACCTCCTCGATGACCTCCTTGCCCGCCACCGAGCCGAGCGTGTCGAAGACGGCCTGCGCCCACGGGCCCATCTTCTCGGCCTCGGTGCCGGGCAGATAGCCGAGCTCCTGACCGCCCACCGCGTACAACGGCCGGAAGACCATCACCTTCTGATGCTGCCTGCGCTCCAGGACGGCCTCCAGGCCCGCGCAGAGCGCGAGCGCCGACTTGCCGGTGCCCGCGCGGCCGCCCATCGAGACGATCCCGACGGCCGGGTCGAGGAGCAGATCGAGCGCGACCCGCTGCTCGGCGCTCCTGCCCTTGATGCCGAACGCCTCACGGTCGCCGCGGACGAGCCGGACATTGCCCTCGGCCGTGACGCGGCCGAGGGCCTTGCCCTTCTCCGACTGGATGGTGAGGCCCGTGTGCACGGGCAGGTCGGCCGCCTCGGGGACGTACAGCTGGTCCTCCTCGAAGAGGAGGTCCACCTGCTCTCCGGAGAGGGTCAGTTCGGACATGCCGGTCCAGCCGGAGTCCGTGATGGCGAGCTCGGCGCGGTACTCCTCGGCGAGCAGCCCCACCGACGAGGCCTTGATCCTGAGCGGGAGGTCCTTGGAGACGACGGTGACGTCGTACCCCTCCGCCTGGAGGTTGCGTGCTACGGCGAGAATCCGTGAGTCGTTGTCCCCCAACCGGTAGCCGGCCGGGAGCACGCCGGGATCGGAGTGGTTGAGCTCGACGCGCAGCGAGCCGCCCAGGTCCCCGATCGGGATCGGGGCGTCCAGGCGGCCGTGCCGGATGCGGAAGTCGTCCAGCAGGCGCAGCGCCTGCCGGGCGAAGTAGCCGAGCTCCGGATGGTGCCGCTTGGCCTCCAGCTCCGTCACCACGACGACGGGCAGCACGACTTCGTGCTCGTCGAAGCGGATCAGGGCGTTCGGGTCGGCCAGCAGGACGCTGGTGTCGAGAACATAGGTGCGCCTGTCGGGCATGCGGCGCTTTGTGCTGGTCACCACGGAAGGACGTACCCCCTCGGATGAGGTCGGGGAGCGACGGGAGGGTTCTGGACCGGGCACGGGCCACGATGCGTGGGCCGAGCGCCGGCCCTCCACGTCGCCCGTGTCGCGCACACGGTCGTCCTGGTGCAAAGGGCCTCCCGGGCGGACGGCCCGATGCCGTCCGCTGAGATACGACGTCCCTTTCGGATACTGCACGGACGTCGACCTGGAAGGCTTATTCCCTCGAACAAGCGCAGCCATGCCAGGGCATATGACGACGCGTTGGTTAACTCCCGGTTACCCCGACCTCAGGGGTGGAGGGGGTCAGCCGCCGTAACGGCGGTGGCGGGCGGCGTAGTCACGCAGCGCACGCAGGAAGTCGACCTTGCGGAAGGCCGGCCAGAAGACTTCGCAGAAGTAGTACTCGGAGTGGGCGGACTGCCAGAGCATGAATCCGGAGAGGCGCTGTTCGCCGCTCGTACGGATCACCAGGTCGGGGTCCGGCTGGCCGCTGGTGTAGAGGTGCTTGGAGATCTGGTCGATGTCGACGCTCTCCGCGGCCTCCTCCAGGCTCGCGCCGTTGGCCGCGTGCTCCAGGAGCAGCGAGCGGACGGCGTCGGCGATCTCCTGGCGGCCGCCGTAGCCGACGGCGACGTTGACCAGTATCCCCTTGTTGTGGTGGGTCGCCTCTTCGGCTTCCTTCATGACCATCTGGGTGTGGGCCGGCAGCAGGTCGAGCGCGCCGACGTGGTGCACACGCCAGCGGCCGTCCGCGACGAGCGAGCGGACGGTGGCCTCGATGATGCCGAGGAGCGGCTTCAGCTCGTCGTCGGGCCGGTCGAAGTTGTCCGTCGAGAGCATCCACAGCGTGACGACCTCGACGTCCGTCTCGGCGCACCAGCCGAGGAACTCCTCGATCTTGTGTGCGCCCGCCTGGTGGCCCTGTGCGGTGGTCCCGCCCGCAGCCTTCGCCCAGCGGCGGTTGCCGTCGAGGATGACCCCGATGTGCTTGGGCACCTGGTCGTGGTCGAGGCGGCCTTCCACCCGGCGTGCGTAAAGTCCGTACACCAGGTCGCGCAGGTTCACGTGTGTCAGCCTCCAGCAGATGGCGGTCTCAAGGGGCGCGCCCAGAGCAACCCCGAGGGCGACACCCTACCGCCGCTCGAGCGTCCCTCCACAGTCGGGGCGCGGGCCGCTGAAGTAGTTTCGTGCCCATGAACGACACGTCTACGTATCGCGCGGCACCGGACCGCTACGACTCGATGGAGTACCGGCGCACGGGCCGCAGCGGTCTGAAGCTGCCCGCCGTCTCGCTCGGCCTCTGGCACAACTTCGGCGACGACAAGGCCCTCGATACGCAGCGCGCGATCTTGCGCCGCGCCTTCGACCTGGGCGTCACCCACTTCGACCTGGCGAACAACTACGGTCCGCCGCCCGGGTCCGCGGAGCTCAACTTCGGCAAGATCTTCGCGCAGGACTTCGCCCCGTACCGCGACGAGCTGGTCATCTCGACCAAGGCCGGCTACCTCATGCACCCCGGTCCGTACGGCGAGTGGGGCAGCCGCAAGTACCTGCTGTCGTCGCTGGACGCGTCGCTCGCGCGGATGGGTCTCGACTACGTCGACATCTTCTACTCGCACCGCTTCGACCCGGACACGCCGCTGGAAGAGACGATGGGCGCCCTCGCGTCGGCGGTCCAGCAGGGCAAGGCGCTCTACGTGGGCGTCTCCTCGTACAACAGCGAGCAGACCGCCGAAGCGGCGCGCCTGCTGCGGGAGATGGGCGTCCCCGCGCTCATCCACCAGCCGTCGTACTCGATGATCAACCGCTGGACCGAGGAGGACGGTCTCCTCGACACGCTGGAGGCGGCCGGGATGGGCTGCATCTCCTTCGTGCCGCTCGCGCAGGGCCTGCTCACGAACAAGTACCTGAAGGGCATCCCGGAGGGTTCGCGCGCGACGCAGGGCAAGTCCCTCGACCCGGAGCTCCTGAGCGACGAGGTCGTACGCCGCCTCAACGGCCTGAACGACATCGCGGCGGGCCGCGGCCAGTCCCTCGCCCAGCTCGCCCTCAACTGGGTGCTGCGGGACGAGCGCATGACGTCCGCGCTGATCGGCGCCTCCAGCGTCAAGCAGCTGGAGGAGAACGTGGCGGCGCTCGCGGGCCCGAAGCTGACGGACGCCGAACTGACCGCGATCGACACGTTCGCGGTGTCGACGCCCGGCACGAACATCTGGGCCGGCCGGGGCTGATCCGTCGGGTGGATGTGGCGGAGCCCCGGGCCGGGGTCGTCCCGGCCCGGGGCTCTTTGCTGTCCGGCGCGGCGCGTGTTTGCTGTGCGGCGCACAGGGGGCGCGGTCAGGCGCGCGGGCGGTTGAACCATGCGCCCGCGGCGCTCTGGGAGAGCAGGATGACCGTGGCGATCGAGCCGAGGAGCGGGATGAGGCCGCCCGGGTTGCCGGCCGCCGCGCCGCCGATGCCGAACAGGATCTGGACGCTCATCAGGACGATGCACGTGGTGCGGATGCCGCTGCCCGCGGTGCCGAAGCGGAAGGCCATGCCGAACGCGACCAGGAGGCAGACGTTCACGCCGAGGGCGGCGCCCGCCGTCTCCGGGTTGGATATGGCTATCAGGAGGATGCTGCCGAGGATGGTGAGTCCGCCGAGCACCCAGATGACGATCTGCGCGGCGCGGACGACACCCGGCATGCCCTGCGGGGCCATCGGGCCGGGCCCGTATCCCGGTCCGTAGCCGTATCCAGGACCGTAACCGGTGGCGTATCCGGGGCCGTACGCGTGGGCGGGGTCCTGGGCCGGGCCGTTGTAGGTGGGCAGCCCGGACTGGGGGTTGGGTCCGGGGTGGGGCTGGGAGGCGGGCGGTGGGGGGAATTGGTTCGACATGTCCCTGACCATAACGGGATGTCGATCTTCTACGTGCCCTGTCCGCCCCGGCGTCCGGCCGCCCGCGCCGTGGCACAAAAAAACGGGCCGGTCCGTGGGGGGGAGACGGACCGGCCCGAGGGGGGGTTTCCACCATAACCCTTCGTAAGTGCTGCTGGGTGCATCGGCGGCACACAACTACTCTCCGAGACCGGCCGACGACTGCGCGATCCCGTTCTACCGGCGGAATCCCGGGTTCGTAGGCGTATTTCGGCCGGGCATGGCGGTACTCCCCAAGAGGGACCCCGCGCGGTTCA
Organism: Streptomyces sp. NPDC039462; assembly: GCF_055639375.1. Taxonomy (NCBI): domain Bacteria; kingdom Bacillati; phylum Actinomycetota; class Actinomycetes; order Kitasatosporales; family Streptomycetaceae; genus Streptomyces; species Streptomyces sp. NPDC039462. Next base: position 849,471 of record NZ_JBVKAO010000002.1, read on the forward strand.
CGCGCTTGACGCCCCGGACCACAGGACCGCTAATTTCGCGGGCATGGCGACGATGACGGTCTCGGCTCCCCCGCCGGAGGTCCCGCCGGAGCCTCCGGCGCGGAGCTCCCCGGAGATCCCGCTGGAGATCGCGGACTCGGCGCGGGCGCGGCGGCGGGGGCTTCTCGGGCGCGCGGGCGTGACGGGGGCGCTCCTGCTGACGCCGGCGAGCGGGGTGCACACCCTGGGGATGCGGTTCGCCATTGATGTGGCGTATCTCGACCGTGAGTGGCGCGTGCTGTCCGTACGGACGATGCGGCCGGGCCGGATCGGACTGCCGCGGCCGCGGGCCCGGCACGTGATCGAGGCGGAGGCCGGGGCGATGGCCCGGTGGGGCGTGCGCCGGGGTGCACGGATCGTCGTGCGCGGCGCGGGACACGGCGGCGGGTGACGGCTCGCGGTGCCGCGCGGCCCCCTCCACCGCGCGGCACCGCCCGCGCGGGTTTGCTCACGCGAATTAGCCTTGGTCTGAACTTACGCGACGTTCAGGGGCGGATCGAGCCAGTGTTGATAACGATGCGGAATCGCGGCTTCTTTTGCGGTGCGTATGACGCGACTTGCAACAAGAGGGCGCTCTGAGGGTATTTGTACACTTCTGCCCGAATTGCAGGGCTACGCCGCACTGTTCGCCGCGTCGCCGGCGCCGGCCTTGTTGGCGATCACCTGCTGCATGTGCTCGTCGCCCCACAACCCCAGGGGAAGCAGCGCCGCGTTGAGGGACTCGCCGAGTTCGGTCAGCGAGTACTCGACCTTCGGCGGCACCTCGCGGTAGACCTCGCGGTGCACGATGCCGTCGGACTCCAGCTCGCGCAGCTGCTGGATCAGCATCTTCTCGCTGACACCGTCGATGTGCCGCCGGAGCTCGCCGAAGCGCAGCGTCCTGCCCGAGTGCAGCGCCCACAGGATCATGGGCTTCCACTTGCCGCCGACGACGTCCACCGCGGCGTCGAGCCCGCAGGCGTACGGCTTACTGTCCTTCGGCACGGCCAACTCCTCTGCTCCGCCTACTGACTTACCGATACGTACCGCTACTTACCGTTCGACGGTCGACAGTACCGGCTTGCGGAGGTCGAAGAGGTGCCGTGTGCTGTGGGCCACGAAGGGGCCGTCCGCCTGGATGCGGTCGTGCAGCTCGCGCAGCCGCGGGCGGTACTCCGCCACGGTGAAGCCGGGGACCATCCACACCACCTTGCGCAGGAAGTGGACGACCGCGCCGATGTCGTGGAACTCCATCCGCAGCCGCTCCGCCCGCAGGTCGACGACCTCCAGGCCCGCCGCCTCGGCCTCGGCGCGCTCCAGGTCGGGGTGCCGGCCGTTCCTGACCTCCGGCGGCTGCGGCCCGAGGAAGTACTCGACGAGCTCGAAGACGCTGGCGGGCCCGACGTGCTGGGCGAAGTACGTGCCGCCGGGGCGCAGCACGCGGGCGATCTCGTCGAAGTGGGCCTTGACCGGGTGGCGGCTGGTGACGAGGTCGAAGGCGCCGTCCGCGAAAGGCAGCGGGTCGTCCTCCGCCGACGCGACGACCGCCACGCCCCGGGGGTGGAGCAGCGCGGTGGCCTTGGCGACGTTCGCGGGCCAGCCCTCCGTGGCGACGGCGAGGGGCGGCAGGGTGGCGGCGGAGGCCAGCACCTCGCCGCCGCCGGTCTGGATGTCGAGGCTCGCCGTGGCCTCCGCGAGCCGTCGCGCCATCGCCTCGGCGTACCGCCACGAGGGGCGCGCCTCGGTGGCCCTTCCCTCGAACCAGGAGAAGTCCCACCCTTCGGTGGGCGCGGCCTCGGCTTCGGCCACGAGGTCGTCGAAGGAGCGGGGGGCCTGGCTGTTGTTGCTGGTCATGGGGTCAATACTGCCGCAGCGGACGGCTCAGCCGGTGGTTTCGGTCCCCGTCCCTGTCGCGCCGCGCGGGAACGAGACCTCCACGCGGCGGTTCTTCTTGCGGCCTTCCTCGGAGCCGTTGTCCGCGATGGGGTAGTCCTCGCTGTAGCCGCGCACGGAGTAGGTGACCTCGGGGCCGAGGTAGCTCGACAGCTTGTCGTGGACGGCCTCCGCGCGCTCCCGGGAGAGCTTCTTGCCGTGGCCGTAGGACCCGAGGTTATCCGTGAAACCGAACACGCGTACGTCTGTGGCCTTCTGGGCCTCGGCCTCCTCCGCGATGGCCTTGATCCGGGCGTTCGCGTCCGGGTTCAGCTTCGCGCTGTCCTTCGGGAAAAGGACCTCCGCCTGCAGCGCGAACTTCACGTCGGTGTTGGTGTCCTCACGCCGCTCCTCGCCGCCGAGGTCCTCGACGACCGACTTGATGTCCAGCACCTTGGCAGGCGCGAGGGTGGCCCCATCGGCAAGCTTCAGCCCCGGACTGTTGGAGTCGACTTCGGGGGGTGGGGAGGTGGTGGTGGTGCCTGGGGGGGTGGGGGGGTCGTCGTCGGCGAGGGCGGTGCCAGAGCCGACGAGGAAGATGAGTGTGGTGAAAGCGGCCGCCGTTGCGGTGTGAGCGACTGGTTTTCGGGCCATGGGTTCACTCGCCCTCGGAGATCTCTACGGGGGCGGGCGGCATGGTCGGCACCTGGAACTCCACCTTGGAGGTTCCTTCCGGCGGGGCCGGGAACTGGGCGTACCAGTCCACCGACTGGTTCTGGTTGATGCCGCCTTCGAACTTTGTGCACAGGCACCGGCCAGTCGTGTCCCTGAGTACCAGGTACTTCTTCTTGCCCTGCTGGTCGATGACGCTCGCCCCCGCCAAGGACCCGCCGTTCTTCTTCAGCTCGTTTTCGTCACTGCGCCACTCGCTGCCGACCCAGATACCCGACGTACCGTTGGTCACCTTGCCGCTGACAGTCAGGAACCCACCCTCGTCGCGCGAGGCAGAGATGACGGTGAGCGTGATGCCGTTGCTCTTCACCTCGGCCAACGCTTTCTCCGCCTCGGGCGGCGCCGAGGTGTCCTTCTCACCGCCGTCCTTGTCCTTCTCGGTGGACGTGGGAGTGGATTTCTCGTCCGACTTGTCGTCCCCCCCACCACCGCCACAACCGGCGACCGTCAGGACCAGCCCGGTCGTGATCGCCACAACGGTCGTTACCCTGCGGGCCACCATGGTTCGACGAGTGCTCATGGCTACGGCCTCCTTCATTGGTCGTACGCCGGTCAGTCGGCCAAGTGGACAGAGAACAGAACGGATGCATCCGGGAGATCGTCCAGTTCGAAGTCGTCCGGATCGATCTCAAAGGACTCGCCACCGTCGCAGTCGAATTCCACGGCCTTTCCCGGATCGGCCGACGGAGTGACGTCACAGCGCGGCTCGATGACGGCCGTAGCCTCGGCTTTGGCATGTTTGGACTCTGTGCCCGGGATGATCGAATCCCCGACGGTGTACGTGGTCTCGATCTCTACCCGAAAGCCGGGGTAGCCGTTGACTTCGGCCGCCCCGAAACCGATGACAATGGCGTCGTTCTCGGCAGCCAACATGTCGGCCGCATCACGAGCACCATCACCGGTGAATTTGTCCCCGGCCAGCCAATCGACCCACTCGTCCCCCTCGCCAATGGACAGCCCTAATCCATCGAGGAGTTCGTCCCTTGCCTCCTGCGACGCAGCCAATGCCGCTGCGTCGGCCGCCGACTGAGCTCCGTTTCGAGCCGAAGCTGCCTGCGCGAAGGCGAAGAAGGCCAGCGCGACAAAGAGCAGGATCCCTGTCAGCCAGATGTAGATGGGCAGCGTTTGCCCACGGTCACCGCGCCACTGCCTCAGGCGCCGATGACATCGTTGACCGCGTTGCCGATCGCCTGCGAGATCTTGCCGTCCAGCCCCAGCTGGTCGATCAACGTATAGATCCCCGCAATAAGAATCATCAACCCCGCATACTCCACAAACCCCGCCCCCGCATCCCGCTCCCTCCCCCGAACCCGGGAAGCCACGGAAACCGTCCAGTAGATCCAGACACTGAGCACGCGTTCCTTCAGCACGACGGCCCCTTCTCTCCCACCCGATACGGCGCCCTTTGTGGTCAGAGGCAACGTACGCCACACGGCGTACATCGTCAGCAACTCTGCGCAACGCATGCGAAATCCGGGGTGCCGGGCCCGCAAGTTGGCGGGTTCTCTTCCCCCTCGGTGAGATCACCATGCACGAAGTCCCCTCCCGCGAACCGTGAACTCAGAACTGACTGTCCCACATCGAGTTGCAGCCGCGAAGAGCTTTCGCGAACATTCGTCTCAACGCCCCAAAATCGAACCGAAGTCGGAACCCGAGCCGAGGAACATTCCCGAGGCGATGAGGATCATCGTGGCCGGGAGCATGAAGACCAGCGTCACCATCGTCGCCTTGGGGATCGTCTTCGCCGCCCTGCGGCGGGAGTTCTGCGCGTCCGTGCGGCGCATGTCCGTCGCGATCTGGATCAGCGTGTCCGCGATCGGGGAGCCCAGTTCCTCGCCCTGCTGGAGGGCGGAGACGAACTGGGCCACCTGCTCGGACGCGTTGCGGCGGCGCAGTTCGTCGAAGGCCTGGCGGCGGCTCACGCCCATGTCCATCTGGCGGAGCGTGATGCGCAGTTCGTCCGCCCACGGCCCCTCGTACCGCTCCGCCACCCGGTCGAGGGCCTGGCGGAAGCCGAGGCCCGCCGAGACGACGACCGCGAGGACGTCGAGGAAGTCGGGCAGGGTGCGGTCGATGACTTCGCGGCGTTCGCGGATCGCCTGCCAGATCAGCGCGTCCGCCGCGACCGCCCCGAAGGCGAGGGTGAGCAGGCCGAAGAGCGGGGAGCCGTTCACGAAGAAGACCAGGCCGAGGACGAGGCCGAAGACGCCGTAGACCGCCCGCCGCGCGGCGTAACGGTCGATCGTCAGGCCGCCCGGGTTGCCCGCCATGTCGATCCTGCGGCGCTTGGCGTCGACCCGTTTCGGGCCCATGGCGCGCAGGACCAGGGGGGCGAAGCGCATCCCCAGGCGGTCCACCGCCGAGCCCGCCGCCGAGACGCGGGTCGCGCCGACCTCCAGGGCCACGGCCAGGTCGGAGGGCAGCTTCGCGTCCGCGCGGTACATGCGGATGCCCTGGCAGACGCCGGCCACGGCGAGGCCCATCGCGGCCGCTAGCAGCAAGCCCAGCAACGTAACTCCCCTCCTGGACCCGGGATCTCTCCCAGGGGTCTCTAGACTTCGATCTTTCCCAGGCGTCTGATCACGAAGAATCCGACGCCGTACAGGCCCAGCGAGATCAGGATCAGCGTCTGGCCCAGGGGCGAGCCGGTCACCCGCTCCAGCGCTCCCTCGTTCGAGGAGTTGATCAGCAACAGCGATCCCAGGCCGAGCAGCGGGACCGTGAACGCCGTCGCGTGGACCTCCGACAGCATCGTGCGGACCTCGCGCCGCGTCTCTTTCCTGTCCTCCAGGGTCTGCGTGAGGTTGCGCAGGGAGTTGACCACCGTGCCGCCCGCCTTGTTGGAGAGGACGAGGGTGGTGACGAGGACGATCAGCTCGCGGGACGGCAGGCGCTCCGCGAGTTCGCCGAGCGTGTCGTCGATGGAGCGGCCCAGCGTCAACTGGTCGGCGACGTGGGAGAGTTCCTCGCCCGCCGGTGCTTCCAGTTCCTCCGCCGCCATCGCCAGGGATGTGCGCAGGGCCAGGCCCGCCGCCGTCGCGTTGGCCAGGATGCGAGCCACGTCCGGGAGCTGGTTGATGAACGCCTCAATGCGTTTCTGGCGCTGCCAGTTGAGGAAGGCGGTCGCTCCCCATACCGCCACGACGCCGGCGATCGGGCCGAAGAAAGGGGCGAGGGTCGCGGCCGCGATCAGCCAGAGCGCGGCGACGACCGCGACGACGTACGTGAAGAACTCGCCCGCCGTCAGGTCGAGTCCCGTCGAGGACAGGCGCAGGTGGATCGATCTGCCCAGGCGGGTGCGGCGCAGCCTGCGGTCGACGGCGGCGAAGCGGCGGGTGCGGCCGGGCGGGCCGCCGTCCCCCGTGCCGGGGCCGAGTGCGAGCCGGTCGACCAGGGCCTGGCGCTGGGCGCGGCCCGAGGCGTACGTGTGGACGCCCGCGACCGCGAGCGTGCCGGTCAGGATCGTGGCGCCCAGCGCGACGAGGGCGGGGTCGTTCATCCGATGGCGTCCCTTGCGTCCAGTACGTCGATGGCCTCCGCCACGCCGAACGCCGGTGGCACCGGTTCGTTCGCGACGTACAGCTTGTCGGCGATCTCGCGCGGCAGCGGCAGGTGTTCGAAGTGGCCGTGCACGATCCGGTCGGCGCCGAGCGGGCGCGGCACGAAGCGGGTGACCGGCACGATGCGGAACTGCTGGCGGCCGCGCGAGACGAGCAGCACGATCTCGGCGACCTTGCGGGAGCCGTCGCCGTGCCTGGCGAGCTGGATGACGACGTCGACGGCCGAGTTGATCTGGTCCTTCAGGGCCTCGAAGGGGATCTGGACCTCCGACATGGAGCCGAGGGTCTGGAGGCGCATGAGGGCGTCCTCCGCCGTGTTCGCGTGGACGGTGGCGAGCGAGCCGTCGTGGCCCGTCGACATCGCCTGGAGCATGTCGAGGGTCTCGCCGCCGCGGACCTCGCCGACGATGATGCGGTCGGGGCGCATGCGGAGGCTGTTGCGGACGAGGTCGCGGATGGTGATGTGGCCCTTGCCCTCGACGTTCGGGGGGCGCGATTCGAGGCGGATCACGTGCTCCTGCTGGAGCTGGAGCTCCGCCGAGTCCTCGATGGTGATGATGCGCTCGTGGGCGGGGATCAGCCCGGAGAGGGCGTTGAGGAGCGTCGTCTTGCCGGTGCCGGTGCCGCCGCTGACGATGAGGTTGAAGCGGGCCCGCACGAACGCGGCGAGCAGCATCAGCATGTGCTCGTCGAGCGAGCCGAGGCCGATGAGCTCGGGGAGCGTGTAGGCGCGCGGGAAGCGGCGGATCGTGAGGGTGGCGCCGGTCAGCGCGAGCGGCGGGATGATCACGTTGACGCGCTCGCCGGTGGGCAGGCGGGCGTCGACCATGGGGTTCGACTCGTCCACGCGGCGGTTGACCGTCGAGACGATGCGCTCGATGGTCTGCATCAGCTGTTCGTCGGAGGCGAAGCGGAGGGGGAGCTGTTCCACCCGGCCTGCGCGCTCGACGAAGATCGAGTCGGGGCCGTTCACCATGATCTCCGTGATGGAGGTGTCGGCGAGGAGCGGTTCCAGTACGCCGAGTCCGAGGGCCTCGTCGACGACGCGGCGGATCAGCTGGGCGCGCTCGGAGGTGGAGAGGACGGGGCCCTCGCGGCTGATGATGTGGCCGAGGACGCGCTCCAGGCGGACGCGGCGGTCCGCCGCCGCGAGCGACGACATCTCGGCGAGGTCGATCTCCTCCAGGAGCTTGGAGCGGTAGACGGCGACGAGGCCGTCGTCGCGGCTCGGCTCGGTCTGGCGGGTGGGGGCCACGCGGTCGCGCAGACTCATGTCGTCCTTCGACCTCCTTGTCGTGTACGCGGGTTCAGTCGGCGTCGTCGTCGTTCGGCATCGTGGCCTCCTTGGTGACGCTCCAGTCCGTGCCGATGAAGGGGAGCAGCGTCGGGACCTGGACCTCCACGGTGGCGGTCGTGGTCGTGCCGCCCTGGCTGACGCCGATGGAGGAGGTCAGGCCCCCGTCCATGGCCGCCGCGCCCGCCGCCTCCCCCGACTCCCCCTGCGAGGCCGCGCGGGCCGCCGCTCGGGCGCCGGAGCCGGCCTGGTTGGCGGCGTAGCCGACGAGGCCGAGCTGGATCGCGGCGAGGCCGATGATCAGGAGGATCGGCAGGAATCCGGCGAACTCCAGCATCGATACGCCCCGGTCGTCCCACCTGCGCCGCCGTTTCACCCGTCCTCCCCCTCCTTCGCCGCACCCGCTTCCCCGTCCACGTGCCACCCGGCGTCGAAGCCCGGGAAGAACACGGGTACGTCCACCCGTACGTGGGCCTTGTACACCCCGCCGCCCTCGTCCCCGCAGGAGACGTCGGCGTCCTGCCAGGCGCCGGGCAGGTGCTTCTTCGCCGCGGCGGAACAGGCCGCGTCCGCGCCCTCCCCCACTGCCCGCGCCGCCGTGTAGGCCCGCGCCGCCTCGTCCGCCGCGTTCCCCGCGAGGGAGTACGTGTAGCCGTACAGCGCGCACTGCCAAAGGATCGCCATGACCGCGAGCAGCAGGGGGAACATTCCGGCGAATTCGAGCGTGACCGCGCCCCGGTCGCCGCTCGCCGCCTTTCTGCGCAGAGACAGCGCGCCCCGCTTGCCGCCGGTGGCCGACGGCTCCGGCTCGACCAGGCCGAGTTCGCCCGCGAGGCCCCACAGGGCCTGTTTCACCGAGGAGCGGCTGTCGAGGTCCTGCATGCGGCCCGCGTCGACGGCGGCCTGCAGTTCCTTGAAGCCTGCGGGCACGGTGGTGCGGGCCGTCCGGGTGCCGGTGACACGTTCGACGAGGGAGGGCTGGATGTCGGTGCCCTTGCCGTGCCGGTTGACGACGGTGACGGTCTCCTCGGCCTTGCGGATCTGGAGGCGGTCCCAGAGGCGCACCATGCGCTTGGCGGCACGGACGGCGACCACGTCGGGGGTGACGAGCAGGAGTGCCTGGTCGGCGAGTTCGACGGCGGTGGCGTTCGCGCCGGTGACGTAGGCGCCGCAGTCGACGACCACGACGTCGTAGCGGGCGCGGAGGGCGCCGATGGTCTGGCGGGCGACGCGGTCGGTGACCTCCTCGCCGCGTTCGCCGTCGGCGGGGGCGAGGAGGAGGCCGATGCCGGTCTCGTGGGTGTAGACGGCGTCCTGGAGGACGCGGGGCGTGATGTCGGAGATGGCGGCGAGGTCGGCGATCGAGCGCCGGAACTGCACGTCGAGGTAGGAGGCGACGTCCCCGGACTGGAGGTCGAGGTCGAGGAGGGCGACGGAGCGGCCGGACGCGGCGGTGGCGAGGGCGAGCTGGACGGCCGTGACGGTGGTCCCGACGCCGCCCTTTGCGCCGCTGACCGAGACGACGGTGCCGGTGCCGGGGCCGGTGCCCGCGTACAGCTCCAGGCCGCCGTTGCCGTTGCCGAGGTGGCGCCGCATGCCGGTGGACCAGGAGGCGGCGGCCTGGACGCGTTCGGCGAGGGCGTCGTAGGCGAGCGGGAGGCCGACGATGCCGCGTGCCCCGGAGTCCATGGCGGCGGTGAGGAGTCCGGGGCTGGTGTCGGCGGTGATCAGGACCACGCCGACCGCCGGGAAGCGGAGGACGAGGTCCCGGATCAGGTCGAGGGCCGGGACGGGCCCGATCCGCTCGTGCACGAGGACGACCTCGGGCAGTTCGTCGACGGACTCGGCGGCGAGCCGCGCGAGGGTGTCGATCAGTGCCGTGGAGTCGGCGACGGGCGGGGCGGGTTCACTGTCGGGCAGCTGCCCGGCAAGGGTGGACAGCGCACGGGCCGCATCGATGTCGCCGACGGCCGGGAGGATCCGAGTGGTCATCCGAGACCCCTTACTTGTCCTCGTCGAGGGTGTACGTCCGGTCGCGGGGCGGCACCGTCGCGTCGCCGCCCGCGCCCACCAGGGCGAGCCGGACGTGCGTGGCGAACGACTCGGCGTACGCGACGCGCTGCGCGTCCGCCGTGCCGAGGGCGAAGGTGATCGGGACCGCTTCCGTGGCCCTGCGGCGCGTGCGGTCGTCCTGGTCGGGTTCGAGCGGGGTGAGCTTGCCGACGTCGAGCACCTTGGCGCCCTCCACGATGACTTTGGACTGGTCCTTCGCCTTGTCGGTCTCGCCCTTGAAGGTGGCGTAGATGTTGACCTTCGAGCCCGGCGTGATCTTGCCGGCGACGCCGGTCGCCGCGTCGATCATGATGGCGATCTCCTGCTGGCCCGGGCCGAGTTCGGGGCGCCCGACGATCATGTCGGACTGCAGCAGCGAACCCTTCCGCAGCTGGGTGACGGCGATCTTGCCGCGGATCTGGCCGAGATCGGTGACCGCGTTGTCGGACAGCCACCGCTCGGGCATCTCGACCTTCTCGAACTGGTCGGCGGTCAGCTCCTTGTAGGGCGCGATGTCCCCCTTGAGCTTGTACGCGGGCACCTCGGGGCCGACCTTCGAGTTCGCGTCGCGGATCACCGAGAGGACACCGGCGAACGCGCCGACCGCGCACAGGGCCGACAGGATCAGCAGGATGACACCGCGGCGCTGGCGAGAGTTCATGGGCCGGACTACCTCGATCGATGCGGTTGGCTACGGACAGTGAGCGGGGTGGCGCACGTGCGGTCGTCGGTCGCGTACGAGGTGCGGGAGGGGCGGTCGGTCCTGGCCTAGGTCGCGCCGCGCGGCAGGGCGGTCACGCCGTGCGCGAGGGTGCGCTGCGAGGGGCGTTCGGAGGGCGGTGGCAGCGGGGCGGCACAGAACGCACAGCGGTCGCCGATGAGTTCGAGGCCGCACCAGTGGCAGTCGTCGCGGCGGACGGACGACACCAGTTGGTAGAGGACGGAGATGTCGGGGATGGCGGCGGCGAACTCGACGAGTCTGCCGGTCGCCCACCAGCGCGCGGACTCGCCGGGCAGCCGGGCCTCGGTGACCTCCTGGGCGTGCCAGGCGGGGGCGAGGGCGTCGGTCACCCAGCCGGGCGCCAGCTTGCCGGGGGCGTAGAGCAGCCGCGTGGCGAACCCCGGCCCCGGCAGGTCCGCCCCGGCGCCGCCCGACACCTTCGTCAGCTCGGGCCGCGGTGTGGCGAGGACCGCGAACTGGGCGCCGTGCAGCCAGGACTTGGCGTGCGACTGGAGGCTGACGGGCACGCGGTCGAGCTTGGCGACGGAGCCGAGCAGGGCACCGGCGTAGATGTAGTGGGACAGCAGGCGGGCGGCCGAGGCCAGGACGCCGGGGCTGAAGTCGCAGATCGACAGCTGCCGCAGCTGGAGGGCGAGGACGGCGAGCCCGAGCGGCGGCAGGTCGGAGCGGACGACGGCGATGCGGTCGCTCTCCAGGACCGAGCGGACCGCGTGCAGGCGCTGGGCGACGGACGCGGGCGCGGAGGACGGGCAGAGGGCGATCACGTATCCGTGGTGCTCGATCAGGGTGTGCATCTCGGTGAGCGCCTGATCGAGCGAGTACGTCCGCGGGGACTGCACGGCCGACTGGAGGACGGCGGCCGACGGGGTGTGCCGGTCGGGCGACGGCAGCACGAGGTCGGGTCCGGTGACGGCTATGGCGGTCGGCAACGCGTACACCCCCGGTCCTCGTGCACTCCTGCCTCAGCACCATATCCACGTCATGGTCGCCCCAACACCCAACTTCCCACTGTTCATGTGGAGGTGGGCCGTTCCGGTCGGACGACCGGGCGGGAGAAGCTGCTCCGGCTAGAAGAAGCTGCCCCAGTCCTGGTCGGTGATCTGCTTGACGCACAGCACCAGGAAGAGCAGGCCCGCGACGGTCAGCATGCCGTTGCTGAGCCAGCCGTTGCGCCACTCCCGCGGGGTGCGCGTGGAGTTGAGGAGCCAGACCAGGGTGAGCGCGAGGAACGGCATGAAGGCCGCGCCCAGGACGCCGTAGATGATGATGAGGCGGAACGGCTGCCCCTGGAAGAGCAGGATCATCGGCGGGAACGTCAGCCACAGCAGGTACGCGCGGAACGGCACGGACTTCTCGTGGCTGCCGGACGCCACCTCCTCGCCGGTCAGCGCCTGGCTGTCGGCGCCGACGCGCTGCTTGCGGTAGCGCTCCACGAAGTCCGCGAACATCAGGCTCACGCCGTGCCACACACCGATCAGCGAGGTGAACGAGGTGGCGAAGAAGCCGACCAGGAACAGCTTGGCGGTGGCGTTCCCGTACTCCTTCTCCAGGATGTCGGAGAGCTGGACGAGTCCCTTGTCGCCGCTCGCGATGGCGACGTTCGCCGAGTGCAGGAGCTCGGCGCCGACGAAGAGCATGGAGACGACGAAGATGCCGGTGGTGATGTAGGCGACGCGGTTGTCGAGCCGCATCACCTTCATCCAGCCGGTGTTGGTCCAGCCCTTGGCGTTGACCCAGTAGCCGTACGCGGCGAGGGTGATGGTGCCGCCGACGCCGCCGATCAGGCCGAGCGTGTTGAGGACGGAGTCCTTCTCGTCGGGCAGGACGGGCAGCAGGCCCGCGAAGGCGTCGCCCAGGTGCGGGGTGACGCGGATGGCGAGATAGACGGTGACGACGAACATGATGCCGACGAGCACCGTCATGACCTTCTCGAAGACGGCGTACTTGTTGAACCAGACGAAGACCAGGCCGACGAGCCCGGTGAGGATGCCCCACCACTTGAGCTCCATGACGTCGGGGAAGAGCGCCTGGAGGGGCAGCCCGGACGACGACATGGCGGCGGCGCCGTAGACGTACCCCCAGATCACGACGTAGACGACGAAGAACCACGTCGTCCAGCGGCCGAGGCTCGCCCAGCCGTCGAAGAGGGTGCGGCCGGTGGCCAGATGCCAGCGCCCCGCCGCCTCGGCGAGCGAGATCTTGACGACGCAGCCGATGACGGCGGCCCACAGCAGCGTGTAGCCGAAGTTGCTGCCCGCGATGAGGGTCGCTACGAGGTCGCCCGCGCCGACGCCGGTCGCCGCGACGACGATGCCGGGGCCGATGTACTTCCAGCTCGACTTGCGCGGCCGCGGTGCCGCGTCGCCCGTGCCGGTGGCGCTGCCTGTGGTTTCAGCCATGCGATCAAGAAAGCGCATGGACGGCCGGGGCACAAGGGGTCGTCGCGCGGCCGTGCCCTCTCCGGTTTCGCGCCGGAGGGGCGCGCGCCCCCCGCGGATTGGCCAAAGACAGCGTTGACGGGGGCATGCCACGCGCGCACGATGGGCCCGCGCGTCACCCCGCACGACGCACTCGGACGACGCACCCGCACGTCGGACCCGCACGACGCACCCGCACCGCACGTCGCACCCCGACGTGGCGCCCCGCACGTCGCACTGAACCCCCCCCACCCCTGAGGAGACTTCATGCGACTCCGCATACGCGGCAGGAGATCCGCCGCCCTGGCGGCCCTGCTCGCTCTCGCCCTCGCGGCCCCCCTCACCGCAAACGCCTCGTCGGGCGACCCAGGCCAGGCCCCGCGCAGCGCGGCGACCGCCGCCGACGAGGAAACACGCCAGTACGAGATCCCGCTGCGCGACGACCGCGCCGCGCGCACCGCGCTCGCCCGCACCGGCGTCGCCATCGACGAAGTGGACGCCCACGCGGTGGTCGTCTCGGCGGACGCCGCCGAGGCCGCAGCGCTCCGCAGGGCCGGCTACGAACTGAGGCCGCTGGCCGGGCCCCCGAAGCGGACGAACGGGAACCCGGTGGAGGCCAAGGACTTCCCGCCCGCCGACTCGCGCTACCACAACTACGCGGAGATGACCGCGGAGATCGACCAGCGCATCGCGGCCCACCCGAACCTCATGAGCAAGCGGGTCATCGGCAAGTCCTACCAGGGCCGGGACATCGTCGCCATCAAGATCAGTGACAATGTCGGCACCGACGAGGCCGAGCCCGAGGTCCTCTTCACCCACCACCAGCACGCGCGCGAGCACCTGACGGTGGAGATGGCGCTCTACCTGCTGCGCGAACTCGGCGACGACTACGCCACCGACGCCCGGGTCAAGAAGATGGTCGACGAGCGCGAGATCTGGATCGTGCCGGACGTGAACCCGGACGGCGGCGAGTACGACATCGCGACCGGCTCCTACCGCAGCTGGCGCAAGAACCGCCAGCCCAACGCCGGTTCCTCGAACGTCGGCACCGACCTGAACCGCAACTGGGCCTACCGGTGGGGCTGCTGCGGCGGCTCCTCGGGCAGCACGGGGTCCGAGACGTATCGCGGCCCGAGCGCCGAATCGGCCCCCGAGGTGAAGGTCGTCTCCAACTTCGTCCGCAGCCGCGTCGTCGGAGGCAAGCAGCAGCTCAGGGCCTCCATCGACTTCCACACGTACAGCGAACTGGTCCTCTGGCCGTACGGCTACACGTACAGCGACACGGGTCCCGGCCTCACCCAGGACGACCGTGACGCGCACGCCGCCGTCGGCCGGAAGATGGCCGCGAGCAACGGCTACACGCCACAGCAGTCCAGCGACCTCTACATCACGGACGGGTCGATCAACGACTGGCTGTGGGGCAGCCAGAAGATCTTCAGCTACACCTTCGAGATGTACCCGTCGTCCGCCGGCGGCGGCGGTTTCTACCCGCCCGACGAGGTGATCGAGCGGGAGACGTCCCGCAACCGCGACGCGGTCCTGCAACTCCTGGAGAACTCGGACTGCATGTACCGCTCGATCGGCAAGGAACAGCAGTACTGCACGGCCTGACACTTACGGCCCACCGGAGTCCCCGGAGTCCCGGAGGCTTCGGTGGGCCGGTGTCGTTGACGGGCACCGGGGCCGCCCGGTTTTTTGCGGAGTGTGGCGGTTCCGGGCCGGCAGTAAAGGGCGCTCCTGCGTCGCGTCGGCTACGCCGATTCCGCTCCGCTCCACCCTTGACTCCCGCCCCTCCACCGCACGTTGACCTTGACCCGGACGCCCAGGGGTGGGGCCGACGGGTATCCCTGGGATGGGTCATCCCCTTTCGCCGCCGGGTGCGGCCCGGCCCAACGTGCGCCGACGTCACCGTCAAGGCGCGGCCCCCGGCTTCGCCGCTCGGGCCATCAGCTCTCGCGGCCGGGTGCGGACCGGCCCAACGTGGGCGCGGGCCACGCTCGGGGCGCGGCCGCCCGGCACGGCCCGGCTGGCCGGGCCATCACCCTTCATCGCCGGGTGCGGGACGGTCCATCGCGTCCGGTCGGGCACCTACTTTGGAAAAGTTGTGAATGGAGAGACCGCGCGCCCCCCTGTCACGCCCTGCGCGCCGTCACGCAGGGCCGGCCATGGAGGGATTGTGGCGCGGTGGGCTCGGATGCTGGGGGCGCATGGGCCGATCAGGGGGGCGTGCGGCGAACGCATTCGCAACTTTCCCAAAGTAGGTCCCCGAGGGGCAGCCTCTCCCGCCCGGCCGGCAGGACGCATCGGTCGTGAAGAGGGGGCGCACGGCCTCCCCATTCGCAACTTCGCGAAAGTTGGTCCCCGAGGGGCGGCCTCTCCCGCCCGCCCAGGGCGGCGCATTAGTTGTGAAGGGGGGCGCGCAGCCTCCTCGTTCACAACTTTTCCGAAGTAGGTGCCCGGGAGGGGCGGGGCTAGGGCCTGCCCAGCGCCATGGACCGTGACGGGCACGCACGATGAGCCGGTCCGCACCCGGCTACGAAGGGTGATGACCCCGTCAGCCGGGCCGCGCGGGCGGCAGAGCCCGGACTGTAGCCCGCGCCCACGTTGGGCCGGTCCGCACCCGGCCGCGAAAGCCGATGACCCGAGCGGCGAAGCCGGAGGCCGGGAGGCCGAGGCCCGACCGTGACAGGCACGCACGATGGACCGATCCGCACCCGGCAGCGAAAGGGGATGACCCATCCCAGGGATACCCGTCGGCCCCACCCCTGGGCGTCCGGGTCAAGGTCAACGTGCGGTGGAGGGGCGGGAGTCAAGGGTGGAGCGAAGCGGAATCGGCGCAGCCGACGCGACGCCGGAGCGCCCTTTACTGCCGGCCCGGAACCGCCACACTCCGCAAAAAACCGGACGGCCCCGGCGCGCATCAACGTCACCGGCCCACCGAAGTCCCCGCCCCGCACCCCCAACTGTTTCCGGATAGGCACCGACGCCACCGGCAACGCCTACATCGCCGTCGCCGGGCAAGAGGACCACTACCTCACCGACACCCGCGAAGCCCTCCGCACCCTCATCCACGACATCAAAGCCGGCAAAGCCGACCACCTCCTCTAGCGGCCACCGCGAACAAGGGGGGCGTCCGGCAGCACTGCCGGGCGCCCCCCATCCACGTACGCGCTACACGAACAGGCTGACCAGTGCCGCCACCGCGAACCCGGCCAGTGAAAGCACCGACTCCAGCACCGTCCACGTCTTCAGCGTGTCCCGCTCGCTGATGCCGAAGTACTTCGCGACCATCCAGAAGCCCCCGTCGTTGACGTGCGAGGCGAAGATGGAGCCCGCCGAGATCGCCATGATGACCAGGGCGACGAAGGCCTGGGAGTGGTCGCCCTCGGCGAGGAGCGGGGCGACGATGCCGGCCGTCGTGACGATCGCGACCGTCGCCGAGCCCTGGGCGACGCGCAGCACCAAGGAGAGCAGGTAGGCGAGGACGATGATGGGCAGGCCCACGTCCTGGAACGTGTCCGAGAGGGCCTTGGCGACGCCGCTGGCCTTCAGGACGGCGCCGAAGATCCCGCCGGCACCGACCACGAGCAGGATGTTGCCGACCGGCTTGAGGGACGCGGTCGACACCGTTTCGAGGGACTTGCGGGACCAGCCGCGCCGGATGCCCAGCAGGTAGTACGCCATCAGGAGCGCGATCGTCAGGGCCACGAACGGGCTGCCGAAGAACTCGATGACCGAGCGGAACGTCGAGGGGTCGAAGGCGATGGAGGAGAACGTGGCGAGGAGGATCAGGAGCAGCGGCGTGCCGATGATCGCGAAGACCATGCCCAGCGGCACCGGCTTCTCGCGCGGCTCCACCCCGGCGGCGCGCTGCTCGGCGACGACCGCCGCCTTCGCCTCCTCGGCGGCCTCGACCATGTCCTGCGGGACGGGCACGAAGATGCGCTTGCCGACCCACGCGGAGAACACCCAGGCGGCGAGCACCGCGGGAATGCCGCAGACGATGCCCATGAGGATGACCCAGCCGAGGTCCACCTTCAGCAGACCGGCGGCGGCCACGGGGCCGGGGTGCGGGGGCAGGAACGCGTGGGTCATGGAGAGACCCGCGAGCAGGGGGAGGCAGTAGAGGAGGATCGACTTGCCGCTGCGCTTGGCGGCGGCGTAGACGATCGGCGCGAGGACGAAGATGCCGACGTCGAAGAAGACGGGGACGCCGAAGATCAGACCCGTCAGGCCCATGGCAAGCGGGGCGCGCTTCTCGCCGAAGAGGCCGAGCAGGCGGGAGGCCAGCACCTCGGCGCCGCCGGAGACCTCGAGGATCGCGCCGAGCATCGTGCCGAGGCCGATGATGATCGCCACGTGGCCGAGGATGCCGCCCATGCCCGACTCGATGACCGAGACGGCGTCGGACTTCTGGACGGTGCCGAAGAGTTCGGTGACGGAGAGGCCGGCCGCGAGGCCGACGGCTATGGAGACCGCGAGGAGCGCCACGAAGGGCTGCAGCCTGACCTTGATGATCAGGAAGAGCAGCAGCAGGATGCCGAGCGCGGCGACGGTCAGCAGGCCTGCGGTGCCGTCGATCAGGGCGAGGAGACCGCCGGTGTGAGGTGGTGCCTCGACGGCGGGGGCGGCCGCGAGCACGGCGGTGTGGGACGGGGACATCGTTGACCTCGTAAGTGCATGGGGCTTTCGGAGCAGGGGGGATCGCGGCACGGCGCCTCGTGCGGGTGAGGCGCCGTGCCGTGACGACGTACGGCTTGCGGGGTGGTGATGTGGGTCAGCTCAGGACGGCGAGGGCGTCGATCTCGATGAGCAGGCCCTTGGGCAGGCCCACGTAGACGGTGGTGCGCGCGGAGGCGGGGGCCTTCAGGCCCTGCTCCTCGAAGTACGCGTTGTAGATCTCGTTCATCTCCGCGAAGTGGTCCACGTCCGTGAGGTAGACGCGCATCATCATCACGTCGTCCCAGGTGGCGCCGCCCTCTTCGAGGATCGCCTTGACGTTGGCGAACGTCTGGAGGGTCTGCTCGCGCAGGGTCGGGCCCGCGGGGGTGGGGGCCTTGCCCTCCTCGGCGGGCAGGAAGCCGACCTGCCCGGCGACCTGGAGGATGTTGCCCTTCTTCACGCCGTGGGAGAACTTCGCGGGCGGGGTGGTGTGGGTGGCCGGGGTGAGTGCGGTCTTCTCGGTCATTCGCTGATCAGGCTTCCTTGAGAGGGACGGTTTTCGCATCGGGCGCGGCGCCGGAGTACTCCCGGCTGATGGCATCCGCCGTGCGGCGCACCAGCGGGAGGAGGGTGAGGAGTTCCTCGGCCGTGACGACGACGTTCGGCGCGGAGACCGACATGGCGGCGACGACACGCCCGTCCGCGCCGCGGATGGGGGCCCCGATGCAGTTGATGGACTCCTCGTGGCCACCGAGGTCGGTGGCCCAGCCCTGTTCGCGCACCTTGTCCAGCTCCCGGAGGAAGGCAGCGGCGTTGGGTGTCGAACGGGACGTGTAGGTGGGGTAGTCGAGCTTCTCCGCGATCGCGCGGCGCTCGGCTTCCGGGAAGTCGGAGAGCAGCAGCTTCGCCACGGCGGCGACGGTGATGGCCACCGGCTTGCCGATGCGGGAGTACATCCGCACCGGATAGCGGCTCTCGACCTTGTCGATGTAGAGGACCTCCCCGTCCTCGTAGACGGCGAGGTGGACCGTGTGGCCGCACTTCTCGTTGAGGGCGAGGAGGTGGGGGTGGGCGATCTCGCGCACGTCGAGGTTCTCGACGGCTTCCTGGGCGAGCGCGAAGAGGCGTGCGCCGAGGCGGTAACGCTGGTCGGTCTGGCGGAAGACGAGACCGTGTTCGTGGAGGGTGCGCAGGAGCCGGAGCGCCGTGGACTTGTGGACGCCGAGCCGGTCGGCGACCTGGCCCAGGTCGGCGGGGCCCTCGGCGAGCAGCGGCAGGATCGAGAGCGCGCGGTCGACGGTCTGGCTCATGGGTTACGTACCTCCTCGTCGGCCTCGGTGTCCTCCGGGGCGTGAGCCGTCCAGCCGGGGCCGAGACGAAGTGTCTCCCAGGCGGCGTCATCCAGGGCGGCGAGGCGGTCGGCGTGTGCGCGGGCGGGTGGAGGGGCGAGGTCACCGGGGACGGTGAGGGCGGCGGCGGCCATCAGATGGCCGTGGCGCAGGCGGTGCGCGGGGGGCAGCCCGCGCAGGGTGGCGGAGAGGAAGCCGGCGGCGAAGGCGTCACCGGCGCCGACGGGTGCGACGACGTCCACGCGCAGGGCGGCCTGGAAGACGGGGTCCTCGCCGTGCCGGAAGACGGTGGCGCCGCGGCTGCCCTGCTTGACGACGAGGGTGGCGGGCTCGGGCAGGGCGGCGCGGATCGCGTCCGGGCCCCCGGTCACGCCCCAGGCCGTCGCGGCCTCGTCCTCGCCGACGAAGACGAGGTCGGCGCCGCGTGCGAGGTCGAGCAGGACCTCGGGTCCTTCCGGGGCGCCCTTCCACAGTCCCGGGCGGTGGTTGACGTCGAAGGAGACGAGCGGGCCGCGGTCGGCGCGCCGGGCGCAGAGGTGGCGTACGAGATCCAGGCAGTCGGCGGAGAGCGCGGGCGTGATGCCTGACAGGTGCAGGATGCGGGCGGCGGTGAGGGCGTCCTCGTCGACGGAGCCGGGTGACATGGCGGAGGCGGCGGAGCCCGCGCGGTAGTAGACGACCTCGTGGGTGTCGGTGTCGCGGTCGTCGGCGGTGCGGAAGTAGATGCCGGTGGGGCGGTGCGGGTCGCGGCCCACGGCGGAGGTGTCCACTCCATAGCGGGCGATCGTCTCGACGAGGTGGTCGCCGAAGCCGTCGGTGCCGACCCGGCTGACCCAGCGGGCGGTGTGCCCGGCGGCGGCGAGCGCGCACACGACGTTGGACTCGGCGCCGCCGATCCCGCGGTCGAAGGAGGGCACGTCGGCGAGGCGTCCCGGCCGTGCGGGCAGGAAGGTGACCATGGACTCGCCGAGCGCCACGACGTCCACCGCCCCGCGCTCGGTCGTCTCCACGGCGGGCCGTGCGGCTGCCTGTGCGGTCACGATCTTCCAGCCCCTCAACCGACTCTCCGGATCCGTTGACCCGGCGTTGGCTCGGATGTTAGACAGCGGTAAGCGACATACGCAATCACTGTTGCACATGCTGCAACGCACCTCTGGAGGAGGCGCCCATGGCCGCCGACGACGCCGTCGACACCGCCCTCGAAACCGCCGGCGACCGGTCCGCCGACGCGCTGGCCGCGCTCGCGGACGAGCGGGTCGACCACCGCTTCAAGGGGCTGCCGCCGGACGCGGCGGGTCTCACCGTCGGCGAGCTCGCGGCCCAGCGCAGGAACCTCTTCACCGGCGGCTTCACCACCCCGGTCCTCGCGCTCTCCGCCGAGCGCCTGGAGCACAACCTCGCCCTCATGGAGACGTACGCCGAGCGCCACGGCCTCGCCTTCGCGCCGCACGGCAAGACGTCCATGGCCCCCCAGCTCTTCGCCCGCCAGATGGAGCGCGGGGCGTGGGGCATCACGCTGGCCGTCCCCCACCAGGTGCGCGTGGCACGGGCGTTCGGCACCCCACGGATCTTCCTCGCGAACGAACTGGTCGACGCGGCCGCGCTGCGGTGGGTGGCCGGCGAGCTGGACTCCGACCCCGCCTTCCGCTTCATCTGTTACGTCGACTCCGTACGCGGCGTCGAACTGATGCACGCCGCCCTCGGCGAGGCGGGCGCGAGCCGCCCGGTGGACGTGGTGATCGAACTGGCGGCGGGCGACGGGGCGCGCACGGGGGTGCGGACCGAGGCGGAGTGCTTCGAGATCGCCAACGCCGTCGCGGCCGCGGACACGCTGCGGCTCGTGGGCGTCGCCGGGTACGAGGGCGAGGTGCCGGAGGCGTCGACCGAGGCGGTCACGGCGTGGCTGCGCCGGCTCGTCGCACTCCTCGTCGACCTCGACAAGACGGGGCGGTTCGCGGACCTGCCGGAGGTCGTGGTCAGCGCGGGCGGCAGCGCGTGGTTCGACGCGGTGGCGTCGGTCTTCGCGGAGATCCCCGAACTGTCGCTGCCCGTCCTGAAGTTGCTGCGCTCCGGTGCGTACGTCTCCCATGACGACGGTCACTACCGGCATCTCACGCCCTTCAACCGCGTCCCGGAGGAGGGTGCGCTGGAGCCCGCCTTCCGCCTCTGGGCGCAGGTCGTGTCGCGGCCCTCCGCGGAGCAGGCGTTCACCAACGCGGGGAAGCGGGACGCGGCGTACGACCTGGACCTGCCCGTGGCGCAGGTCGTCCGCCGGGACGGGGTGGAGCGCCCCGCGACCGGGGTCACCGTCACCGGTCTCTCCGACCAGCACGGGTGGCTGCGGACCTCGCCGTCGGCGGACCTTGCTGTGGGCGACTGGCTGGGGATGGGGCTTTCGCACCCGTGCACGGTGTTCGACAAGTGGCAGTTGATTCCGGTGGTGGAGGGGGATGGGGTGGTCGTCTCCTACATCCGCACGTTTTTCTGACGGGGGCGTCTTGGGGGGTGTCCTGGCCCGCCGCTTCGCGGCGGATACGGCTCCGGGGCGCCTCCCGCCCGGTGGGTGGTGCCCCTATTCCGCCCGCTTCGCGGCGGACACCTCCCACCCACCCACCCGTGCACCCCGCACCGCAGAGCGGGAGTAGGAGCCAGCCAGCCACCCGCCCGTTTGCCCCGCATCGCCCAGCCCGAGTAGGAGCCACCGTTCGCCGCCGGCGGTGGGGTGGAACCACTGGGGCCACCCGCACCCGGCGACGAAAGTCGCACGGGTGGTGCGGGTGGGAACAGAAAGACCCGGCCGGAGGCCGGGTGCACCACCGAGCAGCCGCAGCCGCAAGCGAACGCAACGCAGAGGAAAGGCACCCCCATGGACCTGGTGATCCGGGACGCACGCGTCATAGACGGCACCGGAGGTGCCTCCTACCGCGCCGACGTCGGCGTACAGGACGGAAGGATCGTCGAGATCCACCGGGAGGAGGAGGTGACAGGGCCCCGCCCGTCAGGGCAGGCCACCCTCGACGCGCAGGGACTCGCGCTGGCGCCCGGCTTCATCGACATGCACGCCCACAGCGACCTCGCCCTCCTCCGCGACCCTGAGCACACCGCGAAGGCCGCCCAGGGCGTCACCCTGGAGGTCATCGGGCAGGACGGCCTGAGCTACGCCCCCGTGGACGACCGCACGCTCGCCCAGGTCCGTCAGGCCATCACCGGCTGGAACGGGGACGGCGGCGACATCGATTTCTCATGGCGCACCGTCGGCGGCTATCTCGACGCCCTCGACTCCGCCCACGGCGGCCGGGGCACCGCCGTCAACGCCGCGTACCTCATCCCCCAGGGCACCGTCCGCATGTACGCGCTGGGCTGGGACGACCGCCCGGCGACCCCCGCCGAGCTGGAGCGGATGAAGCAGCTCGTGGCGGAGGGGATGAGCGAGGGCGCCGTCGGGATGTCGTCCGGTCTCACCTACACCCCCGGCATGTACGCCGACGACTCCGAGCTGACTGAACTCTGCGGAGTCGTGGCGGCCCACGGCGGTTACTACTGCCCCCATCACCGCAGTTACGGCGCCGGCGCCCTCCAGGCGTACGAGGAGATGGTGAACCTCACCCGGACCGCGCGCTGCCCCCTCCACCTGGCCCACGCCACCATGAACTTCGGCGTGAACAAGGGGAAGGCGCCGGATCTGCTCGCCCTCCTCGACGAGGCGCTCGCGGACGGCGCGGACATCACCCTCGACACGTACCCGTACACCCCCGGCTGCACGACCCTCGTCGCCATGCTGCCGAGCTGGGCGAGCGAGGGCGGGCCCGACGCGATCCTCGCCCGGCTCCGGGACGACGCGACCGCCGAGAAGATCCGCCACCACATGGAGGTCATCGGCGCCGACGGCTGTCACGGCGTACCCATCGAGTGGGACACCATCGAGATCTCCGGAGTGAGCGACCCGGGGCTCGCGTCCTGCGTGGGGAAGACGGTCCAGCAGTCCGCCGACGCGCGCGGCGAGGAACCGTGGATCACCGCCCGGCGGCTGCTCATCAACGACAATCTGGGCTCGACGATCCTTCAGCACGTCGGCCATGAGGAGAACGTCCAAGCGATCATGCGGCACCGTGTGCACACGGGCGGCAGCGACGGCATTCTGCAGGGCTTCAAGCCGCACCCGCGCGCGTACGGCACGTTCCCGCAGTATCTCGGGCGGTACGCGCGGGAGCTCGGCGTCATGTCGCTCGAAGAGACCGTCGCCCACCTCACGTCGCGGCCCGCCGCGCGCCTCCGGCTCCCCGACCGGGGCGTCGTCCGCGAGGGCTACCGCGCCGACCTGGTGCTCTTCGACCCGGAGACGGTCGCGGCGGGGTCGACGTTCGAGGCTCCGCGGACGTATCCGACCGGCATTCCGCACGTCCTGATCGACGGCCGGTTCGTGATGCGGGACGGCCGGCGCACGGACGTCCTCGCGGGACGCGCCGTGCGCCGGACGCCGTGACGCGTCAGGCAGGACGGGGCAGCTTGCAGCCCTTGCGGCCCAGGTCGATCTTGCTGCCCTTGCCGACGCACGGCACGATTCCGTACGTCTGCTGGGCGTAGTTGATGCCCTTGCGCACGGTCACGTTGCCCTTGCGGTCGATCTCACAGGGGTTGTTGACGGTGCAGCGCTCGCCGTCCTCGTTGCCCGTGTTGTTGACCGCGGTGACCTTGCCGGTCTTGTGGTCGATGACCGGCGAGCCGGACGTGCCGCCGATGGTCTGGCAGGCGGGGGTGTAGCGGACGGAGTCCTTCCAGGTCCACTCCCCCTCCTTCATGCGGTACACGAATCCGTCGATGTTGCAGCTGTAGGTCTTCTTCCAGTACCCGGAGACCACCGTGATGGCCCGCCCCTTCACCGGGTGGTCGTCCTCCAGCTCCAGCGGCTTGATGCCGTACTTCCTCGTGATGTCGCGGTAGCTGCTGGTGAGCCGGTAGAGGGTGATGTCGGTGTCCGTCATGGTCGCGTAGGCGATCCTGGACGCCTTGAGCGTGGCGACGTCGTTCGCCTCCGCGTCGAGCAGCTTGAAGGTGCGGGTGGAAGGACGGTCCACGACGACCTCACCGGCGGCGGGGAAACCGGTCTCCAGGCAGTGGCCGTTGGTGAGGACGAGCGCCGGGTCGCTCGCCTTCGACTTGGGCGTGCGGACGACGGAGCCCGAACAGTTGCTGAGCGCCACCGTCCCCGCGAAGTCGACCGGCTTCGCCTTGGACTTGCCCTGGTCCTGCGCCTGTTGGGCCGGCCGGTCGTTCCCCCCGGTGTTCCCCGCGAACGCGGGTATCGCGCTCGCCCCGGTCAGCGCCAGGGCGAGCAGTCCGCCCGCGACCACGTTGCTCTTCTTGCCCATCTGTGGAGCCCCCCTCGTGACGTACGCCTGTCGTGTGATTGTCAGACGGCATTCTTGGGGTCCCTGTGCAGCCGGACAAGGGGTGGAACTCTTCCATTTCACCCACGCGGTGTGATGCGGACAGAGTGGGCACCCGGGCCCGAACGGAGCGTCAGGGTGCGGGATTCGGCGCTCCACGACTGCTGTTCGCCGCCCTCCACCCGCGCCCCCGCGGGGAAGTGCCGCGCCGGCAGATACACCTCCGTGCCGCCCCGCACGCCCGCCTTCCCCCGCCAGCTCACCGTCAGCGTCTTGCGCGCCTCGTCCCACCGGTACGCGACCGGGTCCCCTGCGACGGCCCGCGGGTAGGGCCGGTCGAGCACGGGCAGCAGCGCGGTCGGCCGCATATCGGCGTCCCAAGGCGCCCACGTCCCGGGGTCGTTGGACCAGTACGCGAACCCCGCCCCCATCCCGTCGGCCGTCCGTTGCACCTTCTCGACGTACTCCATGGCTCCCGGCAGCCCCACGTCGAGCCCGAACTCGCCGATGACCACGGGCGCCCCGAGCCGCCGCGCGGTCTTCTCCGTCTGCTCGCGCCAGGCCCGCAGGGACGCGTCGACCTGCCCCTTGGTGTCGCCGGTGTAGCCGCCGCCGAGGTCCATGGGGAGGGGGTAGAGGTGGGGCGCGTACGCGATGCGCGCCGCGTCGCCGTCGCCCCGCGGGTCGTCGAGGCGCGGCAGGCCGGTGGCGAAGCCCCAGTTGGCGCCGATGGCGGACGGTTCGACGAAGAGCCAGTGGTCGCGGTCGACGGTGCGGATGGCGTCGATGCCGTCCTGGTAGAGCCGGGCCAGCGGCCCCGATTCGAAGGCAGGGCCCTGCACGCTGCCGCCCCACGGCTCGTTCATCAGGTCGTACCCGATGACGGCGTCGTCGTCGGCGAAGTGCCTGGCCACCTCCCGCAGGGCGCCGACGTAGTGCTTCCGCAGATCGCGCCCGCCGCCTTCGACCGTCCCCCAGAAACGGTCGAAGGCGCGGACGGTCCCGGGCTCGGCGTAGCCGAGTTCCCAGGGGTCGGTGGGGGCGGACGTCAGCCCGTCCGTCTCCGTGGCCCACGCGGGGGCGCCGTTGCCGCCGACGCGCGGGCCGTACAGGTCCTGGTGCATGTCGAGCAGCACGTGGTAGCCGCGCTCGCCGTACCACCGCACCCGCTCGGCGACCCGCTTCAGATACGTCCTGTCGTACGTCCCCGGAGCCGGCTCGACCTTGCGCCACTGGAGGAGGAAGCGGACGAAATTCGTGCCCAGCTCGCGCCGTTCACGTGCGACGTCCTTCTCCGCGATCCACGGCATGCCGTCCGCCGCCTGCTTGGCGCTGCTCGCCGTGGACAGGCCGCGCAGGACCAGGGCGCGCCCCTGCCGGTCGGTGATCCACCGGTGACCGGTCGCGGTGTCGGCGCGCCCCGCCCCCGCGCCCTCCGGGCCGACGGCGACCAGCAGCGCGGCGGCGACGGCGAGCACGACCGCGCCGACCGCCCAAGTGCGCCACGCCGCAAGGGACTTCATGGCCGGGATGGTAGGTCGCGCGACCCCTGCCGCAACAGACCTGAGCATTGTTCACTTTCTTTGGCCCGGCCCCTGTCCACGGCGGCCGGGGCGGCCTACAGTGGCGCGCCATGCGGACGACGATCGACGCGTTGCGGGCCCGGGCGGACGCCACGGCCGTGGTGGGCTGCGTCTGTCTGCTGCTCGTCCTGGCGCACGGCAGCGCCACGCTGCTCACCGCGTTCACGGCGCGGGCGGGTCTTTCGGTCGTGCCGAGCGCGCTCGGCGTGCCCTTCGCGCTGCCGGGCCTGCGGGCGACACCGCTGGGTGCGACGGACTGGTCCTGGCAGTTCTGCGAGAACTTCGCCGCCCTGCTCCTGGTCGCGGCGGCCGCCGCGCGCATGCGCCGTCACCTGCGCGTGCGGCCCGGTGCGGGCCGGGGGCGCCGGCTGCTCGCGGGCTGGACGGCGCTCATCGCGGGCGCGGCGGTGGCGGGCGCGTGGCGTGGCCTGGTCGCGGCCCGCATGATCGAGGCGGACACCCTGGGCTGGCTGCTGCTGCCGGTGACAGGTGCCCTGTTCGGCGCCCTGTGGGGGCTGCTCCTCGGCTGGCTGCCGGGCGCGGCGGCACTCGCGACGCGGCGTGCGCCGCACGCCGCGCCCGGGTGATCCGGCCGGTCAGACGATGGTCGTGGGCCAAGCCGTCTCGACCGGCTCGGGGGCGGCCGGGGCGGGAGCGGGGCGGCAGGTGAAGCCGAGGCCCGTCAGCGCCCTGGTGACCTCGGCCGCCGAGAAGTCGCGGCGGTCCTGCCGGGTGATCACTTCACCCACCTGCTTGACGGGGTAGTGGCGGCGGCCGATGATCACGGACTCGCCCGTGACGGGTTCGGGCTTGACGCCCTTCATGGCCGCTTCCACCTCGCTCTTGAAGAGGTCGAAGGGGAAGCGGGCGATGACACAGCGCATGGTGCCTCACAGAGGGAGAGGGCCGGTGAGTGAGTCGAACGGGGCTCCGGGCCTGCGGGGGCAGGCCCGGGTCCGGGTTCAGGCTGCGGAGTCGGTCCGCGTGCGGGCGGCGTAGGCGCGGCGCGCGCGGCCGTCGCGGGGGCGGCGGCCGCGGGCGGAGGAGCCGCCGCGTTCGGCGGCCGCCTTGGGCGGTGCCGGGATGGTCACCGGGGTGCCCGAGGGGGTCTGGGCACCGGTGATGCGCGCCAACTCCGGCTCGCCGGAGGCCACTTGCGTGGTGTGCGGCCGGATGCCGGCGGCGGCGAGCAGCCGGTTCATGTCGCGCCGCTGCGCCGAGGTGACCAGGGTGACGACGCTGCCCGAGCCGCCGGCGCGGGCGGTGCGGCCGCCGCGGTGCAGGTAGTCCTTGTGGTCGGCGGGCGGGTCGACGTTGACGACGAGGTCGAGGTCGTCGACGTGGATGCCGCGCGCCGCGACGTTCGTGGCGACGAGCGCGGTGACCTGGCCGGATTTGAACTGGGCGAGCGTGCGGGTGCGCTGGGGCTGGGACTTGCCGCCGTGCAGGGCAGCCGCGCGCACGCCGCTGTTCAGCAGGTGCGTGGTGAGCCGGTCGACCGCGTGCTTGGTGTCCAGGAAGAGGATCACCCGGCCGTCGCGGGCGGCGATCTCCGTGGTGGTGGCGTACTTGTCGGCGCCCTGAACGTGCAGCACGTGGTGCTCCATCGTCGTGACCGCGCCGGCCGACGGGTCGACCGAGTGGACGACGGGGTCGCTGAGGTAGCGGCGGACCAGGAGGTCGACGTTGCGGTCCAGGGTGGCCGAGAACAGCATTCGCTGCCCGTCGGGCCGCACCTGGTCGAGGAGCTCGGTGACCTGCGGCAGGAAGCCCATGTCGGCCATCTGGTCGGCCTCGTCGAGCACGGTGACGGCGACCTGGTCCAGGTGGCAGTCGCGCCGTTCGATGAGGTCCTTGAGCCGTCCCGGCGTGGCGACGACGACCTCGGCCCCGGCGCGCAGTGCGCCGGCCTGCCGGCCGATCGACATGCCGCCGACCACGGTGGCGAGGCGCAGCTTCACCGATCTGGCGTACGGGGTGAGGGCGTCCGTCACCTGCTGGGCGAGCTCGCGGGTGGGGACGAGGATCAGGGCGAGGGGGCGGCGCGGCTCGGCGCGCAGGCCCGCCGTGCGGGTGAGCACCGCGAGGCCGAAGGCGAGGGTCTTGCCCGATCCGGTGCGTCCGCGGCCGAGGACGTCCCGGCCCGCGAGGGAGTTCGGCAGCGTGGCGGCCTGGATGGGGAAGGGGGTGGTGACGCCGAGTCCGGTGAGGGTCTGCAGCACGCCGGCGGGCAGGCCGAGCGCGGCAAAGTCCTCGACGGGGGGCAGGGCCGGGGTGACGGTGACCGGCAGCGCGAACTCCCCCTGGAGCGCGGCGGGGCGGCGGCCTCGTCCCTGGGCGCGGTTGTCCGGGCGTCGGCTGTTTGTGCGACTTGAGCGGTTCATGAAGAACCTTCCTCGATGCGGCGCGTATCGAGGAATTCTCAGAGGCACCGACCGGTGCCGAGAATCGCTGGAACGGCCGGGGTAAATGAAAAAACATTCCCGGTCGCCGGTGTTTAATTCCGGGATCGACCGGTGAAAAGCGTCGCACTCTCCGATGGGACCACCGGGGTGCCGACCACTTCGAACCTCAAACCATCAGTCTTTCGGGGAGGCGTACTCCCCGGAAACGCAACGAGCTGGGGCCCGCACCCAAGGTGCGGGCCCCAGCTACGAAGTGCGCGTGAGCGTCAGCGTCAGGCGGGAACGATGTTCTCGGCCTGCGGGCCCTTCTGGCCCTGCGTGACGTCGAAGTTCACCTTCTGGCCCTCCTGCAGCTCGCGGAAGCCCTGGGTGGCGATGTTCGAGTAGTGAGCGAAGACGTCGGCGCCGCCGCCGTCCTGCTCGATGAAGCCGAAGCCCTTTTCCGCGTTGAACCACTTCACGGTGCCAGTAGCCATGTCATATCTCCTTCGGGGCAGTGCCCTGTGGAGCCCACACTGTGCGGACTCCGCGTCGCCGCGATGATTACCCCGTCCGGAAATGACCGGCAATACAAAGTGCCCCAACCGGCACATAAAGCCGACGGGAGCACTTGGAGTCTCTGGAAACCACAACTGCAACTGATAACGACAGTAGCACGGCATCGCGTCCGGCGCATGGTTTTCCATATCGCTCGCCGGTCGGCTGATAAACCTTCATCGCGCATCACGCGAAATTCTCCATTTGCCGTCACAGATATGCGGTCGGCGCGAGACAGCGTTTGGCGGGCGAAGGCCGGGGAGACGGCCCGGCCTCAGGACGCGGGCGCCCCCTCGGACTCGGATCCGGCGGGACGGCGCAGCTCCTCGTTCATCCGCAGCGCGTCCTCCAGCTGGTCCTCGAGGATGACGATGCGGCAGGCCGCCTCGATCGGCGTGCCCTGGTCGACGAGCTCGCGGGCGCGCGCCGCGACCCGCAGCTGATAGCGCGAGTAGCGACGGTGGCCGCCCTCGGACCGCAGCGGCGTGATCAGGCGGGCCTCGCCGACCGCCCGGAGGAAGCCGGGCGTGGCGCCGATCATCTCGGCGGCCCGGCCCATCGTGTAGGCGGGGTAGTCGTCGTC
This sequence comes from Streptomyces sp. NPDC039462, assembly GCF_055639375.1. Lineage (NCBI taxonomy): Bacteria > Bacillati > Actinomycetota > Actinomycetes > Kitasatosporales > Streptomycetaceae > Streptomyces > Streptomyces sp. NPDC039462. The sequence continues at coordinate 878,664 of NZ_JBVKAO010000002.1, forward strand.
GTCGAACCTGTCGTTGCCGTGCGAGGGGTTCTCTGGGGGCATTTGCACCTCTTCTGGAACGCGTCGAGGGGCCTGGTGCCGTACAGCACCAGGCCCCGAGGGGTTTTCACGCCATCTACCGGCCCCGCGGGCCGGACATCTGTTACCGCATGGGCGCCCGGCTGAACGGACGGGCACTGCTCTTCGTATGGCTATGCCAAGAACTCTAACAACGGGACTTCCGCATGTCTATTCCAGCCGCGATAGATTTTCGGAAGCGGAGGGGGAGGTATCCGAGCACCCACCGACCCCGCCACGTCGGTAGGCTGACCAGTCATGTCGAAGCCTGACGAGCTGCTCGTTGACATCGCCGCCCTGGTGGAGTCCGAGCACAGCAATCAGATGTCCCTCACCGTGGTCGTCGCCGGCGCGGTCATCACCGGACGACTGGCCCCCGAAGCCCTGTGGCGGCGCCGTGTCGCCGAAGTCCTGAAGGACTCCGACCGGCTGGCCCCCTTCGCCTCCGCGTTCGTGGCCCCGGAAGCGGATTCCGGCCCGCCGCGGGACACCGAGCCGCCCACCCACCTGCACTTCCACCTCGCCCGGATCCTCCAGGGCAGCGTGGGCCTGCCCGAGACCGGCGGGATGTACCGCATCGCCCTCCGGGACGTGAGCGCCTGGACCGTGGGAGACCTCAGCTACTCCGACAGCTGACCGGCCCCTCCCACAGCCGATCCGAAACCCACGACCGCTCCTGCCGACAAGCCCCGCCTCAGAGCCAGACCTGAGTCGGGGCTTGTCAATTTTTCTCCTTCGGGCTATATAGAAATCCGTAGGGCATCGCACCCAGCACCCGAAGAGAGGAGTGACCCGTGATGCTCATGCGTACCGACCCCTTCCGCGAGTTCGACCGTCTCGCCCAGCAGGTCTTCACCAGCGCCCGCCCGGCCGGGATGCAGATGGACGCCTACCGCCAGGGCGACGAGTTCGTGGTCCACTTCGACCTGCCGGGCGTCGACCCCGAGTCGATCGACCTGGACGTCGAGCGCCACGTGCTGAACGTACGGGCCGAGCGCCGCTCCCCCGCCCCCGAGGGCGTGGAGATGATCGCGGCCGAGCGGGCCACCGGCAGCTACTCCCGCCAGCTGTTCCTCGGCGACACCCTGGACACGGAGCGGATCGACGCCTCGTACGAGGCCGGTGTCCTGACGCTCCGCATCCCGGTGGCCGAGCGGGCCAAGCCTCGGAAGATCCACATCAGCGGCGGCAGCGACCGCAAGCAGATCGACAGCTGACCGCACGGCCGACGCGAACGATTCGACGAAACGGAGGAGAAGGGCACGATGGGGTGGAGCGAACTCATCGAGACGGTAAGGGAGACCGGCCAGTACGCGAGCGCCGCGGAGGCCGAGCGCGTGACGCGCGTCGTGCTGGCCGCCCTCGGCGGCCACGTCATCGGGGACGAACGCGTCGACCTGGCGCGGCAGTTGCCCCCGGAGGCGGCGAGGCTGATCGCCGACCGGATTCCCGCCGTGCGGCCGCTCACGGCCGCGGAGTTCGTCGAGAGCGTGGCGCTGAACCTGGAGGGCGCCACGCCGGCGACCGCCCGATGGGACGTCAGCTCCGTCCTCACCGCCGTGGCGCAGACGGTCGACGCGGACCTCGTCGACCGCCTGCTCTGCCTGCTGCCGGCCGGCTACGCCCTGCTGTTCGGCCGGGCCGAGCTGGCACCGGCCGCCTGAGGGCCTGACGCACGGGTGCCGCCCGGAGATCCCGGTGAACGGGGCTTCCGGGCGGCACCCGCGGCCGCGGTGGCTCAGCCCATGACTGCGGCTACTTGACCCCGGCGGGCTTCGGCAGCTGACAGCCCGCGCGGCTCAGGTCGATCTTGTTGCCCGCGCCGACGCAGGGCACGATCCAGTAGGTCTGCTGGGCGTAGTTGATGCCCTCGCGGACCGTGACGTTGCCGTTCTCGTCGACCTCGCAGGGGTTGTTGTCCGTGCACCTGCCGCCGCTCTCGTTGCCGGTGTTGTTCACGGCGACGACCTTGCCGGTCGCGTCGTCGATCACCGGGGAGCCCGAGGTGCCGCCGATCGTCTGACAGGCGGGGGTGTAGCGGACGGAGTCCTTCCAGGTCCAGCTCCCCTCCTTGAGGCGGTAGGCGAAGCCGTCGATGTTGCACTTGTACAGCCTCTTCCAGTAGCCGGACGCGACGGTGATCGCCCGGCCCTGCTCGGGCCGCGCCGCGTTCAGCTCCAGCGCCTTGATGCCGTACCGGCTCTCGATGTCCCGGTAGGTGCTGGTGAGTTGGTACAGCGACATGTCCGTGTCGGTCATCGTGCCGTACGCGATCTTGCTGGCCCGGACCGTTCCCGCGTTGCCTCCGGAGGCGTTGAGCAGGGTGAAGCTGCGGGACGACGCCTTGTTGACGATGACCTGGCCCGGCGCGGGGAAGCCGCCCTCCAGGCAGTGCCCGTTGGACAGGACGAGCGCCGGGTCGCCGGGCTGCGAGGAGGGCACGCGGACCACGGATCCGGAGCAGTTGCTGAGCGCCACCGTGCCCGCGAAGTTGACGGCCTTGGCCTTGACCTCGGCCGCGGCCTTCGGTGCGGCGGGTGGTTCGTTGCCGACGGCCGCCGCTGGTGCCGCCGTCGCTCCGAGTATCAGAGCGGCGAAGCACACACCGACGAGAGGCTTCTTCATGTGGGGGGTCCCCTCTGAATGACTGAGTGACCGAAGTTCTTTCGGTTTTGTCATGCGCATTGTTGAGGTACCGGGCCGCGAGGACAAGACCGCGAACGGACACAACCGACCGCTGACAGGACGCTCCCCCAGCGCCCCCGCGCGCCCCTCTTGTGTCCGAAAACACGAAGCGGCACGTCCTACCCGGCCGTAAGCTCGCGGACATGCAGGTCATCCAGTCGACGAAGCTCTCCAACGTCTGTTACGAGATCCGCGGCCCCGTGCTGGAGGAGGCGATGCGGCTGGAGGCGGCCGGACACCGCATCCTCAAGCTCAACACCGGCAACCCCGCGGCCTTCGGCTTCGAGTGCCCGCCGGAGATCCTGGAGGACATCCTCCGCAACGTCGGCGACGCACACGGCTACGGCGACGCGAAGGGCCTCCTGGCCGCCCGCCGCGCGGTCGTCATGCACAACCAGACCCTGGGCATCGAGACCGACGTCGAGCACGTCTTCATCGGCAACGGCGTCTCCGAGCTCATCGTGATGGCCATGCAGGGCCTGCTCGACGACGGCGACGAGGTCCTCGTACCGGCGCCGGACTATCCGCTGTGGACCGCGGCCGTCTCGCTCTCCGGCGGCACCGCCGTGCACTACCGCTGCGACGAGCAGTCGGACTGGATGCCGGACCTCGTCGACATCGAGCGCAAGATCACCGACCGCACCAAGGCGCTCGTGATCATCAACCCGAACAACCCGACCGGCGCGGTCTACGACGAAGCGATGCTCCGCGGCCTCACCGACATCGCCCGCAGGCACAACCTCCTGGTCTGCTCGGACGAGATCTACGACAAGATCCTGTACGACGGCGCGACGCACACGCCGACCGCCGCCATCGCCCCCGACCTGCTGACCCTCACGTTCAACGGCATGTCGAAGGCGTACCGCGTGGCGGGCTACCGCGTCGGCTGGGTGGCGATCTCGGGCCCGAAGGCGCACGCCTCCTCGTACATCGAGGGCCTGACGATCCTCGCCAACATGCGCCTCTGCGCGAACATGCCGGGCCAGCACGGCGTCGTCGCCGCGCTCAGCGGACGGCAGACGATCAACGACCTCGTCCTGCCGGGCGGCCGGCTCCTGGAGCAGCGCGACACCGCGTACGACCTGCTGACGCAGATCCCCGGCGTGAGCTGTGTGAAGCCGAAGGGGTCGCTCTACCTCTTCCCGCGGCTCGACCCGAAGGTCTTCAAGATCAAGGACGACCGGCAGCTGGTCCTCGACCTGCTGAGGGCCGAGAAGATCATGGTCGTGCACGGCACGGGCTTCAACTGGCCCGAGCCCGATCACTTCCGCGTCGTGACGCTGCCGACCGCGCCGGACCTCGCGGAGGCGGTCACCCGGATCGGCACCTTCCTGGACGGCTACAGCCAGCCGTGACCCACCGGTATTGGGACCGACTCAACTTTAGACAGGATCTAAGCTAGGATGGCTTTCAAGCAACCGTCTGGAGGCCGTCCCATGTATGAGCCGATCCGCACCAAGTCGGTCCACTCCATGGCCGACGACGCGGGCTACCCCCACCGCTCCCGCGAGGAGGAGCTGGACATCCAGCTCGCCGGACACCTCGCCGCCCTGCTCGCGGTCACGGACGAGCTGCGCGCCCTGACCCCGTCCGCCGACCTGGACGACGCCGCAGAGCAACTGGCGCACCAGGTGGCGCGGCTGCGGGGCGGCGCGCTCCCGCCCAGGTCCGCGGTCGCAGCCGCAATCCACGAACCCCACCTCTCCGCCCTGCACCAGCGCGCCCACGCCCTCGCGGGCCGCGCCCTGGTCGTGGCGGCCTCCCGCGCCGACACCGCGGCGGCGATCCTGGCCGCCGGGCGCATGGACGCCCACGCGGACGCCACGCGCCTGGTCGGCGCCCCCTGATCGGCCCCGGTCCGCGGCCGGGAAGGCCGCGGACCGGGCGCCACCAACCTGGCGGCGGCTGGGAGTACCCGCCGCCTAGCCGGTGATCCTCACGGTGGCCCGGGCGGCCGAGCCCTCGTGCAGCGCGTCGCCCTCGTAGCTCACCTCGTAGACCGTCCTGCCCCGCTTGTTCGGCAGGTCCCTGAGCTTGAACGTGCCGTCGGCCGCGACCGGCGCGGACGTCAGTTCACCCGTCGTGCCGAACCGGTCGGTCCGCGTCACCTTCAGAGCGATGCCGGACGGCAGCGCGCGGCCCTGGCCGGTCAGCCTGCCGGTGATCTCGACGCCGCCCGCACGGGTCGCCTCGGCGGGCGCGGTCAGCTCGACCGCCGTCGGGGCCTTGGCCACGTCCACCGTGACCGTGACGTCCTCGGCCGGTCGGTGCGTGACGTCGCCGAGGAACCGCAGCGTGTACGTCGCCTCGCCGAGCCGGTCCGGCACGTCGAGGACGGTGAAGCTGCCGTCGGCCGCGACCTTGGCCGCCGCCACCTCCTGCGTGCCGTCGGCGTCCTTGCGGACCGCGGCGACCTTCACGGGCTCCGTGGGCGCGGGCCCGTCGAGCTCCAGCCTGCCGCGGATGCCGAGGGGTTCACCGACCACGGGCTTCGACGGTGTGGTGCCGAGCGTGCCGGTGAAGCGCGAGTCGTACTGCGCGGCGGGCGGCTGGATGATGTGCAGCCAGTATTCGTGGCCCGCGGCGTTGGCGGTGACGGCGAACAGCCGCTTCCCGTCCTTCGACCAGTCGAGACCGCGCGGCACGACACGGTCGCCGTCGAGCGGCCCCTCGAAGGCGAACTCGAACGGCGTCACCCCGTCCGCCGGATCGGCTGGCTGCACCAGCAGATCGGCGGTGCTCCCGGTGGCGGCCGCACCGCGCGCCACGTACTTCCCGTCGCCGCTGAACGCCACCGCGGAGGACGTGGCCCCCTCGGGCAGCGCCTGGTAGGGCGTGCCGGCGTCCGACAGGTCACCGGCGTTCAGGAGCCGGGTGCCGTACGCGGCGTCCGCGACCGCCACCCGCTTGCCGTCGGCGCTGACCGCCAGGTCCTTCAGCCGCAGCGCCCCCTTGCCCTCGCTGTCGCCGAAGCGGCGCACGGCGTCGCGCACGGGATTGTCGCCCTCGGCGTCGAAGGCGGCCAGGAACGGGTCCTTCTCCGTGGAGCTGGGCTCCTGGCCCATGAAGAACCGCTTCGTGTCGCCCGGGGCGGCCTCCAGGGCGAGCCTGCCCTTGGCGTTCCAGCCGGTCCGGCCGTGGACGCCGCCGACCAGGCCGTCCAGGTCGCTCCGCGTCTCGGGGCAGTCGGACACGTAGGAACCGGACTGGGTCGTCCACCAGGCCTTGTCGCCGGTGACGGCCACCTCGCGGCCGCAGGTCTCCTCGTACGCGTTGGAGACCACGGTCGGCTTGAGCGTGGTCGCGTCGTACGTCACGATCCTGGCGCGCTCGCCGGTGTAGAGCGTGTTGCCGTCCGCGCTCAGGGCGAGGCCCGACACGCGGGTGTCGGTGGTCATCTTGGAGACGAGGTGCCCCTCGAAGTCGTAGACGGCGATGACGCCCTTGTTGTCCCAGTTGCCGCGGTTGTTGTCCGAGACGTAGACCCGCTCGTGCGCGGAGTCCACGGCGATCGCCGAGTACGAGGAGATCGGCAGCTTCACGACCTCGTCCGACGCGGTGGCGGCGTGCGCCGCGGGCGTGCCCGCCGCGACGAGCCCGGCCGAGCCGAGTGCCGCCACGACCGCCGCGCCCGTCACGCGTCTCAACCGCTGAGTCTTCTTCAACTTGGCCCCCCACAGGCTGTTTTGACGGCCCGTGACGATCACCGGCCCCCGTGGGGGTCATTGAAACATGTGAGATCCGTGTGAAGGCAAGGTGTATAAGTTGCGAGGACCGGTGGGCGGGGACGCGTGCGGACACGCGGAGGGGCCCCGCACGCCGTTGTGCGGGGCCCCTCCGGGATGCGCGGGAGACGTCAAGCGGAACGTCAGCCGAGACGCTCCACCAGCGCGTGGTACTCGTCCCACAGCTCCTTGGGCGTGTGGTCGCCGAAGGTGTTCAGGTGCTCGGGGACCAGGGAGGCCTCCTCGCGCCAGACCTCCTTGTCGACCGTGAGCAGGAACTCCAGGTCGTCCTTGGCCAGGTCGAGGCCGTCGGTGTCCAGCGAGTCGACCGTCGGCAGGATGCCGATGGGGGTCTCGACGCCCTCGGCCTTCCCGTCGAGGCGCTCCACGATCCACTTGAGGACGCGGGAGTTCTCACCGAAGCCGGGCCACACGAACTTGCCGTCCGCGTTCTTCCGGAACCAGTTCACGTAGTAGATCTTCGGCAGCTTGGACTGGTCCTTGTCCGCGCCGACCTTGACCCAGTGGGCCATGTAGTCGCCCATGTTGTAGCCGCAGAACGGCAGCATGGCGAAGGGGTCGCGGCGCAGCTCGCCGACCTTGCCCTCGGCGGCGGCGGTCTTCTCGGAGGCGACGTTCGCGCCGAGGAAGACGCCGTGCTGCCAGTTGAAGGACTCCGTCACCAGCGGCACCGCGCTGGCACGCCGGCCGCCGAAGAGGATCGCCGAGATCGGCACGCCCTTGGGGTCCTCCCACTCGGGCGCGATGATCGGGCACTGCGAGGCGGGCGTGGTGAAGCGGGCGTTGGGGTGCGCGGCCGGACGGTATCCATTTGCTTCGCGGGCGGACTCCGGCGTCCAGTCGTTGCCCTTCCAGTCCGTGAGGTGCGCCGGGGTCTCCTCCGTCATCCCCTCCCACCAGACGTCGCCGTCGTCCGTCAGCGCGACGTTCGTGAAGACGGAGTTGCCCCACAGCGTCTTCATGGCGTTGGCGTTGGTGTGCTCGCCGGTGCCGGGCGCGACGCCGAAGAAGCCGGCCTCGGGGTTGATCGCGTAGAGCCGGCCGTCCTCGCCGAAGCGCATCCAGGCGATGTCGTCGCCGATGGTCTCGACGGTCCAGCCGGAGATCGTCGGCTCCAGCATGGCGAGGTTCGTCTTGCCGCAGGCGGACGGGAAGGCGGCCGCGACGTACTTGCTCTCGCCCCGCGGGGGCGTGAGCTTCAGGATCAGCATGTGCTCGGCGAGCCAGCCCTCGTCGCGGGCCATGACGGAGGCGATGCGCAGGGCGTAGCACTTCTTGCCGAGCAGGGCGTTGCCGCCGTAGCCCGAGCCGTACGACCAGATCTCGCGGTCCTCGGGGAAGTGCGAGATGTACTTCGTGGTGTTGCAGGGCCACGGGACGTCGGCCTCGCCCTCCTGGAGGGGCGCGCCGAGCGTGTGGACGGCCTTCACGAAGAAGCCGTCGTCGCCGAGCTCGTCCAGGACGTGCTGACCCATCCGGGTCATGGTGCGCATGGACACGGCGACGTACGCCGAGTCGGTGATCTCGACGCCGATCGCGGACAGCGGCGAGCCGACCGGGCCCATGCAGAAGGGCACGACGTACATGGTGCGGCCGCGCATGGAGCCGCGGAAGACGCCGCCCTGCTCGTCCTTGCCGCGGAAGATCTCCCGCATCTCCGCGGGGGCCTTCCAGTGGTTGGTCGGGCCCGCGTCCTCCTCCTTCTCGGAGCAGATGAAGGTGCGGTCCTCGACGCGCGCGACGTCGGTCGGGTCGGAGGCCGCGTAGTACGAGTTCGGGCGCAGAGTCGGATCGAGCTTCTTGAACGTGCCCTTGGCGACGAGCTCCTCGCACAGGCGCTCGTACTCGGCCTCGGATCCGTCGCACCAGACGACGCGGTCGGGCTGCGTCAGTTCGGCGATCTCGTTGACCCAGGAGACGAGCTCCCGGTGGTTGGTCGGGGCAGTGCCCAAGGACAGGGGAGCCGCGATGTCGCGCGCCACGATTGCTCCTAATCGAGGGGTTTTCAGGATGTATGCCCCGTGGGGGCTGCGACCCGGACGCTTCACGTGGACGTACTTTGGCGCTCATCCGGTGCCGACCGCACTCATTTGATCATCCGACGCCCGCGCGCATCTGTCCAGAGGGCTTCACACCTGAGCGGCGTGAGCATCGCCACTTGTACGGGTACGGGTGCGAGGGCGCGGTTCCGTCCCTTCTGACGCGGAACCGTCCCCTTCTGGCGCGGAACCGTCCCCCTCTGGCCGAGAAGCCACCGCTTGATTCCGGACTTACGGGCCCGTAGGTACGATGCGGCACATGACCGCTCACGTCCCCGAAGCGATCCCGCAGCCCGCGGACGACCCCTCGGCAGGCTCCGACAACCCCTCCCTCGTCCCGTCCCCGGACTCCATGCCGCTCCCCGTGAAGCCGAAGATGCGCGGCTGGCTGCACGCGGGCATGTTCCCCGCGGTGGTGGTCGCGGGCCTGGTGCTCACCGCGCTCGCGGACTCCTCCCGCGGCCGCCTCGCCTGCGGCATCTTCGCCCTGACGGCGTGCCTGCTGTTCGGCGTGAGCGCGCTCTACCACCGGGGGAACTGGAGCCCGAGAGCCGACGGCGTCCTGCGCCGGCTCGACCACGCCAACATCTTCCTGATCATCGCGGGCACCTACACCCCGCTGACCCTGCTGCTGCTCCCCGACGCGAAGGGGCGGTGGCTGATGTGGGGCATCTGGGGGGCGGCCGTCGCCGGCATCGCCTTCCGGGTCTTCTGGGTCGGCGCCCCACGCTGGCTCTACACCCCGTGCTACATCGCGATGGGCTGGGCCGCCGTCTTCTTCCTGCCGGACTTCATGCGCACGGGCGGCGTGGCGGTGCTCGTCCTGGTCATCGTCGGCGGCGTGCTCTACAGCGTGGGCGGCGTGATCTACGGCATCAAGCGCCCGAACCCCTCCCCCCGCTTCTTCGGCTTCCACGAGGTCTTCCACTCGCTGACCCTGGCGGCCTTCGCCGTGCACTACGTGGGCATCTCCCTGGTGGCCTACCAGCACGGCTGACGTTCCCCCTCTCCACTTCAGTGGCCGCGGCTTCCGAGTCGCGGCCACTTTTTTCATGCCCGGGACGGTTTCCGATGTTGACAGTGTGCATCTTTTGAGAGCTACTCTCATTTCATGGTGACTGTCACTGATACCGCTGCCGTGCGGCAGGACCCGCGCCGCTGGTGGGCCCTCGCCGCCCTGGTCGCGAGCATGCTCGTGCTCGGCTTCGACATGACGATCCTCAACGTCGCGCTGCCGACGATGGCCGAGCAGCTCGGCGCGAGCACGGGCGAGCAGCAGGGGATGGCGGACGCCTACGTGGTGGTCTTCGCCGCCCTCATGCTTCCCGCCGGCCTCCTCGGCGACCGCTTCGGACGCCGCAGGATGCTGATGACCGGGCTCGGGATCTTTCTGGGCGGCTCGCTGCTCGGCACGCTCGCCGACGACGTCTCACTGATCGTCGTGGCCCGTGCCGTCATGGGCGTGGGCGGCGCCCTCGTCATGCCGCTCGCCATGGCCGTGCTGCCCGCCCTCTTCGGGCCCGGCGAGCAGACCAAGGCCGTCGGCATCGTCTCGGCCGCCTCCGCGCTCGGCGCGCCGCTCGGGCCGATCGTCGGCGGCTGGCTCCTCGACCACTTCTGGTGGGGCTCGATCTTCCTGATCAACGTCCCCATGGTCGCGATCGGCCTCACCGCCTGCCTGTTCCTGCTCCCCGAGACCAGCGACCCCGCCGCCCCGAGGGTCGACGTCGTCTCCACCGCCCTGACCGCCGCCGGCCTCGGCGCCCTCGTCTACGGCGTCATCGAGGCGCCGGGGCGCGGCTGGGGCGACCCGCTGGTCGTCGCGACGCTGGCCGGCGCCGCCCTCCTCGTGGCCGCGCTCGTGCTGCGGGAGCGCAGGATGACGCGGCCCATGCTCGACATGTCGCTGCTGCGCAACCGCGGCTTCTTCCTGAACACGGTGGCGGCGACGCTGGTGATGTTCGTGCTGTCCGGCCTGATGTTCGTGCTGCCGCAGTACCTCCAGGCCGTCCTCGGCAACGACGCCTTCGGCACCGGTGTGCGGATGCTGCCGATGATGGGCGGTCTCCTCGTCGCCGCGAAGGGCGCGGAGCCGGTCGTGCGGCGCTTCGGGGCGCGGGCGGTGATCAGCGGCGGGCTCGTCGTCCTCGCCTTCGCCGCGATACTGGGCAGCCGCACGGACGTCGACAGCGGTTACGGTTTCACCGCGCTGTGGCTCTCGATCGCCGGCCTCGGCTTCGGCTGCGCGATCGTGCCGGCCATGGACTCGGCGCTCGGCGCGCTGCCCGTGGAGCGCGCGGGCTCCGGCTCGGGGCTGCTCATGACGGTACGACAGGTGGGCGGCGCCCTCGGGATCGCGCTGCTCGGCTCGCTGCTCGCCGGGGCCTACACCGACCAGCTCGACACCGGCGGCCTGCCGGGGCCCGCGGCCGACGCCGCCGGTGACTCGGTGGTCGCCGCGCACGGGGTCGCGGAACGGACCGGGGCGCCGGGGCTCGTCGAGTCCGCGAACTCCGCGTACCTCCACGGCATGGGCCTCGTCCTGCTGGTCAGCGGAGTCGCCGCCCTGGTGACCGCGCTGTTCGTCGCCGCGCTCCTGCCCAGGACCGGGGCCGATGCCCGACAATGAGGTCATGACGGCCGCACGTATCTCCGCCCCCACGGGCGCCCCCCGGCCGGGGCTCCGTGAGCGCAAGAAGCTCAAGACCCGCCTCGCGATCCGTGAGGCGACGTACCGGCTGATCCGGGCCCAGGGGTACGAGGCGACGACGGTCGAGCAGATCGCGGAGGCGTCGGAGGTCTCCCCCTCCACCGTCTTCCGCTACTTCCCGACCAAGGAGGACATCGTCCTCACCGACGAGTTCGACCCGCTCCTGGAGCAGGAGCTGCGGGAGCGTCCCGCCGACGAGCCGATCGTGGAGTCCCTGCGGCACGTGCTGCGACGGGCCGTCGGCCTCGGTCACGCGGAGGAGCCCGAGGTGTCGCGGCTGCGGACGAAGCTGATGATCGAGGTGCCCGCCGTGCGCTCCCGGATGCTGGAGAGCATGTCGGTCACCGGCGGCATCCTGCGCCGCGTCATCGCGGAGCGCACCGGCCGGGACGCGGACGAGCTGGAGGTGCGGACCTTCGCGATGGGGCTGATCGGCGCGCTCACCGAGACCGCCGCGTACTGGGCGGAGCACGACCACAAGGACGACCTGACCGTGCTCGTGGACCGGACCCTCGACATGCTGGCGCACGGGTTCCCGGAGGCGGGAAATTCCCGGTGACGCCCGGCCCGGCATGCCATCCTGACGGCATGAACGGTCCGGAGATCTCCATCAGTTTCGCCCCCGAGCTGGGGATTTTCGTCCCGCAGACACGCCGGGGCGGACCCACCGCGGCCGTCACGGACGGGGTGTCCACGCTCGGGCACGTCGTCGAGTCGCTCGGCGTCCCGCTGACGGAGGTCGGCGCGCTCGTGGTGGACGGCCGCGGGGTCGCCGCCGGACACGTGCCCGCGGCGGGCGAGACGGTGACCGTGCGCGCGGTGACGCGCCCGCAGCCGGTGCCGGGCGCCCCGCTCCGCTTCCTCCTCGACGTCCATCTCGGCACGCTGGCCCGCCGCTTGCGGCTGCTCGGCGTCGACGCGGCGTACGAGAGCACGGACATCGGCGACCCGGCCCTCGCCGCGCGCTCGGCGGCCGAGCGGCGCGTGCTGCTGAGCCGCGACCGCGGGCTGCTGCGCCGCCGCGAGCTGTGGGCCGGGGCGTACGTCTACAGCGACCGCCCCGACGACCAACTCTGCGACGTCCTCGGCCGCTTCGCCCCCGAGCTGCGCCCCTGGACCCGCTGCAGCGCCTGCAACGGCACGCTCCGGTCGGCCACGAAGGAGGAGGTCGCGGACCTCCTGGAGGGCGGCACCCGCGGCACGTACGACGTCTTCGCCCAGTGCGAGAGCTGCGACCGCGTGTTCTGGCGGGGCGCCCACCACGACCGCCTGGAGGACATCGTGGAGCGGGCGATGGCGGAATTCGGCACACCGGAGCACCGGTCCGCGGCGCGGACGGCCTAGACACCCTCCGGCTCGAACGCCCGCGCCACCGTCAGACCGCCCGCCCCACGGCAAGGCGGCCTGACGCGAGGGCGGCCTGACGGTGCAGGCGGTCTAGGAGAGCAGCCCCGCCAGTTCCGCCGGGTCCGTCGTCGGGGCCGTGCAGACGAAGCCGCGGCAGACGTACGCCGTCGGGCGGCCGTCGACCAGGGGGCGGTCCGCGAGCAGGGGGAGTTCCGTGCTGCCCGCCGGGCCGGCCGCGACGACGGCGCCGGGCGCGGTGCCGAGCAGCGCCGTGCGGTGCAGGTCGCCGAGGACGTCGCCCACGACGGCCACCTCGCGCGGCCCGTCCAGCGCCGCCTCCGCGACCGCGAGGCCGTGGCCGATGAAGCGCGGCACGCGGGGGCCGAGTGCCTTGACGATGCCGAGGGCCCGCTCCGCGGCGGTGCGGTGCGGCTCGGCGCCGGTGTGGGCCGCGTAGGACAGGAGCGCGCCCGCGGCGGCCGTCCAGCCGGACGGCGCCGCGTTGTCCGTGGGGTCCTGCGGGCGCCGGATGAGCCGCTCCGCGTCCGCCGCCGTGTCGTACAGCGCGCCGCTCTCCGCGTCCACGAACTGCGCGAGGACGTGGTCGAGGAGGAAACCGGCGAACTCCAGCCAGACCCCCTCACCGGTGACCCCGGCCAGCGCGAGGAAGCCCTCCGCCACATCCGCGTAGTCCTCGAGGACGCCCGCGTTGGCCCCCACCTGGCCGTCCTTGGAGGTGCGGGCGATCCGTGCGCGCGGGTCCATGTGGAGACGTACGAGAAGATCGCCCGCGGCGACGGCGGCCGCGATCAGGTCGGGCCGGTCGAAGTACGCGCCGACCTCCGCGAGCGCGGCGATCGCGAGGCCGTTCCAGGCGGCGACCACCTTGTCGTCCCGGCCGGGCGCGGGCCGCTCGGCGCGCGCCGCGAGGAGCCGCTCCCGGATGGAGGCGAGACGGGAGGCGTCCGCCACCGGGCCGTCCTGGACCGGGAGTTGGAGGACCGACGCGCCCTTCTCGAACGTGCCCTCCTCCGTCACGCCGAAGCAGGTCATCGCCAGCTCCGCGTCGTCCTCCCCCAGGACCTCCCGCAGCTGCCCCGGCGTCCACACGTAGTACGCGCCCTCGACATGCGCGCCCGTCGCCGGGTCCTCGCTGTCCGCGTCGAGGGCGGAGGCGAAACCGCCCTCGTTCGTGCGGAGTTCGCGGACCATGAAGTCCGCGGTCTCCAGGGCGACCCGGCGCGCGAGCTCGGAGCCGGTGGCCCGCCACAGGTGGGCGTAGGCGCGGCACAGCAGCGCGTTGTCGTACAGCATCTTCTCGAAGTGCGGCACGACCCACTCGCGGTCCACGGAGTAGCGCGCGAAGCCGCCGCCGAGCTGGTCGTAGATGCCGCCGCGCGCCATCCGCTCGCACGTGTCGGCGGCCATCTGCAGCGCGCCCTCCGCGCCCGTGCGGCCGTAGTGCCGCAGCAGGAACTCGACCGCCATGGACGGCGGGAACTTCGGCGCGCCGCCGAACCCGCCGTGCGTCGCGTCGTAGTCCCGGGTCAGGCCGAGCAGCGCCTGCGCGAGCTCGTCCTCGCCGGGCTTCTCGCCCGAGCCGTGGGTGAGCTGCCGCTCGCCGAGGTCCCGCACGATCTTCCCGGCGACCTCGGCGACCTCGCCGCGCCGGTCCGTCCACGCCCGGTGGACGCCGTCCAGGACCTGCGGGAACGACGGCATGCCGTGCCGGGGCTCCGGCGGGAAGTACGTGCCGAAGTAGAAGGGCTCGGCGTCTGCGGTGAGAAAGACGGTCATGGGCCAGCCGCCCTGGCCCGTCGCGGCCTGCACGGCCTCCATGTAGACGGCGTCGATGTCGGGCCGCTCCTCCCGGTCGACCTTGATGTTCACGAACTTCTCGTTCATGAGCGCGGCCGTCGCCTCGTCCTCGAAGGACTCGTGCGCCATGACGTGGCACCAGTGGCAGCTGCTGTAGCCCACGCTCAGCAGCACCGGCACTCCACGCTCGCGCGCCTCCTCGAAGGCCTCGGCCGACCAGGGCCACCAGTCGACGGGGTTGTCGGCGTGCTGAAGGAGATAGGGGGACGTCTCATGGGCCAGTCGGTTCGGCATGGTGCCCATCCTCGCGCACACCGGGCCCCGATCGGCGGACGCCCTCGCGCCGGGGCCCCGTACGCAGGACACTTGTGACCGCAGGCAACTGTTGCTCTCGGAGGGGGAACCCATATGCGGGACAGCCATCGGGCCGAGGCCGAGCGGCTGTTGGCACGGGCCGTGGAGGAGGAGGTCCGGCGGTCGGGCGGGCGCGTCGACGGGAGCGTACTGCTCTCGCGGGCGCGCGGCGCGCTGGACGCCATGGCGCAGACGGCCGCCGAGGAGTACACGGCGTACACCGGAGCGCTCGACGAGGCGGAGGCGGGCCGGCTCACTTTCGCGCAGCGGTACGCGAAGGAGGGCGCCGGAACTCCGCTGCTCGTGGCGGTGGTTGCGGCGCTCGCGGCGGGGGTGTCCGACCTGTCGTTCGGCACGAGCGTCGGCACGGCGCTCGGGACCGGCGCGGTCGTCGCCGTGGCGGGCGCGGCGGCGACGGTCGTGAAGGTGACGGCCTCCCACGTGCCCGCGGCGAGCCGCCGCGCGGGTGAGCTCAGCAGGCCCGGCGGGCCCGAGCAGCTGCGGCTGCAGTGGCTGACGGCCCTGGAGGTGCGCGGCATCCGGCCCTTCCTCGACCAGCAGCGGGTACTCGCCGCATCGACCGGCTCGCACGCGGCGAAGAAGTCGGCGCCCCAGCTGCGCGGCACGGACAAGAGCGCGGCGGCCCGGCGGCGCAGCGTGCTGCAGCAGTCCTTCGCGCAACTCCCGGAGACCGCGGCGCCCTTCGTGGGCCGGCGGGCCGAGCTGGGGCAGATCGCGCGGTGGGTGCACGCGGCGCGCGCCAGCACCGACACCCGGCCCACGGTCGTCGTGCTGCACGGCGCGCCGGGCTCCGGGCGGACCTCGCTGGCGGTGCGGGCGGCGCACGACCTGCGGGACCAGTTCCGCGGCGCCTGCGTGGTGGACCTGCGCGGCGACAGCCCGCAGGAGTCCCCGATGTCCACGCGCGACGCCCTGATGCATCTGCTGAACCGATTGGGCGCTCCGCGCGAGCAGCTGCTCTTCCGGGAGCGGTCCTCGCAGGAGCAGCAGCTCAAGCGGCTCAGCGAGCTCTATCACCAGTATCTGACGGGCGTCGCGGTGACGATCGTCCTCGACGACGCCGGCGACGCCGAGCAGGTCCGCACGCTGGTCCCGGAGCGCTCGGACAGCCTCGTCCTGGTCACCGCCCGCGAGCCCTTGGAGCTGCCCGCGGACCTGCCCGCGTGGGTGCACCGGCTGCCGGTCGACGCACTGGACGAGGCGGGTGCCGAGGAGCTGCTCCGCGAGTCCGCGGAGGACCTCTCCGGTCCCTACGACGCCGAATCGGCGGACGCGGTGCGGGAGTTGTGCGGCGGGCTGCCGCTGGCGCTGCGCGCCGCGGGCTCCTCGCTCGGTCCGCGGACGCCGCGTCAGCTGGCCGCCGACCTGTCGGCGTACGGCCCCGCCGACAAGGTCGGTCCTGTCGAGCGTGTCCTGTGGCTGCGCTACTCCGACCAGCCGGAACCGGCCCGGCGGCTGCTGCGCCGGCTCGCGCTCGCGGGGCGCGCCTCGCTGGGCACGGCCGCCGCGGCGGCGCTGCTCGGCACGGACGAGGAGGAGGCGGCCCGGCAGCTGACCGCGCTGTCCCGCGCGGGCCTGCTCGACCGCCCCCGCCCCCGGAACGGGACCGGTGAGGCCCCCGAGGCCCCGGCCTGCCGCTACCGCCTGCACGACCTCGTCCGCTCCTTCGCCAGGGCCCGCCTCCTGGACGAGGAGGAGGCCGCCGAGCGCACCGCCGCGCAGGAGCGCCTCATCGCCAGCTATGGAGAGCTGGCCGACACGGTGATCCGGCTGGTCGACGGCAAGACGTCCACGCGCGCCAACCAGTTCGGGCAGCACGGTTTCGCCTCGCTCGACGCGGCCCTGCGCTGGCTCGACGACGAGTCGACGTTCATCACGGCGTCCCTGCGGCACGCGGAGGGCGTCGACCAGCGGGCCGTGCTCAACCTCCTCGGCGCGCTGTGCGACTACTGCCTGCTGCGCGGCGACCTCTACCGCCTCGGCGAGATCAACGAACTGACGCAGGCCATCGACCAGGGCCTGCTCGGCCGCAGCGTGCAGTGGCGCACGGGCATCGCGGCCCGTCAGCTCGGCGAGCTCGACCAGTCCCGCACGACGCTGAACTCCGTCGTCGACCTGTACTTCGAGGCCCACCAGGACGCGGCCGCCGCCCGCGCCCTCGGCTCCCTCGGCATCACCCTGCACCACCAGGGCAACCTGACGGAGGCGGCGGCCCGCCTCACGGAGGCCCTCGACCTGCAGGCCGCCGACGAGCTGGCGGGCGACCGCGCCTGGACGCTGCACGCGCTGGCCGCCGTCGAGCGGGACCGCGCCCACCTGGCGCACGCCCTCGGCATGCTGGAGACGGCGCTCGCGCTGCACCGTGACAGCGGCTCTGTGCACGGCGAGGCCTGGACGCACTTCCAGCTCGGGCAGCTCTGCCTGCGCATGGGTGACGTCCCGCGCGCGGAGGGCGAGCTGCGGACCGCCCTCGATCTGTACGGCCGCACGCGTGACGCGCGCGGCGAGGCCTGGGCGCTCACGCAGTTGGCGCGGGCCCGCCTGGTGGACGGCGACCCGTCCCCCGCCGTCGACGGGCTGCGCCACGCGGTGTCCCGGCACCGCGACAACGACGACGCGCGCGGCGAGGCCTGGTCGCTGTACTACCTCGGCCAGGCCCTGGAGGAGACCGGCAGCCTGGACCAGGCGGTGCGGGAGCTGGAGCGGGCCCGCACGATGTTCTCCCGGATGCGGGACGTGTACGGCCTGGCGTGCGCCCGGCACCACTCCGCGCGCGTGACCCGCGACCAGCGGGCCGCCCAGACGGGTTCGCTGCGCAATTCCGGCTTCGCCCGCCAGCTCCTCGTGGACGCCCGCGCCGACTTCCAGCGCATCGGCGTCGCGCACGGCGAGGCCTGGACGTGTCTGGAGCTGGTCGTCGTCGACGCGGGCAACAACCGCAGCCAGCAGGCGCTCGCCCTGTGCGACGAGGCCATCGAGCTCTTCGCCTCCTACGGCGACCGGCGCGGCGGCGACTGGGCCCGCTTCCTGCGCTGCACCCTGCTGCCGTACGCGTCGCCGGGCGGCTGGGAGATCGGCACGGCGGTCGCCCAGGAGGAGCTCGGCCAGCTGGCCCGGGCCGGCCATCCGACCCGGGACGGCAAGCTCGCCGAGTACGTCCAGGCGTACGGCCTGCTCCTGGAGCGGGGAGCCGAGCTGGAGACGGGCTGGCAGGCGTGGCGGCTCGGCATGGTGCCGAGCCGGCATGCGCGGGAGGTGATGGGGGTCGACGTGCCCCGGCCGAGCTGAGCCGACGCTACAGAATCGGACTTCAGCCGAAATGACACGAAAGAGGTCATTATTCCTACTGTCGGCCTACGACCGCTGTCGCGGTGAACCGGCCCGGGTGACGCTCGCAGAGTCCGCTTCTCCTCCTACGAAGAGGTATTCATGCGTACTCGCTCCATCCTCACCACAGCCGCCTTCGCCGCCGTCACCGTGATCGGCGGTGCCGGCGCGGCCGTCGCCGACCCCGACCCGGTCAACGCGGAGGTCTCCAACTCCCCCGGCATCATCAGCGGAAACGCGGTCCAGGTCCCGGTCGACGTCGACGTCCCGATCTGCGGCAACACGATCGACATCGTCGGAGTGCTCAACCCCGCGACCGGCAACCACTGCAAGACCAACTGACGGTCGACGCACACATGAGGAAGGCCCCGCCGGTGCGGGGCCTTCCTTCTTGCCTGTCACTTGCCGGTCATCGGCTGCCGGTCATCGGGGCGGCGCCGGGTACCGTCCGGCGGCGGCCCTGAGGGCGGCGACGGTGAGCGCCACGACCAGCAGGGAGGCCAGCGTCGCGACCGCCGCCGACAGGGTCGGGAGGGGTGCGGTCACCCCGTCGGGCCGCAGGACGTACCTGAGGGTCGTGGAGTCGACCCGGCCGTCCACGAGATGGCCGAGCGTCAGCCCGCCCGCGACGAGGGTGCTCGCCACGGCCACGAGCGGCGACCCGCTCAGGAACAGGGCCACGCCCGCCGCCGCGCAGACCGCCGAGACGGCGATCGCGGCCGGCAGGCCGAGGCTCGGCGCGTCCGACCAGTTCAGCGGGAAATGAGCGGCCGCACAGAGCAGCAGGAGCACGCCTGCCGCGCGGCGCAGCCAGACGAGGCGTGCGCTGTCCCGCGCGGCGAGCGGCGCCGCGCCGGGGACCGTGCCGGACGAGGACCGGACGGCTTCGCCGGCCGTCGTGGCCGCCGTGCCCGCGGTTCCGGCGGCCGCGGCTTCTGCGGCCGCTTCGGCGTCGGCCTCGGCGTCGGCGTTCCTGTGCTCCTTCAGGTTGCCGATCAGCTGCATCAGCTCCTCGACGGACCTGGTCGTACCGGCGGCGTGCACCACCTCGGCGCCGCTGTGCGGATCGTGCGGGGGCCGGGACAGCAGGTGGACGAGCCGGCTCACCTCCGGAATGGGGCGTTCCTCGGCGGCGTGCCGGATGGCCTGGTTCATGGGCTCGGCGGGGTGCTCGGGCGGACCGAGCAGCTCCACCAGCCGGGTGACGTCGTCGACGGACCGGGCGACGGCGGCCAGGCGGAGCACCGAGGCCGCGGTCGGCATGCCGGTCGGCGACTGCTCCAGGCGGGTGACGAGGTCGACGACGTCGTCCAGCGGCCTGGACACCACGGCGACGCGTATGAGGTCCGCGACCGCGCCCTCGTCGGTCTCCGGCACCACCTGGGCCGGGGGTCCGTCGTCGACGTCGTACGGGGGCGGGTCCGGGGGGACGGCCTCGCGGTCGAGCTCGACGGCTCCGTCCACGGTCGGGTCGGGTGTCGGGTCGGCTGTGGGGTCTGCCGTCCGGGGCCACGGGGCGGGCTGGTCACGCGGTGGGGCGCCGAGCTGCGCGGTGCCCCAGTGAACCGACGTCGAAACCAGAGGTTCGCCGGTACCGGAAGAATCCCCAGCGGCGGCAGAGAATGACTCAGCGGCCATCTTCTCTTCTCCATTTCAGCGGGACGTCCTCGCCCCGCGCGTGAGCGTGTATCCCGTTCTATGCACGCTTCATGCGCCCCGCCACTGGAGAAGCCGCCCGGCGGCACGTACTCGATCACTGAGGAGATGGGGGGACCGCTCGCCGCCGGTGCCCACGGACGGGCGGCTCCGCTCCGGCATACGGCCCACGATCGTTTTGCCCGCGGGCCGGGCCGGTGACATCTGTGGGGTCCGTTCTTCTGTGCAGAGAGGCACCCATGCGCACGCGCTCGATCCTCATCACCGCGGCCCTCGTCACGGCCACCGTCATCGGCGGCACCGGCGCCGCCACCGCCGACTCCTCGCCCGGCGCGGTCGCCCACGGCAAGGCCAAGAACTCCCCCGGCGTCCTCAGCGGCAATGTCGTCCAGGTGCCCGTCGACCTGTCCGTCAACGCGTGCGGCAACACCGTGAACGTCATCGGCCTCCTCAACCCGGCGGCCGGCAACACCTGCGTCTCGAAGTAGCCCACCGCCCCGTCGCGCGCTGACACGACGGGGCACTTCTCTACTTCCCGCTGTCGGACTCCCGCCGCACGGCGCCCGCGTCCTCGCCCGCCGCCGCGCCGACCGGCTCCTTCTCCGCGGACTCCGTCTCCGCCGGCTCCTTGAAGTCGACCTTCCGCATGTGCCGGTTCATCGACTTCATCAGGCCCCAGACGGCCAGGGCCATCACCGCGAAGACGATGAAGCCCAGGACACCCGGAGTCACCTTGTCGTCGTCGACCTCCTTGGCAAGAGGGACGAGATGCGTCATTGCCAGATGTGCGTTCACGCTAGGCATTGTCGCGGATGCCCGCAAAGAGGTCGTCCTCGGGGAGGGATGTATCGACGAGCGACTTCGCGAGCTCGTACTCCTCCGTGGGCCAGACCTCCTTCTGGATCTCCATTGGCACCCGGAACCATCCGCCGTCGGGGTCGATCTGCGTGGCGTGTGCGATCAGGGCCTTGTCACGGATCTCGAAGAAGTCGGCGCACGGAACGTGCGTGGTCAGCGTGCGCTCGACCCGCTCGAACTCGTCCCAGCGCTTCAGCCAGTCCCCGTACGGCGACTCCAGGCCGCGGTCGAGCATCGCGTGGTGCAGCGCCTCGGTGCGCGGGCGGTTGAAGCCCTGGTTGTAGTAGAGCTTCTGCGGCTGGAAGACCGGGCCGAACTCGCTCTCCGGGTACTTCTCGGCGTCCGCGGCACCGTCGAAGGCCACCATCGTGATCTTGTGGGTCATGATGTGGTCGGGGTGCGGATATCCGCCGTTCTCGTCGTACGTCGTGATGACCTGCGGACGGAAGGCGCGGATCTGGCGCACCAGCTCGCCGGCGGCCTTGTCGAGGTCCTCCAGGGCGAAACAGCCCTCGGGCAGCGGCGGCAGCGGGTCGCCCTCGGGGAGCCCCGAGTCGACGAAGCCGAGCCACTCCTGCTTGACGCCGAGGATCTCGCGCGCCTCGTCCATCTCCTTCTTGCGCACCTCGTGGATGTTCTCCTGGATGTAGGCGTCACCCTGGAGCTTGGGGTTGAGGATGTCGCCGCGCTCCCCGCCCGTGCAGGTCACGACGAGCACGTCCACCCCCTCGGACACGTACTTGGCCATGGTGGCCGCGCCCTTGCTCGACTCGTCGTCGGGGTGGGCGTGCACGGCCATCAGTCGAAGCTGCTCAGTCAAGACTCGATCCTCAAGTAATCGGGCGCCCTCGGTGATCCGGCGCGTTGAACAGGTGCCGCCCCGCAGGGGCGTCGATGAGGGGCGGCGGTCGGGTGGCGGGCGGGAGGCTTCTATAGTGACGGAACCGGGGGGCGGAAAATTCCGGCATCCACTGTTCCTGGAGGACGATCATGGCGGCGGTGGGCTCGAAGCTCCCCGAAGGGCCTTCCGAGGGCTCCTCCAAGGGTGTTCCCGAGGGGCGGTACGGCCGCTCCCGCACGGCCGACGAGGCCGCCGACCGCAAGCTGAAGATCGTCGGCTCGGTGCTCGGCGTGCTGCTGCTCGGTGTCGTCGGCTGGTTCGGCTACGACTACGTCAACGGTACGAAGGTCAGCGCCGAGGTCATCAAGTTCGACGTCGTGTCCGACCGGTCCGTCGAGGCTCATCTGGAAGTCCGCAAGGACTCGGACGCCCGGGGCTACTGCACCCTGCGCTCACAGGCGGAGTCCGGCGCCGAGGTCGGCCGCGCGGACTTCCGCTTCGACCAGCGCACGGACCGTATCGACAAGGTCGTCACTCTGCGTACGACAAGTAGGGCCACCAGCGTCGAGCTGCTGGGCTGCCACTCCGACTGACATCGGGCGACATTCCGGCGTTTACCGCGCTCACCTGCGTTGACGCAAATCTGATGGCTTATGTCCTCCCCCTTGGGCGCCTGAATTGTTAGGCTCGTGGTTTCGCCCACCCGTGAAGGAACATCCTTCTGGGTAGGGCGATGCTTTGTATTCCCAGTACCTACGAGGAGCACCTGTGACCCAGACCAGCGAGAACGTCACCTGGCTGACCCAGGAGGCGTACAACCAGCTCAAGGCCGAGCTGGAGTACCTGTCTGGTCCTGCGCGCACCGAGATCGCGGCCAAGATCGCCGCGGCGCGCGAGGAGGGCGACCTGCGGGAGAACGGCGGGTACCACGCGGCCAAGGAGGAGCAGGGCAAGCAGGAGCTCCGCGTCCGCCAGCTCACCCAGCTCCTGGAGACCGCACGGGTCGGCGAGGCGCCGGCCGACGACGGGGTCGTGGAGCCCGGCATGGTCGTCACCATCGCCTTCGACGGCGACGAGGACGACACGCTGACCTTCCTGCTCGCCTCCCGTGAGTACGCGAGCGGCGACATCGAGACGTACTCGCCGCAGTCCCCGCTGGGCACCGGCGTGAACGGCAAGAAGATCGGCGAGAACGCGCAGTACGAACTGCCGAACGGCAAGTTCGCCTCCGTGAAGATCCTCGCCGCGAAGCCGTACGCGGCCTAGCGCGCTCCCAGAGCTCCGCACACGACCGAGCCCCCGGCACCCTGAATCGCGGTGCCGGGGGCTCGGTCATGTGCGCTCAGGCCGTCGCCGAGCGGTACTTGCGGACCGACAGGGTGCGGAAGATCAGGATGATCAGGACCGAGTAGATCACCGAGGCCCAGACCGGGTGCTGCATCGGCCAGGCGTCGGACGGGGACACCCCGGGATTGCCGAAGAGCTCGCGGCAGGCCTGGACGGTCGCGCTGAAGGGGTTCCAGTCCGCGACATGCCGCAGCCAGGGCGTCATCTTGCTGGAGTCCACGAACGCGTTCGAGATGAAGGTGACCGGGAAGAGCCAGATCAGGCCACCCGAAGTCGCCGCCTCCGGAGTGCGGACCGAGAGACCGATGAGCGCTCCGACCCAGGTGAACGCGTACCCCAGCAGGAGCAGCAGGCCGAAGGCGCCGAGGGCCTTGCCGATCCCCTCGTGGATGCGCCAGCCGACGAGGACCGCCACGATCGCGAGGACCAGGAGGGTCAGCGCGGTCTGCACGAGGTCGGCGATGGTGCGGCCGGTGAGGACCGCGCCGCGCGCCATGGGCAGGGAGCGGAAGCGGTCGATGAGGCCCTTGTGCATGTCGTCGGCGATGCCGGCGCCCGCGCCCGCGGTCGCGAAGGTGACGGTCTGCGCGAAGATGCCCGCCATCAGGAAGTTGCGGTAGTCCGCCGGATCGGTGCTGTTGCCGATCATCATGGAGCCGCCGAACACATAGCTGAACAGCACCACGAACATGATCGGCTGAATAAGGCCGAAAATGACCATTTCGGGAATTCGGGACATACGGATCAAGTTGCGCTTGGCAACCACCAAGGAGTCCCTGACGGACTGGCCGATGCCGCCGGCGGGCCTGGGGGCCGCCGTGCGCGCGGTGTCGGTGACGGTGCTCACTTGCCGGTCTCCTTTCCGTTGCCCTCGTCGGCCAGCTCGGCGACGTGCCCGGTGAGGGAGATGAAGACGTCGTCGAGGGTCGGGCGGCGCAGGCCGATGTCGTCGATCTCGATGCCGCGGGTGTCCAGCTCGCGGATGACCTCGGCGAGCAGCTTGGCGCCACCGGCGACGGGGACGGTCAGCTTGCGGGTGTGCTCGGCGACGGCGACCTCGCCCTTGCCGAAGCCGCGCAGCACCTCGGAGGCGGTGGCGATGTGCTCGCGGTCGTGCACGACGACCTCGACGCGCTCGCCGCCGGTCTGGGCCTTGAGCTGGTCGGAGGTGCCGCGGGCGATGACGCGGCCGTGGTCGACGACGCAGATGTCGTGCGCGAGGTGGTCGGCCTCTTCGAGGTACTGCGTGGTCAGGAGCAGTGTCGTACCGCCCGAGACGAGTTCCTGGATGACCTCCCACAGCTGCTGGCGGTTGCGCGGGTCCAGGCCGGTGGTCGGCTCGTCCATGAACATCACGGGCGGCGAGACGACGAGCGCGGCGGCGAGGTCGAGGCGGCGGCGCATGCCTCCGGAGTACGTCTTGGAGGGGCGGTCGGCGGCGTCGGCGAGGTTGAACCGGTCGAGCAGTTCGCCCGCCCTTGCCTTCGCCTCCTTGGCCTTCATCTGATAGAGCTGGCCGACCATCTGGAGGTTCTCACGGCCTGTCAGATACTCGTCCACGGCGGCGAACTGGCCGGAGAGGCCGATCGAACGCCGCACTTCGTTCGGATGCTTGAGGACGTCTATGCCCGCGACGACCGCCTTGCCGCTGTCCGGGGTGAGCAGTGTCGTCAGGCAGCGGACCGCCGTGGTCTTGCCCGCGCCGTTCGGCCCCAGGAGGCCGAGCACGGTGCCTTCCGGGACATCCAGATCGACGCCGTCCAGAGCACGTACGTCGCCGAAGGTCTTCACCAGACCTTCGGCGTAGATGGCGCCTGGCATGAGATTCCCCCTGGTGTGGGTGACTTCCGGTGACTTTCTACGGAAAGCTTAGGTTTGCCGGACTTCGTACGCCCGACGACGGGTGACGCAGAGCACACCGTAACGCGATACATCGCGTCGGCTCACCTCATTTTCGAAAGATGGTCCCGGAGGGGGAGCTTCAGCCGATGACCGTGTAACCCGCCCCCCGCAGGGCCGTTCCCACCTCGGTGCAGTGCTCGGGGCCCTTCGTCTCCAGGTGGACCTCCACCTCGGCCTCGGTGATCCCGAGCCGGGGGTCGGTGCGCACGTGGCTCACGTCGAGGACGTTGGCGTCCGCCTCCGACAGCACCCCGAGCAGCGTGGCGAGCGCGCCGGGGCGGTCCGTCAGGCGCAGCCGCAGCGAGAGGTAGCGGCCCGCCGCCGCCATGCCCTGGCGCAGGATGCGCTGCATCAGGAGCGGGTCCACGTTCCCGCCGGACAGCAGCGCCACCACCGGCCCCTCGAACGCCTTCGGGTCGCTGAGCAGGGCCGCGACCGGGCTCGCACCGGCCGGCTCCACCACCATCTTGGCCCTCTCCAGGCAGAGCAGCAGGGCGCTGGAGAGCTCGTCCTCGGAGACCGTGACGACCTCGTCGACCAGCTCCTCGACCAGCTGGAACGGTACGTCGCCGGGGCGGCCGACCTTGATGCCGTCCGCCATCGTCGCGGGGTCGCCGATCGACACCGGGCGCCCCACGGCAAGCGAGGGCGGATAGGCCGCGGCCCCCGCCGCCTGCACGCCCACCAGCTTCACGTCCGGGCGCAGCGCCTTGACCGCGACCGCGATGCCCGCCGCGAGGCCGCCGCCCCCGATGCCCACGACGAGGGTGCGCACCTCGGGGCACTGCTCCAAGACCTCCAGGCCGACCGTGCCCTGCCCCGCGATGATGTCCGGGTGGTCGAAGGGGTGGATGAAGACGGCGCCCGTCTCGTGGGCGTACTCCTGCGCGGCGGCCAGCGTCTCGTCGACCACCTGGCCGTGCAGCCGCACCTCCGCTCCGTAGTCCCGCGTCGCCGCGACCTTGGGCAGCGGCGCACCGGCCGGCATGAAGACCGTGGAGCGCACGCCGAGGAGCGAGGAGGCCAGCGCCACGCCCTGCGCGTGGTTGCCCGCGCTGGCGGCCACGACACCGGCGGCGCGCTCCTCGGGGAGCAGGCCCGCGATCCGCACGTACGCGCCGCGCAGCTTGAAGGAACCGGTCCGCTGGAGGTTCTCGCACTTGAGGTGCACCGGCGCCCCGACCAGCTGCGACAGGTGCCTGCTGCCCTCCATGGCCGTCATCCGGGCCACTCCGGAGAGCATCTTCTGCGCGCCGCGCACGTCGTCGAGGGTGACCGTCGGCAAGGAGTGGGGCGTGCGGTAGCTCATGACGGCAAGTCTTGCAGCCGGCGTCCGAGTCCTCCTGCGGCGACCAAGGGACGAGACCGTTCTGAGCGTGGGTTTGCGCAGCGCAGGTACGGTACGCGCCGCGGCCGCGTACCCTGTCCCCCAACCCACTGCCCTCGCATGAAGTGAGCCCCCGGCCATGCCCACAACTCCGGACATGACGACCGCCAGCGACCCCGCCCTCCTGGACAGCCTGCAGCACCAGGTGGCGGTCTTCGCCCGCCGTGCGGAGCAGACGCGCCTCGGCGGCGTAGGACAGGTCCGCAACTCCATGGACCGCGCCGCCTATCTGCTGCTCAACCGCCTCGACAAAGAAGGCCCGATGGGCGTCAAGGCGCTCGCGGCGAGCATGGGCATCGACTCCTCGACCGTCACCCGGCAGGTCGCCCCGCTGGTCGACACCGGGCTCGTCAAGCGCACCTCGCACCCGGAGGACGGCCGCGCCGTGGTGCTCCAGCTCTCCCCGCGCGGCCAGGCCAGGCTCGACGAGGTGCGCTCCTCGCGGCGCGAGCTGATGGCCGAGCTGACGCAGGACTGGGAGCCGCAGGAGCGCGAGAGCTTCTGCGCGCTCCTCACACGCTTCAATTCCGCCCTCTCGGCACGGCAGACGTCACAGCCGGCTCCCGGAGGAGAAGTTCCGGCCACTCCGGAGTCTTGACCCCGGACCCGCGTCTGGCCTCATATGAGACCGGAGGCCGCTTGCTCGTGGCCTCCGGCCGGGAGGCGCGGTGCGAGAGCGGCAGGCGTTGCGGAACGCCCGCCGTGCCCGGGAGTTCGAGGCGTTCGTCGCGGGCGCGGCAGGGCGGCTCCTGCATGCCGCGACGCTCCTCACCGCCGAGCCCCCGGAGGACAACCCACGCGCGCGTGCCCTGCTGACCGCCGCCCTCGCGCACACGTACGCGTCGTGGGACCGGCTGCGCGGCGAGGATCCGTACGACCGCACCCGCCAGCAGGTCGCCCTGCGTTTCGGCCGCGCCGCCTGGCGGCGCCACCGCGGCCACGGCGGGGTCCTGGCCCGGCTCAGCCCCCAGGAGCGGCTGATTCTCGTCCTGCGGATGTACGAGGGCGTCGCCGAGGAACAGACGGCGGCGCTCCTCGGCCTGCCCGCCGACCGGGTCGCGGCGATCTGCGCCCGCGCGATGGCGACGGTCCTGCACCCGCCGCGCGGCCCCGCGCCGGCCGGGGCGCCGGTCGGGGCGGTGCCCTCATGAGTCAGTACGAGCGCAAGGAGCAGGCGATCCGGCGCCTCCTGGAGGGCACGGCGCCCTCCGTGCCGCCCGAGCTCCTCGACGACGCGGTGCGGCGGGGCAGCCGGGCCCTGCGGCGCCGCAGGGCGGCACGGCGGCTGTTCTGGACCCTGCTGTTCGCCGCCGCGGTGGCGTTCGTCGTGTGGGCGTCGCTGGCCCGGCCGTGGGTGGAGCCGCCGTCGGACACGACTCCACCCCTGACGCGCTGGGGCTGACCGGCGGGTGCTTACTGGCCGAGCGCCTGCTGGAGGTCGGCGATGAGGTCGTCCGCCGACTCGATGCCCACCGAGAGGCGCACCAGGTCCGCCGGGACCTCCAGGGCCGAGCCGACCACCGAGGCGTGCGTCATGCGGCCCGGGTGCTCGATCAGCGACTCGACGCCGCCAAGGGACTCGCCGAGGGTGAACAGCTTGGCGCGGTTGCAGACCTCGACGGCTGCCTCCTCGCCGCCCTGGACACGGAACGACACCATGCCGCCGAAGGACCGCATCTGCTTGGCGGCGATCTCGTGACCGGGGTGCTCCGGAAGGCCCGGGTAGAGAACGCTGCTCACGCGCGCGTGCCGGGTCAGCATCTCGGTGACCTTGGTGGCGTTCTCGCTGTGCCGGTCCATGCGCACCGCGAGGGTCTTGATGCCGCGCAGCACCAGCCAGGCGTCGAAGGGGCCCGCGACGGCACCCATCGCGTTCTGGTGGTACGCCAGCTCCTCGCCCAGGGCCGCGTCGCTCACGACGAGCGCGCCGCCGACGACGTCCGAGTGGCCGCCCATGTACTTCGTCATGGAGTGCACGACGACGTCCGCGCCGAGCGCCAGCGGCTGCTGGAGGTAGGGGCTCGCGAAGGTGTTGTCGACGACGAGGCGCACGCCGGCGTCACGGGCGATCTGCGCGAGCGCGGCGATGTCGGTGATGCCGAGCAGCGGGTTGGAGGGGGTCTCCACCCAGATCGCCTTCGTACGGTCGGTCAGCGCTGCCCGCACGGCCTCGGGGTCGGAGGTGTCGGCCACCGACCACTCCACGCCCCACCGTGAGACGACCTTGTCGAAGAGGCGGAAGGTGCCGCCGTACGCGTCGTTGGGGATGACGACGTGGTCACCCGGGCCGAGCAGCGTACGGAGAAGGCAGTCCTCGGCGGCGAGGCCGGACGCGAAGGCGAGTCCGCGGCTGCCGCCCTCCAGCGCGGCCAGGTTCTCCTCCAGGGCGGTCCTCGTGGGATTGGCGCTGCGGCTGTACTCATAGCCGCCACGCAGGCCCCCCACGCCGTCCTGCTTGTAGGTCGACACCTGGTAGATGGGCGGGACCACGGCGCCGGTGAGGGGGTCGGCGGTGTTGCCCGCGTGGATGGCCACGGTCTCGAAGCTCTGCGTGCTGTGCGAGTCACTCATGCGGCCTGAGCGTAGTGCGCGCGGGGGCCCTTCTGCCGGGTCGGTCCGGGTACGTCCCGGCAGGTTGGCCAATTGTCCGACCCGTCTGGTTCGCTTGTGTCATGGAGATTCTCTGGTTCCTGTTCGCGGTGATCATGATCGGTGCGGTCCTGGGGCCCGTGCTGCTGCGCAGGCGCGGCGGGATCCGGCAGGTGGCCCCCGGCTCGCCGGACGCCGCGGACCCGGCGAACTACGGCTTCCTGCGCCAGGAGGAGCTGGACATCCGCATGCCGGGACCGGACGCCGACCTCCTCGAAGTGCTCGACCTCGTGCAGCGCACGCAGGAGTGGAAGGCCGCGTCGCAGCTCCTCGCCGGCACGGAGACGCACGGCGAGCGGCGCTGGCAGCGCGTGCAGGCCTTCGCGGGCGCGGCCTCGCTGGAGCTGCAGCGGCGGCCGGGCGGCGTCAGCGACACCCCGGGCGGGCAGTGGCTGCGGGTGTGGCGCGCCGAGGCGCCCAAGGACGCGGGCGGTGCCGCGGTGCACGCGGAGTTCCTCGTCCAGCAGGCGTGGCGCACGGCGGTGCAGGGGACGGACGAATTCCGGATCATTTTGGAGGAGGCGAAGGAGGCGTGCGCGCAGGCGGCGCTGCTCGCCCCCGGCGACCCCGTTCCGTACATCATCGAGCTCTCCATCGCGCGCGGACTGGCGTATCCCCGCGAGGAGTTCGAGCAGCTGTGGCTGAAGATCCTGGACCGCGCGCCCGCGCACATGGGCGCGCATCTGGCGGCGCTGCACTACTGGTGCGAGAAGTGGCACGGCTCCCGCGACCTCGCCAACGACTTCGCGGAGGCCGCGGCCGCCCGCGCGCCCCGCGGCTCCCTGCTCGCGGCGCTCCCCCTCTTCGCGGTGTACGAGCACCTGCCCGAGGTCAACCTCGTCCGCGGGTTCTACGAGAGCGAGGTCGTCACCAAGGCCGTCGAGGGCGCGCTGTTCGCGGTGCACTCCGCGCGCGCGGACGACCCCATGCTGGCGCACGTCCGCCACCTCCTGGTCTTCTTCCTGGTCCGCTCCGAGCGCTGGGCGGAGGCCATGAACCAGCTGGTGCACGTGGACGGCCACATCGGCGCGCTCCCCTGGACCCTGTCCGAGGACCCCGCGTCGGACTACGCGGTCTACCGCGCCCTGGCCGTCGCGGGCTACGAGGCGAACGGCGGCAGCCCGGCGACGCTGCCGCACTGACGAGAGCGCCGGGGGGGCAGGGGGTGGGCACCGGCCGACCGGAATGCCCCGCCCCCTCCGTACGTTCACCCGGTAGACCCCTGTCACCCACGAGGAGACCCGCATGATCTTCGGACGCACGCCCGAGCTCCCCACCGCCGAGCAGGCCCTCAAGGGCCGGGCCACCCCGGAATTCGAGGTCCCCTCCCGCCACACGGTGCTCGGCAACCCGCTGCTCGGCCCCTACCCCGACGGCCTGGAGATCGCGGACTTCGCGCTCGGCTGCTTCTGGGGCGCGGAGCGCAAGTTCTGGCAGACCGAGGGCGTCTGGACGACGTACGTCGGCTACCAGGGCGGCTACACGGAAAACCCCTCCTACGAAGAGGTGTGCTCCGGCCTCACCGGCCACACCGAGGCCGTCCGCGTCGTCTTCGACCCGTCCAAGGTCTCGTACGCCACGCTCCTGAAGCTGTTCTGGGAGTCCCACAACCCCACGCAGGGCTTCCGCCAGGGCAACGACGTCGGCACGCAGTACCGCTCCGCGATCTACACGCACTCCCCCGCGCAGGAGGAGGCGGCGACCGCGTCCCTGGAGGCGTACCAGAAGGTCCTGACGGCCGCCGGCTACGGCACGATCACGACGACGGTCCTCCCGGCCGACACCCGCCCGTTCTGGCCGGCCGAGCCGTACCACCAACAGTACCTGGACAAGAACCCCGACGGGTACTGCGGGATCGGCGGCACGGGCGCAGCACTCGACGCTCCGTCGGAGACGAACTGGGGCCGCGCTTGCCCGACCGGGATCACGCCTGCGCCGGAGACGGCAGAACAGTAGGCCTGCAACGGAGCCCTACCAGAAGGGCTGTGCAGCCAACGACTAGGCAGCCACCGCTCTCTCGACTTACGGCAGATGTCAGTGCCAGGCGCCAGAATCATGTCTGTGGATGTGAGATCTGACTTTGCGCTGAAGTTGCAACTGAAGCACGTCGCCGAGCAAGCCATCGACCCCAAGATCAAGGATGCCCTTGCATCGGTCGTTACGCACATGACCAGCGGCAGGAGCCCCTACAGGGGAGGCAAGGCACTCGTCACCTTACTCAAGGAGGTGCGCTCAACCGCGGCAGCAGCAGATGAGTGGCAAGTCGTGCGACTGATACAAGACTCTCTGGACTACGCGGAAGGACGGATCCTCCGGCCAGACTTCGAAGAGCGTTACCGGCTCTTCCAAAGGTCGACAGAACCGTTGAGCTCACATCAGGACTACCTGGCACGGACGCTCTCCGGCAGCCTTGCCTTCTTCTCTCAGCTCGGCTCCCAGTACCTCAGCCAGCACCCCAACGCGAGCCCGAGTGAGGTGCTCAACCATGTGGAGAGCGTTGCCCAGGACTCACGCTACTTGCAACAGTCGCAGGAGCAACCTGGCCGCTATCGGATCCTCAGGGGCAGTGCAGAGGTAGCCGCCTGGCTTGAACAGGTCTTTCGTCAGCGGGTTGACGTGGAAGATCCGGAAGACGCTGCTCGCCGCATCGTGATGACCCCCGAGTCTCTCGCAATTCTGGCAGCAGACCGAGAAGGACAGATCCTTCTACGAGCCGCAGAGGTCCAGCGCCGACGGCGAGGCCTCAAGGAACTTCGCATGGCCGTGGAGGACCCCAAGGCGAGCGAGAGGGATCTCCAGCGCGCGCTAGACGGTCAACACTGGATCTTCGGCGGACAGTTCGCAAGCCAGGCAATCCAGCGCAGACTGGTTCCCGGAGACGAGGTGGATATCCCATTGATACGCGGGGACGGCGCACTACACATCATCGAGTTGAAGTGCTCAATGAGCCTCCGTGGCTCCCTCGTCAAGAGGCACAGAGGATGCTGGGTGCCAACGGCTGAAGTGCACGACGCAGTTAGCCAAGCGGTGAACTATCTGGTCGGCCTGGACGAGCATCGGCTCCGGATACGAGACGAACTAGGAATCGAAACTCGCCGGGCAAGCGCTCTGGTGCTAATCGGACACCCATCCGTACAACCAGACGTAGCCGAGGAAGACATCAATGAAGCATTGCGTACGCTCAACACCCATATGAGCCGCGTTGAGGCCGTAACCTACAAGGAGTTGGTAGATAACGCAGAGCGTTCACTGGGCGGATGGCAGTGAGGTACCCATGCGATGGACTCTCATCTCTCCTCGGTGCGTAGCCACCAGCAGTACCTGGAAAAGAACCCCGGAGTACTGCGGGATCGGCGGCACGGGCGCGGTCCTGGACGCGCCGTCGGAGACGAACTGGGGGCGGGCGTGCCCGACGGGCATCGCCCCGGCGCCGAGCCAGAACTGACCGCCCCCTTGCTCCCCCGACGGGGCCGCCCCGGGCGGACGGTCAAGTACCGCATGCTGAAGACCGCCTGGGGCATCGCCGTGGACCTCACGGCGGACGCCTCGCTGGCAGCGGTCCCACCCGCGCACGCGGAGCGCGTCGGCGCGCACGTGTGGCTGGACGTCTCCCCCGTCCTCACCCACCCGCCCGCCGACCGCACGGGCCGGCGGCTCGCTCCCGAGGAAGCGGTGTGGCTGCACCACGGCGTGGCGCTGGCCGCCCCCGCGGTGGCGGCCAGCCACTCTCCCCTGCACACCACGGTCACCGTCCACCACGTCTGGTTCCCCGAGACGGACTACCAGCCGGAGGGGCTCGCGGCGGCGGTGATCCAGTGGCTCGAAGAGGAGTTCACCCTGCCTCCCCACGGAGTGACCGCCACATTCGACCACCCAGCCAACCGGTACGTGTACACCTGGTAGGCCCCTCAGTCGCCGACCCCGAGGTCCCGCCGCATCACGCGCCGCAACTCGGCGATCGCCGCGTCGTTCCCGGCCTCCAGCTCGGCGTAGCTCTCGCTGTCGGCCGTCACACCGTCGAGGACGCGG
Source organism: Streptomyces sp. NPDC039462 (assembly GCF_055639375.1). NCBI lineage: Bacteria > Bacillati > Actinomycetota > Actinomycetes > Kitasatosporales > Streptomycetaceae > Streptomyces > Streptomyces sp. NPDC039462. Next base: position 911,437 of record NZ_JBVKAO010000002.1, read on the forward strand.
TCCCGCGTCGTCCGCAGAGCGACAAAGGCCGACCTGGCGGCAGCCACGACATCGCGCGGGGCGATGATCGCCAGCTGGTGCCGGATCTCGGAGGCACCCGGCGCCAGAAACCGCTCCCGGACCTCACGCGCATACTCCTCGCTGCCCGGGGTCGCGCCGACCGCCCCCTGCGCGCACTCGTGCAGGGCCGTGCGGACGCGCGAGAGCGCCGCCGTGTACTCCGCGTACAGCTGCCTCCGCGTCGCCGTCTCCCGGTCCGCGCTCTCGCGCCGCCACCGGGCCCGGTCGGCGAGCAGCGTCGCGCCGACGCCGATCACCGCGCCCAGCAACGTACTTACCGGCGATATCCACTCCACGAGGACACGACCCTAACGGCCCCCGGCCCCGCCCCGGGCCCCTCTGCCCTCAGCGAATCTGCCACAGGCCGAGATTTCTGACAGGTGGGTCCCCGCCGGTCAACAGTGAAGTCAGGGCGCGGCCTCGGGGCCGCCGGACTTCTGGGAGGCGTGATGTCTGTACGGGACAGTGGATGGGAAGCGGCGGCGCGGCCGCGGGGGGAGGACGGGGACACCGCTCCGTCGCGGTTCGACGACCATCTCGCCGCGCAACTGCTCAACCAGCGGATCGTGTTCCTCGGGACGCAGGTCGACGAGGTCTCCGCCAACCGCGTGTGCGCGCAAATGCTGTTGCTGTCGGCGGAGGACCCGAAGACCGACATCTCCCTCTACATCAACAGCCCGGGCGGATCCGTCACCGCCGGGCTCGCCATCTACGACACCATGCGGCTCATCCCGAACGACGTGGCCACGCTCGCCATGGGATTCGCCGCCAGCATGGGGCAGTTCCTGCTCAGCGTCGGCACCGCGGGGAAGCGGTTCGCGCTGCCCAACGCGCGGATCATGATGCACCAGCCATCCGCGGGCATCGGCGGCACCACCGCCGACATCGCCATCCAGGCGGAGAACCTGGAGTTCACGAAGCGGACCATCGAGCGGCTCACCGCCGAGCACACCGGGCAGAGCGAGGAGACGATCTCGCGGGACGGCGACCGGGACCGCTGGTTCACCGCCGAGCAGGCCAAGGAGTACGGGATGGTCGACCACGTGGTCGAGTCGCTGGAGGACGTGCGGCCCGCGGGGTCGAAGCGCCGTATCGGGCTCGGAATCTGAGGAGGGGGAGGAAGCAATGAGCCAGTACACGATTCCGACCGTCGTCGAGCGCACTCCGCAGGGCGGCGAGCGGGCGTACGACGTCTACAGCCGGCTGCTCTCCGAGCGGATCATCTTCCTCGGGACGGAGATCGACGACGGGGTCGCCAACGTCGTCATCGCGCAGCTGCTGCACCTGGAGTCCTCCGCGCCGGAGCGGGAGGTCGCCATCTACATCAACTCGCCCGGGGGTTCCTTCACTTCGCTCATGGCCATCTACGACACCATGAGCTTCATCTCCGCGCCGATCTCGACGTTCTGCGTCGGCCAGGCCGCGTCGACGGCCGCCGTGCTGCTCGCGGGCGGCGCCCCGGGGCGGCGGTTCGTGCTCGACCACGCGCGCGTGCTGCTCGGTCAGCCCGCGAGCCGCGGCCGGCAGGGCACGGTGTCCGACCTCGCCCTGGAGGCACAGGAGATGCTCCGGATCCGCTCGCAGGTCGAGGAGGTCCTCGCCCACCACACGCACCACGACGTCGCCACGCTCCGCGCCGACATGGACCGCGACAAGGTCTTCACCGCCCAGGACGCGGTCGCCTACGGCCTCGCCGACCAGGTGCTCAGCAGGCGGGTCCTGCCGGCCGCCGCCTGAGCGGCGGCCGGCGGGTCCCGGTCGTCAGGCCGCCAGGCGCACTTCGCCCTGGTACGACGCCCTGGCCGGCCTCGCGCGGGGAAGGCCGGCCAGGCGGGACTGGGCCAGGGAGAGCACGTCGGACAGGCCGAGGCCGAGTGCGTGGGCGGCGGCCGCGAGGACCTCGGACGAGGCCTCCTTGCGGCCGCGCTCCACCTCGGAGAGGTAGGGCATGGAGATCCGGGCGGCGTCGGACACGTCCTTGAGCGTGCGCTCCTGTGCGAGGCGCTCGGTGCGCAGGACATCTCCGACGACATCACGCCAGAGGGGCTCCTTGGCCTCCCCCGGCCGCCCCGATGGTGCGGGGTTCGGCGCCGCCTTGAGCGGGCGCAGGTGGATGACGCGGGCTTCGTTCGCCTTCTGGCGCTCTTGGCTGCTCACTTCCTCAGCCTAGGAGCGATACGGTCACGGGCGCAGCGTGCGGGGTTCCGCCGCCCGCGAAATCACTGACTGCCCGGGCTCCGCACCGAGCCCACCGACGACGCGTCCCGCCCCCAGCTGGCGAGCAGCCGCAGCCCCTGCGCCGACGCCGAGTCCGGCTCCGCGTGGTACATCAGCAGCGACTGGTCGCAGTCGTCCGGCAGGCGCAGCGTCTCGAACGAGAGCGTCAGGTCACCCACCAGCGGATGGCGCATGCGCTTGACGCCGTGGCCCTTCTCGCGGACGTCGTGCGTGGCCCACAGGCTCCTGAACTCCTCGCTCTTCACGGAGAGTTCGCCGACGAGTGAGGACAGCTCCGGGTCGTTCGGGTAGCAGCCCGCGTCCATGCGGAGGTAGCCGACGATGTCCGACGCCTTCTTGTCCCAGTCCACGAAGAGCTCGCGCGAGCGCGGGTCGAGGAAGCAGATGCGCGCCCAGTTCCGCTCGGCGGGCGCGAGCTCGCCCCAGTCGCCGAAGAGCGCCGCGGCGAGCGCGTTCCAGCCGAGGATGTCGGAGCGGCGGCCGACCACGTACGCGGGCACGTCGTGGATGGAGTCCAGGAGCTGCTGGAGCGCGGGCCGCATGGGCTGCGGGCGCGCGGCCTTCTTCTTCTTGAGCGTCTTGGGCTTGGCGAGGCGCGTCAGATGGGCCTGCTCGGCGTCGGTCAGCCGCAGGGCCCGCCCGATCGCGTCGAGGACCTCGCCGGAGACGTTGCGGCCGTTGCCCTGCTCGAGGCGGGTGTAGTACGCGACGGAGACCCCGGCGAGCTGCGCGAGCTCCTCGCGGCGCAGGCCGGGCACCCTGCGGTGCCGTCCGAAGTTCGGCAGACCGACGTCCTCGGGCTGCAGCCGCGCCCTGCGGGTGCGCAGGAACTCGCTCAGCTCGGCCCTGCTGTCCAGCGGCCGCGCCTCGGGGATCTCGTCGTCCATGTTTCCAGTATCCAGGCTCGGGTGCCGGGTCGTACGCCCCTGAGCCTGACCCCGCCAGTGGTAGGCACAGTGGTCGTAGGCAGAACGGGTGTCTGGGTGACGTCCCAGGTCAGTGGCAGTGTCGAAGACATGACTGAGCAGATCACCACCGTTTCCGCCTACGCCGCTCCCGCCCCCGAGGCACCCCTGGAGCGGACCACCGTGCCGCGCCGCGCCGTCGGCGAGACCGACGTCCTGATCGACATCAAGTACGCCGGGATCTGCCACTCGGACATCCACCAGGCCCGCGACGGCTGGGGCGAGGGCATCTACCCGATGGTGCCCGGCCACGAGATCGCCGGCGTCGTCACCGAGGTCGGCCCCGGTGTCACCAAGTTCTCCGTGGGTGACCGCGTCGGCGTCGGCTGCATGGTCGACTCCTGCCGCGAGTGCGAGAACTGCAAGGCGGGCCTGGAGCAGTACTGCGTGCGGGGCAACGTCCCGACGTACAACGGGCTCGGCAAGGACGGTGAGCCGACCTACGGCGGCTACTCCACGCACATCGTCGTGGACGAGGCGTTCACCGTCCGCATCCCCGACGGGCTCTCCCTCGACGTGGCCGCGCCGCTGCTGTGCGCCGGCATCACCACGTACTCCCCGCTGCACCGCTGGCAGGCGGGCCCCGGCAAGAAGATCGCCGTCGTGGGCCTCGGCGGCCTCGGCCACATGGCCGTCAAGATCGCGCACGCCATGGGCGCGGAGGTGACCGTCCTCTCGCAGTCGCTGCGCAAGAAGGACGACGGCCTGAGGCTGGGCGCCGACCACTACTACGCGACCAGTGACGACGCCACCTTCGAGCAGCTGGCGGGCTCCTTCGACCTGATCCTCTCGACGGTCTCCGCGCCGCTGCCGCTGGACAGGTACCTCGGCCTGCTGCGCTCGGAGGGCGCCTTCGTGAACGTCGGCGCCCCGGAGGAGCCGGTCTCCCTCAACCTGTTCTCGGTGATCGGCGGCGGCAAGACCCTCGCGGGCTCCATGATCGGCGGCATCCAGGAGACGCAGGAGATGCTGGACTTCTGCGCGGAGCACGGGCTCGGCTCCGAGATCGAGCTGATCCGCGCCGACCAGATCAACGAGGCGTACGAGCGGGTCCTCGCCAGCGACGTCCGCTACCGCTTCGTGATCGACACCGCGACGATCTGACTCGTCCGCGCGGCCTAGTTCCAGGAGCGCACCCCCGGTGGGCCCGGCGACCGATGTGGCGCCGGGCCCGCCGGTCCTACCGTGGTTCCCGGACCGGAGAACGGCAGGACCTGCAGACCGGGAGGTCGCACGATGTCGATCGAGCTCAACCACACCATCGTCACGGCGCGGGACAAGAAGGCGTCCGCCCAGTTCCTCGCGGACATCCTCGGCCTGGAGGTGGGCCCCCAGTACGGGCCCTTCATCCCGGTGGAGATCCCCAACGGCGTGACCCTCGACTTCTACGAGGGCGACGGCGGCCCGTTCGTGCCGCAGCACTACGCCTTCCTGGTCTCGGAGGACGAGTTCGACGACATCTTCGGGCGCATCAAGGAGCGCGGCCTCACCTACTGGGCCGACCCGTACCACCAGCGCCCCGACGAGATCAACACGAACGACGGCGGCCGCGGCGTCTACTGGGAGGACCCGGACGGCCACAACCTGGAGATCATCACCAGGCCCTACGGCAGCGGTTCCTGAGCCAGGAACGCGAGCACCGGCCCGGTGGCGACGTCCGCGAACTCCTCGAAGTACGCGTGCCGGGCACCGGGCACGAGCAGCGTCCTGGCGTCCGGGATGCGGGCGGCGAGCAGCGGGGCGTTGGCGGTGGGGTTGAACGTGTCGTCCGTGCCGTGGACGACGAGCGTCGGCGCCTCGATCCGCGGCAGCGCGTCCCACGCGTCGTGCCGGGCGCTGGCCCGCAGATGGCGGCGGCGGGCGTACGCGGGCATGGTGGCGTCGCCCAGCGTGTGGAACGTCCGCCCGGGGTGGGTACGTTCCTGTTCGGCGAGCCAGGCCGGCGTGTACATCAGCTCGAGGAGGGCGCGGCGCACGGCGTCCGGGTCGGCCCGGCTCAGGGCCGAGCGGACCTCCGGGCCGCGCTCGACGCCGTGCGGGCCACCGGGCGAGGTGCAGCCGAGGACGAGGCGGCCGACGCGGGCGGGGTGGTCGGCCGCGACCCACTGGGCGATGCGTCCGCCCATGGACGTGCCGTAGACGTGGGCGCGGTCGATGCCCGCGTGGTCGAGGACGGCGAGCACGTCACGGGCGAGGTTCGGGGTGCTGTACGTGTCGGTGTCCGGGCGGTCGCTCTCGCCGGTGCCGCGGTGGTCGAGTACGACGGTGGTGAAGCGGGCGGCGAAGTCGTCCCGCACCGGATCCCACCAGTGGTGGTTGTTGGACTGCCCGGCGAGCAGCACCAGCGGGTCGCCGGAGCCGTGCAGTTGGTAGTGGATGGCGGTACCGTCGGCCGCCCGGGCGTAGGGCATGGCCGGTCACTGTCCTCGTAGGTCGGCGACGAGGCGGAAGCGCTCCAGGACGAGCGGCGTCGCGTCGTCCACGGTGAAGCCCGGGTCGCCGAGCCCGGCCCGCACCTCGGCGCTGTGCCAGAACTCCTCGTGTCCCGCCCGCCATTGGGCCACCGTCTCGTACCCCTCTCCCTCGTCCACGGCGTGGGCGAGATCCACTTCGCCGAGCGGCACGACTCGGACGTCCGTGATCTCGATGACGGCGACGGGCCGGTCCTCGGAGTCGACGACGGCCGCGCGCTCCCCGACGGCGGGCAGCGGGTCGCCGTCCCGTTCGTAGCCGATGAGCAGCCCTGTCGTCGAGGTCTTGGACCCGTCGAGGATGGCCGCCACGAGCTGGTCGCGCAGCGGTCCGGGGTAGGCGAACTCAGCCTTGGGCAGCGGCTCCCGGGGCCCACCGGTGCCGCCCTCGTGCTCCGTGATCTCCGTCATGGGGCCACAGTAGGCGCCGGACGTGGCGCGACGCGGCGCCGAGGGGTTCTGGCGATACGTGATCGACAGTCCCTTCGGCGCCGCGCCGTCAGAGGCGGGGGCCCAGCGGCCCGGCACCCCTACTTGCCGTCGTGCGCTCCTACTTGCCGTAGTACGCGTTGTAGATCGACAGCGTCGACTTGTTGCCCTTCTTGTCCGTGATCTTGGCGTGGAACGAGATTCCCTTGTCCTTCGCCGGGTTCTTCACGTGGATCTTGCCGTTGGTGACCTTGACCTTCTCCCAGGTCTGCCCGTAGTCGTACGAGACGTACGTGGTCAGGGACTTGAGGTTGGCGCCGGCCGCCGCACCGAGGACCTTGACCGGCACGTACTGCTTCTTGTCGGCCTCCGCCCTGCTGCTCAGGTCGACCGCCGGGCTGAACCGCGCCGTGGAGACGGGGAGCTTCGCGCTCTCCACCTTCTTGGAGCGGAACGTGAAGCTCGCGTCGATGCGCGTGGAGGCCGCGGCCACCTTGACGCTGCGCTTCACCGACGTCGAGAGCTTGTACTCGGCGTCGGCCGACGGCACCTTGAAGGACTTCTCGCCGGTCAGCGGGTCGGTGTTCTCGCCGATCTGGGTGCCGTTGCGGGACAGCGTCGTCTTCACCGACGTGTAGAGCGAGGACCCCACGTGGGTCTTGCCGTCGGCGAAGAGCGGGAGGTAGCCCGTGATCTTGTTGTCCTCGCGGAAGACGCCGAAGTCACCGCCGATGCGCGGGCCGAACACGGCCGTGTTGAAGATCTTCTCGTAGCTGCCGCCCGCCTTGAAGGTCTGCGGGGCGCCCAGGCTGTAGACGGCCTCGACCGTCGGCCAGCCCTCCGCGTCGTCCGGGCCGTTCTGCTCGAACTCCAGGCCCCACTTCACCTTGTCGCCGGTGGAGACGTACACCGTGCGGTTGGTGCGCAGCTTCGTCGGGACGGAGACGGACCAGGAGCCGCTGGTGTCGGGCAGCTCGCCGAGCGCGCGCAGCGAGCCCGTCTTGCCGCTCGTGGAGGCGCCGAGCCCGGCCTTGACCGTGGCGAATTCACTCGCCTTGTAGTGCTTGGTGTAACCGGTGGCGAGCTGCTTCACCGCACCGCCGGCGACGGTGTTGTACTCGGTGTTGTCGCCCTTGGTCCAGACGGCCGCCCACTGCTGGCTGAGCTTGACGCCGGTCGGGGCGGCACCGACGGCGCCGGTCCGGAAGTTCTTGTACTCGTCGAGCAGCCAGCCGTAGCTGCTGGAGAGGTCCTCGGTCTCGACCATGTAGTCGGGCGCGGCCAGCACACCCTTGACGTCGGTCGCGGGCACGGTGACCTCGACCGGCTTGGCGGTCCGCGCGTCGACCGTCACCGTGGTGTTCTTGGTGATGTCGAGCTTCGGCTGGGCGAGCCAGTCGACGCCCTTGCCGAGGTCCGCCATGTCGACCGCGACGTTCGAGTCGAGGATGTAGCTGCCCTTGGGCACCCGCACCTTGACGGTGCCGGACGCGTCGTACGGCGACAGGTCCGTGCCGACGGCCTTGCCGATGATGCCCTGGAGAGACGCGGAGTACTGCTTCGTCGGCTGCCCGTCACGCCCGAGGTGCTTCAGCGTGAGGTTGTACGACTCCACCTCGCGGTCGAGTGCGGCGGCGGTGCGGACGGACTGGCCGCCGCCGTTCGCCACGACGTACGCGGAGTAGGCGCCGTCCACGGTGCCGCCGAGCTTGGAGTCGGCGGTCAGGTCGACGGAGGCGGTGCCGCCGGCGGGGACGGTGACCTTCTTGGCGCCGAGGGTGAAGAACCCGGCCGGGGCCGGGCGGCCCTTGGGGTCGGTGGCGGTCACCGTGAGGTCCAGGGTGACGTCGTCCTTGCCGAGGTTCTTGTACGTCACCTTCTTGGTGACCGGCTTGTCGTCGGTGTGCGGCCACTGCTGCGTGCCGAAGCTCACCGACACCGGGTCGGCGATCACCGTCTGCTTGATCGCCTTGTCCACGGCGATACGGCCCGAACCCTGCTGGAACGGCGTGTACTTGCCGCCCTTGGTGGAGCCGGTGAGCGCGCCCTTGAGCTCGGGCTGCTTCCAGTCCGGGTGCTGCTGCTTGAGCAGGGCGGCGGCGCCCGCGACGTGCGGGGCGGCCATCGACGTACCGGAGATCGTCAGATAGCCCTCGGGGTTCTGGCCGACCTCCCTCTCGATGACGGAGCCGGGCGCTGCGGCGGCCGTGATGTCCACGCCGGGCGCGGTCACGTCAGGCTTGATCGCACCGTCACCGACCCGCGGGCCCTGACTGGAGAAGTCCGCCAGCTTGTCGTTGTCGTCGACCGCGCCGACGGTCAGCGCGGCGTCCGCACTGCCCGGGGAACCGACCGAGCCGACCGTGCCGTCGTTGCCCGCCGAGATCGCGAAGAGGATGCCCTTCTCCGCGGAGAGCTTGTCGACCTGCGCTTCGAGCGGGTCGACGCCCGGGGCGTCGGGGCCGCCGAGGCTGAGGTTGACGACGTCGGCGCCCTCGGCCACCGCCCAGTCCATGGCGGCGATGATGCCGGAGTCCTCGCCGTAGCCGTCGTCGCCGAGGACCTTGCCGTTGAGGAGCTTCGCGCCGGGGGCGACGCCCTTGAACTTCCCGCCGGACTTGGCGCCCGTGCCTGCCGCGGTGGACGCGACGTGCGTGCCGTGGCCGTAGCGGTCCTTGGCGTCGGCCGACTCCGTGAAGTTCTTCTCGGCGACCACCTGGTCCTTGAGGTCCGGGTGCGTGGCGTCGATGCCCGTGTCCAGGACGGCGATCTTGACGCCCTTGCCGTCGTACCCGGCGGCCCAGGCCTTGTCGGCGCCGATCTGCTTGACGCTCTTGTCGAGGGTGGCCTTGCGGACACCGTCGAGCCAGACGTGCTTGATGCCGGACGCCGCGGTGCGGGCGCCCTCCTTGCCGCTGGTGAGCGCGGCCCACAGGTCGGCCGCGTCCTGCTTCGGCGTGCTGAGCGCGTCCGCGTTCAGTGCCTTCAGGCTCCGGCGGACGGTGGTGTCACCGGCGTCGCGGACCTCGGCCTTGGCGGCGGTGGCGGCTCCCCGGTAGCCGACGATGACCTTGAGGGCCTTCTTCTGCGCCGCGCGGTTGCGCTTCTTGTTCAGCTCGGTGACGTCGAACAGCCGCCGGTCGACCGTGCCGTCGGCTATCAGGCGCTGCGCGTCGGCGGGTATCACCAGCGTGTGCCCGCCGCTGCGCCGCACCTGTACGGGTATGTGCTCGCGCCCCTTGGCGCGTTCGAGTCCGACGACGCGGCCCTTGGCGTCGACGACGGCCCGGTCACCGGTGATCAGCGTGACCCGGTCCTTGCCCGCGGCCTTGCCGAGGGCGCCCTCCGCCCCGGCCGACTGTCCCGCGGATGCCGGTGTCGCGGCCGCGGGGCTGGTCATGCCCGCCGCGAGAGCCACGGCGACCGCCGCGGCGATACTGGCTCCGCACGCTCTTTTCACTTGTCTGTGCAAGTCTCCCCCTGGAGGTTAAGGGGCTGCGGCCCCTGGAGGACGAAGTATGCCGAGGGGCGAACACCTGCTCAATAGTGAGGCTGGAGTGCGGAGTTGAGGCTGTCCGAAATTGGTGCGCCTTAACGGCAATTGGCCGGATCGAGCCAATTGAGTGCCGATGGCGCGCGCTCGGGTGATGTGCTCATGTCCGCGGTTGCCGCGCACCCCCGCAGTGGAACGACAAACGCCATGAGCCCGACGATCTCGACGCGACCTTTGCGCCCGCGCGGCGCGATCCGGCTGGTCTGCCTCTCCGCGGCCCTGTCCCTGACCACGGCCGCGTCGGCCGACCCGCACCCGGCGGGCCGGCGCCCCGCCGCGAACGGGCCGGGCCTGCCGAGGAGCGGGACGGACGTGCTGAGGGAACGCACCGTCGGCCTCGACCTCGCCGACCACCGGTGGCTGTGCGCCTCCGGCGGCTTCGGCCGCCCCGCCGAGCACGATCTCGGCCTCTTCCCGGGCATGCGGATCACCGTCGTCCAGGAAGGCCGCGAAGTCGACGGGGACACCGTCACGTGGACCGGCCACGTCAAGGGGGAACCGGACCGGCGGGCGGTGATCGCGGCGAGCCAGGTGTGCGGGCACGCCGACGGGAAACCGCCGCGGACGCGCCCCGGCGCCCGGCCCGCCCAGAGCACCGGTCCCGCCGTCGATGCCCTGGTCGACCTCGGGACACGGGCGTACCACGTCACCACCCTGCCGGGAGCGCCGGGAGAGCGTTCACGGCTGCGGATCACGGAGGAGGACCCGCGGGCGCGCCGCGGCCCCACGCCCGACGACACCGCGGGCGACGAGGCATCCGCCGCCGAACTGCGCGACTCCCTCAAGGACCGCGCACCGGCCGACCCCGCGGCCCCCGCCGTCATCGACGTCCTGGCCGGACACACACCGGCCGCGGTGCGGCGCGTGGGCGGCGAGCAGGCGATGGCGGCCCGTCTCGGGATGGCCGAGTCCTACATGAACCAGGCCCTCGCCGACAGTGGCGTGGCGGCCAGGATCGACGTCGTCGGCAGGTACGACACGGGGTACCACGGCGACCAGACGGCCGACCTCATGTTCGACAAGCTCTCCGACCCCACGGACGCCGATCTGGGCGCGGTCGCGCACCGCCTCCGGGAGCGGCTGGGCGTCGACCTGGTCACCGTCGTCAACGACGTGCCCGTCGGCTCGTCGGGCCGGGCCGCCCTGCCCACCCGGGGCCACCTGGACAGCGCTCTCGCCTTCTCCGCCGTCGACGTCCAGTCCCTGGTCAAGTGGTACAACCTCGGGCACGAACTCGGCCACAACCTCGGCCTGTTCCACGACCGCACCACCCTCGCCGAACACAACGCCCCCGGCACCTACCGCCGGCTCCTCAACTCCCCGAGCGGCACCGGATGGATCACCCCGCGCCGCGACCACCACTCCCTGATGGCCTACGCGGAGAGCTGCGGCGCCCCGTGCGGCCCCGTCAACCAGTACTCGAACACGCAGAACACCGTCGACGGCCAGCCCCTGGGCGACGAGCACAACGACAACGCCTCCCTGGCCCGCAGGACCGCCCCGATCGTCGCGGCGTACCGCACGTCGACAGTCGCCCGCACCCGGCACCCGCTCACGCTCGAAGCGACTCCGAACGGCACGGTCCGCCCCGCCGTCCACGGCCCCTACGCCCCCGGGACCACCGTCGGCCTGACCGCGGCACCCGCCGCCGGGTACCGCGTCGCCGCCTGGGTCGTCGACGGCCGGCGCCACGACCTCACCGAGGAGAAGGTGACGCTGACGATGGACCGTCCGTACACCGTGAGCGCGGTCTTCGTCCCGGCCTGAGCGGAGGCGGACATGAGAGCAGCCCGCACCCGGTACGGGGTGCGGGCCGCTCAGAGATCGGAGGCCGGACGAGGGGTCAGACGGCGGAGCCGGCCTTCCACTGCGCCCAGTCCATGTTCCAGCCGTTGAGGCCGTTGTCCGGGGCGATGGTCTTGTCGCCGGTGTTGCGGACGTCGACGACGTCACCGGTGATGGAGTTCTCGTAGAACCAGGAGCCCGGGGTGCTCTTGTCGTTGGCGCCCTTGGCGTCCCGCAGGCCGATGCAGCCGTGGCTGGTGTTCGCGCCGCCGAAGATGGAGGGCGAGCCCCAGTAGTTGCCGTGGATGAAGGTGCCGGAGCTCGACAGACGCATGGCGTGCGGCACGTCCTTGATGTCGTACTCGCCCTTGCCGTCGCCGTCCTTGAAGCCGACGGTCGCGCCGTCCATGCGGGTCTCCTTGAACTTCTCGGAGATCACCATCTTGCCGTTGTACGTCTTGTTCTCGGGCGAGCCGGCGGAGATCGGGATGGACTTCACGACCTTGCCGTCCCGCGTGACCTTCATCGTCTTGGTCTTGGCGTCGACGATGGAGACCTGGTTGCGCCCGATCTTGAACTGGACGGTCTTCTGCTGCACTCCATAGACACCGTCGGCACCCTCGACGCCGTCGAGGTTCAGCTTCAGGGTGACGGTGGAGTTGCCCTTCCAGTAGTTCTCGGGGCGGAAGTCCAGGCGGTTCGCACCGAACCAGTGGCCGACGATCTCCTGGCCGCTGTCGGACGACACCTTGACCGCGGACTGGACTTCCTTCTTGTTGGTGATCGCCTTGTCGAAGTTGATCGACACGGGCATGCCGACACCGACCGTGGAACCGTCCTCGGGCGTGAAGTTCCCGATGAAGCTGTTGGCCTTCGAGACGGTCGTGAACGCCGAGTTCTCGTGCGCCTTGCGGCCCTCGGAGTCCTTGGCGGTCGCCGAGATCCTGTACTTCGTGGCGCGCTCGAGCTGGCCGCTGGGCTTCCAGCTCTTCTTGTCCGCCGATATCTGTCCCTGGACGGCGGCGCCGCCGTCGGCGGGCTTCATCGTCACGTTCGTCAGCGTGCCCTCGGTGACCGTGACCTTGGCCGCGCTGTTGATGCTTGCGTTGTCGGAGCCGTTCTTCGGCGCGATCTCGATCCGGGCGGCAGAGGTCTTCTTGGCCGCCGCCTCGTCGACCTGGTTCTGCGACTCCTTGCCGCCCGAGGCCTTGTCGCCGTCGTCGCTGCTGCACGCCGAGAGCACGAGCACGCCGCCCATCAGGGCGGACACGGCCGCGACGCTCCTGCGTCCGCGCCCGAGCCTGCGAGGCCTACTGTCCGTCATCACACGCATCTCCATAGTTGCCGAATCCCCGAAGTCCCCCCCGAGATTTCCCGAAGTCCCGGGAGTCCCCGTAACCCCGCATAACGTCCTGCCCGGTTCGTCCCGTTCCACATCCGCGGGAAATGTGGGGAACACCACGTCCGCGGTACTGGACCGGCGGGACCGGATCCCTCCCGTCGATCACCGCGCAGGCTGAGACGACGGAACCCCGGACGGCGGTTGCTGCCCGGGGTTCCCGATTCCGGATCCTTCAATCCGGATCCGATCCACAGCTCATGCCCTACAGCTCGTCGTCCTCTTCGTCATCATCCTCGTCCGGGTCCCAGTCGGGCGAATCGGGGTCGTAGTCGATCAGCTCGCTGCTCCAGGAGGCCCGGGTGAGCTCGGTTCCCGGCACCTGGCTGACCATGTCGAAGGGGTCCACGAGGTAGGCGAGCGCCTCGGCGACGTCCTCCTGGACGGCGGTCTCGGCGTGCGCCCGCTCCTCGGTCGGCATGTGCGCGTCCTCGGCGATGCGGCCGAGGGCGGTGGCGGTCAGCTTCTCGGCGTCACCGACCTCGACCACCATTTCCACCCGCAGCCGTACAAACCGTGATGTCTCGTCTCCACTCATACGACGGAGCGTACGGCCCCCGCGCCTCGCGACTTTCCCGCGACCCGCACCTTTCATTAGCATCGCCCCACACGGCCAATTCGCCAGCGCCACAAGGGGGATCCGATTCCGTGTCCGCACGCCGATCGTTGCTGACCACCGCCGCCGCGGGAGCCCTCCTCGGCGCCCTGTGCTTCGTCCCCTCCGCCAACGCGACCTCCCCCGCGACGCCCGACACCCCCCGGGACGACCGCCCCGCCACGTCGTCCGCGACGTCCCCCCACCACGAGACCCACGGGGCCACCAGCACGGCCTCGGCCCCCCTGACCGGCTCGGACGGCCTGGACAAGACTCCGTACCTGGTGGGCGGCACGGCGTTCCTGAGCCTGGGCGCCGGCTTCGTGGTCTTCTCGGTACGCAGGGAAAGGTCCCCGCGCGCGGCGTGAGCAACTCATACGCGTATTCCGATGATGTCGAGGTCGCGACAGCCGCGGCACGTGCCGGGGCGGACGTCGTGCGGGCCCTCTACGGCCGCCGGCTCGACCGGTTCGACAAGGGCGCAGGGGACTTCGCCACCGCCGCCGACGTGGCGGCGGAGAAGGCGATCATCGACGTCATCCGTGCCGCTCGGCCCGAGGACTCGCTGCTCGGCGAGGAAGGCGGGCAGCACGGCGCCGCGGACGCCACCCGCCAGTGGCTGGTGGACCCCCTGTGCGGGACGTTGAACTACGCCGTCGGCAACATGCTCGTGGCCGTCAACGTCGCGCTGCGCGACGGCGCTGCGGCGGTCGCCGACCCGTTCAGCGGCGAGGTCTTCTGCACCGACGGGACCAGGGCCTGGGTCCGGCACGAGGAGGTCGACACTCCCCTGTCCCCCACGTCGGCCACCCGCCTGGTGGACGTCAACCTGGATCCGCCGTTCCCGAGCGCCCCCGGCTTCCGGGCCGTGGACCTGCTGGCCCACCCCGACTTCGTCGCCGGGTTCCGGCCGCGGGTGGTGTCCACGACGCTGGCCCTGGCCTGGGTCGCGGCCGGCCGGCGCGCCGCCTACGTCACCGACGGCGGCGACCTCTCGCAGAGCGTGCACTTCGCCGCGGGTATCGCCCTGTGCCGGGCGGCGGGATGCGTGGTCACCGGGATCGACGGCGCCCCGATCGGCCATGGGAGCCGCGGACTTGTGGCAGCGGCGGACGCCGAGACCCACGAGCGGCTGCTGTCCCATACCCTCGCCCCGTGACGCACGCACCCTGGGACATCCTGCTGATCGGCGGCGCCTCCGGTGTCGGCAAGAGCCGGGTGGCGTCCCGGCTGGCCGCGGTGCACACCGCCTTCGTCGTCGAGTTCGACGACGTTGTCGAGGCCGTACAGACGATCACCACCGCCGAGCAGCACCCGGATCTGCACCTCTTCGACCGGGCCGGCGACGCCGCGGACCTGCCCGCCGACCGCGTGCTCGACCTGCAGATCGCCACCGCACGCGCCCTGGAGCCCGCCGTCCTCGGCGTCGTGCGCAACCGCCTCACGGTCGACGTGCCCGCCGTGGTCGAAGGGGACTACCTCACCCCGGCCGCCGCCGCGCGGGCCGTCCGCCAGGGGAGCGCCGCGGGCCGGCGCGTGCGGGCCGTGTTCGTGCACGAGGGCGACCCGGAGCGGATCGCCCTCAACTACGCCGCGCGGGAGCCGGAGCACGGGGTCCAGCAGGAGCGTGCCGAGGTCAGCGCGGCGTACGCAGACTGGCTGCGCCGCGAGGCCGCCCCGCACTCCCTCCCCGTGCTCGACGCCCGCCCCTGGGACACCCTCGTGTCCCGCATCGGGGCGGCGCTCACGGAACCGCTTACGCCAGCGGCCCCGTGACCGGCTCCACCGCCGCCACGAGCGCACCCGCGCGCACGAACGCCTCCGCCGCCGCGAGGTCCGGCGCGAGGAAGCGGTCCGGGCCCGGGCCCTCCACGCCCGCCTTGCGGACGGCCTCGATGACCGCCTGCGTCGCCGGCGCGGGAGTGAGGCCCTCGCGGAGCTCGACGGCGCGCGTGGCGGCGTACAGCTCGATCGCGACGATGCGGGTGAGGTTGTCGACGGCCGTACGGAGCTTGCGGGCCGCCGACCAGCCCATCGACACGTGGTCCTCCTGCATCGCGGAGGACGGGATGGAGTCGGCCGAGGCCGGGACGGCGAGCCGCTTCATCTCGCTGACCAGCGCCGCCTGCGTGTACTGGGCGATCATCAGGCCGGAGTCGACGCCCGCGTCGTCCGCGAGGAACGGCGGCAGGCCGTGCGAGCGGTTCTTGTCGAGGAGGCGGTCCGTGCGGCGCTCGGCGATGGAGCCGAGGTCGGCCGCGGCGATCGCGAGGAAGTCCAGGACGTACGCGACCGGGGCGCCGTGGAAGTTGCCGTTGGACTCCACGCGGCCGTCGGGCAGCACGACGGGGTTGTCGACGGCGGCGGCCAGCTCGCGCTCGGCGACCGTGCGGGCGTGCGCCATCGTGTCCCGGCCCGCGCCCGCGACCTGCGGGGCGCAGCGCACCGAGTAGGCGTCCTGCACGCGCGGCGCGTCGTCCTGGTGGTGGCCGGTGAGGCCCGAACCGGCGAGCACCGCCAGCATGTTGGCGGCGGAGGCGGCCTGGCCCGGGTGCGGGCGGATGGCGTGCAGCTCGGGGGCGAGGACCTTGTCCGTGCCGAGGAGGGCTTCGAGGGTGAGGGCCGCCGTGATGTCCGCCGACTTGTAGAGGGTCTCCAGGTCGGCGAGGGCCATGATCAGCATGCCGAGCATGCCGTCGGTGCCGTTGAGGAGGGCCAGGCCCTCCTTCTCCCGGAGCTCGACGGGCGCGATCCCGTGCGCGGCGAGGAGCTCGCCCGCGGGCTTGAGCTCGCCGTCGGGCCCCTCCGCGTCGCCCTCGCCCATCAGCGTCAGCGCGCAGTGGCTGAGCGGCGCGAGGTCGCCGGAGCAGCCCAGCGAGCCGTACTCGTGGACGACGGGCGTGATGCCCGCGTTCAGGACGTCGGCCATCGTCTGCGCGACCTCGGGGCGCACGCCCGTGTGGCCCGAGCAGACCGTCTTGAGGCGCAGGAACATCAGCGCGCGGACGACCTCGCGCTCCACGCGCGGGCCCATGCCGGCCGCGTGCGAGCGGACGATGTTGCGCTGGAGCTGGGCGCGGAGGTCGGGGCCGATGTGGCGGCTGGCCAGGGCGCCGAACCCGGTGGAGACGCCGTACACCGGCTCGGGCTTGGCGGCGAGCGCGTCGACGATCTCGCGGGACCTGGCGAGTGCCGCCAGCGCCTCGGCGGTGAGTTCGATCCGTGCGTTTCCGCGCGCGACGGCGATGACGTCCGCCGCGGTCGTCCCGGACGTCCCAAGGGCCACGGTGCCCACGCTGTGCATATCCATATTCAGCAGCGTACGGACTGAATCGCCAAGTGTCACGGGTGGATTCCGCGGGAGCCACTTACCGCGAGGTCAGCCGCGCCCGAGCGCCCCGCGGAACGCGCTGCCGTGCCGGCTCCGCAGCGGCTGATCATGCTCATGCTGCCAGTCGGAGGTGCGTCGCCCGCTAACCGGAGGTGCGCCGCCCCCGGAACCTTCGCCGCTCCCCGGCCCACGGGACCCCGGGGGGCGAGTCGGCGAGACGGACCACCGGGTCGTCCGCGCCCTCCCGCCCGGCCACCACCGGCTTCACCGCGCGCGCCGCCTTCGCGCGGTACTGCGCCGCGTCGGCGAGGCGGAAGAGGCGGCGGGCCGAGCGCACGGGGCCGATCGGGTCGCCGGTCGACGCGACACCGCAGGCGACCCCGTCGCCCAGCTCCAACTCGGCCGCCCGTACGCAGAGTTCGTCGGCGGCCCGCACCACCTCGTCCGCCGCGGGGCCGACCGAGAGCAGGCAGAACTCGTCGCCGCCGAGGCGCGCCGCGAGCGCCCCCGGCAGCATCGCGCCGCAGAGCGAGAGGACCGAGCCGAAGCGCTCCAGGAGGCGGTCGCCGACCGCGTGGCCCTGGGTGTCGTTGACCCGCTTGAGGCCGTTCAGGTCGCAGACGACCAGGCTCACCACGGCCCCGTCGGCGAGGTGCCGCTCCACCGCCCGGTCGAGCCTGAGGTCGACCGCGCGGCGGTTGGCGAGGCCCGTCAGCGCGTCCGTGTAGGCGAGGCGGCGCGCCTCCTCCAGGCGCTCCGTCTGCGCGATCCCCGCGGCCACCACCGCGGCGAGGACCGTCGCGAAGTCGGCGTCGGCCCGGCCGAAGACGGGGACGCCCGGCGGACGCGCCACGTACAGCTCGCCCCACGCGCGCCCGTGCAGCACGACCGGCGCGACCACGCAGCAGCCGCGGCCCCTGCGGCGCAGCGCGGCCACGCGCTGGTGGCAGTAGCCGGGCGCGCGGGCGTCCGCCGGGCCCTCGGCCGTCTCGACCCAGGCGTGCGGTTCGCCGCCGCCCGCCCAGTGCTCGTGCAGGAACTCGGTGATCTCCGGGAACCGGTTCACGGGATACGCCTCGTTCTCCGGGAACTCCTCCTCGCCCTGGACGCGCTCCCCGGCGTTCACCAGGACCCGCAGCCTGCCCATGTCCCGCTCCCAGACGGACAGCGCCGCGAAGCTCCCGTTCAGCGCGCGGCAGGCGCCGGCGGCGGCCGCTCGCCAGGACTCGCGCGGAGTGTGCGCGGCGGCCATTCCCTGCGCCAGCTCCACCACGGCCCGCAGCCGGACATCCTCTCCCATTTCCCCAGGTTAGGAGGTTTGCCCCGGTTTGGAACCTCGAGACATCACGGAACGTGAGGCCGGGCCCGTGCCCGCCGCGGGGGCGCCCCTACTCCCCGGGCCACTCCGGCTTCCGCTTCTCGTTGAACGCCGCGACGCCCTCCGCCCGGTCCCCCGAGAAGGCCACCGTGCGCCAGGCCGCGTCCTCGACCTCCAGGCCCGCCCGCAGGTCGAGGCCGTGGCCGAGGCGCAGCGCGCGCTTGGCCGCGCGCAGGCCGACGGGCGAGTTCGCGGCGATGCGGGCGCCGAGCGCCAGCGCCTCCGTACGCGCCTCGCCCTCCGCCACCAGCAGGTCGACCAGGCCCAACTCCCGTGCCTCGGCGGCCTCCACGCGGCGCGCCGTGAAGATCAGCTCGGCGGCGCGGGCGGCGCCGACGCGGCGCGGCAGGAGCTGGGTGCCGCCGCCACCCGGGATGACGCCGACGGACACCTCGGGGAGCCCGACGACCGCGGTCGGGTCGGCGACGATCATGTCGCAGGAGAGCGCGAGCTCGAACCCGCCCCCGAGCGCGAAGCCGTGCACGGCCGCGACGGTGGGCATGGGCAGTTCCAGTACGCCGGTGTAGGAGGCCCGTGTCGTGGGGCGCTGGCGGCGCAGCTCGGCGTCGCTGAAGGAGTTCCGCTCCTTCAGGTCGGCGCCCACGCAGAAGGCCCGCTCGTGCGTGGACGTCAGGACGACGACGCGGGCGTCCTTGTCGTCGGAGAGCGCGGTGCAGGCGGCCGCGATGGAGCGGGCCATCTCGGAGGAGACGGCGTTCATCGCCCCGGGGCGGTCGAGGACGAGCTCGACGACGTGGCCGTGCCGTCTGACCGCCACGTACTCCCCGTACCGCTGCTCGTCACCCATGACGCCTCCTCCACCTGCCGGTTAACGATCGTTACCCGGGGATCATGTCAGCCGGGGCCGCCCCGGAAAAGGGGTGGCAGCGGCATCGAGGGGTGCCTAGGAGCCGCGGCGGGCCAGCAGCCACGGTTCGACGATGCCGAGGCCGCGCACGGGGCGCTGCCACATCGGCTGGAGCGCGAAACGGTAGGCGGGCGGCTCCTCGCCCTCCTTCTCGGCCACCGCCGCCGCCTCCGCGGCCTCCGCCTCGGAAGCCGGCGCGTCGCCCGTCCGCGTCAGTTCCTCCGCGAAGGCCCCGTCCACGAGGACCGCGTCGCGAGGCGCTATCGAGGTCAGCCTGCTCGCGAGGTTCACGGTGGTGCCGAAGACGTCGCCCATGCGGGTCGTCACGGTCCCGAAGGCGATGCCGACGCGCAGCTCCGGCATGGTCTCGTCGTTCGCCATGGTCTCGATGAGGCGCAGCGCGATCTCCGCGGCGACGCCCGCGTCGTCGGCGGCGTACAGCACCTCGTCGCCGAGGGTCTTGATGAGCCGTCCGCCGTGCGCGGCGACGAGGTCCGCCGCCGTCGTCTCGAAGGCCTCGACGAGCTCGCCGAGCTCCTCCTCCTCCATGCGCCGCGTCAGCCGGGTGAAGCCGACGAGGTCGGCGAAGCCGACGGCGAGCCGCCGGTCGACCATCTCGTCGTCGTCCGCGGCCTGCACCACGCGTCCGGTGGCGGCGGCGAGCTGGCGCCGCCACACGTAGACGAGGAACTCCTCCAGCTCGGGCAGGAGCAGCTCGATGAGCGGATACGTGACCTCGGTGCGGGTCATGCCCGGCTCGGGCGGCTCCGTCAGGCCCTCCAGGAAGGAGTCGATCTGCCACTCGGCGAGCCGGGCCGTGGTCTGCCCGGTCGACCTGGCCACCTGCACGGCCATGGCCTCGCTGAGCAGGCCCGCCTCGACGAGGCCTGCGAGGCGGCGCAGGGCCAGCACGTCCGCCTCCGTCAGCGCCTTGGCCTGGCCGATGTCGGGAAAGCCCATGGCCCGCCAGAACCGGGACGCCAGCTCCATCGAAACGCCCGCGCTGCGGGCCGCCTGGAAGGGGGTGTAGCGGCGGTCGGCGCCGAGGATCAGCTGTTCGAGGCGGAGGGCGAGCGGGTCCCTCTCCGGGCCGTCCTCGCCCTTCTCGTCCACCTCGGGCATCTCGGGCGGACCCGAGACGCCTCTCGCACCGTCCGCGTCCGGCTCCGCGCCGGGGTGTGCACCCTCGCCGGAGCCCGTGTCGTCGACGGTCACGCCTGCTGCCCTTCCGATCTGCCGCGGTCAGGTATCGACCGGCGTCAACTTTACGGCAGGTGTGCCGCAGCTCACTCCCGACTCCCCCGAGGGGGGGCTTGAGCCGTGGGGGCCGTCGTCCCGCGCTTCCGCCTGCGGGTGCGTGGTGGCCGGGCGCGCAGTTCCCCGCGGCCCTGCGGGGCAGGGGGTGCCACGCCGGCTCGGCACCCGGCTGCGGGGGCGTCGGGGCTGGGCGCGCAGTTCCCCGCGCCCCTATGGGGCCCGGGGTGCCCGGCACCCCGCCGCCCCGCGGGGCAGGACCTGCCACCTCAGCCCGGCAGCCGGCTGCGGGTGCGTCGGGGCCGGGGCACCCGGGGTCAGGGGGCCGGGCGGAGGTGGATGATGTCGGCGGCGCCTACTGGGTGTTGGATGCCCTCCTCTGTGGCCAGGACCAGGCGGCCGTCGCCGTCTACTGCTACTGCCTCGCCGACGATGGAGCGGTCGCCGGGGAGTTCCGCGCGGACTCGGCGGCCGAGGGTCGCGCAGCCCGCGGCGTAGGTCTCCTGGAGGGCGCAGGCGGCCGGGTCGCCGCCGGCCCCGCGCCAGTCGCCGTACCAGCGTTCCAGGGAGCGCAGCACGGCCCGCAGCAGCGGGTCGCGGTCCGTGGTGCGCGCGCCGGCCAGGGCGAGCGAGCCCGCCGTCGGGACCGGCAGCTCGTCCTCGCGCAGCGTGACGTTGAGGCCGACGCCGATGACGACGCCCCCGCCGTCGGGGGACCCGGCGCGCTCCGCGAGGATGCCGCCCGCCTTGCGCTCGTCCTCACCCACGGTCACCAGGAGGTCGTTGGGCCACTTGAGTGCGGTGTCCACGCCGGCCGACCGGGACAGCCCCGTCGCGACCGCCACGCCGGTGAGCAGCGGCAGCCAGCCCCAGCGCTCGACCGGCACCTCGGCGGGTTTGAGGAGTACGGAGAAGAAGAGGCCGGAGCGCGGCGGCGCCGACCAGCGGCGGTCGAGGCGGCCGCGCGCCGCGCTCTGCTCCTCGGCGACGAGCACCGCGCCCTCGGGGAGCTCGTCGGCCCGCGCCGCGAGGTCGGTGTTGGTGGAGCCGGTGGCGGGCACCACGTCGAGGGAGGACCACAGCCCGCCGTCCCGCAGCAGCGCCCGCCGCAACGAGGCGGCGTTCAGCGGCGGCCTGTCGAGGTCGGACCAGCGGTTGTCTTCAGTATCTGGCGGCGTCATGCAAGCCACCTTAGGTGTGGTAAACGCCGCACTGCCGAACGGTATGCGCGCCGATACGCTACGGGTCAGTAGCCAGCCGCACAGCCGTAGACAAGCACCTTTGAGCAGGCAGGGAGCCGCATCCCGATGTCCGAGCCGGAAGAGCCCAACGTGCCCGCGTCAGACCGCACCGCCGAAGACGGCGCCATCGACATCCATACGACCGCGGGAAAACTTGCCGACCTGCAGCGCCGCATCGAGGAGGCCAAGCACGCGGGCTCGGCCCGAGCGGTGGAGAAGCAGCACGCCAAGGGGAAGCTGACGGCGCGCGAACGCATCGAACTGCTGCTCGACGAGGGTTCCTTCGTCGAGTTCGACGAGTTCGCGCAGCACCGGTCCACCAACTTCGGCCTGGAGAAGAACCGGCCGTACGGCGACGGCGTGGTGACCGGTTACGGCACCGTCGACGGCCGCCCGGTCGCCGTGTTCTCGCAGGACTTCACCGTCTTCGGCGGCGCGCTCGGCGAGGTCTTCGGCCAGAAGATCGTCAAGGTCATGGACTTCGCGCTGAAGACCGGCTGCCCGGTCGTCGGCATCAACGACTCGGGCGGCGCCCGCATCCAGGAGGGCGTCATGGCCCTCGGGATGTACGGCGAGATCTTCCGCAGGAACACGCACGCCTCGGGTGTCATCCCGCAGATCAGCCTGGTCGTCGGGCCCTGCGCGGGCGGCGCGGTCTACTCCCCCGCCATCACCGACTTCACGGTCATGGTCGACCAGACCTCGCACATGTTCATCACGGGCCCCGACGTCATCAAGACCGTCACCGGTGAGGACGTCGGCTTCGAGGAGCTGGGCGGCGCCCGCACGCACAACGCGACGTCGGGCGTGGCGCACCACATGGCGGGCGACGAGAAGGACGCCATCGAGTACGTCAAGTCCCTCCTGTCGTACCTCCCTTCGAACAACCTCAGCGAGCCGCCCGCCTTCCCCGAGGAGGCGGACCTCGCGCCCACGGACGAAGACCTGGCGCTGGACACGCTGATCCCGGACAGCGCCAACCAGCCGTACGACATGCACGGCGTCATCGAACACGTCCTGGACGACGGCGAGTTCTTCGAGACGCAGCCGCTGTTCGCGCCGAACATCCTCACCGGTTTCGGCCGTGTCGAGGGCCGCCCGGTGGGCATCGTCGCCAACCAGCCGACGCAGTTCGCCGGCTGTCTGAACATCGACGCGTCCGAGAAGGGCGCCCGCTTCGTCCGCACCTGCGACGCGTTCAACATCCCGGTCATCACCTTCGTGGACGTGCCGGGCTTCCTGCCGGGCGTCGAGCAGGAGCACACGGGCATCATCCGGCGCGGCGCGAAGCTCATCTACGCGTACGCGGAGGCCACCGTCCCGCTGATCACGGTCATCACGCGCAAGGCCTTCGGCGGCGCGTACGACGTGATGGGCTCCAAGCACCTGGGCGCCGACCTGAACCTCGCCTGGCCGACCGCGCAGATCGCCGTCATGGGCGCGCAGGGCGCGGTGAACGTCCTGCACCGCCGCACCATCGCCGCCGCCGGCGACGAGGCCGCCCAGGAGGCGACCCGCGCGCGGCTCATCCAGGAGTACGAGGACGCCCTGCTCAACCCGTACACGGCGGCCGAGCGCGGCTACGTGGACGCGGTGATCATGCCGTCCGAAACCCGATCCCACCTCGTGCGCGGCCTGCGTCAGCTGCGTACGAAGCGGGAATCCCTCCCTCCGAAGAAGCACGGCAACATTCCCCTCTAGACCCCTTCAACCGTCCAGCCCCTTCCGAACCCCCAAGGAGGGCTCATGATCAAGGTCGTTCGGGGCAACCCGACGCCCGAGGAGCTCGCCGCCGCCCTGGCGGTGGTCCAGGTGCGCGCCGCGGCGGTCGCAGGCGAGCCGTCCGGCGCGCCCGCGCTGCCCGACTCCTGGGCCGACCCCGCGCGGGTGGCCAGGCACCGGCTGCCCGCACCGTCCCCGACGGCGTGGGGCCGCACGTACTGGCCCGGGTAGGTGTGTCGGGCCGGGGAACCTGAGTACGCGTACTCAGGCGTCCCGGCCCGCCCGGTCGCAGTATCGGATGCATGCTGTGGTCGGATCCGGAGGACAACCCTCCGAAGGACATGAGGGACCTCCAGGCGAAGATGCGCCGCGCCGGACTGGTCCTCGCCCTGGCCATGGTCGTGGCGATGTTCGTCCTCGGCATCCACTGACCGTGCCTCGGCAGCCACCGACTGCGCGCGTCCGGACGCGCTCGCTACGCTGACCGCATGAGTGATCAGCCCCGCCGTCTCGTCCTCGCCTCCCAGTCCCCCGCCCGGCTCGGCCTGCTCCGGCAGGCGGGCCTCGCCCCCGAGGTGATCGTCAGCGGGGTCGACGAGGACAAGGTGTCCGCGCCGACCCCCGCCGAGCTCGCCCTCGCCCTCGCCGAGGCCAAGGCGTCCGTGGTCGCCGCGCGGCCCGAGGCGAAGGGCGCGCTGGTCGTCGGCTGCGACTCGGTCCTCGAACTGGACGGCAAGGCGCTCGGCAAGCCGGCCGACGCCGAGGAGGCCACGGCCCGCTGGAAGGACATGCGCGGCCGCGCGGGCGTCCTGCAGACGGGCCACTGCGTCTACGACACCGTCTCCGGGCGTTACACCTCGGCGACGGCGTCGACGGTGGTCCGTTTCGGCGAGCCCTCCGACGACGAGATCGCCGCGTACGTCGCGAGCGGCGAACCGCTGCACGTGGCGGGCGCGTTCACGCTGGACGGCCGCTCGGCGCCGTTCGTCGAGGGCATCGAGGGCGACCACGGCAACGTCATCGGCCTCTCGCTGCCGCTGCTGCGCCGCCTCCTCGCGGAACTGGGCGTGGGCATCACGGAGTTGTGGCGGAAGTAGCCTCAGGCGGCCTGGGGGGCGGTCGGCTCGCCCTCCTGCTGAGCCTTCTTCTCGTACGCCACGAGCGTGAGGACGATCAGGCCGAGCACGGCCATCATGAAGGCGAACGCGGCCCAGCCCACCAGGCCGACGCAGAAGGCGCCGAGCAGCGCGTGCACGACGGCGCAGCTGATCAGGAGGATCCGCCCGAAGGCGCCGGGGGCGCGGTCGCGCACGGCGGCGCGGGCGAGGACGAAGGCGCACAGCGCGAGGTACCCGCCGATGAGGGCGCCGGCGATCCAGGTCGACACGGACATCGCCCGCGGGTCGAGGCCCGCGAGGGACATCTTCTGGTTGTCGACGACCTGACCGAGGAACCAGTTGAGGAGCGCGAGGCCGACCGCCTCCGCGAGGAGAACGATCGCGCCCACCCAGGCCACCGGTCTGCGCGCCACGGCGCCCACCCTCTTCCGCTTGCTGTTACCGCCAGTACGTCCGAGCCATCGCGAACGCTACTAACCGGTAAACCCCGGGACAAGAGCTGTGCCGCAGGCAAAGAATCATTGGGCCATTCGTAGGGACTCCACAAAGAAAGCCCCGGGTCCGCAGCGCTGACTCACAGAGACCTTGGCCACACCGGAGGGCTACGCTGCCGTGGAGGGACCCTGCGTACCGCGGTACGACAAGGGATTTCACGAACCTAGCCGGTCTCGAGTCACACTCCGTGTGGGCAAGCTCACCATTGGGGACGGGTCGTAAGCCCGTGTCGGCAGTCCCTAAACTCGGCTTGTTTCAAGGAGGGAGCCATCGTGCGCAAGGTGCTCATCGCCAACCGTGGCGAAATCGCTGTCCGCGTTGCCCGGGCATGCCGGGATGCAGGGATCGCGAGCGTAGCCGTCTACGCAGACCCTGACCGGGACGCGCTGCATGTACGGGCAGCCGATGAGGCGTTCGCGCTGGGCGGTGACACTCCGGCCACCAGCTACCTGGACATCTCCAAGGTGCTGGCCGCGGCCAAGGACGCGGGGGCGGACGCCATCCACCCCGGCTACGGCTTCCTTTCGGAGAACGCCGACTTCGCGCAGGCCGTCATCGACGCGGGCCTGAACTGGATCGGCCCGCCGCCGCAGGCCATCCGTGACCTGGGCGACAAGGTCGCCGCGCGGCACATCGCGCAGCGCGCCGGTGCCCCGCTGGTCGCGGGCACGCCCGACCCGGTCTCCGGCGCCGACGAGGTCGTCGACTTCGCCAGGGAGAACGGCCTGCCGATCGCGATCAAGGCGGCGTTCGGCGGTGGCGGCCGCGGTCTGAAGGTGGCCCGCACGCTCGAAGAGGTGCCCGAGCTGTACGACTCCGCGGTGCGCGAGGCCGTGGCGGCCTTCGGCCGCGGCGAGTGCTTCGTCGAGCGCTACCTCGACAAGCCGCGGCACGTGGAGACCCAGTGCCTGGCGGACAAGCACGGCAACGTGGTCGTCGTCTCGACCCGTGACTGCTCGCTGCAGCGCCGCCACCAGAAGCTCGTGGAGGAGGCGCCCGCGCCGTTCCTGACCCCCGAGCAGAACGCCGAGCTGTACGCCGCCTCCAAGGCGATCCTCAAGGAGGCCGGCTACGTCGGCGCGGGCACCGTCGAGTTCCTCGTCGGCGTCGACGGCACGATCTCCTTCCTGGAGGTCAACACCCGTCTGCAGGTGGAGCACCCGGTCACCGAAGAGGTCTCCGGCATCGACCTGGTCCGCGAGATGTTCCGCATCGCCGACGGCGAGGAGCTCGGTTACGGCGACCCCGAACTGCGCGGTCACTCCTTCGAGTTCCGCATCAACGGCGAGGACCCGGGCCGCAACTTCCTGCCCGCGCCCGGCACCGTCACGACGTTCGCGCCGCCGTCGGGCCCCGGCGTCCGCCTGGACGCGGGCGTCGAGTCCGGCTCGGTCATCGGCCCGGCCTGGGACTCGCTCCTGGCCAAGCTGATCGTCACGGGTGCCACCCGCGAGCAGGCGCTGCAGCGTGCCGCCCGCGCGCTGGAGGAGTTCGACGTCGAGGGCATGGCCACCGCCATCCCCTTCCACCGCGCCGTCGTCAAGGACCCGGCGTTCGCGCCCGAACTGACCGGCTCGACCGACCCGTTCACGGTCCACACCCGCTGGATCGAGACCGAGTTCGTCAACGAGATCCCGCCGTTCAAGGCCCCCGCGGACACCGAGACGGACGAGGAGCCGGGCCGCGAGACGGTCGTCGTCGAGGTCGGCGGCAAGCGCCTGGAGGTCTCGCTGCCCTCCTCGCTGGGCATGACCATCGCGCGCACCGCGGCGGCGGGCGGCGCCCGCCCCAAGCGCCGCGCGGCCAAGAAGTCCGGCCCCGCCGCCTCCGGCGACACCCTCGCCTCGCCCATGCAGGGCACGATCGTGAAGGTCGCGGTCGAGGAGGGCCAGGAGGTCAAGGAGGGCGACCTGGTCGTCGTCCTCGAGGCCATGAAGATGGAACAGCCGCTGAACGCGCACCGCTCGGGCACGGTCAAGGGCCTCACCGCGGAGGTGGGCGCGAGCCTGACCTCCGGTGCGGTGATCTGCGAGATCAAGGACTGAGCCGCGACAGCGGAGTGACGCGGCGTCGGGGGGGGGGGGGGATGTTGTGGCTTTCCTTCAGAGTGCTCTCCCCCCCACACCCCCCCCCCCCAACCCCCCCTCTCCCTTCCTCTAGAAGAAAAACAAAAAGGGGAGGCCGTGA